>NZ_CP082923.1:1293320-1939980 GCF_019931575.1 Caulobacter segnis | reverse complement strand
GCGCTTCAGCGTCTGCGCGGGATACTGATCTCGGCGCAGCACGCGCCCCTGTTGGGCGTGAAGGCCAAGGACGCCGGCCTGCTGGTCGAGCGACGCGGCTTCCTGCGCGACGGCCGGGCGGTCGAGGTCTCGCACTCCTACTATCGCGGCGACGCCTACGACTTCGTGGCCGAGCTGAACGATCCGGCCTAGCGCCTTCCCCTTTTCTCGTATTCCGGAGTTCGCGCTTTGACGGCGTCATCATTGTCTTCGCCCCCTCGCCTGTCGCCGGAGTCCACGCGGATGTTCCTGGAGGCGGGGGAGGCCTCGTCGGTCGCCGCCGCGCTGCTTGCGGCCAACGCCGAGCGGGTCGCGGCCCTGGCCGCGCGGCTGCGGGAGACCCCGCCGCGCGTGGTGGTCACCTGCGCGCGGGGCAGCAGCGACCACGCCGCCACCTTCGCCCGCTACCTGATCGAGACCCGGGCCGGGGTGCTGACCTCGTCGGCGGGCCTGTCGGTCAGCTCGGTCTACGACGCTTCGCCCAACCTGGAGGGGGCGCTGGTTCTGGCCATCTCGCAGTCGGGCAAGAGCCCCGACCTGCTGGCGGCGGTGAAGGCGGCCAAGGCCGCCGGCGGCTACGCCGTGGCCCTGGTCAATGTCGGGGATTCGCCGCTGGCCCAGCTGGCCGACGCGGTCATCCCGCTGCACGCCGGGCCGGAGCTCTCTGTGGCGGCCACCAAGTCCTACATCGCCGCCCTCGTGGCCATCACCCAGCTGATCGCCGCCTGGACGGAGGATGAGGCGCTGGAGGCGGCGCTGGAAACCCTGCCCGCCCTGCTGGCCCAGGCCTGGCGCCTGGACTGGAGTCCGGCCGTCGAACGCCTGACCTCGGCCAGCAACCTCTATGTCCTGGGACGCGGGGTCGGCTTCGCCGTGGCCCTGGAGGCGGCCCTGAAGTTCAAGGAGACCTGCGGCCTGCACGCCGAGGCCTTCAGCGCCGCCGAGGTGCTGCATGGCCCCATGGCCCTGGTCAAGGACGGCTTCCCGGCCCTGGTCTTCGCTCAGAACGACGAGAGCCGCGCCAGTGTCGACGCCATGGCCAAGGGCCTCTCCGAACGCGGGGCCGACGTGCTGCTGGCCGCGCCCAAGGGGATGGAGGGCGATGAAGCAGGCGTCCCCACCCTGCCCACCGTGTCGGCCCATCCGGTGCTGGAGCCGATCCTGATGATCCAGAGCTTCTATCGCATGGCCAACGCCCTGTCGGTGGCCCGCGGCTACGACCCCGACAGCCCGCCCCATCTCAACAAGGTCACCGAAACCGTCTGATGCTGGCTGCTCTCGTCCATGGCCGCGTGCTGACGGCCGCCGGTGTCGAATACGACAAGGCCGTCCTGATCCAAGCCGGCCAGATCGCCGGCGTGGTCCCGATGTCCGAGGTTCCCGCCTCGGCCGCGCGCCGTGACCTGGCCGGCGGCCTGCTGGTCCCCGGCTATATCGACACCCAGGTCAATGGCGGCGGCGGGGTGCTGTTCAACGACGCCCCGACCGTGCAGACCATCGCCGCCATCGGCGCGGCCCATCGCCCGTTCGGCACGACCGGCTTCCTGCCCACCCTGATCAGCGACGACCTCCATGTCGTCGACCAAGCGATGCGGGCCACCGAGCAAGCCATCGAACAGGGCGTGCCCGGCGTGCTGGGCGTCCACATCGAGGGCCCGTTCCTCAATCCCAAGCGCAAGGGCATCCACGACGAGGGCAAGTTCCGGGTCATCGACGAGGCCGCCATCGCGCTCCTCTCCTCGCTGAAGCGCGGCAGGACCCTGGTGACCCTGGCCCCCGAGCGGACCACGCCGGAGATGATCCAGCGCCTGGCGAACGCCGGGGTGCACGTCGCCGCCGGCCACACCAACGCCCTCTATCCGACCATGCGCCAGGCCCTGGCGCATGGCCTGACCGGCGTCACCCACCTCTTCAACGCCATGTCGCCGCTGACCAGCCGCGAGCCGGGGGTCGTCGGGGCGGTGCTGGAGAACCAAGAGGCCTGGGCCGGGATCATCGTCGACGGCCGCCACGTCGATCCGGTGACCCTGAAGATCGCCCTGCGAACCCGGCCGCTGGACCGCTTCATGCTGGTCACCGACGCCATGCCGACCGTGGGCATGGCCGACAAGCGCTTTTCCCTGCAGGGCCGCCAGATCGTGGTCCGCGACGGGGTCTGCGTCGGCGAGGACGGCACCCTGGCCGGCTCCGACCTCGACATGGCCGCCGCCGTCCGCAACGCCGTCTCGATGCTGGGCGTCTCGATCGAGGACGCGGTGATGATGGCCTCAGCCGCCCCCGCCGCCTTCCTGGGTCTCGACGCCCAGCGCGGCCGCATCGCCACCGGACACGCCGCCGACCTCTGCCTGCTGGGCGACGACCTCTCCGTCTCCGCCACATGGATCGACGGGGACGAGGGCTAAACAAAAAGGGCGCTGACCTCGCGGTCAGCGCCCTCTTCGGTTCACTTCTGGCTGGCGACGTAGGCCTCGGTCTCGCGCAGCACCCGCAGGACGTTACCGCCCCAGATCTTGGCGATGTCGTCCTTGGAATAGCCGGCCTTGAGCAGGCGTTCGGTGACGATCGGCAGGTCGGCGATGCTGTCGTAGCCGTCCACCCCGCCGCCGCCGTCGAAGTCGCCGCTGAGGCCCACATGGTCGGGACCGATCAGCTTCAGGGCGTACAGCAGATGCGCCATCAGATCCTCGAGATTGGCGCGCGGCATCGGGTACTTGGCCAGGATCGCCCGCCGCTCGGCGACCATCTCGACCACCTTGGCCTCGGTCAGCTTGTCGCGCGGCCCGTACTTGGGACCCAGCGCCGCCAGGGCCTTCTCCCGCTCGGGATTGGGCGGCGGCGGGGGGATCATGTAGGACGAGAAGGCGTTGATCTGAATGACGCCGCCCCTCTCGGCCAGCTTCTTGAGCAGGTCGTCGGGCACGTTGCGGGGATGGTCGAACACCGCGCGCACGCCGCTGTGCGACAGGACCACCGGCGTCTTGGACTGCTCGATCACCTGGGCCAACACCGCGTCGGACGAGTGGCTGGGATCCGGGATCACGCCCAAGCGGTTCATCTCTTCCAGCAGCGCCTTGCCCTTGGGGCTGAGACCGCCCCATTCGGGCTTGTCGGTGGCGCTGTCGGCGAAGTCGTTGTCCTTGAAGTGGGCGAAGCCGACCATCCGCACGCCCAGGGCGTAGAAGGCGTCCAGCATGCCGGGGTCGCCAGCCAGCGGATAGGCGTTCTCCATGCTGAGATAGGCGAAGCGTTTGCCCTTGGCGACGATGCGGGCGGCGTCGTCGGCCTTCAGGGCGATCTCGATCTTGTCGCTGTGCTTGACCAGCATCTCGTGGATCTCGACCGCCCGGACCAGGGCGGCGGCGCGGGCCGCGTCGTCGCCGGCTTTCGTGCGCGGCCCTTGGGCCGTGTAGATCGCGAAGAAGCCGCCGTCGACGCCGCCATCGACCATGCGCGGCAGGTCGACCTGGCTTCCGTCCTTGGTCACCGCATGGCGGTCGGCGAAGTCCCAGCCCGGCCGCGAGAACAGGGCCGGCGTGTCGAAGTGGGTGTCCAGCACGATGGCCGCGTCATGGACGGCGCGAGCGGCGGGACTGATCTTCGGCGCCGTATTTTGGGCCGCCTGAGCCGAGGCGAGGCCCGGCGCGGCCGCCAGGGCGGCGGCGAGGAAGAGATAGGCTTTGGTCATGATACCGGACGCTCGACTTCGTTGGACGCGGATGCAGCTTATGCCGCCTCTAGTGAGTCAACGAAGCAGCGGACGAAAGCCTCCAGTCGCGCTTCGCGCGATCTTCGGGCCTGGCGCCTAAGCCGTACGCGATGGGGCGGGCCTTTCGACCCGCCCCGCTCGTCTCATCGCATCGTCGGGATGACGAAGCTCTGGTCCAGCACCGCCCCGCCCTTGGGCCAGCGCTGGGTCACGGTCTTGGTGCGCGTGTAGAACTTCACGCCGTCCATGCCGTACTGGTTGAGGTCGCCGAAGCCCGAACGCTTCCAGCCGCCGAAGCTGTGATAGGCGACCGGCACCGGGATCGGCACGTTGATCCCGACCATGCCCACCTCGACCTGGTCGGCGAACTCGCGGGCGGCGTCGCCGTTGCGCGTGAAGATCGCCACGCCGTTGCCGTACTGGTGGCGCGAGGCCAGGCCAATGCCCTCCTCCAGGGTCTCGGCGCGGACCATCTGCAGCACCGGGCCGAAGATCTCGTCCTGGTACGAGCGGCTGGTCGGCTGGACGCGGTCGAACAGGGTCGGGCCGACGAAGAAGCCGTCCTCGTGGCCCTGCAGGCTGAAGCCGCGACCGTCGACGACCAGTTCCGCGCCCTCGTCGACGCCCATCTGGATGTAGCTCTCGATCCGCGCCTTGTGGGCGGCGCTGACCACCGGGCCGTAGTGGGCGTCCTGGTCGGTGCTGACGCCGACGCGCAGACCACCGATGGCGTCGACCAACCGCTCGCGCAGGGCGTCGGCGGTCTTCGCGCCGACCGGCACGACCACCGGCAGGGCCATGCAGCGCTCGCCGGCCGAGCCGTAGGCCGCGCCGATGATGTCGGCGACCGCCTGGTCGAGGTCGGCGTCGGGCAGGACGAGGCCGTGGTTCTTGGCGCCGCCCATGGCCTGGACGCGCTTGCCGGCCGCCCCGGCGCGCTGGAACACCGACTGGGCGATGTCCGAGCTGCCCACGAAGCTGACAGCCTTGACGTCCTTGTGGTCGAGAATGCCCTCGACGCAGTCCTTGTCGCCGTGGACGACGTTGAGGATGCCCGGCGGCAGACCAGCTTCCATCATCAGCTGGGCCAGGCGCACCGGCACGGACGGGTCGCGCTCGGAAGGCTTGAGGATGAAGGCGTTGCCGCAGGCGATGGCCGGGCCGAACATCCACATCGGAATCATGGCGGGGAAGTTGAACGGGGTGATGCCCGCCACCACGCCTAGCGCCTGACGCATCGAATAGACGTCGATGCCGGGACCGGCGCCCTGGGTATATTCGCCCTTCAGCAGGTGCGGGATTCCGCACGCGAACTCAATGACTTCCAGGCCGCGCTGAATGTCGCCCTTGCTGTCGGCGACGACCTTGCCGTGCTCGGACGAGAGCAGTTCGGCCAGCTCGTCCATGTGGATTTCCAGCAGGCGCTTGAACTCGAACATCACCCGGGCGCGGCGCTGCGGGTTGGTCGCGGCCCAGGCCGGTTGCGCGGCCTTGGCGTTGGCGATGGCCGCGTCCAGTTCCGACGCCGAGGCCAGGGCGACGCGCGCCTGGACCTTGCCGGTGTTGGGATCGAAGACGTCGCCGAACCGGCCGGACGTCCCCTCGACGACGGCGCCGCCGACGAAATGGGAAATGGTGCGCATGCGGGAGCTCCCTAATTGTCCCCCAGGCTTACTCCTGGCATTCTTGCACGTGGAGCCGGAATTTTCGCGACCATGCCTGCAAATTTACACACGCCGAACTGGAACGACCTGCGCATCCTGCTGTATGTCGCCCGCGCCGGCGGTCTGATGGCGGCCAGCCGGCGGCTGGGCCTGGACCAGACGACGGTCGCCCGGCGCGTCACCGCCCTGGAGACCGACCTGGGCGTCAAGCTGATCGACCGCTCGCCGCGCGGGGTCAGCCTGACCAGCCAAGGCCTGACCCTGCTGGAGCACGCCGAACGCATCGAGGCCGAGCTGATGAGCGCCAGCGAGCGGCTGGGCGCGGTCGGCCAGACCCTGTCGGGCACCGTCCGCCTGTCGACCCCGGAGGCCTTCGGCGCCCATCTGGTCGCGCCGGCCGCCCACCAGTTCCACCAGCGCTTCCCCGGCCTGCAGCTGGAGCTGGTTCCGGAATCGCGCAGCGTCAACCTGATGCGCCGCGAGGCCGACATCGCCATCAGCCTCAGCCGCCCCACCCAGGGCCGCATCGTCACCCGCAAGCTGGCCGACTACAGCCTGGGCCTCTACGCCGCGCGCGACTACCTGGCCCGGACGCCGCCCCTGGAGGATCTGGCGCAGCTGCTGGAGCGTCCGCTGGTCTGGTACATCGACGAGATGCTGGACGTGCCCGAGCTGCGCTACCTGGACCAGGTGGCCGCCGGGGCGACGACGGTGTTCCGCTCCAACTCGATCGCCGCCCAGCAGGCCGCCGTCGCCTCGGGCCTGGGGTTTGGCGTGCTGCATCGGTTCTCGGCCGAGCCCGATCCGCGCCTGCAGCGCGTGCTGCCCGAGCAGCTGGACCTGAAGCGCAGCTATTGGGTCTCGGCCCACGCGGACCTGGCGCCCCTGCCCCGCGTCCGGGCCGTGCTGGACTTCCTGGCCGATCTCGTCGCCCAGCACGCCGCGTCGCTTTAAGCCCCTAGCCGAACATCGCGTGCTCGGCCCGCAGCGCCGCCGCCAGGGCGTCGACGTCGGCCTCGGTGCTGTAGAGCCCCGGCGTCACCCGGATCACCGGCCCCTTGGCGATGCCCGTCCGCCAGACGGTGTGGATGCGATGGGCCTCGAACAGGCGTCGCTGCACGCGCTGGGCGTCCGCGTCCGTGACCATGCCCTTCAGGCGAAAGCTGGTGATCACACAGGAGCGGGCCGGATCATCGGGCACGCAGATCTCGACATTGGGCAGGTCGCGGACGGCGCCCACCCAGCGGTTGCGCAAGGCCCGCAGGCGCGCCTCCTTCGCCGCCGCGCCGACGGCGAAATGAAAGTCCACCGCCGTCGGGATGGTCATCACGGCCGGAAAGTCGACCGTCCCGGCCGGGACCCGCGTGTTGATGTTGTCGGCGGGCAGGTTGTGGTTCTCGAAGGCGATGTCGATGTCGGCGATCCGGCTCTTGCGGATATACATAGCCCCCGTGCCCAGCGGCGCGGACGTCCACTTATGGACCGACCAGCCGACGAAGTCCGCGCCCAGATCTTCCAGCTGGAAATCCAGGCACGCGATGCCATGGGCGGCGTCGACGATGGTGTCCACGCCTCGCGCCCGGGCCATGGCCACGATCTCGCGCACCGGCGTGACCAGGCCCGTGCGGTTGGAGACCTGGGTGACCAGCAGCAGCTGGGCGTCCGGATTGCGCGCCAGCGCGTCCTCGTAGGCGGCGAGGATGTTGGCGGTCGTCGCCGGCTCGGGCATGGCGAAACTGACCACCCGCGCGCCGCGATGGCTGCCCAGCCACCGCATCGCGCCGATCATCGCGTCGTAGTCGAGGTCGCAGTGGATGACGGCGTCGCCAGGTTTCAGGTTCCTGTAGTTGGTGATCAGCATCTGCAGGGCGTCGGAGCCGCTGCGGGTGACGGCGATCTCCTCGGGCAGGCAGCCGACCTGGCGCGCGATCGCGGCCTGGGCCTCGCGCGCCGCGGCGGTCCAGCCCGCGCCGTCCGGCAGCACGTTGCGCGCCCAGATCGCGTTGGCGCTGTTCACATGGAGGCAGTTGCGCGCATAGGCCTGCGCGACCACGCGCGGCATCATGCTCCAGTAGCCGGCCTCCAGATTGTGGATCCCCGGCGCGACGTCAAACTGGGCCGGCAGGTCGGAGGCGCGGATGGAGTTCGGCGCCAGACGGGGCGCGCTCGTCGCGGAAGCGGCCGTGGCGCTGGCTCCCGTCAAGGCGACGCCGCCGCAGGTCGCGGCGGCTTGGAGCAGATGACGGCGGCTCGGCTTGAGGCCCATGTCGATGCGATCCCGGAGTTACAATGTAACACCATCGAGATCGCGCCGAGTTGGCCCTGGCAAGTCCAAATCGCCGGCGGACGGCCTTGCGACCGCCGGCGATCACGCCATGGGCAGCTAGGCCAGGCCCGCCAGCACCTTGGCCAGCTTGTCCGCCAGTTCGCCGATATCGTCTTCCGTGGCGATCAGCGGCGGTGACAGGGCGATGATGTCGCCGGTGACCCGGATCAGGAGACCGCTCTCGAACGCCGCGACCAGAGCATCGTAGCCGCGCGCGCCTGGGGCTCCATCGCGCGGCGCCAGTTCGACGCCGGCCATCAGGCCGATGGTGCGGATGTCGACCACGTGCGGCGCGGCGCGCAGGCCATGGATCGCTTCGGCCCAGGCCGCCTCCAGCGCGCCGACGCGGGTCAGCAGGCCCTCGTCGCGATAGACGCCCAGCGTCGCCAGTCCCGCCGCGCAGGCCACCGGATGGCCCGAATAGGTGTAGCCGTGGAAGAGCTCGATCGCCGGTTCGGGCCCGGTCATCAGGGCGTCGTGGATCGACCGCCTGGCGAACACCGCGCCCATGGGCACGACGCCGTTGGTGATCCCCTTGGCGACCGTCACCAGGTCTGGAACGACGCCGAGAAGGTCGGTGGCGAACGGCGCGCCCAGACGACCGAGGCCGGTGATCACCTCGTCGAAGATCAGCAGGATCCCATGGCGGTCGCAGATCGCCCGCAGGCGCTCGAGATATCCCTTGGGCGGCGGCAGCACGCCGGCCGAGCCAGCCACCGGCTCGACGATCACCGCCGCGATGGTCTCGGCGCCGTGCAGAGCGACCAGACGCTCCAGGTCGTCGGCCAGTTCGGCCCCGTGCTCGGCCAGGCCGCGCGTGAAGGCGTTGCGGGCCGGATCGTGGGTGTGGCGCAGGTGGTCGACGCCGTTCAGGGTCGGAAACACCCGCCGGTTGTTGACCAGCCCGCCGACCGAGATCCCGCCAAAGCCCACGCCGTGATAGCCGCGCTCGCGGCCGATGAACCGGGTCCGCGGCCCCTGCCCGATCGCCCGCTGGTAGGCCACGGCGATCTTCAGCGCGCTGTCGACGGCCTCGGACCCGGAGTTGGCGAAGAAGATCCTATCTAGGCCCGCGTCGGGCCCGCCCGGCGCGATCCTCGCCAGGGCCTCGGCGAACTGGAAGGCGACCGGGTGGCCCATCTGGAACGACGGCGCGTAGTCCAGGTCCAGCAGCTGGCGCGACACCGCCTCGGCGATCTCGCGCCGGCCATGGCCGGCGTTCACGCACCACAGCCCGGCCGTCCCGTCGAGAATCCGGCGACCGTCGACGCCGACATAGTGCATGCCCTGAGCGCTGGCCAGAAGGCGCGGATTGGCCTTGAACTGGCGGTTGGCCGTGAAGGGCATCCAGTACGGATCGAGGTTCAGGTTGGTGTCGGGCATGGCAATTCCTACTCAATGAGTGGAGAAATCTACCTTGGCCGCCCGCCGCGCAATCCCCTCGCATTCCGGATAAAACTGCGCCGACAATCAGAATTTATCCGTCCCAACTGAACGCCGATTAGAGAAGCTTCGCCTCGCCGGAGGAAATCTCGGTTTCAATTCCCACTCGATAAATAGGAATTCTCGCACGAACGAAAACCGGCGCTTCTCGCGATATGTCATGCGCGCCGACAAACGGGGATCTGCAGTGATCAAGCGTCTTCTTATCGGAACCGCCGTCGGCGCCATCGGCGCGTCCTTCGCGGGCGTCGCCTTCGCCGAAGCCACCCCCGAAGCGCCGGGGGACACCGCGGTGGAGCAGGTGATCGTCACCGCCCAGCGCCGCGAGCAATCGGCCCAGGACGTCGGCGTGGCCCTGTCGGTGATCTCGGGCGACCAGCTGGCCGCGCGCGGCGTCGCCACAGTCAACCAGCTGCAGTACGCCACGCCCAGCCTGGAGATCACCCCGCAGTTCGGCAGCGGCCAGCCCAGCTTCCGCCTGCGCGGCGTCGGCTTCGACGACTACGCCTCGAACAATTCCTCGACCGTCGGCGTCAGCGTCGACGAGGTCGCCTATCCGATCCAGGCCCAGACCCAGGGGCTGCTGTTCGACATCGCCCGCGTGGAAGTGCTGCGCGGCCCGCAGGGCACGCTCTACGGCCGCAACACCACCGGCGGCGCGATCAACTTCATCACCAATCGCCCGACCAACACCCTGTCGGCCGGCGTCACCGCCGAGTACGACAGCAACGAGGAGTTCAAGGCCGAGGGCTTCGTCTCCGGCCCGATCAGCGACACGCTGAGCGGTCGCCTGGCCTTCGTCACCGACCAGGGCGGCGCCTGGCAGAAGAACCGCACGACCGGCGAGAAGCTGGGCGACAAGGACACCACCTCGGTGCGCGGCCAGCTGGCCTGGACCCCGACCGACAAGACCGACTTCCTGCTCAGCGTCCACGCCGGCTACGACAAGTCCGAGCCAACCGGGCTCCATCTGTTCAATCCGCTGGGCTACAACGCCAGCCTGCCGACCATCGCCGCCGACGGCAGCCGCAAGAACACCGGCTGGGGCGGTTCGGCCGCCTTCGCCAGCCTGACCGGCATCGCCACCAACGCCAAGCCGTTCCACGACACCAAGAACAGCGGCGTCTCGCTGCGCGCCCACACCGAGACGGACAGCGTCGACCTGGTGTCGATCACCTCGTACGAAAAGCTGCATCGCAAGGAATACAACGACTGGGACGCCTCGGCCTACGCCTACGCCGGCACCTATTTCGACACCGACGCCAAGGTGTTCTCGCAGGAGCTGCGCGCCTCGTCCAAGACCGAGGGCCCACTGCAATGGCTGGTCGGCGGCTACTATTCGCGTGAGACGATCGACGAGGCCTTCTACTCCGACTTCTACCAGTCGCTGCTGTTCGACACCCGCACGACCTACAACCAGAAGGTTCGCTCGGCCTCGCTGTTCGGCCAGCTGGAATACGCGATCAGCGACAAGGTCAAGCTGATCGGCGGCCTGCGCGGCGAGAACGAGAAGCGCAACCAGTACGACTTCGTCACCGCCGGCGCCTTCGCCCCCGGCGCGCCGGCGACCAACTTCAGCCCGACGGCCGAC
Source organism: Caulobacter segnis (assembly GCF_019931575.1). Taxonomy (NCBI): domain Bacteria; kingdom Pseudomonadati; phylum Pseudomonadota; class Alphaproteobacteria; order Caulobacterales; family Caulobacteraceae; genus Caulobacter; species Caulobacter segnis. The sequence goes on along the minus strand of NZ_CP082923.1, from coordinate 1,929,211 downwards.
AAGTCGCTGCACAACAAGAGCATCACCGGCAAGCTGGCCGTCGAGTACAAGCCCGTCGACAGCGTGCTGCTGTACGCCAGCGTCAGCAAGGGCACGAAGTCGGGCGGCTTCACCTCGTACAATGTCGGCGACTCCTCGGCCGTCGACGGCTTCAAGCCCGAGACCCTGTGGGCTTACGAGACGGGCTTCAAGTCCAGCTTCGCCGACAACACCGTCCAGCTGAACGGCTCGGTGTTCTATTACGACTACAAGAACCAGCAGGTTCAGTCGGCGATCTACGACATCAACAACGGCCCGATCGGGGCCATCGTCAACGCCCAGAAATCGCACATCTACGGCGGCGAGCTGGAGCTGACCTGGCGTCCGGTTCCCGCCCTGCGGATCGGCCAGTCGCTGGGCTACAAGACCGGCAAGTTCGACAAGTACACCAACGATCTCGACATCCCGGCCAGCGTCGCGGCCGGCCACGCCGTCTATATCTCCCGCACCGGAGCCAAGGTCGGCTTCCCGCCGCTCAGCTACGGCGGCGACGTCTCCTACACCTGGGCCGTGGGCGACTATGAGGTCGAGGCGCAGGGCAACTACGCCTTCCACGACAAGACCAAGCCCCTGCTGCTGGGCTCGCGCTATGACGTCGACAGCTACTGGCTGGCCAACGCCAGCGTGACGGTGTCGCCGGCCAAGGGTCCGTGGGCCCTGACCGCCTTCGCCAGGAACGTCTTCAACACCAAGTACGACCTGACGCGGAACTTCTTCCTGCCGCTGATCGACATCGCCGCGCCGGGCCAGCCGGCGACCTATGGCGTCCGCGCCCAGTATCGCTTCTAAAAGTATCGCTTCTAGCTCCGCTTAAGGGAGACCGCTCATGTTGAAGACCCTGTTGCTGATCGTGGGCGGCCTCCTAGGCGTCGTGGTGCTAGCCGGCCTCGTCGGCTGGCTGCTGCTGCGCGGCCCCGACATCCCCTACGAAAGGCTCGAGGCCAAGTACGCCACCAAGGCGTCGCACTATGCCGACCTGCCCGGCGGCGTGCGCCTGCACTACAAGGACGAAGGCAAGGCCGATGGGCCGCTGCTGCTGCTCGTCCACGGCTTCGGCGACTCCCACTTCTCGTGGGAGGGCTGGGTCGCGCGGCTGGGCGGCCGCTACCGGATCATCACCGTTGATCTGCCCGGTCACGGCCTGACCCGCGCCCCAGCGGGCTATGTCGCTTCCGCCGACGGGTTCGCCGACCTGATCGACGCTCTGGCGGCCAAGGAGAACCTTCCCAAGTTCGCCATCGCCGGCAACTCGATGGGCGGCGGCGTCGCCTGGCAGGTGGCTGTGCGCCATCCCGAGCGCGTCGACGCCCTGATCCTGGCCGACGCCGCCGGCTGGCCGGCCACGACGCTGAAGAAGCCGCCCCTGGCCTTCAAGCTGCTGAAGTACTCGTGGGGCCGCGCGTTCCTGCGCTCGATCGACAACAAGCCGCTGATCCGCTCGGGCCTGCGGGGCGAGGTCGGCGAGCCGGCCGTGATCACCGACGCCTTCATCGACCGCTGGGCCGAGCTGCAGCGTGCTCCTGGCCACCGCGCCATCCTGATGTCGATCCAGCCCGGCAAGCACAGCCAGGCGACCAAGGAAGCGCTCTCGACCATCAAGGCCCCGACCCTGGTGCTGTGGGGCGAGATCGACCCGCTGATCGAGGTCGCCGGCGCCCACAAATTCGCCGAGGCCATCCCGGGCGCGAAGCTGATCATCTATCCGAAGATCGGCCACCTGCCCCAGGTCGAGATCCCCGAGCGCACGGCCGACGACGTGGCCGCTTTCCTGGCCGCCGCCGGCATCCAATAGCTGGCGCGGCCGCGCGGCCCCACTAGAGTAACCGTCATGCGTACCGACTACCTCGGCAATCCGGTGAGCCCGACGTTCGACGCCGCCCTGGCGGCGGTCGACGGGTTCGTCGACGGCTTTCTCAGCTATGAGACCCGGGCGGCCGAGGTCATCGGCGCCGCCGAGGCCCATCCGGACAGCGTCCTGTTGAACGCCTATGCCGCCACGCTGTGGCTGCTGCTGGAAGCGCCCGACGCGGCCGAGCGCGCCGCGCCCTACCTGGCCCGCGCCCAGGCCCTGGCGAGCGGCGCCCATCCGCGCGAGCGGGCCTTCGTCGATTTCGTCGCCACCTGGTCGGCCGACGACATTCCCGGCGCGCTGTCGATCGCCGAAGCCATCCAGAGGGCCTGGCCGCGCGATCTCCTGGCGCTGAAGCTTGCGCACTATCACCACTTCAACCGCGGCGACTTCCCGGCCATGCTGCGCGCCGCCGTCGCCGCCCTGCCCGCCGCCGAGGACGTCGCCCACCTGCACGGCATGCTGGCCTTCGCCTACGAGCAGTGCCACCTGCTGGACGCGGCCGAGGCCGCCGCCCGCAAGGCCATAGACCTCAAGCGCAAGGAGCCCTGGGCCCAGCACGCCCTGGCCCACGTCATGCTGACCCAAGGGCGCATCGACGAAGGCGCGGCCTTCCTGGAGAGCGTGCGCGACACCTGGACGGGCCTCAACTCGTTCATGGACACGCACCTATGGTGGCACCTGGCCTTGTTCTATCTGAGCCAGGGCAAGGCCGACGCGGCGCTGGCCCTCTATGACGACCACGTCTGGGCCCAGGAGAAGGACTACTCCCAGGACCAGGTCGGGGCCGTCTCACTGCTGGCCCGGCTGGAGATGGCCGGCGTCGACGTCGGCGACCGCTGGAACGACGTGGCCGATCGCCTGGCCGTACGCGCCGACGACGTGGTCCAGCCGTTCCTGACCCTGCAGTACCTCTACGGCTTGGCCCGCGCCGGCCGGGCGGAGGCGAACAGCCTGCTGGCCGCCGTACGCCGCGCGGCGCTGGAAGCTCCCGACTTCGTCCGCGAGACCTGGCGCGAGGTCGCCCTGCCCGCCGCCGAGGGCTTGGTCGCCCACACGCGCGGCGACTACCCGGCGGCCCTGCGCGGCCTGCGCGCGGCCCTGCCGCGCCTGGCCGAGATCGGCGGCAGCCACGCCCAGCGCGACCTCTTCGAGCAGCTGATCCTGGACGCCCTGATCCGCGCCGACCGCCTGTCCGAAGCCCAGCAGGCGCTGGAGCTGCGGCGCGGCTTCGATCCCGACGGCGTGCCGCTGAACCGGACCCTGGCCGACATCTATGACCGCCTCGCCCTGCCCGGCGAGGCCGCCAAGGCGCGGGCCCGCGTCGAGCGGCGACTGGCGGCCATCGCGTGAACTTGCGCAGGCTCCTCGGCGGTCTGGCGGCCGCCTGCGTGCTGGCTCTCGCGCCGACGACGCACGCGGCGTCCAAAGACACCCTGACCGTCGCCCTGCAACTGGAGCCGCCCAATCTGGATCCGACCTCGGGCGCGGCGGTGGCCACCGACGAGGTCGTCTATGCCACGGTGTTCGAGGGCCTGGTGCGCCTGGACGCGCAAGGCGCCGTCAAGCCGCTGCTAGCCACGTGGTGGGAGGTCTCGCCCGACGGCCTGACCTACACCTTCCACCTGCGCGACGGGGTGAAGTTCCAGGACGGCACGCCCTTCGACGCGGCCATCGCCAAGTTCAGCCTGGACCGCGCCCTCGCGCCGGCCTCGACCAATGTCCAGAAACAGGCGCTGAGCGTCATCCGCCAGGTCGAGGTCGTCGACCCGCGCACCGTGCGCCTGCATCTGGCCAGCCCCGACAGCGACCTGCTCTACACCCTGGCCTGGGGCGACAGCGTGATGGTGTCGCCCAAGTCGGCGGGAAGCCTGGCCACCGCCCCGGTCGGCACCGGTCCGTTCAAGTTCGCCGGCTGGCGGCGCGGCGACACGGTCAGTCTGGTCCGCAACGACGGCTATTGGGGCCAACCCGCCAAGCTGAAGTCGGTGCGCTTCAAGTTCATCGCCGACCCGGCGGCGGCCTTCGCCGCGATCAAGACCCACGAGGTCGACGCCTTTCCCGACTATCCGGCCCCGGAGAACCTGGCCCAGTTGCGCGCCGATCCGGCCCTGAAGGTGGTCACCGCCTCCAGCGAAGGCGAAGTCATCCTGGCGATGAACGAGCGCACCGGCCCGCTGGCCGACGTGCGGGTGCGCCGCGCCCTCCAGCACGCCCTGGACCGGCGGGCGATCATCGACGGGGCGATGTACGGCTACGGGATCCCGATCGGCAGCCACTTCCCGCCGCAGAACGCCGCCTATGTCGACCTGACCGGCCTCTATCCGCACGACATCGCCAAGGCCAAGGCGCTGCTCGCCGATGCCGGCTATCCGAACGGCCTCGACCTGACCCTGAAGCTGCCGCCGCCCAACTACGCCCGCCGCAGCGGCGAGATCGTCGCCGCCCAGTTGGCCCAGGCCGGCGTGCGTGTGAAGATCGAGAACCTGGAATGGGCCCAATGGCTGGATCAGGTCTACGGTCGCCACGCCTTCGACCTCAGCATCGTCAGCCATGCCGAGCCGATGGACTACGCCATCTACGACAAGGCCGACTATTATTTCGGCTACCACAGCGACGCCTTCCACGGGCTGATGCAGGCTCTGAAGGGCGCGACCGACGAGGGCCAGCGCGCGGCGATCCTGGGCCAGATCCAGCGCCGCATCGCCGACGACGCGGTCAACGGCTTCCTGTTCCAGTTCCCACGTTTGGGCGTGTTCGACGCGCGGCTGAAGGACTTCTGGGTCAATTCCTCGACCCAGACCATCGACCTGCACGCCGCCTCGTTCGACGGGGACGGCGGGGCGCAAGCCAGCATCGCCGCCAAGACCGGACCGGCCGGTGCGATCCTGGGCGGCGTCCTGGCCCTGGCGGCAGTGGCGGGCCTGGTCCTGCTCGCCGCCCGCTTCGGCGCGGCCTGGCTGGGCGGCCGGGCGGCGGTGATGGTCCTGACCCTGCTGGCGGCCAGCCTCATCGTCTTCGCCATCATCCAGGTCGTGCCCGGCGACCCCGCCGCCTACATGCTGGGCCTGAACGCCAGCCCCGAGGCGGTCGCCAACCTGCGCCAGCAGATGGGCCTGGAAGGGCCGGCGGCGCAGCGCTACCTCGCCTGGCTCCTCGGCATGCTGCACGGCGATCTCGGCGTCAGCTACACCTACCAGACCCCAGTCGCCGCGCTCGTCGGCGAGCGGATCGGCGTCTCCTTGCCGCTGGCCCTGCTGGCCATGGTCCTGTCCGTCGTCATCGGCGCGCCGATCGGCGCCCTGGCCGCCGCCCGACGCGGCAAGGCCGCCGACACCGTGGTCATGGGCTTGACCCAGGTCGGCGTCGCGATCCCCAATTTCTGGTTCGCCGTGCTGCTGGTCATGGTGTTCTCGATCGGCCTGCGCTGGGTCTCGGCCGGCGGCTTCCCCGGCTGGGAGGCGGGCCTGGTCCCGGCCCTGAAGGCCCTGGCCCTGCCGGCCATCGCCCTGGCCGCGCCTCAGGCGGCGATCATCGCCCGCGTCACCCGCTCGGCCCTGATCGACACCCTGGCCGAGGACTGGATGCGCACCGCCCGCGCCAAGGGCCTCACGGCCAGCCAGGCCCTGTGGCGGCACGGCCTGCCCAACGCCCTGATCCCGATCCTGACCATCCTTGGCTTGCAGTTCCCCTTCCTGCTGGCCGGCGGGGTGATCATCGAGAACGTCTTCTTCCTGCCCGGCCTGGGCCGCCTGGTGCTGCAAGCCATCACCCAGCGCGACCTCATCGTGGTGCAGGGCGTGGTCATGCTGCTGGTCTTCGCCGTGGTGGCCACCAATTTCCTGGTCGACGTGGCCTATGTGCTGGTCGATCCCCGCCTGCGGAGGCGCGGGTCATGAGCCGGTCGCGCCTCTCCCCCACGCTGATCGTCGGCGCCGCGATCAGCGCCGCCTTCGTGGCCGCCGCCCTGGTCTCGCTGGTCTGGACGCCCTGGGACGTCACCACCTTCGACATCGACCACCGCCTGCAAGGCCCCACTGCCGCCCACTGGTTGGGCCTCGACCACTTCGGCCGCGACGTCGCCTCGATGATCCTGCTGGGCGCGCGCAACGCCCTGTCGGTCTCGCTGGTGGCCGTGCTGCTGGGGGCCGGTGTCGGTGTGCCGCTGGGCCTGCTGGCCGCCGCCCGCCGGGGCTGGGTCGACGAGCTGGTCATGCGCGGCTCGGACGTCGTCTTCGCCTTCCCGGCCCTGATCCTGGCGATCCTGATCACCGCCGTGCTCGGCCCCGGCGCGATCAACGCGGTGATCGCCATCGGCGTCTTCAACGTGCCGGTCTTCGCCCGCCTGACCCGAGGCTCGGCCCTGTCCCTGTGGACCCGCGACTACGTCCTGGCCGCCCGCGCGGCCGGCAAGGGCGCCACGCGGATCTCGCTCGAGCACATCGCCCCCGGCCTCGCCAGCGTGCTGATCGTCCAGGCGACCCTGCAGTTCTCGCTGGGCGTCATCGCCGAGGCGGGCCTCTCGTATGTCGGCCTCGGCGCCCAGCCGCCCGCGTCCAGCTGGGGCAAGATGCTGGCCGACGCCCAGACCCTGGTCGCCGTCGCCCCGTTGCAGGCGATCTTCCCAGGCCTGGCCATCGTCGTCACCGTCCTGGGCCTGAACCTCTTGGGCGACGGCCTGCGCGACCGGCTGGACCCGCGCCTCCAGGAGGACCGCTGACATGGCCCTGCTGGAGATCCAGGACCTGGAACTGGCCCTCGGCGACAAACCGATCCTCAAGGGCCTGACGGTCTCGCTCGAAGCCGGCCAAGTGCTGGGCGTCGTCGGCGAGTCCGGCTCGGGCAAGTCGATGACGGCGCTCTCGATCCTGGGCCTGCCGCCGCGCGGGGCCAGCATCGAGGGGAGTATCCGCTTCGACGGCCAGGACCTCGTCGGCCGGCCCGATGCGGAGCTTGCCAAGCTGCGTGGCGACCGCATCGGCATGGTCTTCCAGGAGCCGATGACGGCCCTCAACCCCGTCATGACCATCGGCGCCCAGATGGCCGAGGTCGTGCGCCTGCACCGCAAGGCCTCCCGCGCCGAGGCCAACGCCGCCGCTCGCCAGGCGCTGGACCGCGTGGGGCTCGAGGACATCCCCCTGACACGCTATCCGCACGAGCTGTCGGGCGGCCAGCGCCAGCGGGTCGCGATCGCCATCGCCGTCGTGCTGTCCCCGCGCCTGCTGATCGCCGACGAGCCGACCACCGCCCTGGACGTCACCACTCAGGCCCAGATCCTGGATCTCCTCCTGCGCCTGGTGCGCGAGGACGGCGCCGCCCTGATCCTGATCAGCCACGACCTGGCTTTGGTCGCCCAGGCCGCCGACCGCGTGGCGGTGATGAAGGACGGCGAGATCGTCGAGCAGGGCGAGACCGGCGCGCTCTTCAGGGCTCTGCGCCATCCCTACACCCGCGCTCTGGCCGCCGACGCCGAACGCATGCCGGTCCGCGCCCGCAAACCGGACGCCGAGGCCGCCCCGGTGCTGGAGGCCTGCGAGGTCGTCCGCGACTATCCTGGTCCGCGCGGCTTCCTGCGCGCCGGCTCGCCGATCCGTGTGCTGCCGGGTGTCTCCCTGGCCATCCGGCCCGGCGAGATCGTCGGCCTGGTCGGCGAGTCCGGCAGCGGCAAGTCGACCCTGCTGCGGGCCCTCCTGGCGCTGGACCCGATCCAGGGCGGCGAGGTGCGCCTGGCTGGCGCGCCGTTCACGCCCGCCTCGCCCCGCCGCAACCGCCGCGCCATCCAGCTGGTCTTCCAGGACCCGCAAGGCAGCCTGAACCCACGCTGGACGGTCGAGCGGCTGGTGGCCGAACCGCTGCACCTGCTGGACACGAAACTCTCGCCCACCGAACGCCGCGCGAGGGTCGAGGCCGTGCTGGCCAAGGTCGGCCTGCCGCCCGAGGCCGCTGACCGCTATCCGCACCAGTTCAGCGGCGGCCAGCGCCAGCGCATCGCCATCGCCCGCGCCCTGATCGTCGAGCCCGACGTCATCGCCCTGGACGAGGCCGTCTCGGCCCTGGACGTCACGGTCCGCGCCGAAGTGCTGGACCTGCTGGCCAAGCTCTCCGACGAGTTGGGCGTGGCCTATCTGTTCGTGACCCATGACATGGGCGTGGTGCGCGGCCTGACCGACCGGGTGCTGGTCATGAAGCGAGGCGAGATCGTCGAGGCCGGGCCGACCGCCGAGGTCTTCGCGGCGCCCAAGCATCCGTATACGGCGCAGCTGATCGCCGCGACGCCGAACCTGGCGCGGGCGTTGGCCGCTCGCGCCTAGCCGCGCGCCGCGTGGATCCCGCGGGCGATGGCCCGCGCGAGGCAGTCGCCAGCCGCCGAGCCCAGCCGCGCCAGGCGGTGCGCCCGCCCCTCGCCGCCCAGGTCGACCACGCCCGAGGCGGCGGCGAACACCACGTCGCCGTCGAACGGCGTATGGGCCGGGCGGATGGCGCGCGAGAGGCCGTCCTGGGCCATCATCGCCAGCCGCTGGCACTCGCCGGCGCCGAGTTCGGCGTTGGTGGCGACCAGGGCCAGGGTCGTGTTGGCGCCTTCCGTCAGCCGGCCCAGGCCCGCCAGGCGGGAGTCGTCGGGCATCGGTTCGACCGCGCCGGCCGGCCCCGTCGGCACGCGACCGCCGAACTCGCCGTCGATCTCGAACGGCCAGGCCCAGAAGGTCTCGCCGTCGGGCATGAACACCGAGCCGACCGGATTGACCGCGACCAGGGCCGCGACGACCAGGCCATCGCCCAGGTCCAGAGAGGCCGAGCCGAGGCCGCCTTGCACCAGGCCCGCCCGCGCGCCGCGCCCAGCCCCGACCGCGCCGAGGTCGAACGACGTCCCGGCCGCCGCGAACGCCTTCCGGCCCAGGTCGCGATACGGCGGATCCTGCCCCCAGGCCTTGTCGCCGCCATTGGCTAGGTCGTAGAGCACCGCGCCGGCCACGATCGGGGTCCGAGGCGTGTCCGGCCGCACCAGGAAGCCCTCTCCGGCCTGGGACAGCGCGGCGGTCACCCCGTCGGCGGCGGCCAGGCCGAAGACCGAGCCGCCGCTGAAGGTCAGGGCGTGCAGCTTGGCGTAACCGTTCTCGGGCGACAGGGCGGCGGTCTCGCGCACGCCTGGCCCGCCGCCGCGCACGTCGACGGCGGCCGTCCAGCCGCCGGGAAAGCGCACGACGGTCACGCCCGTACGCGTCGCTTCGTCCGTGGCGTTGCCGACGGAAAGGCCGGGCACGTCTGTCAGCAGATTGAGCGGACCGGGTCGAAGCAAGGCGATGTCCTTCCAGGATTCGCGCGCACTCTAGCGAAGCCGGCCGCGAGCGTCCTAGTCTCGATCCATGAGCGAGCTTCCCGACCTGACCGCGACCGAACTCTCCGGACTGTATGCGGCTGGAAGCCTTTCACCGGTCGAGGTCACCCACGCCGTCCTGGCCCGCATTGAGGCCTGGGAGCCCGACCTCGCCGCCCTGTGGGCGCTGGACGCGCAGGCCGCCCTCGACGCGGCGCGGGCTTCCGAAGCCCGCTGGCGGCGCGGCGAGGCGCTGGGGCCGCTAGACGGCGTCCCGGTCACCATCAAGGAGCTGATCGCCACCCGAGGCGTCGCCAAGCCGCTGGGTTCGGCCGCCTCCGAGCTGGTCCCCGAACCCGTCGACGCCCCGCCGGCCGCGCGGCTGCGCGAGGCCGGGGCGGTGATCCTGGCCAAGACCACCAGCCCCGACTTCGGCATGCTGTCGTCGGGCCTGTCCAGCTTCCACAAGTTGTCGCGCAATCCCTGGGACCTTTCCAAGACCCCTGGCGGCTCCAGCGCCGGCGCGGGGACGGCCGCCGCCGCCGGCTACGGCCCGCTGCACCTGGGCACCGACATCGGCGGGTCGATCCGTCTGCCGGCCGGCTGGTGCGGGATCTATGGCCTCAAGCCCAGCAACGGCCGCATCCCGATCGACCCGCCCTATATCGGCCGTTGCGCCGGGCCGATGACCCGCACGGTCGAGGACGCCGCCCTGGCCATGACCGTGCTGTCCGCTCCCGACTGGCGCGACTATATGAGCCTGCCGCCCGCGACGATCGCCTGGGACGATCTCGAGATCGCGCTGAAGGGCCTGCGCATCGGCCTGATGCTGGACGCCGGCGTCGGCTCTCCAGTCGAGCCCGAGGTCGCCGAGGCCGTGACCGAAGCCGCCAGGGCGTTCGAGAGCGCCGGCGCCATCGTCGAACCGTTCGCGCCCTACCTGACCCGCGAGATGCTGGACGGCCTGGATCTCTTCTGGCGCACCCGCTCGCTGAACGACCTGGACGCCCTGCCGCCGGAGCGGGCCGAACGCGCCCTGCCCTACATTCTGGAATGGGCCCGCGCGGCGCGGGGGGCGGACGGGATTTCGGTCTATCGCGGCTTCAACCAGATCCAGCGCATGCGCGAACTGGGCGGCAAGGCCTTCCAGCCGTTCGACTTCGTGATCTCGCCCACGGCTCCAGCGCCGGCCTTCGACGCCCGCCTGCCCTCGCCGACCAACGATCCCGCCCGGCCGTTCGAGCACATCGGCTTCACGGTGGCCTTCAACATGACCGAGCAGCCGGCGGCCTCGATCAATTGCGGCTACACCGCCGAGGGCCTGCCGATCGGCCTGCAGATCGTCGGGCGACGCTTCGACGACCGGGGGGTCCTGGCCCTGTCGCGCGTCTGGGAGCGGCTGCGGCCGGCCCAGCGTCCCTGGCCGACCGCGCCGTTTGTCGGAACCTAGTCCGCCGCGGCGTGGGCGCCGCCGCCGCTGATCGCCTTGCGGGTCAGCCAGATCAGCGGGATCAGGGCCACGCACAGCCAGGCCGAGACGCGGAAGAAGTCCAGCGCCGCCAGCAGATAGGCCTGGTTGATCACCTGCTGGGTGACCGCCCCGACCGACTGCAGATGGCTCAGGCCCGCGCCTTGCAGCTTGCCGATCGCGTCGACCCAGGCCGGATCCGTCGCCCCCATGGTCTCGGCCAGCCGCGTCTGGTGCACGGCCTCGCCGCGATCCCAGATGGTGGTGGCCAGCGAGGCCGCGAAGCTGCCCGCGGTGATCCGCGAGAAGTTCGACAGGCCCGAGGCCTGGGGCGTCTGGTGCGGCGGGATGCCGTTCAGCGAGATGGTCACCATCGAGATGAAGAAGGTGCTCATCGCCACGCCCTGCACCAGCATCGGCATGACCAGGACGGTGAAGCTGGCGTCGGGCGTGTAGCCCGAGCGCATGAAGAACGACAGGCCGAAGGCGGCCAGCGAGATGGTCGCCAGCCAGCGGGCGTCGACCTTGGTCATCAGCCGGGCCGTGAACGGGGTCAGGAACACGGCCACCACGCCGCTCGGCGCGGCCACCAGGCCGGCCCAGGTGGCGATGTAGCCCATGCGGGTCTGCAGCCACAGCGGCAGCAAGAGGTTGTTGCCGAAAAACACCGCGTATCCCAGGCAGAAAGCGATGGTGCCGATGGCGAAGTTGCTGGACTTGAACAGCGACAGGTCGACGATCGGGTGCTTCTCGTTCAGCTCCCAGATCACCCAGGCGATGAAGAAGATGATCGCCAGGACCAGCTCGACGACAATGGCGGGCGAGGAGAACCAGTCGGCCTCCTTGCCGGTGTCCAGCATGACCTGCAGGGCGCCGACCCAGATCAGCAGCAGCATGAAGCCGGTGCGGTCGATCGGCAGCTTGCGGGTCGGGGTCTCGCGGCTGGCCATGTTGCGCCAGCAGACGACGGCGCACAGGATCCCGACGGGGACGTTGATCAGGAAGATCCACGGCCAAGAGATGTTGTCGGAGATGTAGCCGCCCAGGATCGGTCCGCAGATCGGCGCCACCAGGGTGGTCATCGACCAAATGGCCAGGGCCGTGCCCCGCTTATTGGGCGGGAAGATCATGATCAGCAGGGCCTGCGACCCCGGGATCATCGGCCCCGACACCGCGCCCTGCAGGATCCGGAAGAAGATCAGCGAGCTGAGGTTCCAGGAGACGCCGCACAGGAACGAGGCGATCGTGAACAGGATCACCGAGGCCACGAAGGTCTTCACCACGCCGTAGCGACCCATCAGCCAACCGGTCAGCGGCACCGAGACGCCGTTGGCCACGGCGAAGGCGGTGATCACCCACGTTCCCTGGCTGGAGCTGACGCCCAGATTGCCGGCGATGGTGGGGATCGAGACGTTGGCGATGGTGCTGTCGAGCACCTGCATGAAAGTGCCCAGCGCCAGGGCGATCGAGGTGACGGCCAGGAGGACCCCGGTCATCGGCGGCGGCCCGGCGCCTTGAGATTGTTCGGACGCCATGGGGCGGCTCCTTGGGAACGCTGGTTTACTTCGCCACGTCGATCTTGGCCTTCATCGAAAGGCCCACGCGCAGCGGGTGCTTGGCCAGCTCGGCGGGGTCCAGGGTGATGCGGACGGGCACGCGCTGGACCACCTTGATCCAGTTGCCCGAGGCGTTCTGGGCCGGGATCAGCGAGAAGGCCGAACCGGTGCCGCCGGCCAGGCCCTTGACCTTGCCGTGGAACTTCACGCCGCCGCCATAGAGGTCGGAGGTCAGGATCACCGGCTGGCCGGGGACCACCTTGTCCAGCTGCACTTCCTTGAAGTTGGCGTCGACATAGGCCTCGCTGGTCGGGACCACGGACATCAGCGGCGCGCCGATGGCGACCTGCTGGCCGACCTGCACTGACTTGCGGGCCACCAGACCGTCGGTCGGGGCGCGGACCACGGTGCGGGCCAAGGTCAGGCGAGCGGCGTCGAGCCGGGCCTGGGCGGCCTTCACTTCCGGATTCTCGCCGACCGAGACGCCGGCGATCAGCACGGTGTTGACCTCGCGCGTGCCGATGGCCGCGTCGCGACTGGCCAGGGCCTGGGCGCGGCCGGCCTGGGCGGCGTTGAGCGCGGCCTGGGCGTTGGCCAGGCGGTTCTGGGCGCCGGTCAGCTCGTCGCCCGAGACAGCGCCCTCGCCGACCAGCGCCTGGCGGCGCGAGAGGTCGACGCGGGCGCGCTCGACATCGGCGCGGGCGGCGGTGATCTGGGCGTCGGCGCGGGCGACGTCGGCCTGGCGGGCCTCGAACTGGCCGGCCAGGGCGGTGTCGCTGGCGAAATAGCCCTTCACCTTGCGCTCGGCCTGACCGAGCGCGGCCTCGGCCTGGGCCACGGCGATGCGGGCGTCGGCGTCGTCGATGACGACCAGCGGGTCGCCCTTCTTCACGCCTTGCGTTTCGGAGACGAAGATCTTGGCCACCGGGCCGGGCGACAGGGCCGTCACCTGGGCGGTCTCGGCCCCGACATAGGCGTCGTCGGTCTCGACGAAGTGGCTGTCGAAGACCAGCCACCAGGCGCCGTAGCCGACGACGCCGATGGCGACGGCGCCGCCCAGCAGGGTCAGTTGGCGGCGGCGCTTGCCATTGGCCGCGCCTTGAGCCGCGGCGACTTGGGTGTCAGCGGGTTGTTGATCGGACATGGAGAGAAGTCCTAAGCGAGCGGATGCTGTGAGAATGGGGTTCAGGCGCCAGTGAAGCCGCCGCCGAGGGCGCGGACCAGGGCGATGTCGAGAGCGAAGGCGCGGCTTTCCAGGTCGGCGACGACCCGGCGCTGGGCCAGGACCGACTGCTCGGCCAGCAGCACCGACTGGTAGGTCGAAAGCTGGCCTTCGTAGCGCAGGCGCGCGATGCGGTAGGCGTTCTCGTTGGCCGTCAGCGCGGCGCGCGCATCGGCCAGACGCGAGACCAAGGCCTTTTCGCTGGCGGTGACGTCGGCCACCTCGCGCAGGGCCTGGGTCAAGGCGCCGTCATAGGCGGCCACGGCCGCGTCGCGATCGGCCTCGGCCCCGCGCAGGCCGGCGCGCAGGCGCCCGCCCTCGAAGATCGGCAGGCGCAGGGCCGGCCCGACCTGGCCGATGTCCGAGCCGCTGGAGAACAGCTTGTCCAGATAGAGCGCCTGCACGCCGACGAAGCCGGTCAGGTTGATGTCTGGATAGAAGGCGGCCTTGGCCTGCTTGGTCCGCGCCGTGGCGGCCTCGGCGCGCCACTTGGCGGCGACCACGTCGGGCCGGCGGCCGATCAGGTTGGCGGGCAGACTGTCCGGCAGGCCGAACGGCTTGATCGTCGCGCTGGCCGGACGAGCGATGGCCAGCCCCCGGTCGGGACCGGCGCCCAGCAGGGCGGCCAGGGCGTTGCGGGTCAGGGCGATCTGCTCGTCCAGGGCGGAGAGCTCGGCCTTCGAGGCCGGCGGCCCGGCCGCGGCCTGCTCGCTCTCGGCCTTGGTGTCGAGACCGTTGGCGACCCGCTTGGCGACCAGGTTCGAGGTCTCCTGGCGCAGGCGCACGGCCTGCTCGGCGACATCGCGCTGGGCGTAGAGGCGCGAGAGTTCGGCATAGGTCGAGGCGACGGCGGTCGACAGGGTCAGGCGGGCTTGGGCGGCGTCGGCCTGGGCGGCCTTGGCCTCGGAGGTGGCGGCGGCGACCGCCGCGCGGTTCTTGCCCCAGAAGTCCAGCTCCCAGCTGAAGTCGAGGGCGATGCGGCCGGTGTCGTTGTAGCCGTGCGGCACGAAGGCCGGCGGAATGCCGGCGTTGTAGCTCTGCTTGCTCTCGGCGACCTCGGCCCCGAGACCGACCCGCGGCAGGTCGGCGGCGCGGGCCTGGGCGACCAGCGACTGGGCGCGGCGCAGGCGGGCCTCGGCGGCGGCCAGGGTCGGCGAGCCCTTCAGGGCCTCGTCCTCGAGGGCGTTCAGCTGGGCGTCGCCATAGCCCGTCCACCAGGCGTCGGCGGGCCACTCGGCAGCGGGCGCGGCCAAGGTCTGGGCGGTCTCGTAGGCCTGCGGGGTCTTGGCGACTCGAGCCGCTTGGGCCGGCGGCAGGCTTGCGCACGCGGCGAGCACCAGGGCGCTGGCGGCGGCGAAATAGGGAGCGCTGGGGCGAAGACGAAAGGTCGACATTGGAGAGGCCTTGATGTGACCGTACGGTATAGTCATATGCGTGGCTGCAAGTAGGCCTCACTTGCTGTATAGTCAAGGCGACCGTACCGTACGGTCGGAAAGAAATTTGATGATCGACGCCAAGACCCGTCTGGACCGTGACACCCGCCGCGAGGCCATTCTCGACGTCGCCGCCGAGGTTTTCTTGAACGAAGGTTTCGACGCCGCCTCGATGTCGACCATCGCAGCCAAGGTCGGCGGCTCCAAGAGCACGCTCTACAACTACTTCAAGAGCAAGGAAGAGATCTTCCAGGCCCATGTCGAGCGCTATTGCTCGTGGCAGGGCGCGGAGATGTTCGCCCTGCTGGACGACGAGGGCGACGACGTCCGCGCGGCCCTGACGCGCCTGGGCCGGCGCTACATCACCAACGTCATGTCCGATCGCAACATGCGCCATTTCCGGCTGATCGCGGCGGCCTCCGAGCGCTCGCCGGACATCGGCCGGGCGTTCTACGAGGCCGGACCGCTGCGCGGCGCGCGGCTGCTGGGCGGCTTTCTGGCGCGGATGAAGCTGGAGGGCCGGATCCAGATCGACGACCCGATCGCCGGCGGCCACCTGTTCATAGGCCTGTGCCAGAACCGCATGCTGAAGGCGCGCCTGGTCAACTACATCGGCGCGCCGACGCCGGAGGAAGTCGACGCCGAGGTCGCGATCGCGGTCAGCACCTTCATGGCCGCGTTCGGCCCCAAGGCCGAAGCCGGCGCGTAAGCTCGCCTACGGCGCGGCCTTGCGCTTGAACGTCGCGCTGAAGGCGCCCAGGGTCAGCGTGCCATGGTCGGGATCCTCGGGCGAGGCGAAGACGATCCGCAGGTCCTGCGAGGTGATGAAGAACGCCCGGTCCGAGGCCGGGAACAGCGGATCGGTCACGCCTTTCCAGATCTCGGCCACCAGCCGGTCGCCGTCGCGGCGGATGGTGAAGTCGCCCGGTCCGTCCAGCGTGAACACACCCACGTAGCGCGCCTGGTCGGCGATCGGGACCGGCGCCGTCTCGCGCTCGACCGGCTTGTAGTCGGGCCAGCCATAGACGGCGGCCACGGCCCGCACGACCTCCTCGCCCAGCTGGAAGCCCTGGTCGCCGTTGGTCATCACCACGACGCCGTCGCCAGAGCCCAGATAGCCGACCAGGGTGGCCTTGTAGCCGGCGTTGGAGCCATTGTGAGCGAAGTACTTGTCGGCGCTGTCGCCGCCGATCGAGAGGCCCAGGCCGTAGTCGCCCTTGACCGGAGTCAGCATCGTCCGGGTCGTCTCGGGCGACAGCAGGCGCCCTGCCCCGCCCCGGGCGGACTCCCGTAGGTCGACAACGAACCTCGCCAGGTCGCTGGGCGTGGTCCAGAGGCCGGCGGCGGCCATCTCGGGATAGGTATGCGGCCCGCCCGCGATCGGCGCGCCGGCCGCGTCGTGCGGCCAGGCCACGGTCGCCAGGCGCGCGGCGTCCAGCGGCTGGTCTTCGGTGCTGTGGTTCATGCCCAGCGGCGCGAACACCGTCTGGCGCATCAGCACCGGAAACGACAGGCCCGAGACGTCGACCATCAGCTGCTGGGCGATCGAATAGCCGCCGCCGGAATAGCGGTAGGCTTGCCCCACGGGCTGGTCGACGACCACCGGCTTGGAATTGGCCGGCGGCGCGCCCGCCAGCACCTGCGGCAGGGTCGGGACCGGCTCTCCGGCGGCGTAGCCGGCGAAACCGTGAACCGTGGTCCCCGCCGTATGCGACAACAGGGCCCGCAAGGTGACCGGCGTCGTGGCGGTGAACGGACTGGCCGGGATTTTCCAACTTCTCAGGCTGGCGTTGACGTCGGCGTCCAGCGCCAGCTTGCCGTCCTGCACGAGGCGCAGCGCGGCCGCCGCCGCGACCGGCTTGCTGACCGAGCCCGCCTGGAACATCGTCTCGGCGGTGACGGCCGCCCCACCCTGCCGCGTGACGCCGAAGCCCCGCGCCCACTCGACCTTGCCGCCCCTGATCACGGCGATGCTGACGCCCGGCACGCGCAGGGTCTTCATCTCATCGGCCAGGGCGCGGTTCGCCGCCTGCCCCTTGACGACCACCGCCGGCTTCAGACCCGAGGTCACCGCCTGGATCCGCTGTTCGACCTCCGGCGACTCGGCCCGCGCCGAGGTCGAGGCCAGGAGGGCGGCGGTCAGGCACAGGCCGAGCCAGGGGGTGTTCATGTGGCGCAATCCCTTTGTACGCTTGGGATTACCGCGTGCGCCGCACCGCTCGTCAACTTAGAGGTTTGTAACCCGCCAGAATAAGCGTCACCCGGAATGTAGGCACGTAGGCTCGAAAAATTCGTGACAACGTTGTCTCGATTTCGGTTGCCAGCCGATTTTTCGCGCTGTTAGCGTCCGCTCAAGGGATGAAACGCGACCGCCTCAGGCGGCGAGATCACACAAGATCTTACACAGGGGGACGCCGTGACGCCGGCTGAATTGAGCGTAGCCTTTTTCCTGCAGATGTTCGTGATCGTGGCCGCGTGCCGCGCGTCCGGCTGGATCATGAAGCGGTTCTTCGACCAGCCCCAGGTGATCGGCGAGATGATCGCCGGCATCGTCCTGGGTCCGTCGCTGCTGGGCCTGCTGGCGCCCGATATCCAGCACCACATCTTCCCCAAGGAGACCAAGTCGGTTCTGTTCGTCGGCGCCCAGTTGGGCGTGGGCCTCTACATGTTCCTGGTCGGGGTCGGTTTCCGCGCCGACCACTTCAAGGCCAATGCCAAGAGCGCGGTGACCGTGTCGCTGTCGGGCATGGTCGCGCCGTTCCTGGTCGCCATCGCCCTGACGCCCTGGCTGATGAGCCTGAACCTGTTCGGCAAGGGCGTGCAGACCTTCCAGGCCATGCTGTTCATGGGCGCGGCCATCTCGATCACCGCCTTCCCGGTGCTGGCCCGCATCATCCAGGAGCGCGGCCTGACCAGGACGCCGCTGGGCTCGCTGGCCCTGTCGTCGGGCGCGATCGACGACGCCGGCGCCTGGACCGTGCTGGCCATCGTGCTGGCCAGCTTCGGCGGCGGTCCGGTCGTGGCCCTGAAGGCCGTCATCGGCGGCGGCCTGTTCGCCCTGTTCATGCTGACCGTCGGCCCCAAGCTGCTGGCCCCGCTGGGTCGCTGGGCCGAGCGCGAGGGCAAGGTCACCCCGCCCCTGCTGGGCGTCGTCGTCATGCTGTTCATGCTCAGCGCCTGGGCCATGGACGCAGCCGGCCTGCACTCGGTGTTCGGCGGCTTCCTGCTGGGCGCGGCCATGCCCCGAGGCGTCCTGACCCGCGAGCTGAAGAAGTCGCTGGAGCCGCTGACCGTGGCCCTGCTGGTGCCGATGTTCTTCACCTTCTCGGGCCTCAACACCCAGATGAACCTGCTGAACAGCTGGTCGCTGTTCGCCGTCGCCATGGTCATCCTGGCCGGCTCGATCCTGGCCAAGGGCGGGGCCTGCTGGGCCGCCGCGCGGCTCACGGGCCAGGACAACGCCACAGCCATGGGCATCGGCGCCCTGATGAACGCTCGGGGGCTGATGGAGCTGATCATCATCAACATCGGCCTGCAGAAGGGCATCATCGGCCCCGCCCTGTTCTCGATGCTGGTGGTCATGGCGCTGGTCACGACGCTGATGACCTCGCCGCTGTTCGAGCAGGTCTATGGCAGGAAGGCCCGCGCACGCGGCGAGCTGGGCGCCTTGACCGAGGACGACGAGGACGAGGTCGCCCCGGCGCCCGCCCTGGCCCGGAGCTAGCGCTCCAGCGCGGCCAGATAGGCGTCGAACATGTCGGCCATGGCGTCGGCGTAGGCCGCGATCTCGGCCGGCGTCCGGGGCGTTTCCGAGAACGCCTTGCCGACCTGTTTCAAGGTGCTGGTCATCAGGTCGCCGGCGAGGTCGCGGGTCTCCGCCGAGACCTCGGGCATCAGCTCGGTCATGAACACCTGCAGGGTGCGCGTCCCCGACAGCCGCGCCTCCTGGGCCTCGGGCGCATCGCGATAGAGCGGCGCGGCGTCGTCCAGCGCGCCGCGCACCTCGGCCTCCTCGCACTCCGAGCGGATGAAGGCGTGGACCAGGGCGCGCAGGCGCTCCAGCGGCGGCCGGGCCGTATCCTCCAGGATGCCGCGCAGCAGGTCGCTGGTCTGACGCCACTCGTCGCTCTGCAAGCGGAACAGGATGGCGGCCTTGTTCGGAAAGTACTGATAGATCGAGCCGACGCCGACCCCGGCCTTCTCGGCCACGCGCGCGGTCGTGAAGCGCTGGGCGCCCTCCTTGGCCAGAACCTGAACAGCCGCCTCCAGGATGGTCGCCACCAGCTCGGCCGAGCGGGCCTGCTGGGGCTGCTTTCGCGAGGAAATCCGGGGACTTGGACGGTCGGCCATCGGCGGATCCCGCAATGCGAATACCAGAACCTGACGAATTATTCGTATTTTCGAAGGGGCGCAAGGACGCGCCCTTTCAGACCGAAAAGACCATGACCACCCTGACCACCGCCCCGCTCGCGCCCCTGTTGGAGCGCCTGTTCACCGAGGCCGACGAGGCCTCGCCGCGCAACGATCCCGCCTTCTCGGACATGACGACCGAGGAGCATCTGCGGCTGATGCGCAGCAAGACCGAATATGTCGAGTTCTACGGCCGCCTGAAGGACTATCCCCTGGCCGTCTCGCGCGAGACGGGCGCCCTGCTCTACATCCTGGCGCGAAGCATCAAGGCGACGACGATCGTCGAGTTCGGGACCTCGTTCGGCCTCTCGACCCTGCACCTGGCCGCGGCCCTGCGCGACAACGGCGGCGGTCGACTGATCACCACCGAGTTCGAACCGTCCAAGGCCGCGCGCGCCCAGACCAGCTTCGAAGCCGCCGGCGTCGCCGACCTGATCGAGATCCGCCGGGGCGACGCCCTTCAGACCCTGGCCCGGGACCTGCCCGAGAGCATCGACCTCGTGCTGCTGGACGGCGCCAAGGCGCTGTATCCCGAGATCCTGGCCCTGTTGGAAAGCCGCCTGCGGCCCGGCGCGCTGATCGTCGCCGACAACGCCGACTACGCCCCCGACTACATGGGCCGCGTGCGCTCGCCGATGGCCGGCTACCTGTCCGTGCCGTTCGCCGAGGACGTCGAACTGTCGATGAGGCTCTAGCAGCCCCGCAGGATCGCCGCGAACTGGTCGGGGCGCAGCGACGCGCCGCCGATCAACAGGCCGCCCACCTCGGGACAGGCCCGGATCTCGCCGGCGTTGTCGGCGGTGACCGAGCCGCCATAGAGGATCGGCGTCGCGCCGCCAACCACGGCCCGGAGGGCGGCGTGCATCTCGGCGATATCGTCCGCCGTCGCCGCCCGGCCCGAGCCGATCGCCCAGACGGGCTCGTAGGCCAGGACCCAGGGCCGGCCGTTAAGCGCCCCGTCCAGCACCGCCCCTACCTGGCGCGTCACGACCTCGACCGCCCGGCCGGACGCACGATCCTCGGCCGTGTCGCCCACGCAGACGATCGGCGAGAGGCCGGCCTCGACCGCGGCCAGCGTCTTGTCCCGCACCTGTAGATCGGCCTCGCCATAGGCTGCGCGGCGCTCGGAGTGGCCGACGATCACGTGCCGCGCGCCCGTCGCCGCCAGCAGGGCGGCCGAGAGGTCGCCGGTATGGGCGCCGCGCTCGGCGACATGGCAGTCCTGGCCGCCGACCTCTACGCCCAGGGGCGCGAGCCGGCGATGGGCCTCGCCCAGCAGGGTGGCCGGCGGACAGACCACCGCCCGTCCCGTCCAGCCGCCGCCCGCCAGCTCGGCGGCCAGCACGTCCAGCAGGCCGAGGCCGCCGTTCATCTTCCAGTTTCCGACGATCAGGCGCGCCGAAGGGTTCGCAGACATGGCGTCCTTCCGAGCAGCGGACATGAAAAGGCCGGCCGTGGCGTTCGCCAGCGGCCGGCCCGAGGTGAAGAACCTAGTAGCTGTAGGACAGGCCGAAGCGGTACGAACGGCCGTAGCTCTCGCCCTCGCGGAAGCGGTTGCTGGTCCGGAAGTAGTAGTAGTCCGACGCGTCGTTGAGGTTGTTGGCCTCGGCGAAGATCTCGAACTGCTTGGTGACCTTGTAGGCGACCTTGGCGTCCAGGGTGCTGAGCGCCCCGAAATAGCCGTCCGACTTGCCGGTGGCGTCGCTGACGTTCAGGCCGCCGTCGGTGTCCAGATAGGCCGAGTGGTAGGTGTAGGCCACGCGACCCGAGAAGCCATACTTTTCATAATAGACCTGGGCGCTGGCGATCCGGTCGGCCTGGCCGATCAGCGGGGTCTTCACCGTGCGGCCCGGCACCTTCAGCGAACCGTCGGTGAAGGTCATGTTGAAATTGACCCCGAAGCCGTCCAGCGGCGACGGCAGGAAGGTCAGCGGCTTCTGGATGTTGAACTCCAGGCCGGTCACCTTGGCCTTCGTGCCGTTGGCATACGAGTTGACGATCGCGTTGGTCAGCGCGACGCCGCCATAGGTGCCGTTCTGGCCCGTGGACGTCGAGTTGAAGATCGGGTTCTCGATGTCCTTGTGGAACAGGCCGATCGAGATGCCGCCTTCGCTGGGGAAATAGTACTCCAGCGAGAAGTCGAAATTGGTCGCCTTCTGGGCCTTCAGGTTCGGGTTGCCCATCGAGACGGTGTTGCTGGACGTGTCGACGGTGACGGTCGGCGCCAGGTCCACGAAGGGCGGCCGGCCCAAGGCCGTGGTGATCGCGCCGCGCGCCAAGAGGTGCGAGCTGAACTGGTACTTCAGGTTCAGGCTCGGGAAGTAGTTCGTGTAGTTGTATCCGCCGAACGAGTTGTAGCCGCTGGTCAGGGTGGTGGCCGAGGTGAAGGCGATGGCCTTGGTGTCGCCCTCGGTGCGCTCGGCGCGGACGCCTGGGATGATCGTCAGGTCGCCCCTCTGGATGCTGGCCATGACATAGGCGGCGGTCACCGTCTCGACGACCTTGTAGTCCGAGGTCACCGACTGCGAGATCTGGTCGCTGGCGTTGACGGTGAACAGGCTCTGGTTGCCGTCGACATAGTCTCGGGCGGCCTTGAAGTTGATGGTCGGGCCGTAGCTGTACTTGCCGTCCGAGATCACCGGGAAGGTGTCGGCCACGAACGAGGCCAGGGTCTGGGCCGCCGCCGCGCCGGTGGCGGTGAAGGTGCGGCCGGTCTGGTCCTGGAAGCGGTCGCGCTTCAGGTATTTGGCGCCGAACTTCAGGTAGCTGCCCTCGCCCCAGTCGGACATCGGCAGCTTGTAGTCGGCGCGAACCTGGTTCAGTTCCTCGCCGGCCTTGCGCGAGACGCGCTTGTAGTTGTTCAGGCGATAGTTGGCCGGGTTCAACGCCGCGGCGTTGGCCGTGAAGCTGTCGGGCATCTCGTCGCCCAGCTTGAAGTTGGCGCCCAGGCCGGTCGAGGCCGAGGCGCGGAACTCGACCTCGTCGCGGATCGGATCCTTCTTGTTGGACTCCGCGTGAGTGGCCTGGACGGTCAGCGTGCCCGGGCCCCAATAGACGTCGCCGCCGACCGAGAAGGTGGTGGTGTCGGTGGTCTCGCTGCGCTGGCGGAACAGGCGGCGGGCCGTGGTCGAGCCGGCGTTGATGTCGCCGCCGTCGGCCGTCAGGTTGGTGTAGCTGCTGGCCGAACCTGGGAAGAAGAACCGGAAGCGGTTGCGGCTCTCGCTGTCGCCGAACTCCGAATACATGACCCGGGCGTAGAGCTTGACGTTGTCGTTCGGACGCCAGTCGAAGTTGGCCACCGCGCCCTTCCGCGTGCGCCAGGCCGGGTCGTAGATCCGCTGATCCATCTCGGCCGGCAGGTCGACGCCGTTCACGACCTGGCGGCTGGTGGCCAGGATGTCCTCGGAATAGGACGGACGCTTGGAATAGTTCACGGCCAGGACCAGGCCGAACTGGTTCTCCGGACCGAACTTGCCGCCGACCGACAAGTCGCCTTCATTGGCCTTGCGGTCGCTGTTCTCGTAGACGCCGCGCACATAGCGGGCGCTGAGGATGTTCTTCTTCCGGTCGAAGGCCGTCAGGGTGTTGATGTCGACCTGGCCGGCGATGGCGTTGGCGTCGAGGTCGGCGGTCAGCGACTTGACCACCGTCACCGAGCCGATCAGGGCCGAGGGGATGTCGTCCAGCTTGACGTTCCGGGACTCCGGTTCCGGGGCCGAGGCGGTCTGGTTGTTGATCGTGACGTTGGCCAGGTTGGGCTCGATGCCGCGAATGATCAGATAGCGGCCTTCGCCCTTGTCGGTCGCCACCGACACGCCGGTCAGGCGGCGGACGGACTCGGCGACGTTCTGGTCGGGCAGCTTGCCCACGTCGTTGGCCGAGACGACCTCAACGGCGCTGACGGCGTCACGCTTCTTCGCCAGCGAGTCACGGTCCGAGGCGCGCTGGCCCGTGACCACCACCTCTTCGACCGTCGTGACCTGATTTGATTGAGCGGCGGCCGCGCCGGGCGCCACGATGCATGACGTGAGCAGCAACGCGCCCACGAGTCGGGATGCGTTCATCATCCTCCCCTTTCCCTGTTCACGACTCCGCCACGGCGCCATTTGGCGCTCTGGGTCGCTAGGAAGACGATACGAACAAAAATTCTATTTTGCAAATAGAATAGAAAATTTCGTGCAAAGTGTTGCTGGAAAAGGTTTTCAGGACACGGACGATCTCCAGGCGATGGCGGCGCGCAGGCCGCCCAGGTCGGATCGGTCCATCCTCAGCACCGCCCCGAGGATTCGGCCGGAGGATTCGGCCAGGTCGCGGACGATCGCCAGGCCCAGGCCATGACCGGGTCCCGCCTCGTCCAGCCGCGCGCCGCGCGCCAGGGCCGCCTCGGCCCGCCCCTCGTCCATGCCCGGCCCGTCATCCTCGACGAACAGGACCGGTCCATCCGCCGTCTGAACACCCGAGACCCGCACCTGGCGACGGGCGAAGCGGGCGGCGTTCTCGATCAGGGCGCCCAGCATCTCGGTCACGGCGTCCTCGGAAACAGGCGCGCGCAGGTCGGCGGGGATCTCGACGTCGAACATCAGCCGCTCGCCCTCCGCCGTGCGCTCCAGCACCGCCACCAACCGCTCGCCCACGGCCAGGGGTGCGGTCTCGCTGGCGAAGGCGGCCTCGCGGGCGGCGGCGGCGCGGGCGCGGGCCAGCTCGGCCTCCAGGGCGGCGGAGACGGCGGCGATGGCGTCGTCCAGACCGTCGGCGGCCTCGGTCGCCCCGGCCTCGCGGGCCCGGCGGCTCTGGGCCGACAGGGCCGACAGCGGGGTCTTCAGGCTGTGGGCGAGGTCGCCGGCCCGACGGCGGGCTCTGCCCAAGTCCCCTTCCCGCGCCTCGGCCAGGGCGTTGATCGCCTCGGCCAGCGGCGCGATCTCGCGCGGGTGGTCGTCGGACATCCGGGCCGAGGGGCTCTTGCGCAAGCGGGACAGCTCCTGGCGCACGCGGGCCAGGGGCGCCAGGCCCAGGGTCACCTGGACGGCGGCGGCGGCCGACAGCACCACCCACAGGCCGGCCAGGAACAGGGCGAGGTCGCGGCCAAACTCCCGGCGGGCCGCGCGCAGGACCTTCTCGTCGCTGGCCACCTGGATCAGCACGGCGGGGCCGTTGCGGTCGGGGCGCACGGAACGCTCGACCAGCAGGATGCGGTCGCCGAACGGCCCGGCGGCGATGCGCGAGGCCCAGGCGTCGGACGGCGCGCTGGCCGGCGGCTTGAGGACCTGGTCCCACATCGACATCGAATTCTTGAAACCCGCCGGCGTCGAGACCTGCCAGTAGAGGCCGCCCATGGCGTGCAGCAGGCGCGGATCGGTCAGCAGCACGTCGGCGACCGGCGCGCCGTTCGGCTCCAGCCGCACGGCGGCGGCCAGCGCCTGGCCGGTGCGGGTCAGGTCGGCGATCTCGCGGCGCTCGATGTGACGCTCGAACAGCCAGGTCATGGCCAGCCACGACACGGCCAGGGCCGCCAGGATCGCCAGCATGCCGCCGGCGATCAGCCGTCCTCGCAGCGAATGGCCTCTCGGCGAGCGCCCCTTCACGCGGCCAGCCCCGCGAGCAGGTAACCGAAGCCCCGCCGGGTCTCGATGACGTCGGCCCCGACCTTGC
Source organism: Caulobacter segnis (assembly GCF_019931575.1). NCBI lineage: Bacteria > Pseudomonadati > Pseudomonadota > Alphaproteobacteria > Caulobacterales > Caulobacteraceae > Caulobacter > Caulobacter segnis. The sequence goes on along the minus strand of NZ_CP082923.1, from coordinate 1,904,270 downwards.
GGCGCAGGCGGGTGATCAGGGCCTCGATGGCGTTGGCGTCGGCCGTGTCGGCGACGCCATAGAGCTGCTCGGCCAGCTCGCCGGCCGAGACGGCGCGGCCGGGATTGTGCGCCAAGCAGTCCAGCAGGCGAAACTCCAGCGGCGACAGCTTGACCGGCGCACCGTCCAGGGTCGCCGACATCCGGCGGGTGTCCAGCGACAGGCGGCCGGCCTCGATCACCGGCGAGACGCGGCCCGCGGCGCGGCGCACCAGGCCCCGGGCGCGGGCCAGCAGCTCACCCATCTCGAACGGCTTGGCCAAGTAGTCGTCAGCGCCGGCCTCGATGCCCTCGACCTTCTCGGTCCAGTCACCCCGCGCCGACAGGATCAGCACCGGAAACGCCCGGCCATCCTTGCGCCAGCGGCGCAGCACCGACAGGCCATCCAGGCGCGGCAGGCCCAGATCCAGGATCACGACGGCGTAGTCCTCGACCTCGCCCTTGAACGAGGCGTCCTCGCCGTCGCGGGCCAGGTCCACGACGAAGCCCGAGGCGGCCAGCGCCTTGGCCAGGTCCGGACCGACGACGGGGTCGTCCTCGACGACCAGGGCCCGCACTCAGTCGTCCTCGAGCTTCAGGGTCGCGCCGGTCTTGGCGTCGAGCTCCAGTTCACGGACGCGGCCGTTCTTGGCCAGGATCTTCAGGTCGTATTTCAGCCGGCCATGGTCGCCCTGCTCCAGCTCGACCTCGATCACCTCGCCGGGCGCGCGCTGGGCGGCGATGGCCAGGATGCGGGTCAGCGGCAGGACCTCCTTGCGCAGCAGCGCCTGGCGCGCGGCCTCGTGGTTCTGCTTCTTGTGGTCGTCGGCGCGCGCGCCGACGGCGGCCAGCGTCGAGATGGCGGCCGCGGCGATCAGGAGGGTGCGGAAAGGGTGTCGGGACAGGATCATGGACGGGACGATTCCACACCCATCCTGACACGCCCCTGACGGATGACCTAGGCGGGGCGACCTAGGCGGCGAAGCGCCCGCCGCCGCCCGTGGCGCGCCAGCGCTCGCGCTTGGCCAGGGCGCGCTCCAGGGTCACCCGCTTGATGGGCAAGCCCTTGCGCAACTTGACCCAGGTGGTCTCGCTGATGCCGAACACGTCGAACAGATAGCGGTCGGTGATGGCCGGCAGGCTCATGCGCAGGTCGGCGAACTCCTCGGGCGTCACGGTGACGAGATCGAGCATGAAAACGGCGTCCCTCGGCGCGCGCAGGATCAACGGCGCGCCTTCGAGGACGCACCATCATTGAATTTTATAGCGAAATTACGGCGCTAGATTACGTCGGCCGGACGCAGTTCGTATAGCAAGGTGTCAAGAAGTTGCGGTGTCGTCGCCAGCACGGTGCCGTTCTGGACGTCGAGGTCGCGTCCCAGGGTGTCGGTGACCAACCCGCCGGCCTCGCGCACGATCACCGCGCCGGCCGCCATGTCCCAGGCGCTGACCGACTGCTCCCAATAGGCGTCGAAGCGGCCGCAGGCGACATAGGCCATGTCCACGGCTCCCGCCCCCAGGCGGCGCACGCCGCCGACCTTGGGCGTCAGGCGCTGCATCTCGGCGTGGAACTGCTCCTGGCGCGGCTTGCCCATGAACGGGATGCCGACGGCCAGCACGGCCTGCTCCAGGCCCACGCGCTTGGAAACCTTGATCGGCGCGTCGTTGAGATAGGCGCCGCCGCCCTTCTCGGCGCGGAACAGCTCGTCCAGCATCGGCACGTAGGTGACGCCGGCCACGATCTCGCCGTCGCGCTGCAGGGCCACGTTCACCGCCCAGATCGGCAGGCCGATCAGGAAGTTGGCCGTGCCGTCCAGCGGGTCGCAGATCCAGGTGTTGGAGGGGTCCGCGCCCTGGACCAGCCCCCCCTCCTCGCCGAGGAAGCCGTAGTCGGGATGGGCCTCCGACAGGATCGACTTCACGGTCTGTTCGGCGCGCACGTCGGCGATGGTGAAGGGATCGGCCGGACCGTTCTTGTGCTGGATCTCCAGGGTGGCGATCTCGGCGAAGTCCTGCCTGAGGCGGTCGCCGGCGGCGCGGGCCGCGCGGATCATCGTCCGCAGCAGGGGGGAAGGTTCGGTCACGGCTCTAGTCTCTCAGCTTGGTGCGCCACAGGCAGGTGGCGAGGGTCAGGGAGGCGACGGACGCGCCCATCCAGAAGACGATGGCCGGCGCGAAGTCGTAGTGTCGCACGCCATCGATGACACGCAGTCCCTTGTCGATCAGGGCGCCGCTGACTTGCTCCTGGATGGCCGCGCCCAGATAGCTGAACACGCCGATCAGGCCCATGGCCGCCCCGGCCACGCGCTTGGGGCAGATGTCGGTGGCGAACAGGCCGCCCAGCGAGGTGACCAGAGCCGTCATGCCCAGGCCGAACAGGATCATGCCGGTGATCAGCACCGGACCGGTGTTGGGCCCGTAAAAGATCAGCCACAGGCCGGCCAGCTCCAGCAGGCCGAACAGCAGATTGGCGGGCGGGCGGCGGGCGTTGAACAGCTTGTCGGAGATGAAGCCGTACGAGACGGCGCCGACGATGCCAGCCAGGGTCGAGATCATCAGCAGCGAGCCGGCCGCCCCCAGGCTGTAGCCCCGCGCCTCCTGCAGATAGAGCACGCCCCAGCTGTTGATAGCGTAGCGGGTCACGTAGATCAGGGCCGACGACAGGGCCAGGGCCCAGACGGCGGGGATCTTCAGGATCTGCAGCTGGGTCTTGAAGACGCTGGCCGCTTCCTGTTTGGGCCCGGACTGGGGTTTGTCGCCCTGCCAGTGGTCGTTGCGCCAGTCGGCCACGGGCGGCAGACCCAGGGTCTGGGGACGGTCCTGGATCAGCAGGTAGCCGCCGATCGCCACTAGGATCCCGATCGCCGCCGGCCCCCAGAAGCCGTAGCGCCAGCCCAGCGCCCCGACGATCCCGCCGACCGCCACGAAGGTCAGGCCCTCGCCGATCGAGTGGGCGGTGCTCCAGATCCCGTAGTAGCGACCGCGCTCGCGGTTGCTGAACCACTGGCTCATCGACACGACGCCGGCCGGGGCGCCGAAGCTCTGGAACCAGCCGTTGATCCCCCACAGCACCGCCGACAGGGCGACGGTGGTCGAAAAGCCCATGCCGATGTTGGCGATGGCCGAGATCAGCACGCTGAAGGCGAAGAACCGCTTCATGTTGGCGTGGTCGGCCAGGAAGCCGTTGGTCAGCTTGCCGAAGGCGTAGGTGTAGAACAGCGCCGAACCGATCAGACCCAGCTCGGTGGGTGTGAACACCCCCGCGTCGATCAGCGGCTTCTTCACCATCCCCAGCGCCAGACGGCAAGTGTAGGACAGGCCATAGCCCAGGGTGATGGCCAGCATGATCCGGAAGCGATGACGCTTGTACAGCGTGTCGATCGTCGCCGGATCGCCCAGCGGCGGCGCGTCTAGCCCCGGCGCGAAGAACTTCAGCATCTTCGTCTCCCCCTGCCCTCCCGCCGCTACGTGGCGACGGGATGGGCTGTTGCGGACCGAGCCCTTCAGGCCTGCCGCATGATCCAGTCGTGAGCCGGGTCGTTGCGGAAGATCCACTTCCGGTGCGGTCCTGCCATGACGTTGAGGTAGTAGAGGTCGTAGCCGTGTGGCGCCCCGACGGGGTGGTAGCCGCGGGGCACCATGACCACGTCGCCGTCCTGCACGCAGACCGTCTCGTCCAGGCTGCGGTCGTCGGTGTAGACGCGCTGGAAGGCGAAGCCCTGCGGCGGGTTCAGACGGTGGTAGTAGGTCTCCTCCAGCGCCGTCTCCTCGCCCTCCGTCGCCGTGTCGTGCTTGTGCGGCGGATAGCTGGACCAGTGACCGCCCGGGGTGATCACCTCGACCACCAGCAGGCCGTCGGCCGGCGCCGTCTCGGGCAGGATGTTGCGGACGTGGCGGACGTTGGTCCCCTTGCCGCGAACCTCGCGCGGCATGTCGCCCTCGGCGATCAGCCGGGCGCTCCCGCCCGGCTTGCCCGGAGCGGTGCAGAGCGCCAGCTCGACGTCGGTGACGGCGGACACGGCGTAGGGCGCGGCGGCCGGGACATAGACCGCGCCGGGCGCCCTGTCCTCGAACACGCTGGCGCGACCGCCGATCCTGCCGAACGAGACGCCCTCGGCCGAGACCTCGGCGGTCCCGCTCATCACCACGACGCAGGTCTCGCGCGTCGGCTCGGCGCCGTCGAAGGTCTCGCCGGCCGCCAGCTTGACGACCTGGAAGCCGACATGGGTCCAGCCGGCTGATTGAGGGGTCACTTTTAGAACGGTGCCCGACGGATCGGGCTGGTGCGGGCGAACCAAAAGGTTTGGCATCTTTATTCTCCGCTCATCCCCGCGAAAGCGGGGACCCAAGCTGAGGTCAGGACATCCTCAAGGCCGCATGGATCCCCGCTTTCGCGGGGATGAGCGATTGAGGGGCAATCGATCATCACGCGGCCTTCAAGCCCGCGGCGGCGGCTTCCTTCTTCAGGGTCGCCAGGCCGATCTCGCCGTACTGGCGGGGATTGGCGATGGCCGGATCCTGCTCGGCCTCGACGATGATCCAGCCGGAATAGCCGATCTCGGCCAGGGCCTGCATGACGGCGGCGTAGTCCAGATAGCCGTCGCCGGGCACAGTGAACATGCCGGCCAGCACCCCATCCAGGAAGCTGCCGCCGCCACGCGAAACCACCTTGTGGAAGACCTCGCTGCGGATGTCCTTGCAGTGCACGTGGGCGACGCGGTGCGGATAGTCGCGGATCACCTGGACCGGATCCAGGCCGCCCAGGGCCGCGTGGCCGGTGTCGACGGTCAGGCCGACCGAGGGACCGGTATTGGCCAGGAAGGCCTCCAGATCCTCGGGCCGCTCGACGACGGTGCCCAGGTGGTGGTGATAGGCGAACTTCAGGCCCTGGCTGGCGATGTAGTCGGCCACCTTGGTCAGGCGCGCCCCGAATTCCTTCCAGCCCTCGGCGTCCAGGCGCGGGGTGGCCGACAGGGTCTTGGAGCGGTCGCCATGAATGGCGTTGCTGGTCTCGGCGTGGATGAACACCGAGCAGCCCATGGCCTTAAGCAAGTTGAGGTGCTTCTGAAGCGCCGCGATCTCGTCGTCGGCCGACTGCACCAGGAGATTGCCGCTGTACCAGCCGCCCACCAGCGAGAGGCCGTAGCGGTCCAGCAGCGGCTTCAGCACCGCCGGGTCGCGCGGGAAGACGCCGCCCAGCTCGACGCCGGTGAAGCCGATCGCCTGGCAGTCGGCCAGCACGCTCTCCAGCGGGGTGTCGCCGCCCAGCTCGGGCATGTCGTCGTTGATCCAGGCGATGGGGCTCACGCCGAAACGGATGGTCATGGGCGTCTAGTCTCCCGTACGCTGTTGCTTGATCTTGTTTTCGTAGTCGGCGCGGGCCGCGTTGACGGTCGGGCGCACCGAGACCTCCGGCACGGCCACGTCCCACCAGGCGCCGCCTTCGGTGGTCGGCATCGGGTCGGTGTCGATGACCACGACGTAGCTGCGGTCGCTGACCTTGGCGCGTTGCAGCGCCGCCTCCAGGTCGGCGAGGCTGGCGACCTTCTCCGACCGCGCGCCCAGGCTGGCGGCATGGGCGGCGAAGTCGATGTCCGGCAGGGTCTCGTGGCGCGCGTCGGCCAGCAGGTTGTTGAACGCCGCCCCGCCCGTCGCCGCCTGCAGCCGGTTGATGCAGCCATAGCCCCGGTTGTCGAGGACGGTGACGATCAGCTTGGTCCCCAGCATCACCGAGGTGGCGAGCTCGGAGTTCATCATCAGATAGCTGCCGTCGCCGACCATCACATGGACCTCGCGATCCGGCGCGGCCATCTTCACGCCGACGGCGCCGGCGATCTCGTAGCCCATGCACGAGAAGCCGTACTCGACGTGGTAGCCGCCGGGTCGGCGCGTGCGCCACAGCTTGTGCAGCTCGCCCGGCAGGCCGCCGGCGGCGCAGACCACCACGCTGTCATCGGACGAGGCCCGCCACACCGCGCCCAGCACCTGGGCGTCGGTCGGCAGCTCGCGATTGTCGGGCTTGGTCGCCGCGTCGAAGATGGCGTTCCAGCCGGCCACGCCGCCCGTGGCCTGCTCGGTCCAGGCGGCCGGCGCGCGCCAGCCGTCCAGAGCTTCGGCGAGCGCTTCGACCACCGCCAAGGCGTCGCCGACCACGGCCGAGGCGCCGTGCTTGTGGGCGTCGTGCGGGGCGACATTGATCTGGACCAGCTTGCGGCCCTGCGCGCCGAACAGGGCGCGCGAACCGGTGGTGAAGTCCTGCAGGCGGGTGCCGACGCCGATGATCAGGTCGGCGTCTTCCGACGCGGCCACCGAAGCCGTCGTGCCGGTGACGCCGACCGCGCCCAGGTTCAGCGGGTGATCCCAGGCCAGGCTCCCCTTGCCGCCTTGCGTCTCGGCGACCGGCAGGCCGGCGCTGGAGGCCAGGTCGGCCAGGGCCGCCTCGGCGCGGGCGTAGAGCACCCCGCCCCCGGCCACGACCAGCGGCCGCTTGGCCGCCTTGATCAGCGAGACCAGATCGGCCAGCTCGCGCGGATCGGGACGCGGCGCGCGGATGCGCCAGACGCGCTTGGCGAAGAAGGCTTGCGGATAGTCGAAGGCCTCGGCCTGGACGTCCTGGCAGAAGGCCAAGGTCGCGGGGCCGCAGGTCGCGGGATCCAGCATTGTCGCCAGCGCTCTTGGTAGAGCGTCCAGGATCTGTTCGGGCCGGACGATGCGGTCGAAATAGCGCGACACCGGCTTGAAGGCGTCGTTGGCGCTGATCGTGCCGTCGCCGAAGTCCTCGATCTGCTGCAGAACGGGATCGGGCCGGCGGCTGGCATAGACATCGCCGGGCAGGAAAAGCACCGGCAGTCGATTGACGTGCGCCAGGGCGGCGGCGGTGACCATGTTGGTCGCGCCGGGGCCGATCGAGGTGGTGCAGACCATGGCCCGCTCACGCCGCGACTGCTTGGCGAAGGCGATGGCCGCGTGGGCCATGCCTTGCTCGTTGTGGGCGCGCCAGGTCGGCAGCACGTCGCGGACGCCGTGCAGGGCCTCGCCCAGGCCGGCGACATTGCCGTGGCCGAAGATGGCCCAGACCCCGGCGAAGTATGGAACCTCGCCCTCCCCGGTCTCGACATACTGGGCCGACAGCCAGCGGACGGTCGCCTGGGCGGCGGTGAGACGGACAGTCGCCATGTTACGCGGCCTTCTCCGCGGCGCGGCGCAGACGCTTCCAGGCGTCGACCAGCACCTTGAACTTGGCGACGAGCGCGGCGACGGCCGCCTCGTCGTCGATGCGATTGGCCAGCCACTCGCGGGCCACATCGTAGAAGATGGTCCGGCCGACGGCGAAGCCCTTCACGATCGGGAACGGCGCGACGACCTCGAACGAGGCCAGCAGCTCGGCCTCCGGCGCCGACAGGCCCAGCAGCACCACGCCCCGGCACAGCGGATCGTTCTCGTTGATGGCGATCTCGGTCTCGCGCCACGCGACCGCGTCCTGCAGGGGCTCCAGCTTCCACCAGTCGGGGCGGATGCCTAGGGAATAGAGACGGCGGATGGCGCGGGCCACCGTGTGGCTGTCGCTCTCCATGCCGGCTGGCAGGATCAGCTCCAGCAGCAGTTCATGGCGGGTCTTCCGGCAGGCGTCGAACAGGCGCAGCAGCTGGCGCTCCTGGCGCTCGCGCAGCTCGACCTCGTCGTCGGGGTGATAGAAGCACAGGCACTTGACCACCTGCCCCGCCGGCCACTCGGTCAGCTCGGTGGCGACATCGGCCGAGCTCTCGAACTCCAGCGGCCGCGACTTGGGCAGTTCGATCGGGCGCGCGATCCAGTAGTCGTGGTCGGCGGCCTGGGCCAGGGCGTCGAAGCCGAAGCGACCGTCCAGCAGCATGCCGAAGCGGGCTTCGTCGCGGCCGGCCACCTGTTGCACGGCGCGCAGGGCCAGGGTCTTGAAGTGCGGAATCCGCTCGGGGTCGCCGCCGGTCTCGGCGATCAGGTCCAGGAACTGGCTGCGGTGATCGACGGCCAGGACGGTCAGCTCGTCATAGACGCGCTCGCGGGTCGAGGCCCAGTGGATGTGCTCCAGTTCGACGTCCTCGCGCAGGCGGAACGGCCGCTCCCGCTCGGACAGGAAGGCCTCCAGCTCGACCCAGGTCGGCATGGCCGGCGTGCAGCCGTGACGCGACACGACGATGGCCCCGCAGGCGTTACCCCACTCGCAGCAGGTCTCGACGGGCTCGCCCCGCAGCCAGCCGCGCAGGAAGCCGGCCATGAAGGCGTCGCCCGCGCCCAACACGTTGAACACCTCGACCTTGAAGCCTCGGGCGCTGACGCCCTCGTCCAGGCTGTCGGGAACCGCGCCCGGAAAGGCCACGCAGCCGTCCGGGCCGCGCTTGCAGACCAGCAGCGCGGTCGGCGCGCCCTTCCGGATCGCGCGCAGGGCCGCGATGGTGTCGGTGGTCCCGCCCAGGATGTGGATCTCTTCCTCGGTCCCGACGATCAGGTCGCAGAGGGCCACGACCTCCTGCAGCTTGGCCGTGACCTGCTGGTTCTCGACGAAACGGTTCTCGCCGGCGTCCTTGCCGGTCAGGCCCCACAGAACCGGGCGGTAGTCGATGTCGAAGGCGACGCGGCCGCCGGCCGCCTTGACCGCGCGAGCGGCCTTCAGGCTGGCGTCGTAGACATTCGGCTGCGACAGGTGCGTGCCGTTGATCAGCACCGCCCCGGTCTTGGCGAACCAGGCCTCGTCGACGTCCGACGGCTGCAGCGCCATGTCGGCGCAGTTCTCGCGATAGAAGATCAGCGGGAAGTTCACCCGGTCGCGGATGCCCAGGATCACCAGGGCCGTCAGGCGGTCGGGATCGGACAGCACGCCGGCGACGTCGACGCCCTCGCGTTGCAACTGCTCACGGATGAAGCGGCCCATGTGATCGGCGCCGACGCGGGTCAGCAGGCCCGTCTTCAGGCCAAGGCGCGCACCGCCGGCGGCGGTGTTGGTCGGGCTGCCGCCCAGGTACTTGGCGAAGGAGGACATGTCCTCCAGCCGCCCGCCCACCTGTTGTCCGTAGAGGTCGACGGAGGACCGGCCGATGGCGATCAGATCAAGGGTCTTTGCGTCCTGCGCCATGCCGGTTCCACGTCACTCCAAGCCGACCTCCCCGTCGGCGATATGTAACGCATATTCCAAAGCTAGAACGCTTGCAACATCCATTTCATTTTAGATCTGGAATGGAACGGACGGTTCAGCAGGCAGCCTAGCCGCCCTTCTTGAGCTTCTTCTTTTCCTTGCTGGACTCGAAGGCGAAGCCGATCACCAGGGCTTGGGCCAGGCAGATCGAGGCGGCCAGCGAGCGGAAGGTCCGCACCTCCGATTCACGCACGTGCAGCACCAGTTCGGCGGGCTTGGCGATCGGGCTGACGAGGCTGTCGCTGATCGACAGGATGCGGGCGCCGCGTTGGGTGGCCATGTCGACGGCCTGCACCGTCTCCTCGGCATAGGGGTGGTAGCTGACGGCGATCAGCAGGTCGCGCGGGCCGATGGTCTGGACCTGCTGCTTGGTCAGGCCCGCCACGCCGTCGATGAACAGGGTGCGCTTGTTCACCTGCTGCAGCGAATAGGCCAGGTACGAGGCCACCGGGAACGAGCGGCGGAAACCCACGACATAGACCGTCTCGGCCCGGTCGATCAGAGCCACGGCGTCCTTCATGTCCGCCTCGCTGACCGTCTGGGTCAGGTTCTGCAGGGCCAGGGTGTTGCCCTCGACGAATTCGCTGAGGACGTCCGCCCCGCCGTCGGACTTGCGCGCCACCGCCTCGTTGAAGTGGCGCACGCGCTCGCCGTAACCCAGGCCCGCGTGACCCGACAGCAGGCCGTCGCGGAACAGCCGCTGCATCTGGCTGGCGCCGGGATAGCCGAACGTCTTGGCGAACCGGACGATGGCCGAGGGCTGCACGCCGCACCGCTCGGAAATCACCGCCAGGGTCTCCAGCGCCATCTCGTTGGGCTCGTCCAGCACGTAGCGGGCGATCTGCTGCAGCCGCTTGCTGAGCGAATCGTAGCGCTCGAGGATCGCCGCCCTCAGCTCCTCGGCCGTGGCTGGCGCCGTCGTCGCCGTGGTCTCTTCGGTCATTTCCGCCCCGATATGATCGCTTCAGAAATAGAATATCCGTTCCGCAGCCGAACACAAACACGGCTGAAATCGCGCTTCGTTCCACTTTCCATCTGGAAGGAATTTTTGTTCCATATTACACGAGGGTGGAACGCGGCCGTCGCAAGAGCCGCCGACATCGGGGAAGCGGAACATGATCAAGGTCGCCCAGCTGGGCGCGGGACGGATGGGGGCGGTCCACGCCCGCAACGCCGCCGCCAATCAAAGACTGGACCTCGTCGCGTTGGTCGATCCTCGCCCCGACGTCGCCGGCCCGCTGGCCGCCGAACTGGGCGCCGCGCTCCGCGGCTTCGACGAGGTCCTGGCCGATCCCGAGATCCGGGGGATCATCGTCGCCAGCTCGACCGACGCGCATCTCGACAACACGCTGTCGGCCCTCAGGGCCGGCAAGGCCGTGTTCTGCGAGAAGCCGCTGGACCTGCGCCTGGCCACGCTGCTGGCCGCCAAGGGCGAGCTGGAGGCCGCCGAGGACCGCCTGTTCGTGGCCTTCAACCGCCGCTTCGACCCGCACTACCGCGCCCTGAAGGCCCGCATCGACGGCGGCGACATCGGCGCGCTGGAAAGCCTGCACATCGTCAATCACGACCCGGCCACCCCGCCCCCGGCCTTCATTCCGACCAGCGGCGGCCTGTTCAAGGACTTCACCATCCACGACTTCGACCTGGCGCCTTGGCTCATGGGCGAAGCGCCGGTCGAGGTGTTCGCCTGGGCGTCGTGCCTGATCGATCCGCAGATCGGCGCCCTGGGCGACGTCGACACCGCCAAGGTGCTGCTGACCACCGCCACGGGACGCCTGTGCATGATCAGCAACAGCCGTCGCACCGGCTATGGCTACGACCAGCGCATCGAGGCCTTCGGGTCCAACGGCGCGGCGCGGGTCGACAATGTCACCAACACCGCCGTTTCGGTGTGGGGCGAGAGCGGCGCCAAGGCCGACAGGTTCCCCTACGCCTTCATCGATCGTTACGCCGGGGCCTACGCCGCCGAGATGGACCATTTCGCGGACGTGCTGGACGGCAAGGCCAGCCCCGAAGCGGGCCTCCTGGCCAGCATCGCCTCGCTCGAACTCGCCGAAGCCGCCGCCCGCTCGGTGGCGACCGGCGCGCCTGTCAGACTCTAGAGTATAAGGTTTCCCATGCACGACATCGCCATCCTGGGCGCCGGCCGCATCGGCCGCATCCACGCCAAGAACGTCGCCGGCCAGCCGGGCCTGCGCCTGAAGTACGTGGTCGATCCGGTCGCCGCGGCCGCCGACGGCCTGGCCGCCGAGACCGGCGCGACCGTGGCCGACCTCGACACCGCGCTCTCCGATCCGTCGGTGGCCGGCGTCATCGTCGCCAGCTCGACCGACACCCACCTGGACTACAGCCTCAAGGCCATCGCGGCCGGCAAGGCGGTGTTCTGCGAAAAGCCGATCGACCAGGACCTGGCCCGCGCCCGCTCGGCCGCCGGCGAACTGGGAGCCAAGGGCGTGAAGTTGTTCCTGGGCTTCAACCGCCGCTTCGACCCCAACTTCCAAGGCCTGAAAGCCAGGCTCTCGGCCGGCGTGGTCGGCGCGCTGGAGACCGTGCACATCACCAGCCACGACCCGGCGCCGCCGCCGGTCAGCTACGTCAAGGTGTCGGGCGGCCTCTTCAAGGACATGGCCATCCACGACTTCGACATGGCCCGCTGGCTGCTGGACGAGCCGGTGACCGAGGTGTTCGCCGCCGCCAGCTGCCTGGTCGATCCGGCGATCGGCGAGGCCGGCGACGTCGACACCGCCAAGATCCTGCTGCGCACGGCCTCGGGCAAGATCTGCATGATCAGCAACAGCCGCCGCAGCGGCTACGGCTACGACCAGCGCATCGAGGCCTTCGGCGCCAAGGGCCTGGTCCGCGCCGACAACGTCATGGAGAGCACGGTCAGCGTCTGGGGCGAGGCCGGCGCGGCCAGCGACGCCTTCCAGAACTTCTTCCTCGACCGCTACGCCGAGGCCTATCGCCGCGAGATGGAGCACTTCGCGCAGATCATCCGCGGCGAGGCCCTGCCTTCGGTCGGCTATGTCGACGGCGTCGAGGCCCTGGCCCTGGCGGAAGCCGCCGGCCAGTCGGCGAAGACCGGCCAGGTGGTGAAGCTTTAAGGATCTTCCTTCTCCCCTTGCGGGAGAAGGAAACACACAAAGAAACGGCGGCCCCGCAGGAGAGCCGCCGCCAGAGTTGTCGCCTGGTTGGATCGATCAGTTCTTCGCCGGGCTCTTCAGCTTGCCGCCGACGATCTTCTGGAAGGTCTCCAGCGGGCACAGGGTCGGCTCGCCCGCCACGCCGCAGCCCGGGACCTTGAAGTACGCATAGGCCGGCGGATTGCTGGCGGTCAGCGGCTGCAGCTCGCGCAGCTGGTCCATGCTCTGGGCGGTGTAGAAGGCCCGCACATAGGCCTTGCCCGCGCCGTCCTTCACCAGTTCGAAGCCCATGGCCCCGCCGGGGGGCGGATCGTCCTGGGGATAGTCGGCAGCGGTGAAGTGCGCGCCCAGGAAGCCGCGCAGGGCGGCGATGTTGGTGTCGTGGCCGACCAGCATGGTCAGCTTGCTCCCCGTGCCCTCGGCGCCGGCCAGAGCGTTCAGCACTTCCTTGGCCACCGGCGCGGCGTAGCGCTCGGCGATGTAGGGCGCGCCGACCTCGTAGTGGAACTTCACCGGGTGGAAGCGCAGCATCGCCTGGATGTCGGCCTTGGAGGCGCGGCCCCAGCCGACCTCGGTCAGCGGCTTGCCCTCGACATATTCCAGCAGGACCGTCTGGCCAGCCGTCGAGGCCACCGACAGCGCCCCGCCCAGGTCGGGCGTGTCGCCCTTGTTGGCGGTCAGGTGCGAGGGCTTCTGGGCGATGCCGCAGCCGGCCTTGGTCGCCGGATCGCAGCCCAGCACGCGCTGCAGGACCGCGAAGTCCTTGGCGTGGACGCGAGCCTCGTTGGCGACGCCGGGCTTTTGGCGCTGGGCGGCCTTGAGCGCGACGTCGCCGTCTATGCCCTCGGCCGGATGGAAGATCGGGTCGTTGTCCTCGCTGTCGGGGTGAGCGACCTTCAGGCCGCAGCCGGGCTGCAGGCCCTCGACGAACATCTCGGCGGTCTTGATCGCCCGCGACTTGCCGCTGGCCCAGGCGACGATGTCGCCGGCGCTGGCGCAACCCTGGCTGGGCAGCAGCCCCCGCGCGCCCAGGAAGGTGCGGTAATAGGCGCCCATCAGCCGCGCGCCCTCGGCCCCGTGCAGGGTCAGTTCGCCATAGGCCGTGGTCCAGGTCCCCCAGGGCTGAGCGGTCGTGCCCTCGGGCGTGGCCGGGCTCTTGGTCGGCGGCCGCACGCTGTGGCGCATGACCATCACCATCCGCTCCAGCTTCAGGCCCTCGGTCGGGCCGCCCGCCGGTCCGGCCTGGGCTGTCCCCGCCGCCAGCGCGGCCACGGCCGCCGTCATCAATGCATTGCGAAGCCTCGCCATCAGCATCTCCCCTGTGGGCCACCTGTTGTTATGGGGCCGTTTCATTTGCGCCCACGATACGAACGGATTTTCTATTTTACAATACGAATGGAATTTTTCTTCAGATGACGTGATCCGTCAGCCGGGCGTCAGCCAGCGGCGTCTAGGCGATGGACAAGACGCAAACGTGACAAGAGGGGCGCTCGACCATGAACCACCTGAAGCTCGCCGCCAGCCTGCTGGCCCTGACCGCCGCCGCGCCGGCCCTGGCCCAGACGGCGCCCTCCCCCACGGTCGCGGCCATTTCGACCACCGCGCCGACCGCCCAGGGCGGCGCCAATGGCGTCGTCCTGCTACGCCATCCGACCGATCCGAAGCAGAGCGTGATCGCCGCCAGCGCCGAGCTGGCCGGCCTGGAGTTCTACGACCTGGACGGCCAGCGGATCACCTCGGTCCCCGGCGGCGAGGTCGAGGCCGTCGACGCCCGTGGCGATGACGGTCCTGGGGGCGCCCGCGCCATCCTCGCCGTACTGGACAGCCAGGGCGGCCGCCTGCGCCTGTTCGCCCGCGACTGGGCCAACGGCCAGGTCTCGGCGATCGACGCCAAGCCGCTGATGCTGGGTTATTCGGGCGAAGGCGTCTGCCTGCACCGCAGCGTCCGCGACGGGTCGCTGTACGCCTTCGCCATGGGTCGCGACGGCCAGCTGGACCAGTGGCTGCTCTATCCCACCACCGACGGCAAGATGGACGGCCGCGTCGTGCGCCGCCTGCGCCTGTCGTCCGAGGCCAAGTTCTGCGTCGCCGACGACGCCAGCGGCGCGCTCTACGTCGCCCAGGCGGCTGTCGGCGTCTGGCGCTACGACGCCGATCCCGAGGCCGAGCCGGTCCCGGTCATCGTCGACATCAACCGCCTGGGCCACATCGCCGGCGAGGTCGGCGGCCTGGCCATCGTCAACGGCGGCAAGGGCGCCGACTACCTGGTGGCCGCCAACACCGACGCGGGCGTGTTCAACGTCTACGACCGGGGCGCGGGCGACGGGTTCGTGGGGACTTTCAGCGCCGGGGCGATCGAGAACCCGTCGGCTCTGTTCGGCCTGCGCGCGCCCGTCGGTCCGGGCCTGCCGGCCGGCGGCCTGCTGATCGCCGACGACCGCAAGCAGGGCGCCCACAGCAAGGTCCTGTCCTGGGCCGACGTCGCCGCCGCCCTGAAGCTGCCCGTCGGGGTCGACGCCCCGGCGACGCCGCCCAGCAAGCTGGCCCTGGTCCACGCGACCATGGAGACCGAGCCCGTCGACCACGATGGCGACGCCGCCGACGATCCGGCGATCTGGGTCCATCCGACCGATCCAAGCCAGAGCGTCATCATCGGCACGGACAAGAAGGGCGGGCTGGCGGTCTACGACCTGTCGGGCAAGCGCCTGCAGTTCCTGCCCGACGGCAAGATGAACAATGTCGACCTGCGCGGCGGCTTCCAGCTGGGCGGCAAGACCGTGACCCTGATCGCCGCCAGCGACCGCACCCACAAGTCCATCGCGCTCTACACGATCGATCCCGACACCCGCCTACTGACTAACGTCGCCGATGGTCTTCAGCCCACGGAGCTTTCGGACCCGTACGGCCTGTGCATGTACCGCGATCGCAAGGGCGGGACCTTCGTCTTCGTCGGCGATCCTGATGGCCTGGTCCGCCAGTGGAAGCTGACCGCCACGCCAACCGGCAAGGTCAGGGCCCAGCCGGTGCGTGACCTGCGCTTCGACACCCAGACGGAAGGTTGCGTCGCCGACGACGAGACCGGCGCCCTCTATGTCGCCGAGGAGGATGTCGCCCTGTGGAGGCTGGGCGCCGACGCTAAGGCTGGCGCTAGCCGCAAGGCCATCGCCCGCGTCGCCGACAACCCGGCGCTGAAGGACGACCTGGAAGGGATCGGCCTCTACGCCCAGGCTGGCGGCAAGGGCTATCTGGTGCTGTCCAGCCAGGGCAACAACAGCTACGCCGTGTTCCGCCGCGAGGGCGACAACGCCTATGTCGGCAGCTTCGCGGTCACGGCCAATGGCGACAACGGCGTCGACGGGATCTCCGAGACCGACGGCCTGGAGGTCACCAGCGCCTCGCTGGGCGCGGGCCTGGAAGGCGGCGCCTTCGTCGCCCAGGACGGCCGCAACATCGCCCCGCCCGAGCACCAGAACTTCAAGCTGGTTCCCTGGTCGGCCATCGCGGCCAAGCTGAAACTTTAAGCAAGCCCCAACAAAACGCCGCCTGTCATCCTTTGTCACAAACGCGATGCAGAGCCGAAAGGCGGCCTCGCCACTCTCGGACCCGTAGCAGGGCCGCTCGTCCCCCGGAGCCGGCCCCGCTCGGGAGAACTAGGATGAACAAGACCCGTAATACTTTGATGGCCTTGGCCCTGGTCGGCGGCGTGGCCTGGGCCGGCGCGGCCGCCGCCGAGTCCCACAAGCTGCCCGCCAAGCAGGCCGCCCTGACCGCCGACCACTTCCACGCCAAGACCCAGATCATCGACGACCCGCTGGACGTCGAGACCGTGATCAGCTCCGAGCGCGGCTTCCACAGCGGCAAGGGCCTGTTCAAGTCGCCCTACAACGACAACCACCTGCGGGCCATCGTCGACAAGCGCTCGGGCGCCACCCGCTTCGAGGTCCGTCAGACCCTGATGTATCCAGGCTCGGTCCGTGGCTACGGCGAGGTCTCGTACCAGACGGGCCAATGGCCGGTCGCGGTCCCGGTGACCAAGATCAAGGACAACGCCGGCTACTGCTTCCTGTTCGAGGCGCCGGAGGTGTGCCGTGAGGAGGTCTCATTCGGCGTCTCCGAGAGCGAGCTGCGCCGCGCCGCCGCCGCGCCGGGCGCCTGGAGTTTCAAGTTCAAGTCGGACCGCGGCTACGAGCATCGCACGGCCATCACCCACGCCGAGATCGAAGGCCTGCTGAAGGCCGTCGACGGCTACCGCCGCACCCTGCCCGCCGTCCAGGCGGCCGCCGACACCACGTCGGGCGGCTGACCCCCGCCCCGCCTTTCGTTTTTCCAGAGTTGGTATCCCGTATGAAAATCCTCGCGTCCCTCGGCCTCGCGGCCGCCTGCCTGATCGCCTCCCCCGCCCTGGCGGGTCCCGCCGGCACCGGCCTGACCTTCACCGAGGAGGTCGCCAAGAAGAACCTCGAGAAGAAGAAGCAGGCGCCGGCCAAGGCCCAGGCCTCGTCCGACTGCGCGGCGCCCAAGGCCGACAAGGCCGACGCCAAGTCGGACGGCGCCTCTCCCGACACGTGCCGCGCCAGCTAGGCCCGGCCCCGGAACGACCGTACGGGCCCTAGAGCCACGGCGGTCCGCCCTCGCGCGTCCCCTTACCTGCAATGCGCGCGAGGGCCCCTCCCCGTTTTCGGGTGAAACCGCACGGAAAAACGTCGACCCCGCCCTTGCCTGCGGCCTTGCCGCGCTTAAGTAGCCCAAGCGTATGGATTCTTCAGGTCACGGAACGATCGCCCTGCCGCGCGAGATGGCGACAGCGCCGCTCGCGCCCGTCATCCTGATCGTCGAGGACGATCCGGCCCTGCGCACCCTGCTCATGCGGCTGCTGCGCGAGGAAGGCTTCCAGCCGCTCAGCGCCGGCCACGGCGCCGAGATGGCCCGGGTGCTCGAGACCAACACCGTCGACCTGATCCTGCTGGACGTCATGCTGCCGGGCAGCAACGGCTTCGACCTCTGTCGCAGCATCCGGCGCGAGAGCGACGTGCCGATCGTCATGCTCAGCGCCCGCGACGACGAGACCGACCGCCTGATCGGCCTGGAGCTCGGCGCCGACGACTATATCGGCAAGCCCTTCAGCAAGAAGGAGCTGATCGCCCGTATCCGCGCCATCCTGCGCCGCACCCAGAACGGCCAGCAGGCCAGCCAGCCCCGCGGCCACCAGCAGATGACCTTCGCCGGCTGGAGCCTGGATCCCGGCCGCCGCGAGCTGCTGTCGCCCGACGGCGCCTTCGTCGACCTGTCGGGCGCCGAGTTCGACCTCCTGCTGGCCTTCGTCAGCTCGCCCCAGCGGGTGATCGGCCGCGAGCGCCTGCTGGAGATGTCGCGCGCCCGCTTCTCGGACGCCTCGGACCGCAGCATCGACGTGCTGGTCAGCCGGCTGCGCCGCAAGCTGGCCGTCACCGGCCAGGCCGAGTCGCTGCTGCGCACCGTGCGCGGCGTCGGCTACATCTTCACCGTGGGGGTCGAGCGTCGGTGAATTGGGAACGTCGATGAACTGGGAGCGCCGATGAAGCTTCTGCGGCTATGGCCGCAGCGTCTGGTCGGCCAGGTCACGCTGGTGCTGATGCTGGCCGTGGCCCTGGAATTCATCGGCAGCTCGCTGCTGTTCGAGCACAGCCGCCTCTATCCCGATCGCGAAAGCCAGACCCGGCGCGTCGCCGAGCAGCTGATCACGGCCGAGGCGCTGCTGGAGGAGGCCTCGCCCGACGAACGCGCCGCGCGCGCGGCCGTGATGTCCAACCGCGTGACCCAGCTGAGCTGGTCGATCCTGCCCAGCCTGGTCGACGGCGGGCGGGACGTCGAGGACGAGTTCCGCGAGGAATTCCTCGAGGCCGAGCCCGGCCTGCGCGGTCGCGATCTGCGCCTCCGCGCCAACATCGACCACGCCCTGCCGCGCGACACGCATCTGAAGGCGGCCCTGAAGCTGCGCGACGGCAGCTAGATGGCGCTCAACACGCGCATCCATGTCGCGCCATGGGCGGTGCTGCTCAGCGGCTTCGGCTCAGCCTTCATCCTGGGCCTGGGGGTCATCGCCGCCGCCGCCCTGGTTCTGAGCAACCTGTCCCGCCCCCTCCGCGCCCTGGCCGAGGCCGCCGACAAGGTCGGCAAGGGCGCGCACGTCCGCATCGCCGAGACCGGGGCCCGCGACCTGAAGCTGGTGGCCAAGGCGTTCAACGCCATGCAGGACCGCATCAGCGGCCTGTTGCGCGCCCGCACCGAGGCCCTGGCCGCCGTCGGCCATGACCTCCGTACGCCCCTCGCCCGCCTTCGCCTGCGGGCCGGCTTCGTCAAGGACGCCGAGGCCCGCGAGGCGCTGGAGGCCGACGTCGACGAGATGGCGGCCATGCTCGACTCGCTGCTGGCCTATCTGGGCGGCCAGGAGGATCCCGAGCCGCGACGCCGCACGGACCTGGCCGCGATCGCCATGACCGTGGTCGGCGACGCCGCCGACGCCGAGCGTCCGGCGACCTATGCCGGCCTCGACCATCTGCCGGTCCAGGCCCGCCCGGTGTCCCTGAAGCGGGCGATCAGCAATGTGGTCGAGAACGCCCTGCACTATGGCGGCGACGCGAGCCTGACCCTCGCCCGCGAGGGCCGGACGGCCGTGCTGGCGGTCGAGGACAATGGCCCCGGCATCCCCGAGACCGAACTGGCCGAGGTGCTGCAGCCCTTCCACCGGCTGGACAGCGCCCGGGCCCGCAACACGGCGGGCCTGGGCCTGGGCCTGACCATCGTCCAGCAGATCCTGCAGCGCGAAGGCGGCGCCCTGGTGCTGAAGAACCGCCCGCAAGGCGGCCTGCGCGTGGAACTGAGGCTGCCGGCGCTTTAGGGCCGGACACGCTTTGTCACAAAGCCGCTGCATCGCAGCAAAACCCGAAACCGACCTTCCTGGGTGTGTCAGGCGCTGATCGCCAAGACGCCCGCCGCGACGTTCGTCCCCCTTTTCCTGGCGTCGCGGCGGCCATCCTGACGGAGGTCCCTTGGAACAGTTTCTCGAACGCGCCGCCTTGTTTCGCGGCCAGGTCTTCCCAGCCCAGAGCGCCCTCTACGAACGTCTGGCCAGCCACGGCCAGAGCCCAAAGGCCCTGATGATCTCGTGCGCCGACAGCCGTGTCGTCCCCGAGCTGATCACCCAGGCCGCCCCCGGCGACCTGTTCGTCTGCCGCAACGCGGGCAACATCGTGCCGCCCTTCTCGCAAGCCAACGGCGGCGTGTCGTCGGCCGTGGAGTACGCGGTCATGGCGCTGGGCGTGCGCGACATCGTCGTCTGCGGCCACTCGGACTGCGGGGCCATGAAGGCCTTCTCGCATCCCGAAGCGCTGGAGAAGATGCCCAACGTCGCCGCCTGGCTGCGTCACGCCCACGCCGCCCACAGCGTGGTCTGCTCGTGCTACGGCCACCTCGACGACCACGGCCGCACCCGCGCCCTGTCGCTGGAGAACGTGGTCGTCCAGATCAATCACCTGCGCACCCACCCGTCGGTGGCCTCGGCCATGGCCCGCGGCGAGCTGACCCTGCACGGCTGGTTCTTCGAGATCGAGACCGGCCAGATCCAGGCCTATAACGGCGACACCGGCCAGTTCGAGCAGGTCTATGAAGGCGCGCCGCTGCCGGTCGCCCAGCGCCCGGCCCGCCGCATGGTCGCCGCCGACCACCTGGGCATCGCCGCCGAATGACCCAGGCCGCCGTTTCCACACCGGGCGCGAAACCCGGCTTCTCCACGATCCTGTCGCGGGACTTCATCGCCTCGATCGTCGTCTTCCTCGTGGCGATGCCCCTCTGCATGGGCATCGCCGTCGCCTCGGGCGTCCCGGCCGAGCGCGGCCTGGTCACCGGCATCATCGGCGGCGTCGTCGTCGGGGCCCTGGCCGGCTCGCCCCTCCAGGTCAGCGGTCCCGCCGCCGGCCTGGCGGTCATCGTCTTCGAGATCGTCGCCAAGCACGGCCTGTCCATGCTGGGCCCGATCCTGGTGGTGGCGGGCGCGATCCAGCTGATCGCCGGCGCCGCCAAGCTCGGCAACTGGTTCCGCGCCATCTCGCCGGCCGTCGTGCACGGCATGCTGGCCGGTATCGGCGTGCTGATCGTGGCCGGCCAGTTCCACGTCCTGTTCGGCGACTCGCCCAAGGCCCACGGCCTGCAGAACCTGGCCGCCATCCCCGGCGCCCTGGCCGGCGTGCAGTTCGCGAGCCTCACCCAGGTCGAGGCCGCCTTGGCGGTCGGCGTGGTGACGATCGGCTCGATCCTGCTGTGGGAGAAGTTCCGTCCCAAGGCGCTGAAGCTGGTTCCCGGCGCCCTGCTGGGCGTGGTCGCCGGCACCGTGCTGGCCACGGTCCTCGCCCTCGACGTCAAGAAGATCGTCGTGCCGGAATCGATCGCCGCGGCGATCGCCATCCCCGGCGTGGCCGACTTCGCGCGCATGGCCGATCCGATGCTGCTGGTGACCGCCATCGCGGTGGCGTTCATCGCCTCGGCCGAGACCCTGCTGTCGGCCGCCGCCGTCGACCGGATGCATGACGGCGAGCGGACGAAGTACAACAAGGAGCTGGGCGCTCAGGGCGTCGGCAACCTGCTGTGCGGCATGGTCGGCGCTCTGCCGATGACCGGCGTGATCGTGCGCAGCTCGGCCAACGTCCAGGCCGGCGCCATGAGCCGGATGTCGGCGATCCTGCACGGCGTCTGGATCCTGGCCTTCGTCGCCCTGCTGCCCTGGCTGCTGCGCATGGTGCCCAGCGCGGCCCTGGCCGGCGTCCTGGTCGTCACGGGTTGGAAGCTGGTCAGCTTGCAACACGTCCGACACCTGTTCGCCCGCTACGGCCTGCTGCCGGCGCTGATCTGGGGCGCGACCTTCGTGATGGTCGTGGCCACGGACCTCCTGACCGGCGTGCTGGTCGGCATGGCCCTGACGCTGCTGGAGCTGATCCCGAACCTCAGGAAGATGCGCCTCAACGTGTTCCAGCGCGAACTGGGCCCCGACGAAAGCGAGATCCGCCTGGAGGGCGCGGCCACCTTCATCCAGCTGCCGAAGATCGCCAAGGTCCTCGACGGCGCGCCGAACAACGGCCGCGTGACGCTGGACACCCGCGGCCTGACCAGCCTGGACCACACCGTCGCCGAAGCCCTCAGCGACTGGCTGAAGGGCAAGGCCCGGGCGGGGGTCAAGGTCGAGTTGCCCCCGTCCTGCGCCTTCGGCGACCGCCTCCGGGCCGCCGGCGCGCACTGATCCCACCGCCACTGCCCAGGAACGCCCCTTCCCCGGCCGTTCCTGGGCGCTTTTTCCGAACCACCGAGAACCCCGATGAACAAGGCCCAGGAACGCGCCGCCGAGATCGCCGCCCAGGTGTTGAGCGCCTATCTCAGCAACAATACCGTCTCGTCCGACGACCTCCCCGCGCTGGCCGCCCGCACCTACGCCGCCCTCGAGGCGGTCTTCGCGGGCCCGGCCGCCGCGCCCGCGCGGGTTTCCGCGCCGACGGCCGACGAGATCGCCGCCAGCGTCACGCCCGACGCCATCATCAGTTTCGAGAACGGCCGCCGCTATCGCTCGCTGCGCCGGCACCTGAACCAGCTGGGCCTGACCGACGACCAGTACCGCTCCAAGTGGGGCCTGCCGACCGACTACCCCCTGGTGGCCCAGAGCTTCTCGGACCTGCGCTCCACTGCCGCCCGCGCCCAGCGCTTCGGCGGCGTCGCCTTGGCGGCCGAGTAGCGGGCAAAAGAAAAGCCCGGACGAAAACTCGGCCGGGCTCAAAAAGTTAGGGAGGAAACGCCCAGGAAGGGCAGAGACCATCGGGTCTCACGGGTGGTCATCTATGATCGTATAAATCGCGTTCAAGGGTAGGCCCGCGAAAAACTTCCCTTTTGGCGCGCTTGGCTTGCTCTGGCCCTGTGGTATGAGCCCGACGACGGTTGAGGGCGTGCGCCCGAAGCGAGCGCCGAGTTTCATGTCCGATCCCAACGATCCCAAAGACACCGCCCCCGAAACGCCGGCGGAACACAGGCCTCGCAAGCCCCGCGCCAAGGCGGCGATGACCGAAGCCGCCGCCCTGCCGGAAACCGCGCCGGAGGCCGTCGAGGTCGAGCTTCCCGAAGAGGCCCCGCCCGAGGCCGTCGACACGGTCCCGGAAGCCGCCCTCTCGCCCGCCCCGCCCGAGCCGCCGAAGAAGCCGCCGATTTGGAAGCGTCCGGCTTGGCTGATCGGCGCGGCCGCCGCCGTGGTGCTGGTCATCGTCCTGTTCGCATCGCTGTTCTGGTCGCTGCCGCTGAGCCGGGCCCTGGAGCCGCTGAACAACTCGGCCATCGTTCTGGTCGCGCAGGACGGCTCGCCGATCGCGCGCCGGGGCTCGTACAAGGAAGCCCCAATCGACGTGGCCAAGCTGCCGGCCTACGTGCCCGGAGCCTTCGTCGCCATCGAGGACCGCCGCTTCTACAGCCACATGGGCGTCGACCCCAAGGCGATCGCCCGGGCCCTGGGCAAGAACGCCCAGGCCGGCGGCGTGTCGGAAGGCGGCTCAACCATCACCCAGCAACTGGCCAAGAACGCGTTCCTCAGCAGCGACCGCAATCTCCGCCGCAAGGCGCAAGAGGCGATGATCGCGGTCTATCTGGAAGCCCGGCTGACCAAGACCGAGATTCTGTCGCGCTATCTGTCGTCGGTCTATTTCGGCGACGGCGCCTTCGGCCTGCGCGCCGCGTCGCGCCACTATTTCGGCAAGCAACCCGAACAGCTGTCGGTCGGCGAGGCCGCCATGCTGGCCGGCCTGGTCAAGGCTCCGTCCCGCCTGGCTCCGACCAGCAACATCGAGGGCGCCCGCGAGCGCATGCGCGTGGTGCTGGGCGCCATGGTCGAGACCAAGACCATCACCCAGGCCCAGGCCGACGCCGTCGGCGATGTCTCCGCGATCGAGAACCCCGACAAGCTGCCCACCGGCTCTTACTTCGCCGACTGGGCCCTGCCCCAGGCCCGCGCCTCGATCGGAGCCCGCTACGGCGAGACGATCGTCAAGACGACGCTGGATCCGGTGATGCAGGAAAAGGCCGAGCGGATCCTCAACGACTTCATCGCGCGCGACGGCAAGGTCCTGAACATCACCCAGGGCGCCCTGGTGGCTATGCGCAAGGACGGCCGCGTCGTCGCCATGGTCGGCGGCCGCGACTACAAGACCAGCCAGTTCAACCGCGCCGACGGCGAGCGCCAGCCGGGCTCGTCGTTCAAGCTGTTCGTCTATCTGGCCGCCCTGCAGTCGGGCATGACCACCACCAGCCCGATCCTGGACACGCCCGTGCAGGTCAGCGGCTACACGCCCCGCAACCACGAGGGCAAGTATCGCGACCGCGAGATTCCGCTGATCAGCGCCTTCGCCGCCTCGTCGAACGTCGCGGCCGTGCGCCTGGCCCATGACCTGGGTCCGGCCAAGGTGATCAAGGTCGCCCGCCAGCTGGGCATCACCGAGAAGATCCCCGACGACCTGACCATGGCCCTCGGCACCGGCTCGATGAGCCTGACCCGCCTGACGGCGGCCTACGCCTCGATCGCGGCCGGCGAATATCCGATCGTCCCGCACGCCCTGGACACTTTCCAGAAACCCAAGACCACCGCCTATGATCCCAAGGTGCTGCTGGGCATGCGCGACCTGCTGCGCTCGGCCACCCATCGCGGCACGGGCCTGGAGGCGGCCATCCAGGGCGCCTATGGCAAGACCGGCACCACCCAGGACTATCACGACGCCCTGTTCGTCGGTTACGTCGACGACCTGGTGGTCGGGGTCTGGGTCGGCAACGACGACAACAGCTCGATGAACGGCGTGGTCGGCGGCGGCGAGCCCGCCAAGATCTGGAAGGCCTTCATGCTGTCGGCCCTGAACCGCCAGGTCGCTCCGGTGGTCGAGGAGGATCCGCTGGACGACCTGGGCCTGCCGCTGGAAGGCGAGATCGGTCCCGACGGCCTGCCCCTGGCCCCGCTGACGCCCGCCCCGGCGCCGAGCGAGCCGCTGGCGCCCAACAGCGGCGCGCCACAGGCCCCGCCGCCGCCCGAGCCGCGCCCCTAGGCGCTCAATTCGCCGGAAGCAGCCAGAACGCGCTCGATACGCAGATCTGGATCAGCAGCGCCGCGCCCAGCCACCAGGCCAGGGCGCGGACGCCGGTCCGGCCGCCCGCCGCCGCCTGCATGGGCGCCTCGATCCGGGGCGCAGGCCGGAAGCCCGTCGCGGCCGGCTGGCGCCCGCGCAGATGCGCGTCCACCAGACGCCAGCAGGCCTTCAGCAACAGGGCGTCGCCATGGGCGCTGTCGGGCCGGGCGGGATCGGCGCACAGGCGTTCGATCTGTCCGTCCAGGCCGGACGCGCCATCCGGCGGGCCGCGACGTTCCAAGATGTCGCCCAGTTCGATCAGGTTCAGGTCGCGCACGCCCATCCGCAGCGGCTGCAGCACCTCGTCGTCAAGATAGCGGGCGACGACGACCCGTTCGCGCCTGAACAGCTGGCCGATCAGCAGCACGGCGGCCAAGGCGGGGCTGGTCGGCGTCCAGACGCCTGGGCGCCGCGGCTCGGCGCTCCAGGTCACCGTGACCATCAGCTTCACCGCGCCGAGGATGTCGACCACGCAGTACTCGACGACCTTGGTCTCACGCCCCTCGGCGACGAGGCGCGCGGCGAAGAAGACCGGCGGCGGCGTTAGCGCGCCGCGCCGATGCCCGACCGCTTCGATCTCGAAACCCATGACGTCCCCGTATGTCGGTCCCGCATATCCGGCGACACGCCGCACGGCTCGCTTCGACAAGGCGAGCCAGAGGAAGGAGCGCCGTACTGGTTGCGGCGTCCCTTCCCCTTCTTACGCCCCACCTGCGTGAGCCCTCCGCGGGCCGTTGCTCACCGGCTCGCGACACAGTCTAGTTGCCGCGCGGAGAGCGGCGGAGCAATGTCGGCCCTGTCGCAAGATGTGATGACGCCGACCCTGGCAAGGTCTGCGATGCCTTTTGGCGCAAGGGTTTCGTCGGGGGGACGGGGAAAGCGGGATGAGCATCGAAGCCGCGTCGTCGACGCCGCTCAGGGTGGCCCTGGTCGAGGACGACGCAGCGTTCCAGGAGGCCTTCCGGACCGCCCTGGCCGCCACGCCCGACCTTGTGATGGTCGGCGTCGCCGCCACGGTCGCGGAGGCGCGCGCCATGCTGGCCGAGCCGCCCGCCGACGTGCTGGTGGTGGACCTGGGCCTGCCCGACGGCTCGGGCATCGAGGTCATCGGCGAGGCCAACGCCCGCTGGCCGGGCTGCGCGATCATGGTCGCCACCACCTTCGCCGACGAGCGCCACGTCATCGCCTCGATCGAGGCCGGGGCCAGCGGTTATCTGCTGAAGGACAGCCCCCTGCCGACCATCGCCCAGGACATCCGCGTCCTGCACGGCGGCGGCAGCCCGATCAGCCCCCGCATCGCCCGCCAGGTTCTGATGCGCTTCCGCCCCGACGAGAAGCCCGCCGAAGAGGCCGAAACGGTCGACAAGTCCGGCGTCCCCAGCCTGTCCGAGCGCGAAAAGGAAACGCTGCAGCTGATCACCCGCGGTTTCTCGTTCGAGGAGATCGCCGAGCTGATGGGCGTCTCGCGCAACACCGTGCTGACCTTCGTTCGGCGCATCTACGCCAAGCTGGAGGTGCGCTCGAAGACCGAGGCCGTGTTCGAGGCCCGCGCCTATGGCCTTCTCTAGGCGGGCCTGGCTCACCCGAGCCGCCTGGATCGTGGTGGCGATGGTCGCCTTGGGCTCGGTGTTCATGATCCAGGGGCGCGGCGGCGAGCGGATCACGGCCGCGACGCGAACCACCTTCGCCACGGTCGGCTACCAGCCGCCGCCGCCGACCAGCGCTGGCGTCCGGACGGGCGAGCGCGTCCGGCTGCCGTACAGCACGTCGCCGCTGTGGTCGCCCAGCGCCGCCAAGGCGCCCGAGCAGATCGCGACCCAGGTGACCTGGTATGCGCTGAAGGTCTCGCCGCTGCCCGACGACGGCCGCCAGCTCTATCTCTACATCCCGCGCTGGAAGTCGGACGGCACGCTGGCGATCTACGCCGACGGCCGGCTGATCCACCAGTCGCACGCCAATCTGCAGTGGAACGGCACCAACCAGCCGCTGTGGATCGCCCTGCCGCGCTCGACCGCCTCGCATCCGCCGGCGAGGCTGGACCTGCGGCTGCAGCACGTGCGCGGCATCGGCGGCGCCTTCTCGTCGGTCTGGATCGGCGACTATAGGCAGCTGGCCCCACGCTACTATGTCCGCGACTTCTTCCAGGTGAGCCTGCCGGCCTTCTCGGCCCTGGCGTTCCTGGTCACGGGGGTCTTCGCGCTGTTCGTCTGGTTCAACCGGCGGGCCGAGCCGATCTATCTCCTCTATTTCCTGACGTCGGCGGTGAGCTTCCTGCGGATGCTGCACACCTTCGTCGGGGTCGAGCCCCTGATCATCTCCGACGCCTGGTTCGGCTGGCTGACCGTCGACTCGACCTTCTGGATGATCCTGACGCTGCACCTGTTCGGCGCGCAGCTGCATCGCGCGCGCCAGCCGCGGTTGACCGCCGTGATCCTGATCGTCGGGGGCGGATGGAGCGTCGCCACCCTGCCGGGCCTGCTGGACCCGACGCTGACCGCCGGGCCGATCTACGCCAACATGCTGGTCGTGGGGCTGGTGGTTTCGCTCAACGGCATCCGCCAGTCGCTGCGGGCCCGGTCGCGCCTGGCGCTGCTGCTGTCGGCCTGGTGCCTGGTCACCGTGGTGGCCGGGGTCTACGACCTGACCCTGCAACAGAACCTGGTGAACATCGAGAGCGTGTACCTGAGCAACTTCACCAGCGTCGGGTTCACGCTGCTGTTCTGGTACATCATGCATAGGCGCTACACCGAGGCGCTGGAGGTGGCGACCCAGGCCAAGGCCGACCTGGCGCGGCGCCTGGCCCAGCGCGAGGCCGAGCTGACCGCCAGCCACGCCAAGCTGCGTGAGGTCGAGCGTCGCGAGCTGCTGCACCAGGAGCGCCAGCGGCTGATGCAGGACATGCACGACGGCCTGGGCTCGACCCTGGTCGGCGCCTTGCGGGCCTTCGAAGGCGACCGCGCCGCCGAGCTGGACGCCGTCGGCATCCTGCGCGGCTGCATCGACGACCTGAAGCTGACGATCGACTCGATGGAGCCCGTCGAGACCGACCTCTTGCTGCTGCTGGCCACCCTGCGCTTCCGCCTGCAGCCGCGCCTGGAGGCCGCCGGCGTGAAACTGGTCTGGGACGCGGGCGAGGCGCCGCCGCTGGAGTGGCTGGACCAGCGCCACGCCCTGCACATCCTGCGCATCCTGCAGGAGGCCTTCGCCAACATCCTCAAGCACTCCGGCGCCCGCCAGGTCACCGTCTCGGTGCGCGCCGAGGGCGACCAGGTGCTGGTCCGGGTGCAGGACGACGGCCGAGGCTTCGACCCGGCCCTCCCCGTGCGCGGCGGCCGGGGCCTGACCAACCAGCTGCGCCGCGCCGAGGCGATCGGCGGCGCCATCCTGTGGGAGCCCTCCGCCCGCGGCGCCAGCCTGGCCCTAGTCCTGCCGGTCAGCAAACCGCAGAGAGCCGTCCGCGCGCCTCACGACGCCTGAGCATTCCGGACGAAAGCCGGTCGCCGCCTTGCTTTTTCCCCGGCGATTGATATCGATACCATAACAAGACGACGAACCGACGAGGGGAGGCTTCATGAGCCGCAAGAGAACCCGCGCCCTGCGCGCCGCCACGGCCCTGGCCGCCGTCATGCTGCTCGGAGCCCCGGCCCTGGCCGACACCCTGCGGGTCTATCCGGTTCCGCCCGCCCTGCTCTATTCGGCCCACAATGACGACTTCACGGTCCGCGTCCGCACGCCCGGCGGCGAATGGCGGGACCTCTACGAGTACCGGGTGCAGGTCGACACCGACACCAAGCAGAACGCCTCGATGGTCTATTTCGACTTCGACGGGACGGTCGAGCTGGAGGTGCTGAAGAACAACGGCCGGTTCGATCAGGTCTCGGTCGCCCCGCTGTCCAGCAAGATCCAGCTCCAACGCCGAGGCTCGGTCGTGCGCATGACCCTGACCAGGCCCGAGCGCTTCTCGCTGCAGTTCGACGACGACCGCCTGCGCAACCTGCACATCATCGCCGGCGCGCCGCCCGCGCCCCGCCCGACCGGCGACGACGTCGTCTATTTCGGCCCCGGCGTGCATGTGCCGCCGCAGGGGCTCGACTATTTCCCGGTGAAGTCGGGCCAGCGTGTCTATCTCGAGGGCGGCGCGGTCCTGCGGGGCGCGTTCGACCTCACCGGCCTGACCGACGTGAAGATCTCCGGGCGCGGCCTGCTCTGGGATCCGGGCCGCGCGATCGACCTTGAGACGGCCAGCGACATCGAGGTCGCCGACCTGATCCTGGTCAACAGCGACCGCAAGGACGCCGCCCGGGTCATGAACATCCGCAACTCCAAGAATGTCAGCGTTCACGACGTGACCGGCTTCACCTCGGGCAAGTGGTCGGACGGCATCAACATCTCGACCTCCCAGCACGTGAAGGTGCGCGACGGCTATCTGCGGGTGTCGGACGACGCCGTGGTGGTCTACGCGGTCGCCGACTGCCCGATCTGCCGCCAGAAGGCCGCCCGGACGGGGATCCCCGATCCCAACCCGCCCGGCGACACCGTCGACATCGACGTGCGGAACATGCGCCTCTGGGTCGACGTCGCCCACGCCCTCTATGTCGGCCACTTCGGCGACAACGCCGATCCGCGCACGATCCGCGACGTGACCTTCGACAATATCGACGTCGCCAACCTGGACGAGGACGATCCGGACTGGGAGGGCGTGATGGCGATCTATTCGGGCGACAGCACCCTGATCCGCGACGTCACCTTCAGCGACATCCGCGTCGACCGGATCGAGGAAGGCAAGCTGATCAACATCGTGGCCGGGAACAACCCGCGCTACAACACCGCGCCCGGCCGGGGGATAGACGGCGTCACCCTGCGGAACATCACCTTCACCGGCGAAGGCCTGCCCGGCCCGTCGATCATCAGGGGCCTGTCGGCCGGGACGGCGGTGCGCAACCTCACCATCGAGACCCTGCGCATCGGCGGCAAGGCGGTGAAGGCCGCCGCCGATGGGGATATCGCGGTGAGCGGGAACGTCGAGGGGCTGAAAGTTCGGTAGGCCTCGCCCAGCACTCGCCTCTCATGCTCCAATGCCGCTCATCCCCGCGAAAGCGGGGACCCAAGCGGCGTCTGCGGGTCAATCCGCTACCTGCACGACAAACTGAGAGTCAGTTTGGGTCCCCGCTTTCGCAGGGATGAGCGGTGCTTGGGAGGCCAATCTCGGTTGAGTATCGAGCCGCTTGACCCTCACCCCGGCGGCAGCGACCGCCGCGCCAGCGCCACGTCGTGCTCGCAGGCCTTGGCCACGCCGTCGACCTTGATGGACCGCGCGCCGTCGCAGGCCAGGCGGACGGCGTAGGTCGACTGGCCCTGGATGCTAGCCTCGACGCCCTGCCCCGTGCTGGCCTTGACCACGAACGCCTTGGACAGCGAGTCCAGCGCGACCTTGCCGTCGCGACGCAGATAGCTGCCGTCGGCCACGAACCAGCGCCTGGGCTTCCGCGCGTCGCCGCCCTCGGGATAGGTCAAGACCAGGATGTAGGCGTCGGTCTCCCAGCCGCCCAGAGTGGCGTTGGCGTTGCGGTGGCGGATGCGGCCGTCCGCCAGCAGGTTGAAATAGACCTCTGTCACCTCGCCCTTCTGATACAACCGGACCAGCAAGTAGTCCTTGGTCTCGACCCGTTCGATGCGCGGCGCGGACGCTCCGCCGTTCGGCGTCAGGGCGACCACGAACTTGGTGCGATCCGTCACGCCCGGCGCCTGCAGGCGCAGATAGGGCTGGGCCTCGTCGGGGGCGTGGTCCTTCAGGCCCTTGCCCTCGGCCATCCGCATCAGTTCGGGATAGTCGGTGAACAGGCCTCCGTCCGGCAGGGTCTGCGGGAACAGCGGCCGCACGGCGACCTCGGCCTCGCCGTTCCTGACCGTGATCACCTGCCCCTGACGCTTGGCCTCGCCCTCGTAGTGCAGCAGCCATTCGAACTGGCCGGGCTCCCAGCCCTTCAGGTCGTCGATCACCAGGATCATGTCGCCGATCCAGAGGAAGCTGCGGTACTTGCGCTCGAAGGTCCTGGCGTTGGGGCCCGTGGCGTCGGCCCAGACGAAGCGCAGGTCGCCCGCGTCGACCAGATGATCCACCCGCCCGACGAAGTGCGAGCCGTTGTAGGTGTTCGACGAGGGCTCGGCTTGGCCGTTCAAGGTCACGACGTTGTGGGCCACGCTCTGGCGGTAGTAGCCGTCGTATTCGGGCCGAGCATAGCTGCTGTTGCCGGAGTCGATCAGCAACTGCTTGCCCTTGTGCCAGAGGATGAAGCTTCCGGCGTCGGCGTGATTGTGGTTCCAGGTGAAGCCCGAGCGCAGGGCCAGGAAGGTCGCATTCGGGGCCCAGGACGAGCGCAGCGTCGCCGCGCCCAGGTCGCGGTCGATCCAGCTGGTCGGCAGGCCCGGGCCGTTCGCCGCCGCCGCCCGCGCCTTGGCCGAGGGCCACTGCACCAGGTTCTCTGGCTCGGCGAAGACGTCCTGGTTAGGGTTGGGCCTGACGGTGTCGAGGTACCAGAGGTTACGCGCCGGCTGATCGCCGGCGGCCCACAGCTCGGCGATGGCGCTGGCCCCGCTGGCCGTGGGATTGCCGTCGCCGAAATTGGTCGACAGCGCGCCGGCGTCGGTCGGATAGACGTTCTGGATGAAGTAGTCGGCCAAGCCCGCCAGCCGCGGCGTCGGCGACGGCTTTTCCTTGAAGGCGTCCAGCCAGGCGCGACGGAAGCGCAGATAGCCCTCGGCGGCGAAGTCGGCGTAGTTGATGCTCTCGACGAAGGCCCCGTTGGCCGCGAAGTGCTGGGGCTTGGTCTCGATGGCGCTGCCGTCATAGTTGGCCCATTCCTCGGCCGCCTCATCGATGCGGCGGACCCAGGCGTCGGCCTCGGGCGCGTCGGTCTTGATGGCGATGGCCGCCACGCCGGCCCCGAACACGATGTGGCTGAACCAGTTGTGGCCCATGGTGTCCAGGCTGTGGATCCGGTTGGCGCCGTCGATCCAATCGCCCAGGATCGGCTTGATCGCGCCCTTGACCAGGCCCTGGGCCAGACGGTCGCGCTCGGCCGGAGTCAGGGCGTCGTAAATGGCGTCGTAGGTCAGGCCGTAGGCATAGGCGCTGGTCCCCATGCCGAGGTCGGAGTTCCACACCGGCGATCGGGCCAAGAGCGGCTTGTCCGTCACCCAGTTGGCGCGGCCGGCATAGACCTCCAGCAGCGCCTTGGCCCGGTCGGCGTACTTGCGCTCGCCGGTCATGCGGTAGGTCAGCGACAGGTCCATCAGAGCCGCGTTCAGTTCGCGGTCGTTGGCGGGCTTCTTGGCGAGGACCGCGTCGGCGTCGGCGCGCGTCTTGGTCCAGGCGTCGCGGGCCTTGGCGTCCTCGGCCACCCGCTGCTTGAACTGGGCGACGTGCTTGTCGCTGAAGGTCAGGTAGGGATGGCCGCCGCGCAGCGTCTGCGCCTGAGCCGTTCCCCCCAGCACCGCGGCGGCCATCAGGGCGAGGCAGGAAACCTTGGCGAGGCTCTTCACGCGTCTTCTCCGAAACTCTTCTTCAGGCCAGGGCCAGGTTGACGGCGATCGACCGGCGCACGCCGGGGCTCTTGAACGGGTAGACACAGTGCAGCATCCACGACGGCCACAGGTAGAAGTCGCCGACGACGGGCTTGACCGTGAACAGGTTCTTCACGCCCACGGCGCTGCGGCTGTCGATGAACTGCAGGCAGCCGGCGGTGTTCTGCCGGGCCTTGTCGGCCTGGAACTCCTGCTCGTAACCGTCCGGAACCCTCAGGAACCCGACGCTGCTGAACAGGCAGCCCTGGTGGAAATGGGCCGGGTTGTAGTCGCCGGCGACCATGTCGTTGATCCAGCCTTCCTTGATCTCGATGCGCAGCGTCCTGTCGACCAGCTCCTCGGTCCGTTCGTAGCCGCTGAAGTGCATCAGGGCGTTCTCGCAGCGATAGCTGTAGGTCCGCGCCACGTCGTAGAGGAAGTCGGTCAGGCCAGGCGTCTCGCCGATCACGTCGGTGACGCGGATCTCGGTGCTGACCGCGCCGGCCAGGTGCATGGACCAGTCGCGGGCCGCGACCTCGTCCTGGCGCGCCACGATGGCGTCGGCCCGCGCGTTGAGACGCTGGACGACGCCCTGGGGCATCCTGGCCTTGATGATCGTCGGACTGAACGGCGCGACGAGCCTCAGATCGTGGTCGTTGCTCATCGCCGCGCCCTCCCCGCGTCCTAGAACTCCTTGCGGACGGTCAGCCAGACCGAGCGCGGCGCGTTGCGCTTGAGCAGGTAGCCCGACTCCGGCAGCTGGGCGACGACGTCGTAGACCTGCACATTGGTCGGCAGATTGGTGCTGATCATCGGGTCGTAGGCCGAGATGTACTGCTTGTTCAGGACGTTGCGGACATCCAGCGTGATCTGGGTCCTGGAGAAGCCCGTATACTGGGCCGAGATGTCCAGGTTGTCCTGCTTGGGCAGGTAGCGCTTGTCGAGGGCGTTGTTGTTCAGCTTGCGAACGTCCATCCAGCGGTGGCGGGCGTTGAAGCGGAAGTCGCCCCAGCGGTAGGACAGCGTATTGCTGATGGTCCACTTGGGCGAGCGCGCCAGGATGCCAGCGTCGACGCGCAGCACGTCGTCATCCTGGCCCAGGCCGTTCGCGCCGGTGTTCAGCCAGGTGTAGGCCTCGGTCGTCTTGCCGTTCAGGTAGGTGACCGAAGGGCTCCACTCCAGCGACTTGTTGATCCGCCACTTGGCCCAGGCCTCGACGCCGCGCGTGAAGTACTTGTTGAAGTTCTCCGGCAGCAGGTAGGTCGAGACGTTGTCCTTGTCGACGCCGGTCGGATAGTCGTTCACGGCGAAGTTCTGGTAGAAGTAGGTGACCTGGCCGTTGAACTTGCGATCGCCGAACGTATAGGCCAGCTCGTGGCCCTTGATGAAGGCGGTCGGGCCCAGCGGGCGCACCAGGGTCGCCGCCGTCGAATAGCGATTGATCACGCCAGCCGCCGGCTGCTTGGCGTCGGTCCAGCGGTAATAGACCTTGTGCTTGTCGCTGAAATTGTAGCCGACGGCGACGCTGTAATCGAAGTTGTTCACGTGCTTGTCGGCCGTGATGACCTTCGCCGCGGTCTTGGTCATGTAGACGTTGTCGTAGACGGTCAGCGGATCGCCATCCAGGCCGCCATTGGTCAGCGACGCCGCGCCGGAATTGCGGGTGTCCCAGGTCTCCGAATAGGTCTTGGCGTCGAAGCGCTGGTACTTGGCGCTGCCGTTGAAGTCCCATTTGCCCGGCGACCAGCTGGCCCCGAAATAGGGCGAGATTTCGCGGATCTTGGCGCGCTGCGAGACGGTGGTGAACAGGCCCGAGCCGTACGAGCCCCAGCCGCCGGCGTCGGTCAGTTGGTAGGTCGTCCCCGTGTTGGTCACGTACTTGACGTTCAGGTTCTGCACCTGGCCGTCGGCCCAGGCCGAGACGCCCAGGCCGTTGGCCCAGTTGTCGTTCTTCTGGCTGGAGCGCGAGACGTAGAGGCCGCCGTTCACGCTCCAGTTCGAGCCGCGATAGGTGGCCGTGAAGTTGCCCATATAGTCGTCGGACGCACGGGCATTGTCCTCGGCGCGGGTCAGCAGGACCAGATCCTTCGACGCGGCGTCGACCGGCACCGTGCCGGAGTTATAGGTCCCGTCCGCGTTGGGGATGGTGGCCGTGACCACGCCGCCGCGCATGTCGATGTCGCGGTTGGGCAGGCTGTTGGAGACGATGCACAGGCCGGCGGCCTGGAAGGTGGTCGCCGTCACCTTCGGGCAGGCCGCGCCGGTGCGGTAGTTCGTGCCCAGTTGCGAGCCGTTGATGTTGTTGGCCACGCTGGCGACCATCTGGCCGGCGGCGTTGTAGAACTGGTAGTAGCCCGGCGTGCGATCCAGGTTGTTGATGTTCAGGCCGTAACGCTCGCGGGTCGCCGTCGCCGAGGCCAGCGAGGCCAGGCCCTGCGGCTTGTACGACTGGCCGCGATAGGTCGACTTCTGGATGCGCGCCGCGCCGGTGAAGCTCCAGGGACCGTCGGTGTCGTGGCGCCAGCTCAGCGAGATGGCGTCCTGCTTGTAGCGATAGCCGTCCGACGGATCGAGCGTGTGCGCGCCGTCCTTGAAGTAGTTCGGCACGGTCTGCTTGCCGCCGTTCATGAACAGGTTCACGTCGCGGCCGAAGCCCGGAATCTCCTGCGGATTCTCATAGCCGTAGGTCGGCTGCTGGAAGGTGGTCAGCTCGGCGTTGGTGTCGTCCAGGTGCTTGAGGATGACGTTGAACGAGCCCGAGCCGTTCGCGCTGGTGTAGTCCTTGTACAGGTTCACCTTGAACTGGCCGCCGTGGTTCAGGTCCCAGCCCGGGTTCACCTGGCCGTTGGACCGGCGGTAGAAGCCGCTGACGCCGACGCCGAAGTCGCCCGCCTTGTTGACCCAGCCATAGGCGCCGTCGACCTGCTTCCACGACAGGTGCAGGTCGTCGCCCTCGAAGCCGACGCGGGTCTGGATGACGCCGCCCGGCTTCACCGCCCCGGTGATGTAGTTGAAGGTCGCCCCCACCGAGGTGGTCACGCCGGTGGCCGACGAGCCGCCACGCACCGACTCCACCCGGCTGGTCGAGATGTCGGCGCGATAGAAGTAGCCGTCCTGGAAGCCGCTGAACTTGAACGGCACGACCGGCAGGCCGTCCTCGAGGATGGTCGACCAGAAATAGCCCGAGGTGTTGGCGCCGGTGCCGATGGTCATGCCGCGCGTGAAGACCTCGTTGCGGGCCACGCCGTCATTGGACTCGACCACCACGCCGGGCATGTCGCGCAGCATGTCGTCGGCGCTGATCGGGGTGAACTTGGACATGTCGTCCTCGTTGATCACCGAGAACGAGACATTGGCCTTCTTGGCGACCGTGCCGGCCATGACGCCCGTGACGATCACGGTGTCGACGGCGGTGACCTCGGTCTCGGCCGGCTTGGCGGGCGCGGCCTGCTTGGACGCGGACTGGGCATGCGCGGCGCTCACCGACAGCGCGCTCGCGCCGGCGGCCAGGACCAGGGCCATGTGAGAAACTTGCAGAGCGCGGATACGGCCGCGCCGCGGGTTGTGAGCACCCATCCTAAACCTCCCCTTCGGACTTCGGTCCGGTCTCGATCAGCGTCGAGCCTGCTTGCCGACCGCATTGTCGTTTAGGGCGCGCGGAGTGGCTCCGAGCACCTTGTTGTTATCGATACCAGCGACTTTCAAAAACTGTCAACGAGATTCGCGCCGCCCCGCTCCGAGATAATTTTCCCCATTTAAGTCAGCCACATATGCGAACTCATACGTCCCGTCAGCGATGGACGGCGACGCGAACAGGCCCCGGGAGGCGGCATCCAGTAATCAGGGTCTCGCCTACCCCTCCAAGGCGGTCGCCCGCCGCGCGGCGCCCTCGCGGACCGCCGTCCCGTGCCGCCGCCGACGCGAGATCAGTTCGTCCGCCGCCAGCAGGTCCAGCGCCGCGCGGACCGTGACCCGGGCCACGGTGAAGCCCTGGGCCAGCTCCCGCTCGGTCGGCAGGCGTCGCTGGCCGTGGACGATCGCGGCGCGCAGCCGGTCGGCGATCTGCCGATAGAGCGCCACGCGTCCCGTGCGCTTCAGCGGCGTGCGGAAGACGCTCTCGCCAGGATCCCACTCGGTGCGCGGCGTGCTCATCGGGGGCTACTTGAAGCTCACGCCGCTGACATTGGGCCCGATCTCGATCAGCGACGGGTCGGGGCCCTTCAGCCGCTTGCCCGCGATCGTCACGTTCTCGAACGAGACGTTCCGCACCGGCCGGTCGGGACCGTAGCCCGCGATCGTCGAGGGACTGGGCCAGCCGGCGCCGGTGAAGCTGATGTTGCGGAAATGGACGCCGTCGACCAACAGGCCCGGGCTCGTGCCGTACTTGGCGTTGAACACGGTGCGGACGTTGAACAGCTTGCCTTCCTCGATCTGCTCGACCCGCACGCCGTCGAAGACGACGTTGCGCACGGTGTTGCTGTCGCCGGCGCTGATCGCCAGCGCGCCCTGGTACTCAGGGTCGTCCTCGTCCAGGCCCAGGATGTCGATGTCCTCGAAGCGGATGTCCTCGACGACGTTGCGCTTGTCGGTGTCGCCATGCAGGCCGATGAAGACGGCGTGGGCGACGTCGGGCCAGAACACCGACTGGCGCACCCGGACTCCTCGCGTGTCGCCCGTCCCGGCCTTGCGGGTGGCGTAGATCGCCACGCTGTCGTCGGAGGTGCGGATGAAAGCTCGCTCGACGGTGACGTCCTGGCAGGCGAAGACGTTGATCCCGTCCGACCAGGCCCCGTTGCTGAGCGTCTTGATGTCCCTGAACGTCACCTGGCTGGACGAGGCGCAGGCGATGGTGCCGTGCTTGGGCGTCAGGAAGGTCAGCCCCTCGACCAGCACGTTCTTGGAGTCCTGGACGACCAGTTGGTCGGCGGGCCTGTCGATCATGCCGTGGCCGATGATGCGGACGTTCTCGACCTTCTCGGGCTTGAACAGGCCCTGCAGGATGGCGCCGGGCGCGAGATAGATCGTCTGTCCCGAGGCGACCGGGAAGTATCCGCTGTCGCCCGGCGGCTTGTGCAGCCCGGCCTCGTAGATCACCACGTCCGGGCCGGGCGCGGGCCGGGGGACCGGCGCGCCGGCGAAGATGTGCAGGTTGTGCAGCCGGTCGCCGTCGAACTCGACCGACAGGTTCTGAGGCTTGTCGATGGTGAAGGTGACGATCCCGTCGCGGACGACGGGCCTGATCGCCTTGTGCGCAGGGCGCACCTCGACGCGCCTGAAGTCACCGTTGTTCTTGCGGACGCCGATCTCTACCGGCCCCTCGAAGTCGAACTGTACGACCGAGGCCTGGCTGGGCCCATCGGCGTCGATCTTGACGTCGTATTCGTAGAGGTCGCGCCAGGGGCCGCCCGGCTGGCGCGCCCGCACCGTGAAGGTGTCGTTGTGCATCTGGTAGAGCAGCCCGCCCGGCGGGACCGGATAGACGTCCAGCGTCCCGGCCCGCGCCTCGCGGGCGCCCCCCATGGCCAGGGCCAGGGCGAGACTCGACCACACTGCTGTTCGCGCGACAGGACCCATGCTTCCTCCAACCGGGCGCGACGCGGCCGCCGATCGCCCTCTCCGTCCGGTTCGCCCGCCCGTCAGGCGTGGCTCCGGATCTCGAAACACAACAATTGATATCGATATCATAAACGTTAGGCAAGACCCCTCGAAACGGCGCTCCGCGACCATGCCGACGCCAATTGATGAGCCCAGCTCATCAGGTCATGAAGCAAACACCCCCTAATCGCCCCGGCCCGTCGGCGCCTACCCTGACGGCGACGCGCGCGGCGCAACCACCGGAACGCCAGGCCGCTTTATAGCCGGCGCGGAGCCCGGAGGATCGGAGAGGATGGCATGGCCGACAACGAAACCCTCAGCCTGTCGAGGCGCGATCTGATGGCCGCCGGCGCGGCCTCGGCGGCCGTCGCCAGCGCGCCCAGCCCGGCCGGCGCGGCGCCCGCCGACACGCCCCACCTGGCCAAGGTCGCCTTCACGGTGAACGGCCAGAAGCGCGACCTGGAGCTGGACACCCGCACCACCCTGCTGGACGCCCTGCGCGAGCACCTGAAGCTGACCGGCGTCAAGAAGGGCTGCGACCACGGCCAGTGCGGGGCCTGCACGGTCATCGTCGACGGCCGGCGGATCAACGCCTGCCTGACCCTGGCGGTCATGCACGAGGGCGACGCGGTCACCACCATCGAGGGCCTGGGAACACCCGACAAGCTGCACCCGCTGCAGGCCGCCTTCGTCAAGCACGACGGCTACCAGTGCGGCTACTGCACGCCGGGCCAGATCTGCTCGGCCAAGGCGGTGCTGGACGAGATCAAGGCCGGAATTCCCAGCCACGTCACCGCCGACCTCACCGACGATCCCAAGCTGACCGAGGCCGAACTCCGTGAACGGATGAGCGGCAACATCTGTCGCTGCGGGGCCTATTCCAACATCGTCGAAGCAATCGCCGACGTCGCGGGAGGCCTGGCGTGAAGAGCTTTTCGTACGAACGCGCCCGCACTCCGGCCGAGGCCTCTGCGGCCGTTGCTCGCGATCCGAACGCCAAGTTCATCGCCGGCGGCACCAACCTGCTGGACCTGATGAAGCTGGAGATCGAGACGCCCCGTCGCCTGGTGGACGTCAACGGCCTGAAACTGGACAGGATCGAGCCGACGAAGGACGGCGGCCTGCGCATCGGCGCCCTGGTGCGCAACACCGACCTGGCCGCCGACAAGCGGGTGCGCAAGGACTACGGTGTCCTCTCGCGCGCCCTGCTGGCCGGGGCCTCGGGCCAGCTGCGCAACAAGGCCACCACCGCCGGCAACCTGCTGCAGCGGACACGATGCCCGTACTTCTACGACACCAACATGCCCTGCAATAAGCGCACGCCCGGCGCGGGCTGCTCGGCGATCGGCGGCTTCACCCGCTCACATGCGGTGTTGGGGACCAGCGAGGCCTGCATCGCCACCCATCCCAGCGACATGGCCGTGGCCATGCGAGTGCTGGACGCCAGCGTCGAGACCGTCCGCCCCGACGGCGCGACGCGGACCATCCCGATCGCCGAGTTCCATCGGCTGCCCGGAAACACCCCGCATCTCGAGACGGCCCTCGCGCCGGGCGAGCTGATCACCGCCGTCACCCTGCCTAAGCCCATCGGCGGCCACCATGCCTATCACAAGGTCCGCGACCGGGCCTCCTACGCCTTCGCCCTCGTCTCGGTGGCGACCATCCTGCACAAGGACGGCTCGGGCCGCGTGGCCCTGGGCGGCGTGGCCCACAAGCCCTGGCGAGTCGAGGCCGCCGAGGGCGCCCTTCCGCAAGGCGCCAAGGCCACGGCCGCGGCACTGCTGGCCGGCGCCAAGACGACGCCCCAGAACGCCTTCAAGCTGACCCTGGCCGAGCGCGCCCTGGGCGCGGCGATCGCAGAAGCGAGGGCCTGAGCGCCATGAAGTTCGACACCCCCGCCACGACCAATCCGATCGACCAGTTGAAGGTGGTCGGCAAGCCCACCGACCGCATCGACGGGCCGCTGAAGACCACCGGGACCGCGCCCTACGCCTATGAGCGGCACGACGCCCTGACCGGCGTCGCCTACGGCTACATCCTGGGCTCGGCGATCGCCAAGGGCCGGATCACGGCCATGGACGTCAGCCGCGCCAAGGCCGCGCCCGGCGTGCTGGCCGTCGTCACGGCCCAGAACGCCGGCAAGCTGACCAAGGGCGACTTCAACACCGCCGACCTGCTGGGCGGGCCACAGATCCAGCACTATCACCAGGCCGTCGCGGTCGTGGTCGCCGAGACCTTCGAGCAGGCCCGCGCGGCCGCGGCCCTGATCAAGGTCGACTACGAACGCGCCAGGGGGACCTTCGACCTGGCCTCGGCCAAGGACGGCGCACCGCCGGTCGGCAAGGACAATCCCGACACCGCCGTCGGCGACTTCGACAAGGCCTTCGCCGAGGCCCCGGTCAAGCTGGACCAGACCTACACCACGCCCGACCAGGCCCACGCCATGATGGAGCCGCACGCGACCATCGCCGCCTGGCAGGGCGACAAGCTGACGGTCTGGACATCGAACCAGATGGTCGCCTGGGGGCGCGGCGACGTCGCCAAGACCCTGGGCATCCCCAAGGACAATGTCCGCCTGGTCTCGCCCTATATCGGCGGCGGGTTCGGAGGGAAGCTGTTCGTCCGCGCCGACGCCATCATGGCCGCCCTGGGGGCCAAGGCGGCCGGACGTCCGGTCAAGCTGGCCCTGCCCCGGCCGCTGATGTTCAACAACACCACCCACCGCCCGGCCACCATCCAGCGCATCCGCATCGGCGCGACCCGCGAGGGCAAGATCACCGCGATCGGCCACGAAAGCTGGTCGGGCGACCTGCCCGGCGGCGGACCAGAGACGGCCACCCAGCAGACCCGCCTGCTCTACGCCGGCGCCAACCGCATGATGAAGATGAAGCTGGCCACGCTGGACCTGCCCGAGGGCAACGCCATGCGCGCGCCGGGCGAGGCGCCGGGGCTGATGGCGCTGGAGGTGGCGATCGACGAGCTGGCCGAAAAGCTGGCCATCGACCCCATCGACTTCCGCGTCCTCAACGACACCCAGGTCGATCCGGAAAAGCCCGGCCGCCCGTTCTCGCAGCGGCGACTGGTCGAGTGCCTGCGCACCGGCGCCGACAAGTTCGGCTGGTCCAGGCGCAGTCCGCGTCCGGGCCAGGTCCGCGATGGCCGCTGGCTGGTCGGCATGGGCGTGGCGGCGGCGTTCCGCAACAACTTGGTCATGAAGTCGGCCGCCCGCGTGCGGCTGGAGACCACCGGCCAGGTCGTGGTCGAGACCGACATGACCGACATTGGCACCGGCAGCTACACGATCATCGCCCAGACCGCCGCCGAGATGATGGGCGTACCGCTGCACCAGGTGACCGTGAAGCTGGGCGACTCCGCCTTCCCCGTCTCGGCCGGTTCCGGCGGCCAGTGGGGCGGCAACAGCTCGACGGCCGGGGTCTACGCCGCCTGCGTGAAGCTGCGCGAGGCGGCCGCGGCCAAGCTGGGCCTGGATCCCGCCGCCGCCGAGTTCTCGGACGGCCGGGTCAAGGTCGGCAACCAGAGCCTGCCCCTGGCCCAGGCCGCCTCCGGCGGGCCGCTGGTCGCCGAGGATGTCATGGAATACGGCGACCTGGCCAAGACCCACCAGCAGTCGACGTTCGGCGGGCACTTCGTCGAGGTCGCCGTCGACAGCGTCACGGCCGAAATCCGCATCCGCCGCATGCTGGCCGTCTGCGCCGCCGGCCGCATCCTCAATCCCAAGGCCGCCCGCAGCCAGGTGATCGGGGCCATGACCATGGGCGCCGGCGCGGCCCTGATGGAGGAACTGGTCGTCGACAAGCGACTGGGCTTCTTCGTCAATCACGACCTGGCCGGCTACGAGGTGCCCGTCCACGCCGACATCCCGCACCAGGAGGTGATCTTCCTGGACGAGACCGATCCGATGTCCTCGCCGATGAAGGCCAAGGGCGTCGGCGAACTGGGCATCTGCGGCGTCGGCGCGGCCGTGGCCAACGCCATCTACAACGCCACCGGCGTGCGGGTGCGCGACTATCCGATCACCCTAGACAAGCTGC
The DNA here is from genome assembly GCF_019931575.1 of Caulobacter segnis. NCBI lineage: Bacteria > Pseudomonadati > Pseudomonadota > Alphaproteobacteria > Caulobacterales > Caulobacteraceae > Caulobacter > Caulobacter segnis. The sequence goes on along the minus strand of NZ_CP082923.1, from coordinate 1,862,558 downwards.
TGGCCGAGATGCCCGTCCTGGCCTGAGCGCTCGCCAGACAAGATGACGAGCGACACCGTCCAGATGAGCGCTCGTCATCTTCAACATGACGCCCGATCAATACAGGAGACAATTCCCGACACTCATAAATCGGAAGAGTAATAACAATTTGATCCGCGAACCGGGAGGCCGCCAATCTTGATCAAGATTTGGAGAGGACCTCATGACCGTCGCCCTGCAAGCCCGCCCTGTCTCCGAAGCCGACAGCCCGGGCCTGACGCCGCTGACGCCCACGATCGGCGCCGAGATCGACGGCGTCGACCTGAGCCAGCCGCTCAGCCCGGAGAACCGCGACTTCATCAAGGCCGCCCTGCTGCGCTACAAGGTCGTGTTCTTCCGCGACCAGCGCGCCCTGGACAGCCAGCGGCAGGCGGCCTTCGCGGCCGAGTTCGGGCCGCTCTACACGCATCCCACCACCCGCTCGGACGCCAAGGTGACGCCGATCCACAAGATCGAGCCGCCGGATCCGGAACTGTTCGAGACCCGCAAGGCCGCCGGCGCCGGACTGGTGCAGGCCGGCTATCACAGCGACACCAGCTGGCGCCTGGTGCCGACCTGGGGGGCGGTGCTGCGGGCGATCAACCTGCCCGACGTCGGCGGCGACACGATCTGGGTCGACGCCGGCGCGGCCTATGAGGCGCTGAAGCCCGAGCAGAAGGCCCGCCTGGAGGGCCTGCACGTCACGCACGACTTCCGCGACGCCCTGCTGGCCTCGGGCCACGACTATCCGATCGTCGCCCATCCGATCGTCCGCAAGCACCGCGAGACCGGCGCCGCGATCCTGTGGGTGAACTTCACCCAGAAGCCCCAGATCCTGGGGCTGGACCGCGCGGAGAGCAACGCGCTGCTGACCGAGATCCTGGACCAGTACCGCAAGCCCGAATTCCAGGTGCGCTTCAAGTGGCGGCCCGGCTCGGTGGCCTTCTGGGACAACCGCGCGGCCGTGCACATCGCCATCCGCGACTATGGCGACTTCCCGCGCCTGATGGACCGCGTGCTGATCGCCGACCAGCCGCTCTGGGCCGATCTCTAGAACCCTGACCGAAGGGCCGCTTTCTAGTCCGCCACCAGCTTGCCCGCCGGCGGCACGCGGACGATGAAGTGGCCCTTCACGCCCTCGGGCCACTGGCGGTAGGGCACCACGCCCTCGGCGCTGGCGGCGTAGGCGACCGCGTAGTCCAGGATGGCCCGCGCGGCCTCAGGTGTCGGCTCGAACCGGCCCAGGACATAGCCGATCTTGCCCGGCGCCCGCAGATGGATCGAGCAGTGCTGCGTGCAGTTGAACAGGCACGGCATCTCCTGGATCGCCACGCCGGTTCCGGGCGCGAGCTCGCGCAGCGCCGCCGCCAGCAGCGCCCCGCCGCGCACGCCGTCCGGCGTCTCGCGCTCCTCGGCCGAGATCCGGCAGGTATTGCAGACGACCACCGCCGCCGTGTCGTCGGCCTCGCGCAGAAGGGTCAAGGCTGGCTCCCCGGATGCATGGCTCCGGCGGTAAGCGGCGCCCGGTCCGGGGTCAAGCTCACTTCGGCAGCGACAGGCGGTAGACCAGCACCAGGTTGTCGTTGTCGCCGGTCCCCGTCGCGCCCTTCAGCGACGCGTCGAAGTCCTGGCCGTTCACCCGGCCCTTGGCGGTGGCGAAGTCGTTGTCCGAGCCGACCAGCAGGAATACGTCGCCGGTCCCGTCCAGGGTCGGCGCCAGGGCCATCGCCTCGATCTTCTCGGGCAGGCTGGTCGGGGTCGACGGATTGACCGACAGGTTCACCCCGAACTTGGCCAACTGGAGCGGGTTGAGGATGTTGACCAGCTCGGCCTGGGCGGCCGGCTTGATGTCGGGGTTCAGCACGCCGTCCCTGGCGATGGGCGCCACGCCCTGCTCGTAGGGCGCGCCCACGAGGTTCCGGGCGTCAGCGAGGTCGACCAGCAGGATGCTCTTGTACACCGGTGCATTGGCGGTGCCCTTGCCCCGGCCATTGCCGTCGCGGGCCAGGACCAGCAGGCGCGTGTCGCTCAGCGCCAGGGCCTCGGACTGGGCGGCGGTGATGTCGGCGCCCTGGCCGTCGCCGCTCTCGCGCACGGTCGGCAGCTGCAGCACGTAATGGCCGATCGGGGCCTTGGGCAGCCGGGTCCGGCTGATGTCGTAGACCAGCACGCGGGTGTTGTTGCGGGTGGCGGCGCTGGAGCCCTGGTCCTGCATGGCCGCGCTCTGCAGCACGGCGATCAGGCGCGTCCCGTCGGGGCTGATCGTCAGCCCCTCCAGGCCCTGATTGTTGCGGCGGCCGGTGGTCGGCGCCTTCTCGGCCCCGAAGTCCAGCACGCCCTTCTTCATCGGCTTCAGCGCCGGGACGGTCTCGATGACCCCGGTCAGCTTGCCGGTCTTGTCGAACAGATAGATCCCCGCCGCGTACTCGTCGGAGACGTAGAAGCGCCCATCCGGCAGCCAGGCGATGGCCTCGCTGTCCAGGCTGATCCTGCCCGCCCCTTCCCCGCTGGCCGGCGAGGGATAGCGCGAGCCGCCCCGCTCGATGAGGTTGGAGGCCGGATCCATGCCGGTGAACGGCGCTCCGGTCTGGTCCTTCAGCAGGAAGCCGCCGGTCGGGACGATCGACAGCCCCTTGCCCGGGACCAGCCGGATTGCGTGCTCGTGGACGCGGTTGGCGTAGTCGGTCGTGCCGGCGAACGGTCCGACATTGTTGGGGCCCCGGTCCGGCAGGGTGCGGAGGGTCCCGGCATAGGACCCGTCCGCGTTCCGCTTCCAGCCCGACAGCGCCATGCTCGAGAACGAGCCCAGGGTCTCGTTGTTGAAGTCGCGCGTCGCCGCCGGCAGCCAGCCCACGGCCACGAGGCCGTGGTTGACATAGGTCTTGCCGCCGAAGGCCACCGTCACGTCGCCGGGGGTCTGGTCCCAGTGGGGCGTGACATAGGTCGACGACTGGGCCGCCGCGCCTCCCGCGAGGGTCAGGGCCAGGGCCATCAGGCACGCGACGGTTCCGGCGAGGCGACGACGCGACATGTCGGCTCCTTAGAAGTGGTAGCGGATCGTGGCGCCCACCGTGCGCGGGTTGCCCGGATAGCCCTGGATGATGCCCGTCGACTTCGTCAGGCCCAGCAGGTTGATGTAGTAGGCCTTGTCCGCGAGGTTCTCGGCCCAGACCTGGACATCCACGCTGTCGTCCATGAACCGCGTGCCGACCCGCAGGTTGGCCAGGGCGTAGCTCTTGATCTGCGCCGCCGGATCCAGGGTGATCGTGGTGTTCTGGGTCGAGCGCCAGTTGGCGTCGAAGGTCGCGTAGGTCGTCGTGCCCGACACGAACGCGTGCTCGTAGTTCACCGTGACGCTGCTGGTCCACTTCGGGGCCCAGGCGACCTGGCGGCCGGTCAGGTCGCAGGTCAGGGCCGTCGACTGGGCCGGGCAGACCGAGTTGTGGAAGCTCTTGTAGGTGGCCTCATTGTAGCCGACGAGGCCCTTCACGCGCAGCTCGCCCAGGCGCGCCTCGCTCTCGACCTCGACGCCGCGCGAGCGCAACGAGCCGACATTGGCCAGGAAGCGGACGGCGGTGTTGCCGACGCCGATCGCCTGGTTGGCCTGGTAGTCCTTCACCTCGGTGTTGAACGCCGTGACGTTCAGCAGCAGGCGGCGGTCGAACCACTCGCTCTTGAAGCCGGCCTCGACATTGTCCGAGGTCTCGCCGTCGACGTCCTGCTTGGCGCCGTAGATCGCCGTGGCGGGGTCGAAGGGCAGCAGGTTGAAGCCGGCCGACTTGTGACCGCGCGCGGCGGTGACATAGGCCATGAAGTCCTCGGTCGGGCGATAGCTGACGCCGACCTGGCCCGACAGCGACTTGTCCTTCAGCGAGTCCGTGGCGCGGCCCAGCTGGGCGTTGGCGCCGGCGGCCGACATGGCGGTGATCTGGGCCTGGGTCAGGCCGCCCAGGTTGCTCTCGACCCAGCCGCTATAGGCGTAGTCGCGGTCTTCCCAGGTCTGGCGCAGGCCCAGGTTCACCGACCATTTGCGGTCCGCGTCCGGATGCCAGACGACGTTGCCGAAGACCGCCGCCGTGTCGGTGTGGAAGCTGGCGTACGAGCGCATGCCGAAACCGGCCACGGCCTCGGCGTAGGCGCCCTGGGCCCAGGTCTTGCCGTTCAGGGTCGGGAAGGCCGCCGCCGACGGGTTGGCCGCCCAGATGTAGTACTGGTTGCCGAAGCGGATGCGCGAGTTCACGCCCAGATACTGGGTCGACAGGAACGTGCCGACCACCGCCTCGACCGGCTTGTCCTTGGGCGAGGCCCAGCGCAGCTCCTGGGAGTACTGGCGCTCGACGTTGCACGAGCCGTAGTCGGGAATGGCGTTCAGCTGGGTGTAGTCGTTGTCGTTGTTGGTGAAGCAGGTCCAGTTCTGGAAGGCGCTGATCGAGGTGATCGTCCCCTTCTCGCCCAGGTCCCAGTTCAGCTCGCCACTGACCAGGTTGGCGTGGGTGGTGGCCGTCAGCGGGGCGTCGATATTGACCTCGCGCTTGTCGGCGTCGCTGACCAGCAGGGTGTAGCCGGCGGCGGTCATGCGCGCCTGCAGGGCGGCGGGGTTATAGACCGACAGGGTCACCGGGCCGATCGAGTTGAAGTTCTGCTCGGTATGCTGGGCGATCAGGCGGAAGGTGACGTCGTCGCCGACCTTGGCGAGGAACTGGGCGCGCACGCCCTCGCCCTGACGGGCGTTGGCGGCCGGGCCGCCGGCGCGGTTGGGATAGTTGCCGTCCTTGTCGCTGTAGAAGGCCGAGATGCGGCCGGCCAGCCTGTCGCCCAGGATCGGACCCGAGGCGCTGACCTTGAACTGGCGCAGGTTCTCCTCGCCGAAGGTCGCCTCGACCGAACCTTCCGGCGTGAAGCTGGGCAGCTTGGAGTTGATGATCACCGCGCCGGCCGTGGTGTTCTTGCCGAACAGCGTGCCCTGCGGGCCGCGCAGCAGCTCGATGTCGGCCAGGTCGCTGAAGTCGCCGCTGACCATGCCCTGGCGGCCGGTATAGACGCCGTCGACGAAGATGCCGACCGAGCCGTCGATGCCGTCGGTGTTGAAGCCGTTGTTGCCGATGCCCCGGATGCCCAGGTTCTGCTGCTTCGGGTTGGTCAGGTAGACCGAGAAGGCCGGGAACTTGTACTGGAAGTTGGTGAAGTTCAGCAGGTTCTGGCGCTGGATCTCATTGCCCGAGATCACCGTCACCGGGGTCGGGACGGTCTGGACGTTCTCCGAGCGCTTGCGAGCGGTGACCATCACCTCCTCGATGCGGGGCTCGTCGGCGGCCGGCTCGGCGGCGACCAGATCGGCGGCGTGGGCGGCCTGGGCGACGGTCAGCAGCATGCTGCTGGAGAACAGGAAGGCCAGACCTTGCTTCAGGCGCGATTTTTGGATCGACATTCGGTAATCCCCCGACAGTACTCGCTTCCCGTTGGAAGCAAACGCGTCGGCGCGGGTCCGAATTCGCAAAACACAGGCGCGCGTCATGGCGCACAGTCACAAGACTGTCTTGAACAGAAGCCCCAAGTTCGACGAAATTCCGGACGCTTCGCGCCTCTGAATTTGCGTCGCTCTTAGGGAGTTCCTGCGTAGCTTTTGTGACGGTAACCGCGATTTCCGAGAACGGTTATCGTCCGAACCCGGCCGGCTCCAGCAGCGCCCGGGTCACGCCGTTGGTCCAGCCGAAACCGTCCTGGGTCGGATACTCCCCGCCCCCGCCGGCCTTGGCCTCCTCGACGTCGTACTTCTCCAGCATCTTGCCGCTGGCCCGGTACTCACGCTCGACCGTGGCCAGCCAGCGCTTGGCGATCTCGTCGGCCAGGGCGTCCTCGCCGTAGCGGCGCAGGCCCGAGACGGCCACCCATTGCAGCGGAGCCCAGCCGTTAGGCGTGTCCCACTGCTGGCCGGTGCGGACGGTGGTGGTGCGCAGGCCGCCGGGCGCCAGCAGCGCATCCCACGCCTTCTGAGCCACGACATGGGCGCGGCGCTCGTCGGCGGCCCCGACGAACAGCGGATAGAAGGTCGCCGCGCTGAGACGGTCCAGGCGCTGGCCGGTCTTCCACTGGTAGTCGAGATAGGCGCCGGTGGCGGAATCCCAGAGATAGAAGTCGATCGCCTCGGCGCGGGCCTTGGCCCGCCGGTCGAACTCGGCCACGCAGTCGGCGTCGGCCAGCGTCGCGCAGCCGGCGGAGATCGCCGTCTCCAGGCCATACATCAGGCTGTTGAGGTCGACCGGAACGATGGCCGTGGTCTGGATCGTCGCCAGGTTCTTGCCATCGGCCATCCAGCGCGAGGAGAAGTCCCAGCCGCTCTCGGCCCCGGCCCGCAGGTCGCGGAACACCTCGGCCGGCGGCCGGCCGCTGCGGCGAGCGGTTTCCAGGTCCTCGCGATAGGACTCGTCGCGCGGCGTGGCGCGATCGTCGTAGTAGCGGTTCAGGACCCCGCCGTCGGCCATGGCCACGACCCGGCGGTGCGCCTCGCCGGGCTTCAAGTCCTCCTCGCCGTCCATCCAGAAGGCGTGCTCGCGACGCATCAGGTCGACGCGGGTCTTGATCACCTTGGGATCGGTCGCGGCGGACAGTCCGACCATGGCGTAGAAGAACGGCGGTTGCGAGCGGCTGAGATAATAGGTCCGCGCGCCGTTGGGGATGTGGCCGTGGGCGTCGATCAGCCCGCCGAAGTCGTCGATCATGCTCTCGACGAGCTTATCCTGGCCATCGGCCTTCAGGCCCAGCATCGTGAAGTAGCTGTCCCAGTAGTAGATTTCGCGGAAGCGTCCGCCCGGCACGACGAACGGCTTGGCCATGGCCAGGGCCGAACCGCCCGCCACCGGCTTGACCGGCGGCCGTGTCAGGTGCGGCCAGAGGGCGGCGATATGGGCTCGCAAGGTGGTGCGCCGCGCCGTCGGTTTCGGCGTCGCCCCCGCTCCCGGAACGATGAAGTTGGCGCGCACGAAGCGCTTCAGCTCGGCGTCGCTGAACCGGGCGTGGGCGCGGTAGTCGGCCATGATCCGGTCGGGGTCGCGCTTGGGAATCGCGTCGACGAAGGTCTTGCCGTCCGGGAAGATTTGCCGGGTCTGCACCTGGTGGAACAGGTCCTGGTAAGTGTCCGCCGGCGTCGGAACCTTCGCCGCGTCCTGCGCCCGGACCTCGACGGCGCAAGCCAGGGTCAGGGCGGCGAGCGTCGCGGCGATCAGGCGGACCATGCGGCACCTCAAGCTGAACTAGACTTCAATCAACCGTCTCCCCGGCGAAAGCCGGGGAGATCGGAATAGTAGGATGATATCCTAGAAACTATACCCCACCGACAGCCGCACCGACCGGCCAAGGATCGGGCGGGCGTTGGCGCCGCTGGTGGAACGCGGATCCCCCTCGGTCAGGCCATGGCTGTTGGTCAGATTGTCGCCCGCGACCTGGACGCTGAAGTCGCCGACGTTGAAGATCGCCCCCAGGTCCACCTTGGTGTAGCCGTTCAGCTTCTGGGTGTTGGCGTTGTCGCCCCAGCGGTCGTCGACGGCGCTGACCGTGCCGTAGAAGGTTGTCGCCACCTCGCCCAGCCGCACGTCGTAGCTAGGCGTGAAGCGGATCTGCCAGTTGGGTTGGCGCTGGGCGCTGTTGCCCTTGTTGGCGGCGATCGAGGAGGTCTTGATCTCGGTCTTCTGCAGGGTACCGTTCAGCGACAGCGACAGGCCGAAGTCCGAACGCCAGCGGCCGTCCAGCTCGATGCCACGCGCCTTGTTGGAGTTGGTCTCCAGCGTGCCGCCGACATCGGCGAACTTGGCCCCATCGAAGCTGTTGGCGAAGCCTGTGGCGTACAGCTCGAACGGACCCGAGCGCAGCTTGTAGCCCAGCTCGTACTGCTTGACGCTGAGGGTGTCGGTCAGGTTTTCGCGGAAGTTGTCGAAGCTGGGGAACTTGAAGCCCTTCGAGTACCGCGCGAAGACGCCCGACATCTCGTTCAGGTCATAGTTCAGGCCGACCGTGTACGAGGTCTTGGACTGGCTGTAGTCGACGCTGCGGATGGCCAGGCCGTCGGGATAGCCATTGCCGTCGTCGACCACGTAGTCGGTCTCGAACTTCTCGCGGCGCACGCCGACGTCCAGGCGCAGGGGCTCGGTGATCCGCCAGCTGTCGGCCAGGTAGAAGGCGTTGACCTTGCCGTCGCCGTTCGAGGTCAGGCCGTAGGCCCAGCAGCCCGAACCGCTGCCCGCCGTGGCCAGGTTGGCGCAGCTGACATTGGCGGCCAGGTAGTCGCCGTTGGCCTTCACCTGCATCGGCTTGAAGTTGCCGATGGTCCAGAAGTCGTCCGACGAGAAGCTCGCGGCGTAGTAGCCGGCCGAGATCGAATGGCCGCCGATCGTCTTGTTGAGGCTGAAGTCGTTGACGAAGGCCTCGATGTCCTTCTCGACGATCCACGCGCCCCAGTTCTGGACGTAGTCGCCGGTCCCCAGGGTCGCCCCGCCGCGCGTGCGGACCGGGCCGCCGATCACGGTGGCGACCGCGCTGGCCGTCACCGCCCCGCCGTCGGGCACCAGGCCGTAGGTGTCGGCGTCGCCCTTGGTGAAGCTGAAGCGGTCGCGCACCGTCCAGCCGTCGCCGAACTCGTGCTCGAAGCTGCCGCCGGCCACGTAGCCCTTCCAGCCCCGGCCATGAGCCAGGTCGAAATTGCGCGTGGTCCCGTTGGCGTGGACCTGCAGGGTCTGCTGGCGCGAGAGCTCGCCCAGCTGGGTGTACTCGCCCTTGTCGACGCCCGGCACATTGATCGCGAACGGCAGGTACCAGGCCCCGTGGTCGTCGGTGAAGCGGGCGTAGAAATTGACCTTGCCGCGCTCCAGCCGCTTGGTCAGGTTGACCGTGAACTGCTGGCCCTTCTCGCTGTCGAACTGGGTGTCGCGGATGCCCGGCGAGCGGGTCACATAGCCGCCGGCCATGAAATAGAGGTCGTCGGCCAGCTTGCCGCTGACCACGCCGTCGACGCGGCGCAGGCCGTAGTCGGAGGTCGTGGCCTTGACCAGGCCTTTGGTCTCCTCGCCGCCCTCCTTGAGCATGAAGTTGGTCGTCAGGCCCGGCTGGCCGTTCGAGAAGATCGGGTTGGGACCGCCGCGCAGGGCTTCCATCCGCGAGATGGTCTCGTCGACTCGGAAGATCGACGAGTTCTCCAGGAACGACAGGGTCGAGGGCGGATAGATCGGCGAGCCCTGCAGCTGGATGGTCAGGAACTCGGCGTCGCCCGTCGCGGGAAAGCCGCGCACGAAGACATTGGCGCCGGCCACGCCGCCCGAGGTCTCGACCCAGACGCCGGGGACCAGGGACAGCAGCTCGGCGCTGCTCTTGGGCGAGGCCTTCAGGATGTCCTGGGCGTTGACGGTGGTGACCGCGAAGCTGGCCGACAGCTTGTCGATCCCCGCGCCGCCGGGGGTGCCGACGACGATCACTTCCTCGACCTGCGCGGGCTCTTCCGGACGGCTTTGCTCTACGGCGGCGGCCGTCGCGGCGGCCTGACCGGCGGCGCTGGCGCTGACCAGCAGGGGCCGCTCGCGGATGGCGTAGACGCCACTGGCGGTGGGCTGGACCACAAGATTCGAGCCGGCCAGCAGGCGCGCCAGGCCCTCGTCGGCCGTGAACTCGCCCTTCAGCCGCGGCGCGCGCTTGCCCCGCGCCAGGTTCTCGTCGAAGGCCAGCTGCTTGCCCGAGGCCCGGCCGAAGGCGCGCAGGGCGCCGGCCAGGTCCTGGGCCGGAATGTCGAAGGCTTGTTCACGCGACTGCGCACAGACCGCGCCCGGCGCGGCCAGGGCCATCAGCACTGCCGCCGAAGCGCCCAGCAGCCAGCGTTGGTCGAAAGACTTGCTCATACGTCCCTCCCTGCGCCGCTTGTTTTGTCTATCGGCGCTTTCGGTAAGTGAGACGCCTCACTCCACCGAGGACTCACCACCTTCGGTCAAGTTTTTTGGCTGGCGCTGGAACGCGCGCAGGACGGTCTCGCCGCCCTGCCCGCTGACGGCCCGGACGGGCAGCACCGCCGTCACGCCGTCGATGAAGGCGCGGGTGTCGCCCGAAGTGAAGACGCCGCTGATCCGCAGGTTGGCCACGGTCGGATCGCCGATTCGCAGCTTGTCGCGGGCGTAGCGGTTCACCCGCTCGACGGCCATGGACATGGGCTCGTCCTGGAACACCAGCTGCCCCGTCTCCCAGGCCCCAGCGCGCGCGGGATCGGTCGCCGTGACCGAGGCGGCCTCGGAATTGACCTGGGCGACCAGCTCGTGATCGGGCGTCAGGGACTTCTCGGTCGGCGCGCCATTGACCCGCAGCAGCGGCGGCGGCCGGCCCTTGGCGCCCTCCCCGTCCAGCACGGCGACATGACCCTCGTACAGCACGACCCGCATCTGGTCGGCGATGCGCTCGACGCTGAAGGTGGTGCCAGTGGCCACCACCAGCTTGCCGCCGGCCGCGACCGAGAACGGCCGCAGCGGGTCCTTGGCCACCGCGAACTTGGCGCGGCCCTGCTCCAACCACAGCCGCCGCCGGTCGCCGTCGTAGCGAACCTTCAGCACGGTGTCGGCGTCGAGCGAGGCGCGCGAGCCGTCGGCCAGCTGGACGATCCGTCGCTCGCCCTCGGTGGTGCGATAGACGTCCGGCAGGCTGGCGCGCCAGGTCAGGACCCCGCCCAGGGCGACGGCGGCGACCACCGCCGCGGCGGCGCTCCAGACGGCGACGCGGCGGCCAGGCTTACGGGACCATTGCCGATGCTGGGCGCGGCGCAGGTCGTTCAGGGCCTCGCCGCGCAGGGCGATCATGCCGGGCAGCGACGCCTGGTGGTCCACCGCCCGCCAGGCGGCGACGGCGTCGTCCAGCAGTTCACGGTGAACCGAGTCGGCGGCGAACCAGGCGTCCAGCGCCTGCTGCTCGGCGGGCGAGAGATCCCCTTCCGACAGGCGCACGCACCATTCGGCGGCGGCGTCCGCGGCGAGATCCAGCTTGTCGTCCATCGCCTCGCTCATGGGTTCGCCCTCAGGCGTCGCGTCAGGTGGCCCATGGCCTTGAGGATGTGCTTCTGCACGCCGCTGGTGGTCATGCCGTACAGCGTGGCCAGCTCGGCCTGCTTCATGCCTTCCAGCCGGTACAGCAGGAAGATGGCCCGCGTGCGCTCGGGAAGTTCGCGCAGGATCCGCGAGACCTCGCCCAGGTCCTCCCGCGCCTGCAGGATGCGGGCGGGATCCAGCGGCTCCAGGTCGACGGGCTCACCCGCGATCGTCGCGCGGTAGCTGGCCCGCACCCGCTCGCGCCGCTGACGGTCGCGCAACAGGTTCGCCGCCATCTGGAAGATGTAGGCGTCGGCGTTCTCCATGCCCGGGTCCTCGACCCGCGCCAGCTTGGCGAACAGCTCCTGGGTCATGTCCTCGGCGTCGCCGTGGCTGGCCGCGCGGCGCATGAAGAAGGCCATCAGCGCTGGTCTGTAGCGCCGGTCCAGGCCTCTCAGATCGTGTGGCCTCTCCTGCCCCACGGCTTTCCCCCAAGCGCTCTCGCATGACTGCTCTCGACAGTCATGACGCACATCTTCCCCGGACGCACACCGCCGAGACGAAGATTCTTGGCGGAACGGTCCGCGCCGGCCGATGGCGCGCGCCGACACGGGTGGAGTTGCGGGACCGGCGCGGCCCGCCTAAACCGGCGACGGACCCAGGAGCCCGCATGACCGCCTTCCCCGTCACCATCTACCACAACCCGAAATGCGGCACGTCGCGCAACGTCGTGGCCATGGTCGAGGCCGCCGGCTACGCGCCGACCGTCGTCGAGTACCTGAAGGCCGGCTGGACCCGCGAGCTGCTGCTGGACCTGTCCAGGCGCTCGGGCCTCTCGGTGCGCGAGCTGATGCGCGAGAAGGGTGCGCCGGCCGAGGAACTGGGCCTCCTGAAGCCCGAGGCCACCGACGACGCCATCCTCGCGGCGATGGTCGAGCACCCGATCCTGGTCAATCGTCCTATCGTCATGACCCCCAAGGGCGTGGCCCTGGCCCGCCCCTCCGAAAAGGTCTTCGCCCTGCTGGACAACGTCCCGGAAAGCTTCACCAAGGAAGACGGCGAGGTCGTCCGGCGCTGACTTCGTCCGCCTACGGACGCTGTCGTAAAACTGTCGTCGAACTGTGACAAAAGCCCGGACATCGGTCCGGCATGCTCTCCCCCGGCATGCTCCCCACGTCACCGGACGACACAGGATTTTGACGACATGAACAAGCTCATCGGCGCGGTCGCCACCGTCGCTCTGCTCGCCGTCGCCGACCAAGCCCACGCGGCCCGCGACTATGTCTGGGCCGCCGGCTCCTCGACCGTGTTCCCGTTCTCCACCCGCGTCGCCGAGAACTTCTCGAAGAAGACCGGCAAGAAGTCGCCGAAGGTCGAGAGCCTGGGCACGGGCGGCGGCATCAAGATGTTCTGCGGCGGCACGGGCGAGAAGTTCCCCGACATCGCCAACGCCTCGCGCCCGATGAAGAAGTCCGAGTTCCAGGCCTGCCAGAAGGCCGGCGTGAAGGATATCGTCGAGATCAAGATCGGCTTCGACGGCATCGTCGTGGCGGTCGACAAGAAGGGCCCGGACTTCAACTTCAAGCTCGAGCAGCTGTACCTGGGCCTGGCCGACCAGTCCCTGCGCGGCGGCCAGCTGGTCAAGCAGCCCTACAAGAACTGGAACGAGGTCGGCCAAGGCCTGCCGAAGGCCCGCATCCTGGCCTACGGCCCGCCGCCCACCTCGGGCACCCGTGACGCCTTCGTCGAACTGGCCATGGAAGGCGGCGCCGCCAAGCTGCCGACCCTGGCCAAGCTGAAGGCCGACGACGAGAAGAAGTTCAAGGCCACCGTCTCGCCGATGCGCACCGACGGCGGCTGGATCGACGCCGGCGAGAACGACAACGCCATCGTCGGCACCATCGAGAAGACCCCCAACGCCCTGGGCGTGTTCGGCTTCTCGTTCCTGGAAGAGAACGCCTCGCGCATCAAGGGCGCGTCGGTCAATGGCGTGAAGCCGACCCCGGCGGCCATCGCCAGCGGCCAATACCCGCTGTCGCGCTCGCTCTACATCTACGTGAAGAAGTCCCAGGTCGGCGTCACGCCGGGCCTGAAGGAATTCGTCACCGAGTTCGTCTCGGACGCCGCCACCGGTCGCGGCGGCTACCTGCAGGGCCGTGGCCTGATCCCGCTGCCGCCGGCCCAGCACCAGGCGATGAAGGGCAAGGCGGGCGCCCTGCCGGCCATGCCCGCGCCGAAGGAATAGGCCACACACGGCAAGGGTGCGGACGCACACTTGACCTTCCGTTCCGGCCAGCGCTCCATGGCGCCGGTTGGAACGGAGACGGCCATGACCAACAAGGTCGAGGAACGGCTGCGCGACCTCGAGGCGCTCGTGGTCCGGCAGGCCGAGCGGATCGAGGCGCTGGAAGACCAGGTCGAGGCGCTGCTTCGCCTCACGCGGCGGACGGCGGTCGCCCAGCTCATCAAGCCCGAGGACGAGGCTGCCTGAGGGCGCCCAGATCATACAGGCGCCCGAAGACAGGGGCGGCGGCTTCGACCGTCGCCTTTTCTATGTCGGCTTCTCGCCTGGCGGCTTTTCCCAGGGCGGCGCGTCAGGCGTGTACTCCTCGAAGGCCACGCGCACGCCGGGATCGTCGTCCAGGCAGTTGGCGGCGATGGCCAGGATGCGGCCGCTGTCTGGATCGCCCAGCGACGTGCCGCAGCGCCGGCAGAAACTGCGGTTGAACCGCATGGGCGGCCGGGGCTGGTAGCGGACCAGCAGGTCCCTCCCCGCCAGCCAATGGAACGCTTCGGCCCGGACATAGGCGTAGGCGCGGGACCCGACCTTGCGGCAGCGCGAGCAGTGGCAGGTTCCCATCATCAGCGGCGGCTCGAACAGCTCGAACCGCACGCCCCCGCAGCAACAGCTTCCCTTGATCGTCAATACGCAGCTCCTTGAACCTCCAGGGAAACTGCGCCTGTCCTGCCGCCAGCTTGGTGGCAGCAGGCTGTGGATAGTTGGTGAGGCGGGTTGTCGCGGAGAGCCCGGTCTGCTCACCAAGATCCATGCCCTAACACCGCTCATCCCCGCGAAAGCGGGGACCCAAGCCGAGTTGGCGGAAAAGATCTCAACAGTTCAGCGTCTCATACAAATCGGACCACGTCGGGTTCAACGCCTCGATCAGTTGGATCTTCCAGGCGCGGTTCCACTTCTTGATTTGCCGCTCGCGAGTAAAGGCCCCTTCCCGCGTATCGCCGATCTCATACCAGACCAGAAGGTTCACACCATATTTCGAAGTGAAGCCTTTATGGATCTTCTGCTTGTGCTCCTAGATCCGGCTGGAGAGGTCATCGGTGTGACCACAGTAGAGCGTCCCGTAAGGCCCGCTAGCCAACAGATAGACGCAGAACATCTGGTCCAAGACGGCTCTCCAAGAGGAGAGGAACATATCACGAACAATTTTCCAAGCAACGCTCCGCTGAGTGGCGGACAGTCAGCTTGGGTCCCCGCTTTCGCGGGGATGAGCGAATTTGGGGTGACTTATGGAAATCGGAAGCTAACCCGGCCTAGCGCGTGCGCGAGGTCATGCCGGCGGCGGCGGCGTCGTCGGCCACCTGCGGATCCAGGTCCTGGGGCGTGGCCACGGCGGGTTCGGGCTGGGGCGGGGCGACGGGATCGGCGGCGGCCGGCGCGGAGGCCTCCACCTTACGCGGCGCCGGCTGTGACGAGGTCGACGCGGCGTCCATGGCCGCGATCGCGGCGTCGTCGGCCCCGGTGGCCGCGGCCGCGCCGATCATGATCGGGCGATCTTCGTAGGCGTCGTCGGCGGAGGTGAGGAACATCATGGTCCCGAACGTCGTCAGGACGCCGACGACGAAGCCCAGGACGATCCAGCCGAACGGGTTTCCGCGACGCGCGCTCATCTGATCCGCCTCCCTACGACGCGAAGGCCGGTCGCGCCGGCCCTCCTGTTCTAAACGTCGCGAAGGGGGCTTGGTTACGCGTCCCAACGGAAAAGGTCAGGTTCCCGACCAGGTGCGAACGCGGCCGACGTCGACATGGACGAAGCGGCTCTTGGGATAGTAGCCGACGCCGCCCAGCTTCAGGCCCAGGGCCTCGGCCCGGATCTCCTGCAAGGAGATGTCCTCGAGGTAGATGTCCATGGCCTTGCCGTCCATGTGCAGGCTGTGGCGGGCGACCTCGCCGCTGCGCTCGGACAGCATCCGGTTGGTCGCCGGCGAGCGGTAGCCGGAGATGACCTGGAAATGCGCCTTGGTCTGGGTCTTCTCGGCGATCCTGCCCAGGATGTCGTAGAGGCCCGGGTCGATGGGGTGGACCTCGTCGTTGCGATAGTCGCGCAGCACGTGGTTCAGGGCCTGCACCGCGTCGGGAACGTACTCGCCGTTCTCCCAGTAGACGGCTTCCAGCTTCTCGTCGGTATGGATGTTGCGCAGCTTGACCCAACGCGGCTCGACCACCGCCTCGGCGGCGAAGCTCTCGACCGGCGTTGGCCTCAGCCCGATCGCGGGCGCGGCCGGAACCGCCGGCGCGCTCGGATGTTTTCCCTGCAGGATCGCGCCGATGATGTCGTCATCGGCCCGCGCCGCCGCGAATGGCACAAGCCCGGCCCCAACAGCGCTCAGCCCCCACTGAAGCAGCTTACGTCGATGCATGAGTACGCCCTAACCCGACACTAAGGATCGGGAGGACACCCCATAGACGTTAAGAAAGCAAGCTGAGCCGGGTCAGAGTGCGGCAATCCGCTGCACGAGCTCACGATCCCAGCCATACGGATCCTGGCGGAAGTTCACCTGCCCGTCCGGGGTCACATAGGCCGTCCAGTACAGCAGGAACACCGCGATCTGCTGGGGCAGCTTGGCCCGCACGGTGTCGCCCGAGGCCAGGGTCTCGTCGATCTTTTCGGGCGTCCAGGTCGGGTCGCCCTCCATCAGCGCCTTGGCCAGCTCGATCGGCTTTTGCAGGCGCACGCAGCCGTGACTGGCCAGGCGGCTGAAGCTGTCGAACTTCGAGCGGCTGGGCGTGTCATGCAGATAGACGCCGTAGGGATTGTTGAAGTCGAACTTCACCTGGCCCAGAGCCGCCTTGGGGCCGGCCTTCTGCTGCAGGCGCGAGCCGCCGTCGCCGGTCGGGATGATGATGAAGTCGTTGCGGCGCAGATAGCCCGGACTGGCCTTCTCCTTGGGCCACAGCTCCTTGGCGGCGATCGACGAGGGCACGTTCCACGGCGGGTTCAGCACGATCGAGTGGATCATCGACGACAGCATCGGCGTCTCGTCGCCCGGACGGCCGGTGACCGCGCGCATGGTCAGGGTCGGGGTGTCGTGATGGAACACCGACAGGATGGCGGCGGCCACGTTCACCTGGATCCGCTCGGGCGGCAGGGTCTGGGGCAGCCAGCGCCAGCGCTCCATGTTGGCGACGATCTGGTCGATGCGCTGCTCGACCGGCGTGTTCAGCGCCTCCAAGGTCCCCCGGCCGACCACGCCGTCCGGATTGAGGCCGAAGCGCTTCTGGGCGCGCTGCACGGCCTGGATCAGGGCGGCGTCGAAGACGGGCGCGGGCGCGACCACGACCGTCGGGTCCTCGGCGGCCAGGCGGGCGGCCAGCGCCGAGACGCGGGGACCCGTTTCGCCCTCCTTCAGGGCCTCGCCCGCCGGGACCAGCGGCCGCCAGCCGCCCTTGGCGGCGATGGCGCGATAGGTCGCCAAGCCCGTGCGCAGGGTCTGGTAGCCGGTATAGGGCGGCGGCAGCGTGTCCAGCCACACGGCCAGGCGGTCCTGCTGGACGGCGGTCACGAAGTCGATCGCCGGATCGTAGGGCGTGGGGCGCAGGCCCCACTCGACCATGAAGGCGCTGGGCGGCAGACGGCCGCTGCGCACCGCCTTCGCATAGGCCAGGGTCAGGCTCACCAGCTGGGCCTGGGTGGTCGCCTGCTCGGGCGCGAAGGTCTTGGCGTCGAAGCCGTGGGTGTAGGCCTCGCCCAGCACGCGGCGCAGCAGCTCGACCTGGTCGGAGCGCAGCTGGACGGCGGACAGGTCCGGCGGGGCGGGCGCGGGCGGCGCGGGAACGACCGGCACGGCCTGTTGTGGCGCGGCCTGGGCCGCCACGACGGGACGCTGGGATTGGGCCTGCGCGGGCGCCAGGGACAGAAGGCTGATCGCCGCCGCCAGGACGCCGCAGGGTCTCGTTACTCGCATCACCGTCGAACAGCCCGCCGCATACGCGCGGCAAAGCCGCGTCAAGGATTCCAGATGGCCGGTACGGCCGTGTGCGTCAACGCGAGCGGCGCGAAAGGCGAGCCCTCCCCGCCCCGGCGAGGACGTTTCCCAAGAAGAGGAACCCGCAAGCCACACCGTCGGTTTCACTCAAAACGGGGAGCGCGCTCAAGCGCTCGCACGGGGCCGCGTCATGGATGAAAGCTTGCACAAGAAAACGCTGGATCTTTTCCCGATCGGCAACTGCGCCGTCAGCGCCCTGATCGACACCGCCGGCCGCTTCGTCTGGGGCTGCGCGCCGCGCGTCGATTCCGATCCGGTGTTCAGCGCCCTGCTGGACGACGCCGATCCCGAAGGCGACGCGGCCAAGGGCCTGTGGGAGGTCCAGGTCGACCGCCGAGCCGAGGTGCGCCAGGGCTATATCCGCAACACGCCGATCCTGCGCACCGAGATCGCCGACGAGGACGGCGCGCGGATCGAGATCCTGGACTTCGCCCCGCGCTACCTGCAGTTCGGCCGCACCTTCCGCCCCACCGCCTTCATCCGCCTGATCCGTCCGATCGTCGGGGTGGCGCGTGTCACCCTGCGCCTGCGGCCCACGGCGGGCTGGGGTGCCAAGATCGCCGAGCACACGCGCGGCTCGCACCACATCCGCTATCTCTGCTCGGACATGACCCTGCGCCTGACCACGGACGCGCCGATCTCGCACATCCTGGAGGAGCGCACGTTCCGGCTGGAGCAGCCGATCGCCATGTACCTGGGCGCGGACGAGGGCTTTGACGCCCCCGTCGGCCCCACCTGCGAGCGGATGCTGCGCGAGACGGAAGGCTACTGGAAGCACTGGGTGCGGGGCCTGGCCATCCCGCTGGAGTGGCAGACGGCGGTGATCCGCGCGGCCATCACCCTGAAGCTGTGCATGCACGAGGAGACCGGGGCCATCGTCGCGGCCCTGACCACCTCGATCCCAGAGCACGCCGACAGCGGCCGCAACTGGGACTACCGCTACTGCTGGCTGCGCGACGCCTATTACGTGGTCCAGGCCCTGAACCGGCTGGGCGCGGTCGACATCCTGGAGAACTATCTGGGTTACCTGCGCAACATCGTCGACCGGGCCGGCGGCGGCCACATCCAGCCGTTGTTCGGGGTGGGGTTCGAGGAGGTGCTGACCGAGCGCTTCGCCCCCGACCTGCCCGGCTATCGCGGCATGGGGCCGGTGCGGGTCGGCAACCAGGCGTTCGAGCACATCCAGAACGACGTCTACGGCCAGATCATCCTGTCGACCGTCCAGGCCTTCTTCGACGAGCGCCTGCTGCGGCCGGCCACGGTCGAGGACTTCGAGGCCCTGGAGCCGGTCGGCGAGCGGGCCTTCCAGCTGCACGACCAGCCCGACGCCAGCCTGTGGGAGTTCCGGGGCCGGGCCAATGTCCACACCTATTCCTCGGCGATGTGCTGGGCGGCCTGCGATCGCCTGGGCAACGCCGCCGAGAAGCTGGGCCTGACGGACAAGGCCGCCCTGTGGAACGGCCGCGCCGCCCAGGTCCGCAAGGTCATCGAGGACCGCGCCTGGAACGCGGAGCTGGGCCGCTTCGCCGCGACCTTCGAGGGCGACGAGCTGGACGCCTCCCTGCTGCAGTTGGTCGACCTGCGCTTCCACAAGCCCGACGACCCGCGCAACGTCGCCACCTTGAAGGCGATCGAGGATGGCCTGCGGCGCGGCGCCTACCTTCTGCGCTACGCCATTCCCGACGACTTCGGCTCGCCGCAGACGGCGTTCAACATCTGCACCTTCTGGCTGATCGAGGCCCTGCACCTGTCGGGCCGCACCGACGAGGCGCGCGAGCTGTTCGAAGACATGCTGTCGCGCCGCACGGGCGCGGGCCTGCTGTCCGAGGACATCGGCTTCGCCGACGGCGAGCTGTGGGGCAACTATCCCCAGACCTATTCCCTGGTCGGGCTGATCAACTGCGCGGTGCTGCTGAGCCGTCCGTGGACGTCCGTGCGCTAGACGGATATGGGCGCCGATGTTGCAACTTCGGCAAACATTGAAATCTGGACGCCACATCGGGCGGGCAACGGCGATCCTGGGACGTAGAGAATTCGGAGACGCTCCTTGACGAGCCGCAAGCTGGCCCTGGTCGGTTTCCTGGGGTGTGTCGCCGCCGGCGCCGCCCACGCGCAGGAGGCGACCCCGCCCGCGCCCGTGTCCCAAGCCCCGGCGCGCCCCGCCCCGAAGCCGGCGGCGGCGGCCGCCAAGCCGGCCGCGACGCCCCCGGCCGCCCAGAAACCGGTGACGCCCGAGGATCTCGACACCGAGGTCGAGGCCGTGACCATCACCGCCAGCGGCAAGCCCTATGGCGCGGTGCTGGGCGACATCCCGCCCGAGGAGACCTTCAGCGCCGCCGACGTCCGCTCGTTCGGCGTCTCGTCGATGGAGGATCTGCTCACCGAGCTGACGCCCCAGACCACCAGCGGCCTGGGCGGCGATCCGGTGGTGCTGCTGAACGGCCGCCGCATCTCCGGCCAGGGCGAGATCCGCGACATCCCGACCGAGGCCATCGCGCGGGTCGAGATCCTGCCCGAGGAAGTCGCGCTGAAGTACGGCTACTCCGCCGACCAGAAGGTCGTGAACATCGTGCTGCGCCAGCGCTTCCGCGCCCAGACCATCGACGGAACCGTCGGCGGCTCGACCGCCGGCGGCCAGACGAGCGAGGCGCTGAACTGGAGCCAGCTGCGGCTGAACCGCCAGGGCCGCAGCAACCTGTCGATCAAGGTCCAGAACAGCGACCAGTTGCTGGAGAGCGACCGCGACCTGGTTAGCCGGACCAATAGCGGCCTCTACGACTTCACCGGCAATGTCGCCCCGGTCAGCGGCGATCTGGCCGCACTGAGCGCCCTGGCCGGAACCCCGGTCACCGTCGCGGGCGTCCCGACGTCGGCGGCCAGCGGCGCGCAGGGCCTTTCAGCCTTCCTGCCGACCGCCAACCAGGCCAATACCAGCGACATCACCGATTATCGCACCCTGCTGCCCCGCAGCCGGCAGGTGTCGATCAACAGCGTCACCAACCGCTACATCCTCGACAACGTCTCGGCGACGCTGAACCTGGGCGCGACGGCGTCGCAGAGCGACTCGCTGCTGGGCCCGGCCCGCGCCCGCCTGGTCATACCCGCCGCCGACCCGTACTCGCCGTTCGGCCAGGACGTGGCGCTCTATCGCTATCTGGGCGACCAGGACGCCCTGGGCCAGACCTCGCGCAACCTGTCGGGTCACCTCGGCTTCACCCTGAACCGCGACACCGAGGCCCTCCGGCTGTCGCTGACCGGCAATTACGATCACGCGATCAACAAGACCGAGACCGACCGTAGCGTCGATGTGACCACGCTCCAGAGCCGCCTCACCGCCCTAGACGCTACCCTGAACCCGTTCGCGCCCCTGAGCGGCCTGTCGGTCAACAGCGACCGGGCCAAGTCGACCACCGACAGCGCCGACCTGCAGTTCGTCGCCAACGGGGCCCTGGCCAAGTTCCGGGCCGGCGACCTGTCGACGACGTTCAAGCTGGGCGTCAGCGGGTCTCGCCTGGAGGCCACGTCCCGCCGCTCCGGCGTCGAGAACGACAGCGAGCAGTCGCGCGGCGACGCCAACGCCCAGCTCAGCTTCGACCTGCCTCTGGCCAGCCGCCGCAAGGGCGTGCGGGCCGGGATCGGCGACCTGTCGACCAACCTGAACCTCGCGGTGCGCCAGGTCTCGGACTTCGGGACCCTGACCACGATCGGCGGCGGCGTGAACTGGTCGCCGGTCAAGCCGGTCAGCTTCATCGTCTCGGCCACGCGCCAGGAGAACGCCCCCAGCATCGCCCAGCTGGGCAATCCGCTGATCACCACCCCCAACGCCCAGGTCTTCGACTATGTGCGCGGCCAAACCGTGGACGTCACCCGCATCAGCGGCGGCAATCCCGACCTGAAGGGCGAGACCCGCAACGTCCTGCGCTTCGGCGCCACCTGGAAGCCGGAGAAGATCAACGGCCTGTCGCTGACCGCCAACTACAGCCGGGTGCGGATCGACAATCCGGTCGCCAGCTTCCCGGCCGCCACGGCGGCGGTCGAGGCGGCCTTCCCTGACCGCTTCACCCGCGACGCCGACGGCAATCTGACCCGCATCGACACCCGCGCCGTCAACTTCGCCAAGCGCGAGAGCGAGCAGATCCGCTGGGGCTTCAACTTCTCGCGCCAGATCGGCAAGACCCCGCCGCCGCCCGCCGGCGGCTGGCGCGGCCGCCAGGGCGGCGGCCAGGCGAACGACGCCGCCTCGCCGCCCGGGGCCGAGCTGCTGCGCCGCACGCCCTCGGCAAGCAGCGGCGGCGACGACAACCGCGCGCCGCAGCCGCCGACCGACACGACCACCACGACCGCCGATCCCAACGCGCAGCAGCCGCAGACCCAGGCGGCCGGCGACGACGCCCAGCGCCCGCCGTCCGGCTTCGGCGGCGACGGCGCGCGCGGCGGGGGCCAGGGCTTCGGCGGTCCCGGCGGCGGCGGTCGCGGTTTCGGCGGCGGCCGAGGCGGCGGCGGCAATCCGCGCGCCACGCGCCTGCAGCTGGCCCTGTTCCACACCGTCCACCTGAAGGAAAAGGTGACCGTCGCCGACGGCGTCCCGACCCTGGACCTGCTGAACGGCGACGTGCTGGGCTCGGGCGGCGGCCAGGCCCGCAACGAGATCGAGGCCCAGGCGGGGATCACCCGCTACGGCCTGGGCGCGCGCGTGTCGGCCAACTGGAAGAGCGGCACCCACGTGGCGGCCGGGACCGGCGGCGCCTCGACGGATCTCGACTTCTCCAGCCTGGCGACCGTGAACCTGCGCCTGTTCGCCGACCTGGGCGTGCGGCGCGAGCTGGTTCAGAAGCATCCGATCCTGCGCGGCGCGCGTCTGACCCTGTCGGTCAACAACCTGTTCGACCAGCAGCAGACGGTCCGCGACGCTACCGGCGCGACCCCCGTCACCTACCAGCCGGACTATCTGGATCCGCGCGGCCGGGTGCTGCAGTTCAGCGTGCGCAAGCTGATCTTCTAGCGGCGCCCAAACCTTCATCAGCTGTCCCGATCCCGGCGAGTTGAACCTTTTGCCGGGATCGAACATGGCCGTTCAGCGTTCTTGCGGCATGTTGCTTATTGATGAGGGGGTTCTCGCCATGACCGTGGCTAAGCCGGTCGCGCGCCTGGAATCTGTCGATTTCTCGCCCCCGCCCTTTGACCTGCCGCGCCGTTCCGCGCTGTTTCTCGACCTCGACGGCACCCTGGCGCCGATCATGCCGCGCCCCGACGACGTCGGTCCCGACCCGCGCCGAGCCGACATGCTGGCCCGCCTGCGCGAGGCCCTCGAGGACCGCG
Source organism: Caulobacter segnis (assembly GCF_019931575.1). Taxonomy (NCBI): domain Bacteria; kingdom Pseudomonadati; phylum Pseudomonadota; class Alphaproteobacteria; order Caulobacterales; family Caulobacteraceae; genus Caulobacter; species Caulobacter segnis. The sequence goes on along the minus strand of NZ_CP082923.1, from coordinate 1,839,894 downwards.
TCGCGGTAGTCAGCGGCCGCGCCCTGCCCGACCTTGACCACATCCTGGGCGGCGGCGTGACCGCGATCGCCGCCGTGCATGGCCTGGTGCGCCGCACCGCCGACGGCGTCATCGCCGACCGCGCGCCGCACGCCGGCCTCGAGGACGCCCGTCGCATCCTGGGCGAGCTGGCCCACTGCGAGCGCGGCCTGCTGTTCGAGGACAAGGGCCTTTCCGTCGCCCTGCACTATCGCAACGCCCCGGCCTGCGCCGAGGCGGTGATCGAGGCGGCCGAGCGCCTGGCCCAGGCCACCGGCCTCGTTCTGCAGCTGGGCGACATGGTCGCCGAACTGCGCACCCCCGGCGCCGACAAGGGCGCGGCGGTGCGGGCCTTCCTGCGCGAGCCGCCCTTCACCGGCGCCATGCCGGTCTTCATCGGCGACGACCTGACCGACGAGGACGGCTTCGTGGCCGCCAAGCGCCTGGGCGGCTTCGGCGTCCTGGTCGGCGAACCCCGCCCGACGCAGGCCCGCTATCATCTGGCCGACACCGACGCGGTCGCCCGCTGGCTGGAGGGCCTGTGCGCCCCGCTGACCACGCCCATGCCCTCGAAGGTGCGCGCATGAGCCGGCTGATCGTCGTCTCCAACCGCGTCAATCCGCCGAACCCGGCGGCCGACGGCGAAGGCTCGGTGGGCGGTCTCGCCATGGCCCTGGCCGCGGCGCTACGCGAATATTCGGGCATCTGGTTCGGCTGGAGCGGCAAGACCACCGCCGAGTTCACCGGCCAGCTGAGCATGCAGAAGATCGAGGGCGTCACGGTCGCCACCGTCGACCTCGAGGAGACCGACTATCAGGAGTACTACAACGGCTACGCCAACAAGACGCTGTGGCCGCTGTTCCACTACCGCGTCGACCTGACCGCCTATGACCGCTCGTTCGGCGAGGGCTACGACCGGGTCAACAAGCGCTTCGCCGAGACCCTGCTGCCGCTGATCGAGCCGGACGACATCATCTGGGTGCACGACTACCACCTGATCCCGCTGGCGCGCGAGCTGCGCAGGATGGGCGTGACCAACCGGATCGGCTTCTTCCTGCACATCCCGTGGCCGGCCCACCAGCTGGTGGTCACCCTGCCCCGCCACCGACAGCTGGTGGAAGCGCTGTTCCACTACGACCTGCTGGGCTTCCAGACCGAGGAGTCGCTGCACGCCTTCGAGGGCTATGTCTTCAACGAGGTGCACGGCTCCAAGAACGAGTTGGGCGAGTTGCAGGCGTTCGGCCACAAGCTGCACGCCTCGGCCTTCCCGATCGGCATCGACGCCGAAGACTTCGCCAAGATCGTCACGGGCGACACGGCCCGGAAGGTCTACGACCGGATGATGGCCCACAGCGTCTTCCGCAAGATGGTCGTGGGCGTCGACCGCCTGGACTATTCGAAGGGCCTGGAAGAACGCCTGATCGGCTATGAGCGGTTCCTGCACGATCATCCGGATCTGGTGCGCGAGACGATGCTGCTGCAGATCGCGCCGATCTCGCGCGACGAAGTCGAGGCCTACCAGGACCTGCGCGGGCGGTTGGATGGTCTGATCGGCCGCATCAACGGCGCCTATGCCGAGATGGACTCCACGCCGATCCGCTACGTCAACCGCTCGTACCGTCGCGACGAGTTGGCCGGGGTCTATCGGGCCAGCAAGGCCGCCCTGGTCACGCCGCTGCGCGACGGCATGAACCTGGTGGCCAAGGAGTATGTCGCGGCCCAGGACCCCGAGGATCCGGGCGTGCTGATCCTGTCGCGCTTCGCCGGCGCGGCGCGGCAGATGAAGGACGCCCTGATCATCAATCCCAACAGCCCGGAGGAAATCTCCGACGCGCTGGAGCGCGCGTTGTCGATGGATCTGGCCGAACGCAAACGGCGCTGGGAGGCCCTGTTCGACAACGTCACCCGCGAGGACGTCACCGCTTGGCGCGACAAGTTCGTGGCGGCGCTGAGCGCGCGGCCGGACGCCGGCGCGGCGCATGCCGTGGATTCGAAGACGCCGGTGCAGAGCCTGGACGTGGCCGCCAAGAAGCTGCGGGCCCAGCAGGCCGAGGCCAAGGCGATGCGGGCTTAACCCACCTTCTCCCCTTGCGGGAGAAGGTGTCAGCGAAGCTGACGGATGAGGGGTCGAAAAGCCTGTCCGGATAGCGGAGCGCGACCCCTCACCCGGCCCTGCGGGCCACCCTCTCCCGCAAGGGGAGAGGGAAACCCATCACCTCTCGCCCATCTCGTCGATCAGCTTCTTCAGCCGGGCCACCTCGTCCGCCTTCAGCGGCCGGTGTTGGGCGAAGTGGCTGATCAGCGGGGCCAGCTGGCCGTCGAACAGGCGGTCCAGCAGGCCCTGGCTCTCGGCCTGGACATAGGCGCTGCGGTCGATCAGCGGCCGATAGCCGTGCTTGCCCTCGGCGCGCTCGGACTTGATCGCCTTCTTCTTCAGCAGGCGGTTGATCAGCGTCTTGACCGTGGCCTCGCCCCAGTTCTGGGACGCGCCGACTTCGGCGACCAGATCGTCGGCCGACAGCGGCTGACGCTTCCAGAGCGCTTCCATGACGTGGGCTTCGGCGGCGGTGATGTGCATGACGCTTACGTCCGTAATTCAACGGGGGACGCTATACCCGCTATTACAGGTGTCAAGCCATACGGACGGGTCGCCGCCTCCCGCATCGGTCGGGCGTCTTCACGGGCTCATTGTCAATGACACCGGTTTCCACTAGAGACGTGGCAACGCCCGCCAAGCGGGACCCGTGCCGAATTTCGAGGGAGGATCTACGGCGTGACCGTTTCTGAGGCCGACAGCGAGGTTTTCACCCCCGCGGCCATCGCCCCCCAATTCGTCAAGGCCCGCAAAGAGGGTGTTTCGGTCCCCGGTTATCCGGGCGGCGTGATTCCCTCGAGCATGGCCGAGGGCTATTCGGTGCAGGACATCGCCATCGACCTGTGGCCCGACGAGCTGGTCGGCTGGAAGGTGGGCCTGGTGCCCCCGCAGCACCGTGAACGCCTGGGCGCCGAGCGCCTGGCCGGCTGCATCTTCAAGACCAAGGTCCAGGACGCCAAGGTCGGCGCCCCGAACGAATTCCGCGCCATCGCCGGCGGCTTCTGCGCCGTAGAGGCGGAATTCATCATCCGCCTGGGCAAGGACGCCCCGGCCGACAAGACCCAATGGACCGCCGAGGAAGCCGCCGAATATGTGGGCGAGCTGCTGGTCGGCGTCGAGATCGCCGGCAGCCCGCTGGCCACGATCAACGCCCTCGGCCCTACGGTCGTCGCTTCCGACTTCGGCAACAACGATGGTCAGATCATTGGTCAGGCCATTTCCAACTGGCGCGACATCGCCTGGGAGGATATGCCCGTCGAGACCTTCATCAACGGCAAGTCGGTCGGTAAGGCCACCGCCGCGACGATCCCGGGCTCTCCGCTGGCCGCCCTGGCCTTCCTGCTCGGAACCGTCGCCGCGCGCGGCAAGCCGCTGAAGAAGGGTCAGATCGTCACCACCGGTGCGACCACGGGCATTCACGACGTGGCCGCCGGTGACGTGGCTCACGTCGATTTCGGCCCGTTCGGAACCGTGGACTGCGTCGCCGTTCCGGCGAAATAAGAAAAGACCCGCTAATAAGGGGAAGGAAGGCGTCCATGGATTTTTCGAAAGCGCCCGCCCCGTCCGAGAAGGTCGGGCGGTATCGCTGGGTGATCGTCACGCTGCTGTTCGCGGCGATGGTCATCAACTACGTCGATCGCCAGACGATCGGTCTGCTGAAGGCGGACCTGTCCCACGAGTTCGGCTGGAGCGAGAAGCACTACGCCGACCTGGTCTTCTATTTCCAGCTGGCCTACGCCTTGGCGTACCTGGCCTGGGGCAAGATCATGGACAAGATCGGGGCCCGCTGGGGCTTCGGCGTCGCGTTCCTGATCTGGCAGGTCGCCCACATCGCCCACGCCGCCGCGCGCGGCTTCGGCGGCTTCGTCTTCGCCCGCATGGGCCTGGGCGTCGGTGAGGCCGGCGGCTTCCCCGGCGGCATCAAGGCCGTGGCCGAGTGGTTCCCCAAGAAGGAACGCGCCTTCGCCACCGGCCTGTTCAACGCCGGCACCAACATCGGCGCCATCGTCACCCCCCTGGTCGTGCCCGGCATCGTGCTGGCCTTCGGCTGGCAGATGGCCTTCATCGTCACCGGCGTCGCCGGCCTGGTCTGGCTGCCGATCTGGCTGCTGGTCTATCGCCGTCCGCGCGAGGCCAAGGGCCTGTCGGCCACGGAACTGGCCTATATCGAGCAGGATCCGGCCGACCCCGTCGAGAAGATCGGCTGGGCCAAGCTGCTGACCAAGAAGGAAACCTGGGCCTTCGCCCTGGGCAAGTTTCTGATCGACCCGATCTGGTGGATGTTCCTGTTCTGGCTGCCCGACTTCCTGGGCAAGCGCTACGGCCTGGACCTGAAGTCCTTCGGCCCGCCGCTGATCGCCATCTACCTGCTCAGCGACGTCGGTTCGGTCGCCGGCGGCTGGATGTCCTCGACCCTGATGAAGAACGGCGCGACCATCAACAAGGCCCGCAAGCTGACCATGCTGGTCTGCGCCCTGCTGGCCGTGCCGGTGATGTTCGCCGCCAAGGCCGACAGCGTCTGGCTGGCCGTGCTGATCATCGGCGTCGCCACCGCCGCCCACCAGGGCTTCTCGGCCAACCTCTACACCCTGCCGTCGGACGTGTTCCCACGCGGCGCGGTCGGTTCGGTCGTCGGGATCGGCGGCATGCTGGGCGCCTTCGGCGGCATGGCCTTCTCGAAGTACATCGGCCAGGTGCTGGAGCAGATCGGCACCTACACCCCGATCTTCATCGTCGCCGGCAGCGCCTATCTGATCGCCCTGCTGGTCATCCACCTGCTCACGCCCAAGATGGAGCCGGTGACGATCTAGAGCGATCGACATCCAGACGACGAAGGCCGGGGAGAAATCCCCGGCCTTTTTCGTGTAAGAAGCCCGGCATGCCAGAGTCCTCCCCCGCCCTGAACGTCGTCCTGGTCGGCTACGGCTATGTCGGCAAGACCTTCCACGCCCCGCTGATCGCCGCGACGCCGGGCCTTGCCCTGCACACCGTGGTCTCCAGCGACCCGGCCAAGGTCGCCGCTGATTTCCCGGACGCCCAGGTCGTTCCCGACCTCGCCGAGGCCCTGGCCGATCCCGCGATCGAGCTGGTGGTCGTCGCCACGCCCAACGCCCTGCACGCGCCCCAGGCCCTGGCCGCCCTCGCGGCGGGCAAGCACGTCGTGGTCGACAAGCCCTTCGCCCTCGACGCGGCCCAGGCCCGGACCATGGCCGACGCGGCCCGCGACGCCGGCAAGCTGCTGACCGTGTTCCATAACCGCCGCTGGGACAGCGACTTCCAGACGCTCCAGCGGCTGATCGCCGACGGGGCCCTGGGCGAGGTCGTCCAGTACGAGAGCCACTTCGACCGCTTCCGCCCCGAGGTCCGCGACCGCTGGCGTGAGCGGGCTGGCCCGGGCGCCGGCGCCTGGATGGATCTGGGTCCCCACCTGCTGGACCAGGCCCTGGTGCTGTTCGGCGAGCCCCTGGCCATCGCCGCCGATATCGGCGTCCAGCGCCAGGGGGCCGGGGCCGACGACTATTTCCACGTCACCCTGCGCTATCCGGTGCTGCGGGTGATCCTGCACGGCAGCCTGCTGACCGCCGCCTCGGACCTGCGCCTGGCCGTTCACGGGACCAGGGCCAGCTTCGTCAAGCACGGCCTCGACCCGCAGGAGGCCCAGCTGAAGGCCGGCATGACCCCCGGCGCACCGGGCTGGGGCCGCGACAGCCGCCACGGCGTGCTGACCACGGTCGAGAACGACGTCCAGGTCCACACGGACGTCCGCCCGGAGGTCACGGGATACCGCACCTTCTACGCCGGCGTCCGCGAGGCCATCCGCAACGACGCCCCCTCCCCGGTCCCGGTCGAGCAGGCGCTGCGGGTGATGGAGCTGCTGGAACTGGCGCGGAAGGCCAGCGATGAGCGGCGGGAGCTGCCGATTTAGCGGCCTAAATCCGGGTAGCCGCCGTCACGGAAAGCAGCTTAAGGTCGCGTCATGCGCGCCTCCCTGCTCACCGCCTCCGCCGCCCTCGCCGCCGCCCTGGTCGCCTGTGGCCCCGCTCCAGCCCAGCCCGGACAGGCCGGACAGGCCGGCGCGCCCGTCGAGAGCCGCTCTCCGAACGCGCCCGAGCAGAAGCCCGCCTTCGCCGGCCAGACTCGCGCCCCGGGCCTGTCATCCAACACCGTCGGCCAGTACCAGGTGCTGGCCAGCGGCCTGGAGCACCCGTGGGGCCTGGCCTTCCTGCCCTCCGGCGAGATCCTGGTCACCGAGCGCGCCGGCCGCCTGCGGGTGCTCGGCAAGGACGGCAAGCTGTCGCCCGCCGTGGCCGGCCTGCCCGCCGTGTTCGCCGAGGGCCAGGGCGGCCTGCTGGGCGTCGCCATCGATCCCGACTACGCCAGGAACGGCCTGGTCTACTGGACCTACGCCGAAGCCGACGGCGGCGTGAACGGCACTTCGGCCGCGCGCGGCAAGCTGGTGCTGGGCCCGAACCCGAAACTCGAGAACGTCCAGGTCATCTGGCGCCAGGCGCCCAAGATGGACAGCGCCCTGCACTTCGGCGGCCGCCTGGTCTTCGCACCGGACGGCAAGCTCTTCATCACCACCGGCGAGCGCTCGATCCTGGAAGGCCGCGTCCAGGCCCAGAAGCTGGACGCCACCCTGGGCAAGGTCGTGCGGATCAATCCCGACGGCTCGATCCCCTCCGACAACCCCTTCGTCGGTCAGGCCGGCGCCAAGCCCGAGATCTGGTCCTACGGCCACCGCAACCTGCAGGCCGCCGCCCTCGACCCCACCGGCAAGCTGTGGACCGTCGAGCACGGCGCCAAGGGCGGCGACGAGCTGAACCATCCCGAGCCGGGCAAGAACTACGGCTGGGCGACCATCACCTATGGCGAGGAATATTCCGGCAAGCCGATAGGCGACGGGATCACCCAGAAGGACGGCCTGGAACAGCCCGTCTACTACTGGGATCCGGTCATCGCGCCGTCGGGGATGGCCTTCTACGAGGCCAACCTGTTCCCAGCGCTGAAGCACAGCCTGCTGATCGGCTCCCTGCGCGAGCAGCACGTCGACCGCCTGGTCCTCAAGGACGGCAAGGTGGTCGGCGAGGAGCGCCTGTTCACCGACATCGGCGGCCGCGTCCGCGACGTCGTGGTCGGCCCGGACGGCGCCATCTACGTCGTCACCGACGAGGACGACGGCAAGCTCATCAGGATCACGCCGAAAGGATAACTAGACCCCGTACCGCTTTTTTCCGCTCGCCGTAATGCAATATCGCCCCCCGCGCGGGCCAACACAGACATTGCCGCCATTGCATGGACAGCGCCCATCGCTGCTCACGCCTCGCCCGCCGCCGATGCCGGAACCGGATATTGCTCTCGATACGGCGCTACGCCTCCGGCGTCGCCTCGCCGCTATCGCTGGATCTGCCGCTATGGTTAGGATCGCGACAATGCTCAGAATGAGGGCTCGCCTCTCCAACATGCGCATCCACTCCCCTTCCGACGAAAAAGTCTAAGCCCAAGCTTTGGAGGCTGTCATCAGCACGCCTTGGGGCTGATCGACGTTCAGCTCTGAGCCCCGAATCCGCTCATCCCCGCGAAAGCGGGGACCCAAGCCGAGTCAGGCGATTAATTCCGGCGCTCAACGCATGCAGAGAGGCCGCTTGGGTCCCCGCTTTCGCGGGGATGAGCGGGTGATGGAGGCCAGGATCCAATCTTGATGAATGTGCCCTAGAAGTGGCGCTGCCCAACGTCATCCCCAGCCCTTCAAACTTTCCTCCCCTTTCCCCGAACCCTGCTATCTAGATTTCCATGCAGCGCAGGCGAAGCATCCTGATCGTGGGCGGCGGGACGGCCGGGTGGCTGACGGCCGCCTATCTGGCCAAGGCGCTGCGCGTGGCCGAGCAGGCGCACTTGGAGATCACCCTGCTGGAGTCGCCCGAGATCGGGATCATCGGCGTCGGCGAGGCCACCTTCCCCACCATCCGCAACACCCTGCGGTTCCTCGGCATCGACGAGGCGCGGTTCATCCGCGAGACCTCCGCCACCTTCAAGCAGGGCATCCGCTTCGTCGACTGGGCCCGCGCGCCCGAGGACGGCAAGCATCACAGCTTCTTCCATCCGTTCGAGGCGCCGTTCTCGACCGAGGGGACCAGTCTCGCCCCCTACTGGCTGCTGCAGGACGAGACCGGCCGGACCCCGTTCGCCGAGGCCGTCACCATCCAGGCCCGCGTCGCCGACGCGGCCCGCGCGCCCAAGCGCCCGCACGAGAGCGACTTCGCCGGGCCGCTGAACTACGCCTACCACTTCGACGCCGCCAAGCTGGCCGGGGTGCTGGCCGAGCGGGCCCGCGAGCTGGGCGTCAAGCATCTGCGCGGCAACCTCTCCGAAGCCGTGCTGGACGAGACCGGGGCCATCGCCCGGGTCGTCAGCCCCGAGCACGGCGACCTCTCCGCCGACCTCTATGTCGACTGCACCGGCTTCCGGGCCGAACTGATCGGCAAGGCCCTGGGCGCGCCGTTCAAGTCGGCGCGCTCCATCCTGTTCGCCGATCGCGCCGTGGCCTGCCGCGCGCCCTACGAGCGGCCGGACGCGCCGATCCAGAGCTACACCGTCGCCACCGCCCACGAGGCCGGCTGGACCTGGGACATCGCCCTGGCCCACGGGCGCGGCGTCGGCTGCGTCTATTCCAGCGACCACATCGACGACGACCGGGCCGAGACGATCCTGCGGGACTATCTGGGCGGCGCCGAAATCGAGACGCGCCGGATCGCCTTCGACGCGGGCTATCGCGAGCGGCAATGGATCAAGAACTGCGTGGCCGTGGGCCTGTCCGCCGGCTTCCTGGAGCCGCTGGAGTCTACGGGTGTCGTGCTGATCGAGGCGGCCGTGGCGATGATCGCCGAGCTCTTCCCCCACTCGGGTCCCGTCTCGGCCCCGGCCCGCCGCTTCAACGAGCTGATGACGGCGCGCTACGACAACATCATCGTCTTCCTGAAGCTGCACTACGCCCTGAGCAAAAGGCCCGAGCGGTTCTGGCGCGAGAACACGCTGCCCGACTCGATCCCGGAACGGCTGGCCGACCTGCTGGAGCAGTGGCGCCATCGCCCGCCGGCGCGGTTCGACTTCATCCTGGATCTCGAGACCTTCGCCTTCTTCAACTACCAGTACATCCTGTACGGCATGGGATTCCGCACCGACCTGACGGACGGGGCCGGCGAGTTTCCCGACGTGGCGGGCGCGGCCAAGCTGTTCGCCAAGATCCGCGGCTTCGCGGACCGGGCCACCCAGGACCTGCCCAGTCACCGCGACCTGATCGCCCAGATCAACCGCTTCGGCTTCGACAAGGCGCTGGAAGGCGCGTAGGCCGCCCCTCCCCGCCAGGTCATCACCGCATGGTGCGATGCAGCCGGTGCATGTCGTCGCGCCGCGTCCCGCCGATCGCGGCGGCGACGCTGGCGGAGAAGGCGCTGGTCAGGGCGCCGACACCCAGGAACAGCGAAAGCTGCGCGCCGATATGGGCGGCCCGCAGCATCTCGGCCGGGGATGGCGCGGCCGTGGTCGCGTCGGGAGCCGCGAGAACGCCCAGCAGCAGCAGGCCCACGACGCTGGCCGCCCAGGCCAGGAGACCGTGGGCGGTGTCGCGGAAGTGGACCTCGTGGTCGTGGACGTGCAGCCACTTGGTCCGCAAGCGGCCGGCCAGATAGCCGCCCAGCATGCTGGCCACGATCTGGCAGGCCACGAAGGCCGCGCCCACGATCGGCGTGAAATCCTCCGCCGAGACCCCGCCAGGCCAGCGCGGGGACACCTTCAGGCCGAACCCGGCGCAGAGCGACAGGAGGACGAACAGCATGGCGATGCTCGCCGCGGCCCCGGCCAGGATCGCATCCCAGCTGACCGCCGACTGCAGCTCGTCCGGCGCGACGTCAGGGGTGATGAAATCGGATCCGTTGGACATGACCGGATCCTCAGAAGTGATGCGTGCAGAAGGCGAGAAGCAGGATGATGGGAAGCGGCACCCCGAGAAGCATCAGAAGGATCGATCGCATTCGCTTGAACATCCCTGATTGGCGACAAGGCCGGGCCGCTCTGGCCTGGCCACGATTGTCTGAACAACGGCGCGGCTGTGGCGCCGGTTCCGGAGGACGGCCGCCGCTATTCGGCCGCGTAGACCAGCGGATGGGCGTGGGCCCAGAGGTGGGCGCGGTAGGTGTCGAAGCACTGCTCGCCGCAGATCAGCCGCATGACCGCGCCCTCGGCGATGAAGCGGGCGCGGGACGGGTCCTCCGACACCAGCGGGACCAGGGCCTCGGCGTTCCAGGCCTTGGAATGCTCGATGTCGAGTTGGGCGTGCAGGGCGAAATACTTGCGGGCCTCGGGCGAGACGCCGACGCGCTTCAGGCCGGCGTCGACGCAGGCCACGCGGGTCGGAGCGGTCAGCTCGACCACGCCCAGGGCGCCGATCGACTGCCAGACATAGCGGCGCGTGGTGGCGAAGGCGGTCATGGTGTTGGCCAGGCACAGCGATTGCCAGAGCGTGGTGTCGATGGTCGGCGTCAGGCCCAACGTCGCCGTCGTCCGCGACAGCATCGGGCCGTGCATGCCGCGCGCGCTGCCCCGCCCCATCTCGTCCCAGTAGTTGCGGGCCAGCTCCAGCTTGGCGCGATCGGGGACCTTGACCTGGGTCATGGCCACCAGGTCGTCGAAGCCGGCCTCGCCGGCCGCTTCCTGGGTCAGGAACCACTTGAGGTCCTCCAGCGAGGCCTCGCCCTCCAGCCAGTCGAACAGCGGGTCCCACTGGCCGGGGCCATGGTCCTTCAGCGCTTCGAACCAGGTGATGAACCCTTCGGCGTCTTGAGGGACGTCTTCGACCAGCGGCGCGACGTGGCTCCGGAAGGCCTCGATGAACGCGCCCTCGATCCGGCGCATCAGGATCTCGCGGTCGAGATCCTCCCGCCAGTCGTCGCTCGGCGCGCTCGGCGCCAGACGGTCATGGTTCCAATGCGCCAGGCCCCTGTGCAGGGCCTCGGCGTCGGGAAATCGCGGGCTGAACGCGCCCAGGCGCGAAAGACGGTCGCCACCGTACACGGCATCTCTCCGGGATCGTGGAAAAGAAAGGAGGGCCGCGCGAAGGCGGCCCTCACTGGATCAGCGTTCGGCGCCGCCGTCGCCCGTGCGGCCGGGGCGGATGTCGCCGTTGCCGCCGGCCAGGCCGCCGTCGTCCAGACCGTCCTGGTCCGTGCCTTCGACGCCTTCATTCTGGCGACGGTCGCGGTCGGCCTGCTGGTTCTGCTGGCCCGGCTGGGCCTGCTGGGGGTTCTGCTGCTGCTGCGGCGGCTGGGTTTCGCCTTGCTGGTTCTGCTGACCGGCTTGCTGACGCTGGGCGTCGTTCGGTTGCTGCTGCAGGCCTTGGTTGTCGCGGGTCTCGTTCATGGTCGTCTGCGTCCCTGATGATTGGCCACGCCGAAAAGGCGGAGGCGAGGAGGCAAACGGCGCTCGACAGGATTGCGTTCCTATGTCGGAAACGCGACTCCGACAGAAGCTAAACCACTGACTTCACGATAGGATCTGGGCTGGATCGACACCTAGCCTAGAGCATCTCAAGCCCGCTCATCCCCGCCTTCGCGGGGATTGAGCGGCGATGGAGCATGAAATCGGGGTGGGCCAGCTGAGCGGCGCCCCCCGAAGCCGCCCCCCCCGCCCTCACGCCACGCCGAGCCGTCCGCGATCCCCGTCGCGTGGCGTCGCCAGCTCCTCGGGCGTGACGAACTCGGCCAGGTCCTCGACCTCGTAGAACGGCCGCAACTCCATCTCGCTTCGGCCGGCCGTGACGGCGGGCGCCCGCCGGGCCCAAGCCACGGCCTCATCCATGTCCTTGACCTCCCAGATCGAGAAGCCGGCGATCAACTCCTTGGTTTCGGCGAACGGTCCGTCGAGGACCATGCGCTCACCGCCATTGATGACGACGCGCTTGGCCTGGGCGTCGTTCTTGAGGCCGGCGGCGGCGACGAAGACGCCGGCCGCGACCAGCTCCTCGGTGAACCGATCCATCGCCGCGAACGCTTCCAGCTGTTCCGGCGTGGGGGCCGCACCCGAGATGCTGTCCCCACTGGCCTTCGCGAACACCATGACCCGCATTGTCCGTCTCCCTGTTCGAGCCGCGCCCGTCTGGACGCCTCGGGACAAGGACGAACCGGCTCGCCGCCAGCCGACATCGCGCCGTGACTATTTTTCCAAAGAAAAAGGGCCCGCCGAAGCGGGCCCAGGATCATGCCTCTCGAAGGATCGTCAGGCCCGCGCCGCGTCGGGCACCGCGCCCAGCTCGCCGCTCTCGCGGGCCTTCTTGCCGTAGACCACCTCGAACAGCGGGCTGGCCATGACCGTGGTGACGATCGCCATCAGCACCAGCATCGAGAACAGGGTCGGGCCGATGATGCCCTTCTGCAGGCCGATGTTGATGATGATCAGCTCCATCAGGCCGCGCGAGTTCATCAGGGCGCCGATGCCCATGGCGGTCGCATGGTTCTCGCCGGTGACGCGGGCGGCGATGTAGCAGGCGCCCCACTTGGCCAGGATCGAGCAGGCCAGGATTCCCAGGGCGATCAGCAGCAGCTGGGGCGAGTTGACCATGTCCATCCGGGTGTTGAGGCCGGAATAGGTGAAGAACATCGGCAGCAGCATGACCACCGCGACGGGCTCGACCTTGCGCTTCAGCTCCTCGACCAGCTTGCCGCGCGGCATGACCACGCCGAGGATGAAGCCGCCGAAGATGGCGTGGATGCCCACCGCGTCCATCAGGAAGGCCGAGGTGCAGAAGGCCAGCAGGACCAGCGCCAGCACGGTCGGGCTCATCTCGCCGTCGCGCTCGACCATGCGGCCCAGCGGGGCCAGGATCCTGGGACCGAACGTGGTGACGAACAGCACCCACAGCAGGCCGCCGCCGATGGCCAGGCCCGCCACGCCGGGGCCGCCGCCGAACGTCGCCAGCACCAGGGCCAGCACGCACCACGAGACGGCGTCATCGAAGGCGCCGGCGGTCAGGGACAGCGTACCCAGCGAGGTCTTGGCCAGGCCGCGCTCGTTGATGATGCGGGCCAGCATCGGGAAGGCGGTCAGGGCGATGCAGGCGCCCATGAACAGGGTGGCGTTCGCCTGGCTGATGCCCGCGGCGAACAGGCCCGGGACCTTCAGCAGGAACGGCGTGATCAGCGCGGCGATGACGAACGGCGCGGCGATGCCGGCGAACGACACGCTCATGGCGCTCTTGGCCTTGGCCTTGAAGTGGCCGGCCTGAAAGCTGGTGCCGACCATGAACATGTAGAGGCCCACGCCCAGCTGGGCGCCGACATACAGCACGCTCTTGGTCTCCTTGGGGAACAGGGCCAGCTGGAAGTGCGGGAACAGCAGGCCCAGCAGCGACGGACCCAGCACCACGCCGGCGATCATCTCGCCCACGACCTGGGGCTGCTTCAGCAGTTTCTGGCCCAGCCAGCCGACGACGCGGCAGGTCAGGATGATCACGGCCAGTTGCAGGAAGAAGTGAACGCTGAAGTCGGTCGGCGAGAAGCTCTTCACCGCCGCCTTGGTCGCAGGTCCGTGCGCGTTCAGCACATCGGCCGCCGTGGCGAACGTCTGCGCGAATAGGTCTGACACCGTCTTAGCCCCCTAATGAATGTCGTCTGGCTTTGCGCCTTGGCCCCATGCCGCGCAGGAAAACGGTGCGAGCGCAATGCGTCGAAAGCGTTTTTGACAACCTTGTCAGTCGATTGTTTTCGTTGGCCAATTATCTGTTGCCGTAACGACACGATGTAGTAACGTACCTACAAGACAGCCCTGTCATCGCTACCGGGGGCGCGGCCTCGTCATGAAGATCATCACCAGTCGCGCGTTCAATCAGGACGTCAGCCAGGCCAAGCGCGCGGCGCGAATCGAACCGGTGTTCGTCACCGATCGCGGCCGCCCCACCCACGTGCTGATGAGCGTCGAGACCTATCGCCGGCTGATCGGCCAGACCGAGACCATCGTCGACCTCCTGGCCATGCCTGGCCTGCCCGCCGTCGACCTGCCCCCCATCGACCTGGAAGGGGCCCGCCAGCCCGAGACCTGGGACCGCCGGAGCGAGCCCTGATGCACCTCCTCGACACCGACATCGTCTTCCAGCTGCGCGACGCCAAGGCCGGCGGCGCGGATCCGGGCCTGACCGCCTGGGCCGCCAAGGCCGCCCGCTCCAGCCTGTTCGTCTCGGCCCTGACCCTGCTGGAGCTGGAGAGCGCCGCCAGCCGCGCTGAGCGCAAGGACAAGACCCTCAAGAACCGGAATGGCGGCGCGTCCCTGCGCGACTGGCTGGACAACCGCGTCGTCCCCGCCTTCGAGGGCCGGATCCTGGCGATCGACGTCGCCGTGGTCCGCCGCCGGGCCCACGTGCCCCTGGCCGACCCGCGCGACGCCCTGCTGGCCGCCACGGCGCTGGAGCATGGCCTGACCCTGACCACCCGATCCCCCGCCGCCTTCGCCAAGGTCCCGCGTCTGAAGGTGTTCGACCCGGTCGGCTACAAGCCCGAGGCGCTCGACGACGAAGAAGACTGGGGCCAGGCCGCCAAGGCCGGTTCGCAGTGGCTGCGGAACATCTTCGTGCGGGGCTAGGACCTACGGCACGCCGGTCGCGTCCGAAGCCGCCACGCGCAGGGTGGTGAACGGCGCCAGCGGGGCGTTGACGGGGATCGGGACCGGCTCGGCCGCCACCTGGACAGGCGCGGGCGGCGCGGCGGGCTGGGCCGCCACGAACACCGGCTTGGGCGCGGGCTTGGCGGCGACGAAGACGGTGCGGTTCCCCTTGCAGGTGCCGGCGTTGTAGAGGCCCTTCAGGTAGCCGCGCCGCACGAAGCCGGCCTTGATGGCGTCGCGCACCTGCTGGTCGTGGCGCTCGGCCCCGGTCAGGCGGCGGACCCAGCCGCGCATCGGGATGACGTCAGTGATGGTGCTGGCCACCACGCCCAGGACGGGCTTGCCCATCCCCTCGCCCTTGTTGTCGTCCTTGGGGTCGTCGTAGTCGTCGCCCAGCACGGCGTCGAGGGTGTCGATCTCGGCCTTCAGCGGCTCGCACCCTGTCTTGGGCGGCGCATAGGGGTCGGCGACGGCCTGCTTCAGCAGGTCGGGGATCTGGGAACGCACGACGTTGATATCGCGCAGCGGCGCGACCACGGCCGAGCCCAGGTTGTCGGTGTTGGCCTCCGCCGAGGTCTGGGGAACCTTGGCCTTGTCCTGCTTGCCCGCCAGCGCCGCGTCGGCCGCCCCCATCCCCACGCACAGCGCCAGCACGGCCACGGAAAGCCTTTGAACTGGCGACGACATCTTCGCGACCTCGCACGATTGAACCACGGCAGAACAACCCGGGACTCGCCCGGGCCGTTCCGTCGAGGCGCGCGATCGTGATGACCCGCTAGATCCGGGGCAGACCGTCCATGATCGCCGTCAGGGCCAGCACCGTCTGGGCCTCCATGGCGCTGTGGCCCGCGTCGGTGCGGACATAGGTCGCCGGCGGCAGACCCGCCGCCTCCAGGGCCTGGACCAGCCGCGAGGCCTGGGTCAGCGGGCAGACCTGGTCGAAGCGACCGTGGACGATGTGGACCGGAACACCCTTCAGCGCGCCCACGCCGCTGGTGATCTCGTCGGGCCTCAGGAACAGGTGGTTGGCGAAGAAGTGGGCCTCGATCTGGGCGAAGCACAGGGCGAACTCGGCCTCGCCGAACTTGCCCGCGTCCTCGTCGGCCGGGATCATGTTCGAGATCGTCCCCTCCCACACCGACCACGCCAGGGCCGCCTCCAGCTGGCGCCGGCGCTCGGCGTCCGTCGTCGGCACCATGTCGAAGATCGCCTTGTAGGCGCCCATCATGTCGCCCCGCCGGTCGGCCGGAATGACCTCGACAAAGACCTTCCACTCGTCGGGATAGGCGATGTAGGCGCCAGGCTCGGTCAGGGCGTACGGCTGCGTCTCGAACGTCGCCGCATTGCCCTGGTACATGTAGAGCAGGTCCTCCTTGGACCCGAGGAAGATGCCGCGCAGGATCAGCGAGGCGACCTTGTCCGGATTGCGGATGGCGTAGACCAGGGCCAGGGTGCTGCCCCAGCTGCCGCCGAAGACATGCATCTTGCCGGTGATTCCCAGCGCCTCGCGCAGGGCGTTGATGTCGGCGACCAGGTGGTCGGTGGTGTTGTGGGCCAGGGCCTTCTCCGGCCCGTCGGCGGCCACGGTCGGCCGGCTCTTGCCGCAGCCGCGCTGGTCGAACAGGATCACGCGATAGCGGTCGGGATCGAAGAACCGCGACATCACCGGCGCGCAGGCCCCGCCCGGCCCGCCGTGCAGGAACATCACCGGCTCGCCGTCGGCGCGGCCGTATTCCTCCCAGTAGAGCTCGTGGTCGGGCGCGGTGTCGACGCGGAGCCATCCGGTGCGCAGCGGCGCGCCCTGCGGATAGGTCCACTCGTCCGTGACCTTGCTGGTCGTCCGAAGCCGCGAGAAGTCCATGGTCGAATCCTGTCGAAAGAGGCCGCGCACTCTCGCGCTCATTCGGCTTAGTCTCTAGACAAAATGCGGCCTGAACCCGGATCGAAGACCATGACCCTCGAGATCGAAGACCGCCACGCCGCCGCCGCCTTCCGCCGCCTGGTCGAGCATCTCCAGATGCGCGCCGACGCCCAGAACATCGACCTGATGGGCCTGGCCGGCTTCTGCCGCAACTGCCTGGGCGATTGGGTCAGCGAAGCGTCCGAAGGCGCGATCAGCAAGGACGACGCCCGCACGGCCGTCCACGGCATGCCGGCCGCCGAGTGGAAGACCAAGCATCAGAAGCCCGCCACGCCAGAGCAGTTGGCCCGCATGGAAGAAAGCCTGGCGGTGAACGCGAAACTGCGCGGCGAGGTCTAGCGCCGCTGTTGCGGGCCTCGACCGAAGCGTGCTGACCTGCCCCCATTCGTCCTGGGGCTTCCATGTCTGACCTTTCGCGCCTGTCCGACGCCGAGCGCCGGACCTTGCTGCTGCTAGCCCAGGGCCACACCGCCAAGAGCGCCGCCGACTTGCTTGGCGCGTCCGAAGCCGCCGTCAACGAGCGACTGCGCGAGGCGCGCCGCAAGACCGGCGTCGGCAGCAGTCGAGAGCTGGCGCGCCTTGTCGCCCAAGAAAGTCGTGACGAGAAAATCGGGGTGGTCGGACACGGCGGCGGTGCGGCAATCGAGGCGCGTGTCTTCAACCTGCGGGCCCGCTGGCCCGTGCTTCTGGGAGTCTCCGCCTTGGTCATCCTGGCTTCCGTCGTTGGCGCGTTCACCGCTCTGGCCGTCTCCGGCCAAGCCGCCCCCGACCCCGCCACGCCGCCGCGCGTGGTCGCCACCTATCCCAAGCCGGGCGACGTCGTCCCGGCGGGCCCGTTGACGCTGAAGGTGACGTTCGACCGGCCGATGCAGCCAAAGAGCTTCGCCTTCGTGATGCGCGATCGCGAGAGCTACCCCAACTGCCCTGCCCCACCGACCCAATCGCCGGACGGCAAGAGCTACAGCCTGAACTGCACGGTGCAGGCCGGCAGGACGTACCTGGTTGGCTTCAACAGCCCCAGCAATCGATTCTTCAAGTCGCTGGCCGACGTCCCGGCGGCGCCGGTGGTGGTGTCGTTCTCGGCGAAGTAGCGCGCCAACGCTCGTCAAGGAACGGGCGTAGAACCCCTCTCTCTTTGAGAGAGGGAGGGGCCCATGCGCAGCATGGGAGGGTGAGAGGTTTCACCCATTCTGGATTGGGCGCGGCCGCAAGATACTGGAAGAAAAGATGATTTCGAGGTTGTCCTCGTAACCTCTCGCCCTCCCACGCCTAACGGCGCGGGCCCCTCCCTCTCTCGAAGAGAGAGGGTTTCCAGAGGCGTTCGACGAGCGTTCCCGCCTTTTCATCCTCCCCTCCCAAAGCGGCCCTATCCTGCTTCCACCTCGAAGCACTGGGGAGGGCGCGCGGCCAGCGACCTTCGCGGCTTTGGGGGGCGGTCGAGCGGGGACAGGTTCGAGGGGGATACTCGAACGGTCCGGGGATCTGGTTGCTGGCCAGACCCGCCCGCCGTCGGCGTGGTTGGAGGCAAAAGGGCGCGTCTGGCTGCAAGCCCGTCCTCTCCTACCGCTAGGGCTCTCGGAAACGGGAGACCTGGGTCCCGGTAAGGCCTGAACAGGGCCACCCGACGGGACGCTGATGGAAAACGATCGCGCGAGGCGTCGGGCTTCGTCGAAAACGGTAATTACTACTCACACTCCGGACGAACGTCCGGCGCCTCGCATCCCTCCCCTAACCTCACGGTCGCACCGCTGAGCGGTTTCCACGCGCCCCAATCCTCCCCCTAGCGGGGGAGGATTTCAGGAGCTCCCCAAATGCCCCTTCCTCGAAAGCCACGGCTGAAGCGCTCCACCAGCGGCACCCGCGCCAGCCGGCGCTACGTCCGCGACAAAGATCGTCTGAAAGTCATGATCATGGCCCGGTTCATCGCGCTTCACGACCAGATCGAGCGACGCAAGCAATACACCTATCGCGGCGCATATGGCGCGATCAGCTACTTCAAGCCCGGAGAGCCCATTCCACCGGGCTACCAGAAGGTCGAATGCGACGAGGACGGCAACGAAACGCCGCCCTACGTCAAAGAAAAAGCCCCCGGCCTTACGGCCGAGGGCTTCTCCTCGCTCTTCAAAGAGAAAGAGGCGTTTAGCGGATGACCCGCGCGCCCTTGCCCTTCATCACGGCCTCGACTTCCGCCTGGCGCACCATCGAGGTGTCGCCCGGGGTGGTCATGGCCAGGGCGCCGTGAGCCGCGCCGTACTCGACGGCGGCCTGGGGGCCCTTGCCTTCCATGAAGCCGAACGCCAGGCCCGAAGCGAAGCCGTCGCCGCCGCCGACGCGGTCGTAGATCTCGAGGTTCTCGCGCATCATCGACGAGTAGAACTCGCCGCCGGCGTACAGGATCGCCGACCAGTCGTTGACCGAAGCGGTCTTGGCGTTGCGCAGGGTGGTGGCGGCGACCTTGAAGTTCGGGAACTGCTTCACAGCGGTCTCGATCATCTTCTTGAAGTTGGCCGGGTCAATCGCGCTGATGTGCTCGTCCAGGCCTTCGACTTCGAAGCCCAGGCAGGCGGTGAAGTCTTCTTCGTTGCCGATCATCACGTCGACGTACTGGGCGATGTGACGGTTGACCTTCTGGGCGCCTTCCTTGCCGCCCTGGGACTTCCACAGCGAGGCGCGGTAGTTCAGGTCGTAGGAGATGACGGTGCCGTACTTGCGGGCCACTTCCACGGCTTCGATCACCGCTTCGGCCGTGTTGCTGGCCAGGGCCGCGAAGATGCCGCCGGTGTGGAACCAGCGCACGCCTTCCTCGCCGAACAGCTTTTCCCAGTTCACTTCACCGGGGCGGATCTGCGAGGCGGCCGAGTGGCCACGGTCCGAGCAGCCCAGGGCCGGACGAACGCCGAAGCCCTTCTCCGTGAAGTTCAGGCCGACGCGAGTGTTGCGGCCCAGGCCGTCGAAGTCGCGCCAGATGATGTGGGAGGTGTCGACACCGCCCTGCATCATCAGATCCTCGACCAGCCAGCCCAGGTCGTTCACCGGCAGGGCGGTGACGGCGGTCGAGCGCTTGCCCCAGCACTTCCGGAAAGCGCGGGCGACGTTGTATTCGCCGCCGCCTTCCCAGACCTGGAACTGACGGGCGTTGCGCACCCGGCCGAAGCCCGGGTCGAAACGCAGCATCACTTCACCGAAGGAAGCGCAGTCCCACTTGGTTTCCGAAGCCGGGCGGATGTTGAGGATGTTGTCGGTCATTTGGTCTTAGGCCTTCCCACGAACCTTCTTGATCAGGTCTACCGTCTCGCGGACCTTCTTGGAGATGCCCGCGTAGTCCTTGGCGTCCAGCAGCTCTTGCGTGATCAGCTTGGAGCCCATGCCGGCGGCGACGATGCCAGCGCCGAACCACTTCTTCACCGAGGCCTCGTCCGGATCGACGCCGCCCGTCGGCATGATGCGGGTCCAGGGCATCGGGCCCAGCACCGCCTTGACGAAATCGGGGCCGCCGACCGACGAGCCCGGGAACACCTTGACGATTTCGCAGCCCAGTTCCTCGGCGTACGAGATTTCCGAGGCCGAACCGCAGCCCGGCGAATACGGGATCTTGCGACGGTTGCAGACCTTGGCGACGTCGGCGTTCAGGATCGGGCCGACGACGAACTTGGCGCCGTTGGCGATGTAGATGCCGGCGGTCGGGGCGTCGACGATCGAGCCCACGCCCATGATCACGCGCGGATCGGCCTTATCGAAGTAGCGGGTCACTTCGTAGAAGACGTGGCTGGCGAAGTCGCCGCGGTTGGTGAACTCGATGCAGGGCGCGCCGCCGTCGGCGCAGGCCTGGATCACGTTCTTACAGACCTCGACGTCCGGGTGGTAGAACACCGGGATCACGCCCTGGTCCATCAGGGCGGTCAGCACCGCCATACGGTCTTTCACCATCTCAAACTCCTTCCCGAAGGATCGTTCTTGCGCGGATGGCTTTTGGGGCCGCCGCGCGCGCAATATTTCGCCGGTAGTGGCTCAGGGCGTTCCCTTAGACCGCGTTGGGCGCGAGCGCCACACCGGGCTTGCCGCAACGTCAAACTTAAGGGTCTCGCGGCGCGGAATTCACAGGCTGGTCCTGGACCATCGGCCTGTCCGCGTGAAATCGCTGGTCGTCGCTTCCTTCCCCGAACCTCTTTCCGTCGGCGCTTCCCGCACGCGCCGAGCGCAAAATTGAGGGCGTCGGATTTCGCCGACGCCCCAAAAGTTTGCGCAGGAGCGAGCTCAAAGAGCCGCAAACGAGACGGACCAACCACGACGCTGAATCCGAACCGTTATGACACCGGTGTCACCGAAGACCAGGAAAGTGGCCAAGCCACTTCGCTACCGGTGTCATGCGCACATAATCAGAAACCGCCGGTTCGCGCAAGCGCCGCGAAGCCTGGTTTTGGCGGCCAGCAAGACTTTGAAATTCATCAGGTTTGGATATCCGCCGCCCCGGCGCGCGCCAGGGCGGTCGGACAGAAGGCTCAGCCCGTATTGCGCAGGCCGGCGGCGATGCCGGCCACGGTCAGCTGGATGGCCAGGCGCAGTTCCTCGTCCTGGTCCCCGCCCCGGCGGCGCGACAGCAGCTCCAGTTGCAGGTGGTTCAGCGGGTCGACCGAACGGCCAGCCAGGGCCACCGACTCGGCAAGGTCAGGCTGGTTGTCCAGCAGGGCCGAACCGCCCCGGATGGCCAGGGCCAGGCCCGAGGCGGCCTCGTGCTCGCGCTGGATGGCCGCGAAGATCCGCGCGGCGTCGGCCTTGTCCGGAGACAGATCGACGTAGCGGCTGGCGATGCCCATGTGGCTCTGGGCCAGGGCCAGCTCCATGTTGGACAGGAGGGAGGCGAAGAAATCGAAGTTGCCGGCCAGGTCGCGCAGCTGCTCGACCGACAGGCCGGCCCGCTCGACGCCCGAGGCGAAACCGTACCAGCCCGGCAGCATGAAGCGAGCCTGCGACCAGCTGAACACCCACGGGATGGCCCGCAGGTCCTCGATCTTGCGGCTGGCGGTGCGGCTGGCCGGGCGGCTGCCGATGTTGAGGCCGACGATCTCGCTGATCGGCGTGACCGACCAGAAGAAGTCCTCGAAGGCCGGGTCGTCATAGACCAGGGCCCGGAAGCCGTGGAACGAGGCCTCGGCCAGGGCGGTCATGGCGGCCTCGACCTTGGGGTCGGGCTTGAGGACCGGGCGCTCGCTGGACATCAGCACGGCGGCGGCCAGGCCGTCGAGGTTTCGGCGGGCGGTGGGCTGGTCGCCGAAGCGGCGGGCGATCATCTCGCCCTGCTCGGTCATGCGGATGCGGCCCTGGACGGTGCCGGCGGGCTGGGCCAGCACGGCCTCGGCGGCCGGCCCCCCGCCCCGCCCGACGCTGCCGCCGCGGCCGTGGAACAGCTGCAGGCCCACGCCCATGCGGTCGGCCTCGAAGGCCAGGGCCGAGGCCCCCTTCGCCACGCCCCGACGGGAGGCGACATAGCCGCCGTCCTTGTTCGAGTCCGAGTAGCCGAGCATGATTTCCTGCACCGGCCGGTCGCCCAGGATGGTCCGCGACAACGGCAGCTCCAGCCACTGGCGCAGCACGGCCGGGCCGTTCTCCAGGTCGCCGATGGTCTCGAACAGCGGCGCGACCTTGACCGAGGCGCGCGGCGCGGCGCCGCCCCAGACCAGGCCGACCTGCTTGAGAAGCACCAGCGGCTCGAGAATGTCGGACAGGGTCGCCGACTTCGAAATGATATAGGCCCCGATGCAGCCGTGGCCGTAGTCGCGCACCGCCTGGGCGGCGGCTTCCATGGTGGCCAGCTCCTTGCTGGTCTCCTCGCTGTAGGCGGTGAACGGCGAGACCAGGGGACGCTGGTGCGACAGCTCCTCGATCAGGACCTTGCAGCGGGCCGCCTCGTCCAGCTTGAGGTAGGCGACGCCCGTGCCGGCCCGCTGGAACAGCTCGTCCAGGGTGCGCTCGTGGACGTCGGCGTTCTGGCGCAGGTCCAGGCTCATCAGGTGGAAGCCGCAGGCCTTGGCCACCTCGACCAGGGTGCGCAAGGCCGAGCCGACCAGACGCTCGCCGCCGTTGCGCTCCAGGCTGTCGATAATGATCGACAGGTCGGCGACAAAGGCGTCCGGGTGGCCGTAGGGTTCGACATCCGTCCGGCCATTGGCGAAGGCGACCCATTGGTTGGTCAGCTTCTGCGACACCGCCGAGAGACGATCGAAGATCAGCTCCAGCGCCAGGCGGTAGGGCTCGTCCAGCCGGTGAACGGACGGATCCTTGCTCTGGGCGGCCAGGGCCAGCAGCTCCTCCGAGACCGGGGTGTAGGCGGTCGAGACCGCCAGGTTCGACCACAGCTTGCGCACCTCGCCAGCGTACCAGTCGAGGATCACGCGGGACTGGCTGGCGAAGGCCAGCTTCAGCGTGTCGCCGTTGACGCCGGGGTGGCCGTCGCGGTCGCCGCCCAGCCACGAGCCCATCTTCAACAGCGGCGCGAGATGGCCGTGCGAGCCGATCTTGGCCGTCCAGTCGCCATACAGGTCGATGATCGCCGGCAGGATCGAAGTGCGAACGATCGACAGGGCGTTGCGAATCTCGTCCTTCACGGTGATCCGCTCGGGACGGTACAGGCGGGTCCGCCACATCAGGGCGATCTCGCGGAACAGCCCCTCGCGGATCTCGGCGTCTAGGTCCGGCGGCAGGTGGTGGCGGCGCAGGGCCATCAGGCGCGAGATCTCGGTCTCGCGGTCGACCATGCTGCGGCGGCGCACCTCGGTGGGGTGGGCGGTCAGCACCGGCACGACGTTCATGGCCGCGAAGATCTTGGCCAGCTCCGCGTCGGTCTTGCCGTGGTCCTTCAGGATGCGGACGGCGTCGATCAGGGTGCGGGGGCGCTCGTCGCCCGGCTGGGCGTCGACCTCGGCGTGGCGGCGGCGGCCGGCGACGTCCTCGCCGATATTGGCCAGCAGCGAATGGCTGGCGAAGGCGCGGGCCAGGAACACGGCCTGGTCGGTCGAGAGGTTGGAGAACAGGTGGTCCAGCACCGGGGCGTCGCCGTTGGCCACGTCCTCGCGCGACGCCGCCATCCGCGCCTTGGCCACCAGGGCGGCGGCCTCCTCCCCCTCCAGATAGGTGATCGCCTCGATCAGCAGATCGCTGAGCAGATTGGCGTTCTGGCGGACGTGGCGGCTGGTCGGGCGGTCGGCGTCGATCGACAGGGCCGGGTTGCGCATGCGCGGACTCCAGGGGCGACGAAGGCCGCCGCCCCGTACTGGAATGGATCAAGAGAGCGCGTCAGAGGACTCCCCTCCCCTGACGTCGCGGCGCCCTCTACCGCGCTTCACCGGGCGGGAAAAGCCACCCGGCACAATGGTTGCGCTACCATCGTGTATTTGCGCGGATTTGTTTCGCTAGCGGGCCAGCCAGCCGCCGTCGACGGGCAAGGTAATGCCCTGGACGTAGTCCGCGGCCGACGAGGCCAGGAACACGGCGGCGCCGCCGATGTCCTCCGGACGGCCCCAGCGGCCGGCCGGGATGCGGGCCAGAATGGCGGCGTTGCGGTCCTGATCGGCGCGCAGGGCCTCGGTGTTGTTGGTGTCGAAATAGCCCGGCGCGATGGCGTTGACGTTGATCCCCTTGGTCGCCCACTCGTTGGCCAGGATCTTGGTCAGGCCGGCCAGGCCCGACTTGGCGGCCGTGTACGACGGCACGCGGATGCCGCCCTGGAACGAGAGCAAGGAGGCGATATTGATCACCTTGCCGCCGGTCTCCTGCTTGATGGCCTGCTTGGCGAAGGCCTGGGTCAGGAAGAAGACGACCTTCAGGTTGGTGTCCATCACCGCGTCCCAGTCGGCTTCCGAGAACTCGATCGAGTCGGCGCGACGGATGATGCCGGCGTTGTTGACCAGGATGTCGACCTTGCCGAACGCGGAGACGGTCTCGTCGATCACGCGCTGGACGGGCTCGACCGAGCCGAAGTCGGCCTTGATCGACAGAAACTTGCGGCCCAGGGCCTCGATGGCCTTCTGGGTCTCGGTCGGCTCGCTGCGGCCCGCGGCGGCGATGTCCGCGCCGGCGGCAGCCAGGGCGATGGCGATCCCCTGCCCGATCCCGGTGTTGGCGCCGGTGACGAGCGCGACCTTGCCTTCGAGGCTGAACGGATTGGCCATGTCGAGTTCCTGTTCAAAATAGGTGTCATCCCGGACGACCTGAAAGGTCGATCCGGGACCGCCACGTTCGCTTGCGGCGGTCCCGGCTCTACGCTGCGCTCCGGCCGGGATGATACGGGAGCGCGTGGCCTCGCGGCCCTACTTCAGCTGGCAGATATCCAGCACGTTCATGTCGGTGTAGTCGAGGTTCTCGCCGCCCATCGCCCAGATGAAGGTGTAGTTGGCGGTGCCCGAGCCCATGTGGATCGACCACGGCGGGCTCATCACGGCTTCCTCGTTGGCGATCACGATGTGACGCATCTCGTCCGGCTCGCCCATGTAGTGGAAGACCCGGTCGTTCTCGCCCAGGCCGAAGTAGAAATAGGCTTCCGAGCGGCGGTCGTGCAGGTGCGGCGGCATGGTGTTCCAGACGCTGCCCGGCTTCAGCACGGTCATGCCCAGCAGCAGCTGGGCCGACTTGCAGGTGGTCGGGACGATGTACTGGTAGATCGTGCGCTCGTTGCTGGTTTCCAGCGCGCCGCGCTCCAGGGCGACGGCGTCGGCGAAGGCCAGCTTCTTGGTTTCAAACGAAGCGTGGGCCGGCAGGCTGACCAGGTAGAAGCGCGCGGCTTCACCGTTCAGGCCTTCGAAGGTCACGTCCTTGGCGCCCATGGTGACGTACAGGCCGTCACGCGGAACGATCTCGTAGGCCACGCCGTCGACGGTGATCTTGCCGGTGGTTTCGCCGACATTGATCACGCCCAGCTCGCGGCGCTCCAGGAACGGGTGGCCGGCGGCCGAGGCGGGCTCGGTCTGGTCGGGCAGCTTGACGGCCGAAGTAGCCACCACGCCACCGACGACGAAGCGTTCGGCGTGGTTGTAGGTCAGGACGATCTGGCCGTCCTGGAACAGGCCCTGCATCAGGTAACGGTCGCGCAGGTCGTCGTTGCTGACCGCGAACATCATGTCCGGATGGGTGGCGTGGTAGGTCTTGGCGAACATCGGGAAGTCTCCGGAAGGGTGTTCTTATTCGGCGGCGGCGGGCAGCACCGAGGTGGGACGAGCCCAATCGGGACGCTGATCCAGCTTGTAGGCCTTCTTAGGCAGGTTGTACGTCAGGTCGACGATGAGGTCCTCGGCTTCGACGAGGTCCATACGATGTTCGGCGACCATGCGGGCGAGGAAAGCGCTGTCGACGCGGCGTGCGACGTCGTGTCGAGCGGGGATGGAGAGGAAGGCGCGGGTGTCGTCGTTGAAGCCGACGGTGTTGTAGAAGCCGGCGGTCTCGGTGACCTGCTCGCGGAAGCGCATCATGCCTTCGGGGCTGTCGTGGAACCACCAGGACGGACCCAGCTTCAGCACTGGATAGTGACCGGCCAGCGGGGCCAGTTCGCGGCTGTAGGTGGTCTCGTCCAGGGTGAACAGGATCACCGACAGGCGCGGGTCGTTGCCCAGGCGGGTCAGCAGGGGTTTGAGCGCATCGACATATTCGGTGCGCATCGGGATGTCGGCGCCCTTGTCGCGGCCGTGGGAGTTCAGCAGGCCGACATTGTGGTTGCGGTGCGAGCCGGGGTGGATCTGCATGACCAGGCCGTCGTCCAGGCTCATCTTGGCCATCTCGGTCAGCATCTGGGCCCGGAACAGCTCGGCCTTCTGCGGCGTGACGTCGCCCTTCACCAGGTCGGCGAACAAGGCCTCGGCCTCGACGTCCGACAGGTCGGCGGTGGCCGCCGTCGGGTGGCCGTGATCCGAAGACGTCGCCCCGGCCTCGATGAAGGCCTGCCGGCGCAGGCGGTGGGCCTCCAGGTAGCTCTTCCAGCTGTAGACGTCCTGGCCCGAGACCTCGGCGAAGCGCTCGAAGGCGCGCGGACCGCGCTCGTCCTCGAAGTCGATGACCGCGTCGGGGCGATAGGCGGTGATCACATGGCCGCCCCAGCCGCTCTCGCGAATGGCCTGGTGGTGCTTGAGGACCTCGTGCGGGCCCTCGGTGGTGGCCAGGGTCTCGATGTTGAAGCGGTCGAACAGGGCCCGGGGCCGATAGGCGTCGGTGGCCAGGGCCTCGTTGATGCGGTCGAAATAGTCGTCGGCGGTCGTCGCGTCGAAAACCTCCGTGAAGCCGAACACCTTCGAGAACACGTGGTTCAGCCAGATCCACGAGGGCGTGCCGCGGAAGAGGTGGAAGTTCTGGGCCAGCAGCCTCCAGGCCGCGCGCGGATCGGTGGCCGGAACGCCGGCCTTGGAGCGCACCTTCAGGGCGTCCAGCGAGACGCCCTGGCTGTAGAGCATCCGAAACAGATAGTGGTCGGGCGCCAGCAGCAGGTCGGTGGCGTCCTGGAACGGTTCGTTGGTCGCGAACCAGGCCGGGTCGGTGTGGCCGTGCGGGCTGATGATCGGCAGGTCCTTGACCAGCCCATACAGCCCCCGCGCGTACGACCGCGTCGTCGCGTCCGCCGGGAACAACCGATCTTCATGGAAATTCAGAGGCCTGGGCATGGCTGTGCGTCTGCTCCCTATCTCACCGGCGGCCGCTGCGGCCCGCTTGGTAACCGGTGTCATGATCCGATGCAACCCGAAGGGGCCGCGAATGCTCTAGACGGGAACCGGCCCGGAGGACTCGCGCACCACCAGGCTCGGCTCGGTCTTGGTCATGTCGCGCGGCTCGCGCCGCTCGACGCCGATCAGCTTCTCGGCGGCCATCTTGCCGATCTCGCGGGTCGGGGTGTGGACCGTGGTCAGCGGCGGCCAGACGGCCTGAGCGATCTGGAAGTCGTCGAAGCCGACGACAGACAGGTCTTGCGGCACCGACAGGCCCGCCTTGCGCGCCGATTGCAGAACGCCCGCGGCCATCTCGTCGTTGCCGCAGAAGATCGCCGTCGGACGCGGGGTCCGCGCCAGCAGGACGTCGCCACAGGCCACGCCGGACTCGAAGGTGTAGGCGCCCTGGACGATGTCCTTCTCGGCCAGCTTCAGCCCGGCCTCGGCCAGGCCGTCCTCGAAGCCCCCTCGCCGCTCGTGCGAAGAGCGGAAGGTGTCGGGACCCGAGATGAAGGCGATGCGCTTGTGACCCAGCTCGATGATGTGGCGCGCGGCCTGGCCCGCGCCCATGCGGTCGTGACCGACGATCATGTGCTCGGGCTTGTCCAGCTCGACCGAGGCGATGCGGATGTACGAGCAGCCGATCTCGTTCAGCAGCTTGGCGACGCGGTCGTCCTCCGACACCGACGGCGGCAGCACCACGCCAAACAGCTTCTGACGCTCCACGAAGGCGCGGATGTCCTGCAGGAAGGTCGGGCTGGCGCGGTTGCAGGGGTGGACAACCAGCTCGAAGCCCGAGCCGCGCATGCCGTCCAGCAGCCCCAGCTGCATGTTCACGACATATTGCGGGTTGGGGTTGTCGTAGATCATGCCGATCAGGAACGAGCGGCGGAACGCCAGGCCCCGCGCCTGCGGGTCGGGGGCGTAGCCCCACTCGGCGATCACCGCCTCGATCCGCTCGCGGGTTTCGTCGCGGACGAACGGCGACTGATTGATGACCCGAGAGACGGTCTTCTTCGACACGCCCGCCAGACGCGCGATGTCGTTGATCGTGGCGCGGCGGCGACCGCCCTCCACGCCGTTCTCACTGCCCTCGGGACTCGAGGCTTCCGGGGACGAGGAAGGCGTCTTCGAAGAGGTCACGGCGTTTCCAGCAGCCTAAGTCATTTTCTTTTGTCATACTCTAGCGGCGCAAGCGTCGCCAACCTAGGACGAAACGTCTGCTTGCGAGCAGACTGACACCGGTTACCATGTCACTGAACGTCTAAATTGACGACACTCCTTCCAGCGACGACGATCCGAGATGACTGAAACCACCCTGGCCAAACGCGAATCGATCCACCCGGTGGACCCTCGCGACCACGTGGCGACCGCCCTGCGCGACCTCGTCGCCGGTGAGACGCTGGAGCTGCACGGCCAGCCGATCACGGTGCGCATCGACATCCCCAAGGGTCACAAGATCGCTATTCGCTCTGCCAGCGCTGGCGAAGACGTCCTGAAGTACGGCTGGCCGATCGGCCGGGCGGTCGTCGACATCGCGGTCGGCGACCATGTCCACGTCCACAACGTCCACACCCGCCTGGAGGGCGTCGAGGGCTACAGCTTCGCTCCGACCGCGCCGGAGCCGCACGCCGAAGCCCCGGCTCGCACCTTCGACGGCTATCGCCGCAAGAACGGCCGGGCCGGCACCCGCAACGAGATCTGGGTGCTGTGCACGGTCGGCTGCGTAGCCAACACCGCCCGCCGCATCGCCGAGAAGGCCAACCAGCGCTTCGCCGGTCGTGTCGACGGCGTCTTCGCCTTCCCCCACCCGTTCGGCTGCTCGCAGCTGGGCGACGACCTTTCCCACACCCGCAAGCTGATCGCCGCCCTGGCCAGTCATCCCAACGCCGGCGGCGTGCTGCTGCTGGGCCTGGGCTGCGAGAACAACCAATTGAAGGCCCTGCTCGACAGCGCGCCGGAGATCGACCGCGATCGCCTGAAGAGCTTCACCACCCAGATGGTCGAGGACGAACTCGAGGACGGCCTGGCCGCCGTCGAGGCCCTGGTCGAGATCGCCGAGCGGGATCGCCGCGAGCCCATCCCGGTGTCGGACCTGGTCGTGGGCCTGAAGTGCGGCGGTTCGGACGGCTTCTCGGGCGTCACCGCCAATCCGCTGGTCGGCCGCATCGCCGACAAGGTCGCCGACGCCGGCGGCACCCCGGTCCTGACCGAGATCCCCGAGGTCTTCGGCGCCGAGAACGTGCTGCTGCAGCGCGCCGCCAGCCGCGCGATCTTCGACGAGGCCGTCGGGGTGATCGACGACTTCAAGCGCTACTTCATCGACAACAACCAGCCGATCTATGAGAACCCGTCGCCCGGCAACATCGCCGGCGGCATCACCACCCTGGAGGAGAAGTCCCTGGGCGCGGTGCAGAAGGGCGGCCGGGCCCAGCTGGTCGAGGTGCTGCGCTACGGCGAGAAGGTCGGCCCGCACGGCCTGACCCTGCTGGAGGCGCCCGGCAACGACGCGGTGTCGTCGACGGCCCTGACCGCCGCCGGGGCCACGGTGATCCTGTTCACCACCGGTCGCGGCACGCCGCTGGGCTTTCCCGCCCCGACCCTGAAGATCGCCTCGAATTCGGGCTTGGCCCAGCGCAAGCCCGGCTGGATCGACTTCGACGCCGGCCAGGTGCTGGAAGGCGTCTCGATGGACGAGGCCGCCGACCGCCTGATGGACCTCGTGGTCGACACCGCCTCGGGCAAGGCCACCAAGGCCGAGCTGAACGGCGAGCGCGAGATCGCCATCTGGAAATCGGGCGTGACGCTCTAGACCGGAAAATGGTCAAGCCAATTGCCACCAAGGTCGGACTACAGCATGTAGGCGGCCGATCCTTCCGCTACGAAACCCCAGGCGTGCTCCCTTGACCGCTTCCTCCGCGACCTCCCCCGCCCTGCGTCTGAGCGCGACCAGCTATCCCGGGGCGATCCCCGGCGTCGTCCTGCCCACCTACGACCGCGACAAGGTCCAGGTCGGCGTCGTCCACTTCGGTCCTGGCGCCTTCCACCGCGCCCACCAGGCCTTCTATTTCGACCAACTGCTGGCCAGCGACCCGCGCTGGGGCATTTGCGCCGTCTCGCTGAAGAGCCCGGGCGTCCGCGACGCCCTGGAGCCGCAGGACGGCCTCTACACCCTGGCCCAGTTGGACGCCGAGACCACCTTCCGCGTCATCGGCTCGATCCGCGAAGTGCTGGTCGCGCCGGAGGATCCGCCGTCGGTCTTCGCCCGCCTGGCCGCCCCGACCACCCGCATCGTCACCCTGACCGTCACCGAGAAGGGTTACACGCTCTCGGCCGAGGGCGGCCTCGACGAGAAGCACCCCGACATCGTCCACGACCTGGCCAACCCGCGCGAGCCCAAGAGCGCCGTCGGCTACATCGTCGAGGGCCTGCGCCGCCGGTTCGCGGCGGGCCTGTCGCCGTACGCCGTCGTGGCCTGCGACAACCTCGCCGACAACGGCTGGCGCCTGAAGGCGGCCGTCGTGGCCTTCGCGACCAAGGTCGACGCCGACCTGGCCGCCTGGATCGACCGCGAGGGCAGCTTCCCGCGCACCATGGTCGACAGCATCACCCCGGCAACAGACGACGCCCTGCGGGCCCGCGTCCTGGCCGCCACCGGCCTGGAGGACGCCTGGCCGATCCAGCGCGAAGCCTTCACCCAGTGGGTGGTGGAAGACGTGCTTGCCGCCGACGCACCTGACCTGGCCAGCGTCGGCGTCATCCTGACCGATGACGTGCGCGGCTTCGAGCGCGCCAAGCTGCGCCTGCTGAACGGCGTGCACTCCACCCTCGCCTACGCCGGCATCCTGCGCGGCCACGAGACGGTGTTCGAGGCCGTCAGCGACCCGGCCCTGGAGGCCCTGGCCCGCGAGCTGATGACCAAGGACATCATCCCGACGCTGACCGCGCCGCGGGGTCTCGACCTGGCCGAATACGCCGAGGCCATTCTGGCCCGCTTCCGCAATCCCGAGATCCGTCACTACCTGTCGCAGATCGCCTGGGACGGCACCCAGAAGCTGCCCTTCCGCATCCTCGGCACGCTGACCGAGACGCTGGAGGCCGGCCGCTCGATCGAACGCCTGGCGATCCCGCTGGCGGCCTGGATGCGGTTCGTGGCCCTGCGCGCCAAGGCCGGCGACGCGATCACCGATCCGCTGGCCGACAAGCTGTCGGCGATTGGCGCAGCCGCGACCGGCGACGCCAAGACCGACGTCCCCACCTTCCTGGCCCTGGACAGCGTGTTCCCGGCGGCGCTGACGAGCAATCCGACGTTCGTGAGCGCGGTCGAGAAGGCCTATGCCGATCTCGCCTAGCTAGCGGGTCACGCCCTTGCCGGTCAGCACCGGAGCCACGGTGCTGACCATGATCCGCAGATCGAACAGGAACGAGCGCCGGCGAAGGTATTCGGCGTCCAGCGCCACCTTGTCCGGGATGGCCAGTTCGTCACGGCCGTTGATCTGCGCCCAGCCGGTGACGCCCGGCCGCAGCACGTCGACCCCGGCCGCCCGGCGCGCGGCGACCAGGTCGTCCTGGTTGAACAGCGCCGGGCGCGGTCCCACCAGGCTCATGTGGCCGACCAGCACGCTCCACAGCTGCGGCAATTCATCGAGGCTGAGCTTGCGCATCAGCGGCCCGATCGGCGTCAGCCATTGGTCGGGATCTTCCAGAAGGTGCGTGGCGACCTCGGGCGTATCGATCCGCATGGTGCGAAACTTCGGCATCGGAAAGAGCGTCGAACTCTTCCCCACCCGCTGTGACCAGTAGAGCCCCGGTCCCGGCGAGGTCAGACGCACCAGCAGCCACAGCCCCGCCAGCGGCAGGGCCAGCACGATCAACCCGACCGCCGCCGCCAGGACGTCGAAGGCGCGCTTCACCTGAAGACGCCTAGCCGAGATCGCCGCTGGCCGCGTCGAGCAGCAGGTAGACCCGGCCGGCGTCCGACGACAGCAGGGCCGCCAGCAGGAAGCCCTCGCGGTCCTGGCCCGCCGCCTCCTCGATCATGCCCGCATAGCGCTTCAGGAAGCGCTCGGTGTTGCCCCTCAACGTGGAGTCCGAGAACAGACGGCGGACCAGGCGACGGATGGCGGCCGGCGCCAGGCGCTTGACCACCTCGCGCGCCCCGGTGGCGTCACGGGTCTGCAGGGCGGCGGCGATCTCGTCCACGCGGCCGCGCGGCAGCAGGGCGTGCGGGTCGATGCCCATGGCCGTGATCTCGGCGGCCAGCTTCTCGCCCAGAGCGGCGTCGCCTGGCGTGCTGCTCTCGATGCCAGCCAGCAGGTTGCGCCAGCTCCAGCCGCCCTCGCCGTCCGGCTCCGGCGGCGGCGACGACGGCTGCTTGCGCGACGAGGCCTGCTCGAACACCGAACGAAACTCCTCGTCGGTCGCTGTCGGGGTCAGGCGCAGACGGCGGCGATCGGTCGGCGGTTCGTCCTCGTCATCGAAGTCGATCGTCGGCAGACCTTGAGAAGACTGGGCGGGCGGCGGGGCCGCGCGGGACCGGGCCGGCGCGGTCGTCGACGCGGCGCGGGCGGCCACGGTCGAGGCGCTGGACGCGGTGACGGCGCCGGCCGCCTCGCTGAGCATCTCGTAATTGCGGCGCACGCGCTCCTGGAAGGCCTGGTCGATCGCGGCCGTCTCCTCGGCGGTGCGCCGGACGGCGTTCATCAGCTGCTCGACGCCCTGTTCGATCGAAATCCGGACCTCGGCGGCTTTCCGCAGGGCCTCAGACGGCAGCTCGGCGGTGCGCTTGCCGATCTCGGCCAGCATGCCTTCCAGCTCGTCCAGCGTGCCGCGCGCGGCCTGGACCGAGTCGGCCAACTTCTGCGAGGTGCGGGCGCCGGCCTGCTCGACCATCTGGGCCGAGTGCTCGATGATGTCGCGCGCTTCTTCCATGCGGGATTCGAAGACCGCGTCGGCCTTCTGGCCGGCGGCGAAGGCGATCTCGTTCAGCTGGTCGACGCGGCTGCGGGCGGCCTCGACGCGGGCCTCGACGCTCTGGCTGGCCTTCAGCGCCGCCTGGGCCATGGCCTCCATGGCGGCCTTCAGCTCTTCCTCCAGCAGGGTCCGCTGCTGTTCGGCGGCGTCGCCGATGGTCTCCAGAGTCTTCTTGGCGTTCTCGGCATAGGCTTCGCGCTGGGCCGTGGCGCTGTCGCCCATCTCGCGGAACTGTTCAGCGGCCGCGCTGATCAGGCCGCGCAGGATCTCCGCGCCCATGGACGCGGTGTCCGACAGCTCGGTCGCGCCGACGCGGGTGTAGGCGACGAACTCGGTGAGCTGGGCGGTGCGGGTCTCGGCCTCGGCGGCGAAGTCCTCTTGCTCCGAGCGCAGGGCCTGGCTGATCTCGACGAGGGCGGCGCGCTGGGCGGCCAGGGTCTTCTCGACGGCCGACACCTGGTCGCCGACCCCGGTTCCGGCGGTCTCCAGGCGAGCGATCTGACGCGACAGGTCCTCGGCCCCGACGCGGGCGGCGTCCGACGCCTCGGCCGCGGCCGCAGCCAGGTCGGCGGCGCGGGCGGCCAGGGCGGCCTCGGCCTCGCGCAGCTGGGTCTCGGCCAAGTCAGAAGCCTCGGCCACCATGCGGGCTTGGCTGCCGATCGCGTCGACCACCGCCGTGGAGCGGGCGTCCAGCGACTGCGACAGGGTCTCCATCGCGGTGCGTTCGTGAGAGAGGCCCTGGGCCAGCTGGTTGGCCATCTTGGCCGACTCGGCGGCGGCCTCGGCCAGGCGCGCGGTTTCCTCCGCCAGGGCCTGACGCAGCGAAATGATGTGCTCGCGGGCCCGCTCGGCGGCGTTGGCGGCGTCCTCGACGCCCTGGCGCATGGCGTCGGCGGCGCTGGACGCGCCCACGGCGGCCAGGGCGGCCGGGGTCACGATCCGGTCGGTCAGGGTGCGCGTGCGGCGCAGCTCGTCGGCGACGCCCGTCGCCTGACGCAGCAGATAGGCGCCCAGCAGGGTCAGCAGCGCCGGGCCCAGGGCCAGGCCCGCGAACACCATCAGGGCGAAGCCCTCGACCTTGAAGGCCGGCACGCCACGCGCGTAGCCCAGCGCGAAGGCGATCGGGGCCAGGGCCCACAGGGCGGCGACGGCGGTGGCGATGGTCCAGAACAGGACACCGGACATGCGGCGCGGCGCGGGTTCGGCCGTCAGGGGAACAGGGGCTTCGGCGATGGGACCGCGCAGGTCCAGCGACGGCTCGCGCGACTCGGCCTTGGCCGGCGCGGCGCGCTCGGTGTCGACGATCGGCGCGGGCGGCTGGGCGCCGAAGGCCAGCGAGGTCGCCGGCTTCAGCTCGGGTTCGGCGAAGCTGGTCGCCGGCTCGGGCGCCTGCTCGCGGCGCCGACGCGACCGCACGGCCGTCGGCGGCGGCACCGCCAGGTCATCGTCCAGGGTTTCCCGCAGGCTCAAGGGTTCGGCGGTCGGGATCTCCGCCTCGGGCTCGGAAAACGACGTCGTCGCAGGAAATTCGGGGGGAAGCTCGGGCGCGACCGGGGTGTCTTCGGGCGCGGCTTCTTCGGCCCTTGTTTCCTGAGAAGGCGGCTCCGGCGGCGTCGCGGAGAAATCGAGCGGTTGGCGCTTCTTAGGCTTCATACACAGCCAGGGTCCCAAGACGGGGCATAGAGGAGCGATGGCGAGGGGACGCGGAGACAGTCATCGCGCGCCGGACCCCTCCTTCGCGTGTCAGATGAACCTAACGGTGAAAAGCCTTGGCGAAAAGCGACTTTGCTTGCGTGGGCAGGGGTTGCGACGCCAAGGCGCGCGTTCAGGCCTCGCGGGAGGCGGTCGCGGGGACGTTGACCGCGATCGGCGCCGGGCGAGCGGCCATGCCGCGCGGCGAGCGGGCGACGGTCTTGTGCGGCTGGCCCTTGACGTGCGGGCACGCGCTCTCGACCACCACGCCGAACTGGCACAGCGCGAACGAGGACAGCCAGACGACCGCCACAGCCAACATTTCGGTCAGGAAGCCCATTGCCCACCTTACGGAACCGATAGCGCCGTTATGCGAGAGACTCGCGGCTCGCGCGAGTGAACTTTTGGTCATGTATGGCTTGAGCTTTCCGAATGTGGCGCCACGCCAACTGACAGCGCCCCCAGATTTCCGGCGGTTGTCGCCGGTCGCCGTCGGGCATAGGTCGCAGCATAAATTCGGCGCCCTTCTCGACGAGACGAGCCCGGACATTTTCCCTTTGCGGATCTTCGCCTTGGCCCTTACCCGTTTCGCACCCGCCGCGTACTCGCCGGAACCGATGACGACACAGATCTCGCCGGCCCGTCTGACGCACCTCCAGCGCCTGGAGGCCGAGAGCATCCACATCCTGCGGGAAGTGGCGGCCGAGTGCGAACGCCCGGTCATGCTGTATTCGATCGGCAAGGACAGCGCGGTGATGCTGCACCTGGCCGCCAAGGCTTTCTACCCCAGCAAACCGCCCTTCCCGCTGCTGCACGTCGACACGACCTGGAAGTTCCGGGACATGTACGCCCTGCGCGACAAGGTGGCGTCCGAGCTGGGCTTCGACCTGATCGTCCACAAGAACCCCGACGCCGAGGCGCGCGGCGTCAACCCGTTCGACCACGGCAGCGCCCTGCACACCGACCTCTGGAAGACCGAAGGCCTCAAGCAGGCTCTCACCAAGTACGGCTTCGACGCGGCCTTCGGCGGCGCCCGGCGCGACGAGGAAAAGAGCCGGGCCAAGGAGCGCGTCTTCTCGTTCCGCTCGTCCGAGCACCGCTGGGACCCCAAGAACCAGCGCCCCGAGCTGTGGAACCTCTACAATACCCGCAAGCACCCGGGTGAAAGCCTGCGCGTCTTCCCGATCTCCAATTGGACCGAGCTGGACGTCTGGCAGTACATCCACCTGGAGAACATCCCGATCGTGCCGCTGTACTTCGCGGCCGAACGGCCGGTGGTCGAGCGCGACGGCGCGCTGATCATGGTCGACGACGATCGCTTCCGCCTGCGCGACGGCGAAGTTCCGCAGCTGAAGAGTGTCCGCTTCCGCACCCTGGGCTGCTATCCGCTGACCGGCGCGGTCGAGAGCACCGCCGCCACCCTGCCCCAGGTCATCCAGGAAATGCTGCTGACCACCACCAGCGAGCGCCAGGGCCGGGTCATCGACCATGACCAGTCCGCCTCGATGGAGAAGAAGAAGCAGGAAGGGTACTTCTGAGATGGCTCACCAGTCCGCCCTGATCGCCGAAGACATCAACGCCTACCTGCACCAGCACCAGCACAAGTCGCTGCTGCGCTTCATCACATGCGGCAGCGTCGACGACGGCAAGTCCACCCTGATCGGCCGCCTGCTGTACGACAGCAAGATGATCTTCGAGGACCAGCTCGCCGCGCTGGAAGCCGACTCCAAGAAGGTCGGCACCCAGGGCGGCGCGATCGACTTCGCCCTGCTGGTCGACGGCCTAGCCGCCGAGCGCGAGCAAGGCATCACCATCGACGTCGCCTACCGCTTCTTCTCGACCGAGAAGCGCAAGTTCATCGTCGCCGACACCCCCGGCCACGAGCAGTACACGCGCAACATGGTCACCGGCGCCTCGACCGCCGACGCGGCCGTGATCCTGATCGACGCGCGCAAGGGCGTGCTGACCCAGACGCGCCGCCACAGCTATCTCGTCAGCCTGCTGGGCATCCGCCACGTGGTGCTGGCGGTGAACAAGATGGACCTGGTCGGCTGGGACCAGGCGGTGTTCGACCGGATCGTCGCCGACTATCGCGCCTTCGCCGAGCAGATCGGCCTGACGGTGTTCACGCCCATCCCGATCTCGGGCCTGGGCGGCGACAACATCGCCGCGCGCAGCGACGCCACGCCCTGGTTCCAGGGCCCGATCCTGATGGACTGGCTGGAGGGCGTCGAGGTCGAGGACGATCTGCAGTCCAAGCCGTTCCGCATGCCGGTGCAGTGGGTCAACCGCCCGAACCTGGACTTCCGGGGCTTCTCGGGCCTGATCGCCTCGGGGACCATCAAGCCGGGCGACCGCATCCGCGCCCTGCCCTCGGGTCGCGAAAGCCGCGTGGCCCGCATCGTCACCCTGCCGGGCGACCTTCCCCAGGCCGTCGCCGGCCAGTCGGTGACCTTGACGCTGGAAGACGAGATCGACATCTCGC
This sequence comes from Caulobacter segnis, assembly GCF_019931575.1. Taxonomy (NCBI): domain Bacteria; kingdom Pseudomonadati; phylum Pseudomonadota; class Alphaproteobacteria; order Caulobacterales; family Caulobacteraceae; genus Caulobacter; species Caulobacter segnis. Next base: position 1,802,386 of record NZ_CP082923.1, on the reverse strand, counting down.
GCGGCGACGTGATCGCCGCCGCCGACGCGCCCGCCCCGGTCGCCAACCAGTTCGAGGCCACCGTCGTCTGGATGGACGACGAGCCCCTGCCCCCTGGCCGCACCTATCTCCTGAAGCTGGGAACGAGGACGGTTAGCGCCAGCGTCACCGACATCAAGCATCGCGTGAACGTCAACACCCTGGAGCACACGGCCGCCAAGCGCCTGGAGCTGAACGAGATCGGGGTCTGCAACCTGTCGCTCGACCAGGCCATTCCGTTCGAGGCCTATGCCGACAACCGCCAGATGGGCGGCTTCATCCTAATCGACCGGATCAGCAACCGCACCGTCGGCGCGGGTATGATCAACTTCGCCCTGCGCCGGGCCGACAACATCCACTGGCAGCACACCGACGTCGGCAAGGCCTCGCGGGCGGCGCTGAAGAGCCAACGCGGCCAGGTCGTCTGGCTGACGGGCCTGTCGGGCGCGGGCAAGTCGACCATCGCCAACCTGGTCGAGAAGCGCCTGCACGCGCTTGGCCGCCACACTTACCTGCTGGACGGCGACAACGTCCGCCACGGCCTCAACAAGGACCTCGGCTTCACCGAGGAGGACCGCGTCGAGAACATCCGCCGGGTGGCCGAGGTCGCCAAGCTGATGGTCGACGCCGGCCTGATCGTGCTGACCGCCTTCATCTCGCCGTTCCGGGCCGAACGCCGGCTGGCGCGCGACATCCTGGAGCCCGGCGAGTTCATCGAGGTCTTCGTCGACACGCCCCTGGCCGTGGCCGAGGCCCGTGACGTCAAGGGCCTCTACAAGAAGGCCCGCTCGGGCCAGCTGAAGAACTTCACGGGCGTCGACAGCCCGTATGAAGCGCCGGAAGCCCCCGAACTGCGCATCGACACCACCGCGATCGATCCCGTCGAGGCGGCGGAACGGATCGTGGCGTGGCTGGAAGGGCAAGAGATCGACTACACGATCTGATGTCTTGATCGGCGCGAGAGCATGATCGCGCCGATCAGCCCCAGCCCGGCCATGAAGGCGACGGCTAGGTAGCCCTTCGCGCCCAGGGCGTCGAACAGCGGCCCCGAAGCCAGGGTCGCCACGCCCAGGGTGAATCCGGACGACAGCGCCGAGTTGATCGCCTGGGCGGGCGACGCCGCCGACGCCGGAGCCAGCTTCTCGATCAGGCGCAACGAGGCCAGGAACGACGCGGCGAACGTCATCGCGTGCAGCATCTGCAGCGGAAACAGCGCCCACAGCGGCGGCTCGAAGGCGTAGCAGGTCCAGCGCAGCACGGCGGCGGACGCGCCCAGGATCAGGAACCGCTCAGGCCCCCAGCGGCGGCGCAGCGGCTCCAGGAACCACATGAAGCCGACCTCGGCCGCGACGCCCACGCCCCACAGCACCCCGATCATCGGCTCGGCGATCCCCTGCTTGCGCCAGAGGATGGCCGAAAAGCCGTAGTAGAAGGCGTGCGCCCCCTGGATCAGGCCGGCCGTGACCACCGCCAGCACGAAGGTGCGGTTGCGCAGCAGGTCGCCCAGCCCTTTCCAGCGCTCTGATCGGGCCGGCTTGGCGCCCTCGGCGTGGACGCGTTCGGGCGGCACCAGGATGGCGGCGGCGACCGCGCCGACGAAGCAGGCGGCGGCGATCCAGATGGCGATGATCGTGGGCGCGGCGAAGGTCAGGATCACGCCCATGGTGAGGTTGGCCGCGATGAAGGTGCTCGAACCGGTGCCGCGCGGAACGCCGTAGTTGAAACTCTCGGTCCGCGCCCGGCGCAGGGTGATCACGTCAATCAGCGGCGAGACGGTCGACAGCAAGGTCTGGCCGATGAACCAGGCCAGGATCAGCCACAGCAGGTTCGACGTGGCCAAAAGGCCCGCATAGCCCAGCCCCGCCCCGACCAGCAGCAGCACCATCGGCGTGCGCCGCAGGGTGAAACCGTCGGCCCACACCGCCAGCGAGGCGCCGGTAAAGGGCTTGAGCAGCAGCGGCACGGCCAGGATCAGGCCGATCTCGCCGCCGGTCATGCCGCGCGAACGCAGATAGGTGCCGATATAGGGCAGGCTGACGCCCGAACTCAGATAGATCGCGGCGTAGAACAGGCAGAGGCGGACAAGGGTCGGGAGCCCCTGCTCCTTCGCCGTGTCCGCCCCCGCGTCCACCTTACTCCGCGCCGCCGAAGCGGGCCGTCCATTCGGCGATCTGCTCGTCCTCAATCTTCTTGAACAGGACCTCCGGCACGGTCACCGCCTGGCCGATGGTCAGCGTGTCCAGCTCGGCCTTGGCGTCGTTCGACGGCCATTGGGCCGGGAAGTCCAGGCCGAACGCCTCGCCGATCTTCTCGGCGGCGAACGGGATGAACGGAGCCGAGATCCTGGCGTACAGCGCCGCCAGGTTCAGGGCCGTGCGGACGATGACGGCGGCGCGGTCGCGATCGGTCTTGATCGCGGTCCACGGCGCGGCCTCCTGCAGGTACTCGTTGCCGACCACCCACAGCGCCCGCAGCGCCTGGGCGCTCTTGCGGATCTCGATGGCGTCCATCTGTTCGGCCAGGTCCGCCAGGCGCGCTGAGACGTCGGCGAACAGCTTCGCTTCCAGCGGGCCAGGCTCGCCCCCCGCCGGGACCACGCCCTCGAACTTGCTCTCGTTGAACTTCAGGATGCGGTTGACGAAGTTGCCCAGCACGTCGGCCAGGTCGCGGTTCACGGCGCTGGCGAACTGCTCCCAGGTGAAGGCCGTGTCGCTGCCTTCCGGCGAGTTGGCGGTCAGGTACCAGCGCCACAGGTCAGGCGGCAGGATCTCAAGGGCCGCGTCCATGAACACGCCGCGCTTGTTCGAGGTCGAGAACTTGCCGCCGTACCAGTTCAGCCAGTTAAAGGCCTTGAGCATGTCGACGCTCTTCCACGGCTCTTCCGAGCCGAGGATGGTGGCCGGGAAGCTGACCGTGTGGAACGCGACGTTGTCCTTGCCCATGAACTGGACGTAGCGGACGTCTTCCGCGCCGCTGTCGGTGCGCCACCAGCGCTTCCAGTCGCGGTCGGGCGAGCCCTCGGCCCACTCCTGGGTCGCGGCGATATATTCGATCGGGGCGTCAAACCACACGTAGAACACCTTGTCCTCGAAGCCCAGGCGCGGCACGCCGTCCTGAGCCACCGGGATGCCCCAGGCCAGGTCGCGGGTGATGCCCCGGTCGATCAAGCCCTCGTCCAGGTGCTTGTAGGCGATCGAGCGGGCCAGCTGCGGCCAGTCGCCGTGGCTGTCGACCCAGGCGCGGATCTTGTCCTGCATCTTGGTCTGCAGCAGGTAGAGGTGACGGGTGTCGCGCACCTCGATATTCCGCGAGCCCGAGATCACCGAGTACGGATCCTTCAGGTCGGTCGGGTCCAGCAGGTTGCCGCAGTTGTCGCACTGGTCGCCGCGCGCCTTCTCGAAGCCGCAGTGCGGGCAGGTGCCCTCGACATAGCGGTCGGGCAGGAAGCGCTTGTCGTCGACCGAATAGACCATCTGGTCGACGCGTTCCTCGATCAGGCCGTGATCCTCCAGGGCCTGGCAGAAGTGCTGGGTCAGGCGATGGTTCTGCGGCGAGGACGAGCGGCCGAAATGGTCCCACGACAGGCCGAAGGCGCGGCCCACGTCGTGCTGCAGCACGTGCTGCTCGGCGCAGTAGGTGGCCACGTCCTGGCCGGCGGCGGTCGCCGCCAACTCGGCCGGGGTGCCATGTTCGTCGGTGGCGCAGATATAGAGGGTCTCGTTCCCCCGAGCCCGCTGGAAGCGCGCATAGACGTCCGCCGGCAGCATCGACCCCGCCAGGTTGCCCAGGTGCTTGATGCCGTTGATGTACGGCAGGGCCGAGGTGATCAGGATGCGAGCCATGCGGGCGCGGCCTTTCGGGGGAGTCTGCGGAACGCGAAGAAGCGTCCGCATATAGAAGGGTCGGACGGGAAGGGAAAGGTTTGGCCTTGCCTAGAACACCACCGCCAGCGTCGCCACGCCGGCCAAGCCGGCTAGGAAGGTCACCAGCAGCGGGGTGGCTGCCTTCGCGCCGGTGGAGCCCCGCGCGATCGTGAAGGCCAAGCCGGCCTTGACCAGGGTGTTGGCCAGGATCGGCGCGGCCAGGATCAGGCCGGCGAGCTTGGGGGTCAGGCTTCCTTCCGGCAGGCGGCTCATGGCGATGATCGCCGCGTCGACGTCGACCATGCCGGAGATCCCCAGCACGGTGGCTAGGCCCGCGCCGCCGAAGGCCTGCATGGCCCAGCGGCCGGACAGCGAGATCACCATGACGAGGCCCGCCAGCAGCAAGGCCGGCCCTAGGTCGAAGGGATTGCGCACCGACGGCGCGGGGCCAGCGCTCGCCGGCGCGGACTTCACTCTCAGCGCCCAGCCGACATATGCCGCGCCAACCAGACCTGCCGGAACTGCAACCAGCGCGAAGGCCGACAGGGCGAACGGCGCCAACACCGCGACAAGGACCAGCACCCGCACGATCATGACCGTCGAGGCCAGGGCGATCCCGGCGACCAGAACCCTCGCCTCACCGTCCGAATTGCGGATCCGGGCCGCCATGGCGGCGGTGACGGCGGTCGAGGACACCACCGCCCCGACACCCGCCGTGGCCAGAACCCCCTGCTCCGCGCCCAGCCTACGGCTGGCCGCATAGCCTAGCAGCGAGAGGCCCGAGACCAGCACGACCACCATCCAGATCTCGCGCGGGTTCCAGGCGTCCAGCGGCCCGAATTCGCGGTTGGGCAGCAGCGGCAGCACGGCCAGAGAGATCAGCGCGAAGCGGACGATGGCCTGGAGTTCGAGCTCGCTCAGCCCCTCGACCCAAGCGTGGAGCCGCTTGCGCTGCGCCAGGATCAAGGTGGTCAACGCCGCCAGGAGGCAGGCCAGGGTCCATTGGCCGGCGGCGGCCAGGGCCCCCAGGCCCAAGGTGATGATCCCGACGACGGTGGTGGTGGCGCTGAGATCATCCTTGGCGGCGGCGCGCGCATAGCCGATCAGCAGCGCCGCGGCCGCCGCGATCAGGATCGCCGCGCCGATCAGCGGCGAGACCCGCGCCGTCGCTTCCGCCGCCACGCCGCCGGCCAGGCCCAGGAGGGCGAAGGTCCGAATACCCGCCACCCGCGAGCCGTCTGGCTCCAACCGATGCGACCAGCCGCGCTCGACGCCGATCAGCAGCCCCAGCGCGAAGGCCAGGCCTACGCCGGCAAAGGGCGATAGGGCCTGGATCCATTCCGACAAGGGCGAACCTCCGCAGCTAGAGCGGGATGTTATCGTGCTTTTTCCAGGGGTTGGAGAGTTCCTTGCCCTTAAGGCTCTTTAGGCCGCGGACGATGCGACGTCGGGTGCCATGGGGCATGATGACGTCGTCGATATAGCCGCGCTGGGCGGCGACGAAGGGGTTGGCGAAGCGGTCCTTGTACTCGGCCTCGCGGGCGGCCAGGGCGGTGGGGTCCTTGGCCTCCTGGCGGAAGATGATCTCCACCGCCCCCTTGGCCCCCATCACCGCGATCTCGGCCGTGGGCCAGGCGTAGTTGAGGTCGCCGCGCAGGTGCTTGGAGCTCATCACGTCATAGGCCCCGCCATAGGCCTTGCGGGTGATCACCGTGATCTTGGGCACCGTGGCCTCGGCATAGGCGAACAAGAGCTTGGCCCCGTGCTTGATCAGCCCGCCGTACTCCTGCTTGGTCCCCGGCATGAAGCCCGGCACGTCGACGAAGGTCAGGATCGGGATGTTGAAGGCGTCGCAGAACCGCACGAAGCGGGCGGCCTTGCGGCTGCTGTCGATGTCGAGCACCCCGGCCAGCACCTGCGGCTGGTTGGCCACCACCCCCACCGTCTCGCCGTCCATCCGCGCGAAGCCGACGATGATGTTCTTGGCCCATTCCGAGCTGATCTCGAAGAAGTCGGCCTCGTCCACGACTTTGAGGATCAGCTCCTTCATGTCGTAGGGCTTGGTCGGGTCGGCCGGGATCAAGGTGTCGAGGCTGGCCTCCTCGCGATAGGCCTCGTCGAAGGTCTCGCGCTCGGGGGCGGCCTCGCGGTTGGACGAGGGCAGGAAGTCCACGAGGCGGCGCACCTGGGTCAGGGCCTCCAGGTCGTTCTCGAACGCTCCCTCGGCCACGCCCGACTTGGCCGCGTGGACCCGGGCCCCGCCCAGCTCCTCGGCGGTGACCACCTCGTTGGTGACGGTCTTGACCACGTCAGGACCGGTCACGAACATGTAGCTCGTATCCTTCACCATGAAGATGAAGTCGGTCATGGCCGGCGAATAGACGTCGCCGCCGGCGCAGGGGCCCATGATCACGCTGATCTGCGGCACCACGCCCGAGGCCATGACATTCTCCAGGAAGATGTCGGCATAGCCGGCCAGGCTGTCGACGCCCTCCTGGATGCGCGCCCCGCCCGCGTCGAACAGGCCGATCACCGGCGCCCCGACCTTCATGGCCTGGCGCTGGACCTTGACGATCTTGGCCGCGTGAGCCCCGCTCAGCGAGCCGCCGAACACCGTGAAGTCCTTGGAGAAGACGTAGACCACCTTGCCGTTGATCGTGCCCCAGCCGGTCACCACCCCGTCGCCGGGCACCTTCTGGTCCTCCATCCCGAAGTCGGCGCAGCGGTGCTCGACGAACATGTCGAACTCCTCGAACGAACCTTCGTCCAGCAGCAGGTCGATCCGCTCGCGCGCCGTCAGCTTGCCCTTGGCGTGCTGGGCCTCCACCCGCTTGACCCCGCCACCCGCCTTGGCCTGCGCCCGGCGACGGTCCAGTTCCTCCAGAATGTGCTGCACGCGCGTACTCCCCTGCCCGGTTCTTTATGCTGGCGGCTGAACCACCTTATGGAGCTAGGCCTAGCGAGGCCAGGGGCGCCACACAAGGCGGACCTGGCGACGGGACGGCATGGGCCGGTTTCAGGCCGTACGCGGACCAAGCAGGATGATCGCCGCGCCGGCCAGGCAGACCGCGCCGCCGATCAGGTCCCAGCGGTCGGGCCGCGCGCCCTCGACGACGCGCATCCAGGCGATCGAGGCGATGATGTAGATTCCGCCATAGGCGGCGAAGGCCCGGCCGGCGACGCTGGCGTCGATCCGGGTCAGCAGAAGGGCGAAGGCGATCAGCGACAGGGTCCCCGCTCCGGCCCACCAGGGCGAACGCCCCAACCGCAGCCAGGCCCAGAAGGCGAAGCAACCGCCGATCTCGGCCAGGGCGACCAGGGCATAGATCGCGAAGGCCTTCATCGTCCCTCTTAACTCCTGAGCGCGGCGAACCAGCGGTCGATCATCTCGGCCTCGATCGCCAAGGCCTCGGCGCGGGCCTTGGCCTCGGCGTCCTGACCCCACTGCTCAGCCTGAAACACCTCTTCCAGCCGCGACAGGTCCAGCGCCCGGCGGCCGGTCAGGCGGCCGGCCCGCACGGCCAGGGCCAGCACGGTCGAGCCGTAGAGACCGGCGGCGAAGGCCACGCCGGCCAGGGTGAAGTCATCCATCGTCAGGGCCAGGGCCTCGACCGCCGCCAGGGTGGCCGACGGCTGCGGCTGGTGGATGATCCCGGCCACCGGCGTGAACACCAGGCCGAACTCGGCCCTGGCCCAGTCCAGGATCGCCCCCCACTCGCGGTCCTGGCGCTCGACCAGCGGCGTCGGATGCTCGGCGCGGTAGCACAGGTGGTCCGAGGCGGCGTAGGCCGTGACCTCGCCGGCCACCTCGGCGCGGGTCTCGGCGATGCGGTCGATGGCCGTGAAGGCCAGGCGCGTGGCCGGCATGAGGCTGTTGTCGATGTACTCGACCTGGGCGTCCCACTCGGCGGCGATCATGTCCGCGAGAAGCCTGGTCGGCGCGATCAGCGGCTTCCTGGCCGGCGACTTGGGCGTGCGGCCATCCAGCTGGACCGCGAAACCGCCCTCCCCGTTTTCGCCAAGGAAGGGCGCGGCGGCGGCGGCCTTGTAGAAGCGCTTGGGTTTAAGCAGCAGCTCGGATTTGTCGGACACGGAAGCACTCTTTTCAGAGGCACGGCGGAGCGCGGCCGCCATGCCGGTGACGGGCTTGGTCTAGCGCCGCTTGGTCTGGCGGCGGGCGAACGGCTCGGACTCGGCTTCGTCTTCCGAGAAGCCGAACTTGCGGAAGCCTTCCTTCATCTCGGGGCTCAGCGGGGCCTCGATGTGCAGCATGCCGGCCGAGGGGTGCGGCAGCAGGATCGAACGGGCGTGCAGCTGCAGCTTCAGCCCTTCCGACAGCGGCGCGGACTTCTCGTCGCCGTACTTGGGGTCGCCCAGGATCGGGTGGCCCATGGCCTTCATGTGGGCGCGCAACTGGTGCGTGCGGCCGGTGTGCGGGCGCAGGGCCATCCAGGTGACGCGCGGACCGGCGCGGCTGATGGTCACGAACTCGGTCTCGGCCGGCTGGGCGTCCGGGTCCTTGGGCTGAGCCGGCACCACCAGTTCGCGGTCGCCGACCCCGCGCTTGGCCAGGTGCAGCTCCATCACGCCCTCGGTCGGATGCGGATTACCGGCGACGATCGCCCAGTAGGTCTTCTGCGCCTTGCGCTTGGCGAAGGCCCCCGACAGGCGCGCCGCGGCGCTGGGCGTCTTGCCCAGCAGCAGCACGCCCGAGGTGTCGCGGTCCAGGCGATGGACCAGGCGCGGACGATCGACGCCCTCGCCCCAGGCGCTCAGCAGCTTGTCGACATGCTTGGTGGTCTTGGTGCCGCCCTGCACGGCCAGGCCGGCGGGCTTGTTGAGGGCCAGGACCTCCTCGTCCTCGTACAGCACCAGCGACTTGGCGTAGGCGACGTCGCGCGCCGACAGCTTGTTCTTGTCGGAGGGATCGGGCGCGTCGGGCAGCGGCGGCACGCGGATCTGGCTGCCGGCGGCCAGCTTGGTGTCAGCCTTGGCGCGCGAGCCGTCGACCCGGACCTGGCCCGAGCGGAACAGCTTGTTCAGTTGGATGTGATTCAGGTGCGGCCAGCGACGCTTGAACCAGCGATCGAGGCGGACCCCGTCCTCGCCGGCGTCGACGTACAGGGTGCGGACTTCCTTGATGCTCATGCGAAAACCTTGCGGGCGACCAGAAGGCCCGCGAACAGGGCGGCGATCGACAGAAGAACGCTCGCGGCCGAATAGGAAAAGGCCTGGCCATAGGCGCGCTTCTGAATCATCAGCGCGGTTTCCAGGGAGAAGGACGAGAAGGTGGTGAAGCCGCCCAGGACCCCGACGCCCAGCAAGACGCGCCATTGTTCCTGCGAGCCGTTGCCGCGATGGGCCAGCCACGAGGCCAGGCAACCCATCAGGAAACCACCCGCGATATTGACGGTGAAGGTGCCGTACGGCCACCCCGGCCCCATGACCCGCATGGCGCCCACGCCAACCAGATAGCGGGCGACCGAGCCGACGGCCCCGCCGGCGGCCACGAGGAGCAGCTTATTCATGATCGCCTTATGCGCCGAGCCGGCCTTAACGCCAAGCGCCCACCGAAGTTCCCTTGATTTTCCCCGATTTCTTTCAAGGTAAACGCGGTTGTAAACCTTCTTTCAAAACCCCCGGTTAAGCGCACTGGCGGCACTCTGGGTGCGTCAAAACAGCGCCAGAACCATGCCCCTCGACACTCAACCTTCAGATGCGACCGAACGCGTGGCCCTCCCGGGGCCTGTGCTTCAGCGCCTGACGGGTAACGACCTGGTGGCGCGCGGTTCGGTCAACGTCATCAGCATCAAGGCCATCCGCCAGTGGGCTGGCGAGTGGTGGAGCCAGAAGCGCGGCGACGTCTGGACCTATGTCGAGCTGAAGCTGAACGAGCATCTGGATCGCCTGGACATGCGCGCCCGCATCTCCGACAGCGAATTCCTGATCGCCATGAACAATGATCAAGGCCTGGCCGCTCAGGCGACCAGCGTCAGGATCCTGGAAGACGTGCTGACCCATCTGCTGGGCGCGGCCTCGCCGATGGATCTGGGCATCCGGTCGGTGATCGGCGTCGAAGGCGGCGAGGCTGTCTGCAGGCCGATCGACGCGTCGGTGGTCCTGGCCGCCCGCGCCCGTCGTGATAGCGCCCGGTCGCCGGTGCGCGTCGCGGTCGACCCGGCCGACGAAACCCGCCGCACGCCGGTGGCGTTCACCACCGCCGGCGGCGCGGCCCTGCGTGTCGATTTCACGCTGGAACACGTCATCAACCTGCGCCGCAACGTCACCACCGCCGTGCGCATCGAGCCGATGGTCACGCACCTGGCCAGCGGTCGCCAGGCCTCGGCCCGCGCCCTGACCAAGCTGTCGGACCGCGACGTCGCCTTCATCGACGAGTCGACGCTGAAGTACGCGGCGGTCTTCGCCCGCTCGGCGCAAGGGCCCAACACGCCCGAACTGATCCTGCCGGCCTCGTTCCGCACCCTGGGCACCCAGCGCGGCCGCGACCTGCTGACCGGCACGGCCGGCCTCTCGCTGGGCCTGCTGCGGGGCGGCATCCAAATCGAGCTCGTGGACATCACCCGCGGCACCCCCGCCGGCCGGCTGCTGGAAGTGGTGGGCCTGCTGCGCGCCCTGACCCGCGGCGTCATCGCCCGCGTGCCGCCGGACAAGGAAGCCCTGCGCGTATTGCGCGACGCCCGCCTGGCGGGCCTGGCCCTGGACGCCTCGGACCTGTCGGGCGAGGCCGCCAAGATCGCCATGGACATCATGGCCTTCGGCCGCGACGCCCGTGGCCTGGCGCCGATGACCATCCTGCAGGGTCTGCCGCAGGAAGGCTATTTCGCCGCCGCCGAGACGGCCGGCCTGACGCACGCCTCGCTGCGCGCCAACTATCCGCTGGCCAAGCAGGCCGCGGCCTAGACCAGATGGCGGCCTAGGTCCGACGGACCTCAGGTCCGCTGGCGTCCGTATCCCACGTTCTTGACCACGTCCCGCGCGTCATAGGCGTCGCGGTCGCGCGGCGTCGCGCCCTTGCCGAACACCACCTCGATCGAGCGCGAGAAGGACGGGCCCGGTCCGAGGTTGAAGCTGGTGCCCACGCCCAGGCCGACGCTGGAGCGACGGCCGAAGCTGGCCGAGCCGCCGCCCACCGACATGCGCGGACCGCGATCATAGCCGCTGGAGGTGGTCGAGCGGTCGGCGACGCGGAACCAGTCGTATCCGTCGCGCAGGGCCAACTCGGCCGCCCGCAGCAGGGCGTAGTCGGCGACCTGGGCCTCCGGCGCGCCGGGACCGCCCTGGAAGGTGACGCGATAGCGCCCCGCCTCCAGCCGGTATTCGGAATAGCCGACGTCGTTGGGCGAGCCGAGCTGGGCGCGATAGGTGGTCGGAGCGGCGGTAGCGCAGGCGGCCAGCAGCAGGCCCGACAGGGCGGCGGCGACCAGGGGTTTCGAGATCTTCATGGCGAACCTCTTCAGACCTGATCAACGGCCTCGGAACCTGGCTGTTCCGGAATCGGAAGGCCCAGGGCCTCGAGCATGGCTTTGAAATCGGACGGAAGCGGGGCCGTGACCTTGCGTTCGCCGCCCAGCGGATGCGGGAAGGTCAGGCGGGCGGCGTGCAGCATCAGGCGCGGCGCGACCGCGCCTCCCAGCATCAGCGCCCCGCCATAGCGGCTGTCGCCCGCCAGCGGCCGGCCGATGGACGCCATATGGACCCGCAGCTGGTGCATGCGGCCGGTGTCCGGCGACAGTTCGACCAGCGCTGCGACACCGTTGCTGGCCAGGGTGCGATAGCGGCTGCGGGCGGTCTCGGCGTCCGGATGATCGGGCGCGCAAACCCGCATATAGGCCTCGCGGCCGATCGACTCACGGCGCAAAGGGCTGTCGATCATGCCGCCCTTCGGCTCCGGCGCGCCCGGCGCGACGATGGCCAGGTAGGACTTGCGGAACCGCTTGGCCATCATGGCCTCGCCCAGGAAGGCCGCGCCCGGCTTGGTCTTGGCCGTCAGGATCACGCCCGAGGTGTCGCGGTCCAGCCGATGGATCAGGCGCGGCCGAGCCTTTCCCGGCTTGGCGAACGCCCACAGCAGGTCGTCCAGCGTATGGGCCTTGATCCGCCCGCCCTGGCTGGACAGGCCGGCGGGCTTGTCCAGCACGATAATCGCCTCGTCCTCGTACAGCACCCACGACCGCGCCGCCTCGATCTCCTCGGGCGTCAGGGTGATCGGGCATTCAACGGCCTTGGGCTTGGCGACGCCGGGCGGACGGCGGAATTTCGGACTGCTCATCGGCCGTCCTTACGCACCTGGCTCCAGGCTTCCAAGCGCTCGCGCACTTTCGCTTCCGCGCCGACCGACTTGGGTTCGTAGAAACGCCGGCGCTCCATGCCGTCCGGGAAGTAGTTCTGACCCGAGACGCCGCCCTCGACATCGTGGTCGTAGGCGTAGCCGTCGCCATAGCCCAGCGACTTCATCAGCTTGGTCGGGGCGTTGAGGATGTGCGACGGCGGCATCAGGCTGCCGGTCTCCTTGGCCGCGCGGCGGGCGGCCTTGTAGGCGTTGTAGACGGCGTTCGACTTGGGCGCCGACGCCATGTGGACCACGGCCTGGGCCAGGGCGAGCTCGCCCTCGGGCGAGCCCAGGAAGTCGTAGGCGTCCTTGGCCGCCGTGGTCAGCAGCAGGCTGAGCGGATCGGCCGCGCCGATGTCCTCCGACGCCATCCGCACCAGGCGGCGGGCGATGAACAGCGGATCCTCGCCGCCCTCCAGCATCCGCGCCAGCCAGTAGAGCGCCGCGTCGGGATCGCTGCCGCGCACCGACTTGTGCAGGGCCGAGATGAGGTTGTAGTGCTCCTCGCGATCCTTGTCGTAGGCCGGGCGGCGCTTCTGCAGGAACTGGCCCAGCTGGGTCGGGTTGAGCGGCGTGTCGGTCCCGATCGAAAAAAGGGTCTCGGCCAGGGTCAGCAGGTAGCGGCCGTCGCCGTCGGCCATGGCCACCAACGCCCCGCGCGCCTCGGCGTCGATCGGCAGCGGCCGGCTCTCGGCGGCCTCGGCGCGTTGCAGCAGCTGGTCCAGCGAGTCCTCGCCCAGGCGCTTGAGCACGAAGACCTGGCAGCGCGACAGCAGAGCGCCGTTCAACTCGAACGAAGGGTTCTCGGTAGTGGCCCCAACCAGGGTGACGATCCCCTCCTCGACGAACGGCAGGAAACCGTCCTGCTGGGCGCGGTTGAAGCGGTGGATCTCGTCGACGAACAGCAGGGTGCTCTGGCCGGCCGCGCGGCGCATGCGGGCCTGCTCGAAGGCCTTCTTCAGGTCGGCGACGCCGGAGAAGACGGCCGAGATCTGCTGGAACTCGTAGCCGCCGGCCTTGGCCAGCAGGCGCGCGATGGTGGTCTTGCCGGTGCCGGGCGGGCCCCACAGGATCATCGAGGCCAGGCGATGGGCCGCGGCCATCCGGCCGATGGGGCCTTCGGGACCCAGGAGATGCTGCTGGCCCACCACCTCGTCGAGGCTCTGGGGCCGCAGGCGGTCGGCCAGCGGCGCCGGCGCATGGGGCGTCAGGCCGGCGGCCTGGAAGAGATCGGACATGCGACTCTTCTAGCAGGCCGCCGGGCGCAAGTCGTCAGCCCGAGAAGCGGGCCGTGATCCGCTGACCGTTGCGCTCGATCGTCACCACCCAATTGCGGGTCGGCAGCTTCGCCGCGGCGTTGAGATCGGCCACCGTATTGACCGCGCGGCCATTGACCTCGCGGATGAAGTCGCCCGGCTGCAGGCCGATATTGGCCGCGTAGCCGCCGCCGATCTTGGTCACCAGCACGCCCCTGCCGGCGAACGGGTCGACGTCCAGGTCCTGGGCGACGGCCGGCGACAGGTTGACCACGGTGGCGCCGTTGAACGGGTTGGCGCCCGAAAGCGTGCGCTCGTCGCGGGCGGGAACTTCCGGCGCGGCCTCGGCGCGGACAGTCAGTGTCTGCTCGCGGTCGTTGCGATGGATCTGCATCGGCACCCGGTCGCCGACCTTGTGCGTGCCGATCGCGAAGGCGCCGCCGCCCTCGTCGTTCACCGGCCGGCCGTCGATCGACAGGATGACGTCGGCTTTCTTCAGGCCGGCGCGGTCGGCCGACGAGCCGGGATAGACCTGGGCCACCAGCACGCCGCGCGGGGCGCTCATGCCCAGGGTCTTGGCGATATCGCCGGTCACCGGTCGGCCCTTCACGCCCAGCCAGGGCCGCACGACGCTATGGCCGCCCCCCAGCGCCGCCGAGACGACCTGACGGACCACGGCCGCCGGGATGGCGAAGCCGACGCCCGAGGACGAGCCCGAGCGCGAGATGATGAAGGTGTTGATGCCGACCAGGTCGCCGTCCATGTCGACCAGCGGGCCGCCCGAATTGCCGGGATTGATGGCGGCGTCGGTCTGGATGTAGCTGCCGAAATTGGCCGCGCCGACGTCAGTCCGGGCCAGTGCCGAGACGATGCCGTTGGTCACGGTCTGGCCCACCCCGAACGGATTGCCCAGAGCCAGGACGAGGTCGCCGACCTCCATCTGGTCCTGATCGTCGATGGCCATGACGGGCAGCTTCTCGCCCTTGGTGTCGATCTTCAGCACGGCGAGGTCGGCGCGCGGGTCGTCCAGCAGCACGGTGGCCGGGAACTCGCGGAGGTCGGCCAGCTGGACGGTGATGTCGCTCATCCCGTCGATATTGTGGTGATTGGTGATGATCACGCCGTCGGCGCGGACGATGGCGCCGGAGCCCAGCGAGCCCTGCACCTGGCTGCCGCCCTGGCCGCCGCCCATGAAGAAGTCCCAGAACGGATCGACGCGGCGCTGCACCACCCGGCGGCTGGCGACGTTGACGACCGCCGGGGCGGCCTTCTTCACGACGGGCGAGAAGGACAACTTCATCGACGCCGCATCGGCCGGCGCGCGGCGGGTCGGCTGCGGCATGTCGGGGACGGCGACCGATTGGGCGTTGGACTGCCCGGTCGGGTTCGAACAGGCGGCCAGCAGGACGACGACGGGCAACAGGGCGCGGATGGTCTTCAAGAAAGGCTCCTAAACTTTACCGACGAATTCAGCCGAGCTTTCGGGCGAGTCTATGGCGTCTGGCGCGATGGTAAGGCTTCAGGCCGCTTGCGGTTCCGGCGGCGGCTGGGGACGGGCCTTGGCGTAGGCCAGGACCGTCGAAGCCAGCATCAACGCTGCGGCGATCAGCACCGGCAGGCCCGGCAGGTGCAGGGTCGCGTCGTGGCGGATGGCGAAGGCGAACGGGAACAGGAACAGCGGCGGGCCGATGATCGAGGCGATGCCCATCATCGCCGAATTGGCGCCCTGCAGCTGGCCCTGTTCGTTGGGCGCGACGCGGCGGGTCATCAATCCTTGCAGGCCCGGCTGGATCAGGCCCGACAGCGCGAACAGCGGCAGGCCGCACAGGTACAGCATTCCGGTCGGCGCTAGGGCGTAGATCATGAAGCCGGCGAAGCCCGAGAACAGGCCGATCATCAGCGCGCCCCGCTCGCCCACCGCCTTGACGACCCGCCCGACCACCAGGGCCTGGACGATGATGCTGGAAATGCCGCTGGCCATCAGAGTCAGGCCGATGGTCGCCGGCGACCAGCCGTAGCGGAAGCCCATATAGAGCACAAACACGCTGGGCAGGACGTTGTGGGCCAGCTGGAACAGGAAACCCACGCCGGCCAGACCGAGCAGGCCCGGATGGCGGTTAAGCAGCTGCAGCGAACCGACGGGATTGGCCTTCTTCCAGTCGAAGCGCGGCTGGCGACGTTCGGGCGGCAGGGATTCCGGCAGGACGAAGAAGCCGTAGAGCCAGTTGCACAGCGCCAGGCCCGCGCAGACCAGGAACGGCGCGCGATGGTCGAACTGCCACAGCCAGCCGCCCAAGGCCGGACCGAAGGTGAAACCGACGCCGAACGCCGCGCCCATCAGACCGAAACCCTTGGCCCGGTTCTCCGGCGTGGTGACGTCGGCGACATAGGCCGAGGCGGTCGAGAAGCTGGCCGCCGTCATGCCGTTGAAGATCCGGCCGACGAACAACCACCACAGGCTGGGCGCGAAGGCCATGAACAGGAAGTCGACGCCCAGGCCGAAGATCGACGTCAGGATCACTGGCCGGCGGCCAAAGCGGTCGGACATCAGGCCCAGGATCGGCGAGCAGAAGAACTGCATCACGCCCCAGACCGTGGCGAACAGGATGTTCCAGTCGGCCGCCACGGCCGTGTCGCCGCCGCCGAACTGCTTCACCAGGTTGGGCAGGACCGGGATCATCACGCCCAGCGACAGCACGTCCATGATCGCGGTGACGAAGATGAAGCCCAGCGCCGCCTGACGTTTGGCTCCGGTAATCGGTTGGTTCATGGCTCGCCCTCCCCGGCGGCTCCTAGTTGGACGCTGTTCGCCCGGCTCGCAAGACCCGCCAGCAGCGCCCGCCACCATTCCCCATGCCGCTGCAGGAAGACGGCGTCCGGGAAGCCGTGCCGCGCCACGTGCGGGGCCGGCACGCTGTCCCAGCCGCGATGCTCGACGGTGACGCGGGTCCCTGCCTCCACCGCTTCGAAGCGGACCTCGACCTCGGTGTCCATGCCCGGCGCGAAGGCCGCCTGACGCCAGCCGAACACCAGGCGCGCGCCGCGTTCCCAGATCCGGACTTTGCCGACCTCGAACACCTTGCCGGTCGGCAGACGCTCGACCAGCCGGCCGTCCTCGAAGGCCATGCCCCCCGGGGAGCGCGGGGTGAAGGAGAACAGGCTGCTGGGCTTCCACCACAGCGCGATATCGGTTGTGAAGGCGTCGAACACCACCTCTGGCGGCGCGGCGATGCGCACGGCGACCAGGATCCGGGAACTCACTCGCCATCCCCCGGCGTCTTGCGCTCCACATGCGCCTTCAGGGCCGATAGCTGGTCGGCCCAGTGATCCTCAGCCGCCTCAAGCCAGGCCTTGAGTTGGTCCATCGGTTCGGCCCGCAGACGGTAGACCCGGACGCGGGCGTCGAACGCCGGATGGCTCTCCTCGACCAGGCCCGACTGGCGCAGCGCCCGCAGGTGTCGGCTCATGGCCGGCGGGGTAAGGCCCAGGCTCTCGGCCAGCTCCCCGGCCCGGCGCGGGCGCTCGCGCAGCAGGTCGACCGTGCGCCGCCGGTGCGGGTCGGCCAGGGCCGCCAGGGTGCGATCTAGGGCTTCGCTCACGGCTGGGCGTCCAAGAGTTTCTTCGGCGCGACGTTGCGCCAGGCGTCCAGCAACGCGCCGCGCGCCGTGGTCTCGTCGCAGTTGGCCAGGCGCAGGCGGGTCGCCCCGCCCCGGCCCCAGCCGCCAGGCACGGGGACGAAGATCGCGGGCTCGGCGGCCACGCGGATCTCCTGCTGGTCCGGCGTCAGCTTGACCATCGCCCAGGCGGCGTCAGGATTGCCCAGGGTCGCGAAGATCCTGCCGCACCGGAAATCGACCGTGCCCATGTGCGCGCTCTCGATGGCCCCGGGCATCGACAGCGCCAGGCGCCGAAAGTCGTCCTGAGTGATCATGGCGGCGCGATCATCCCGCCCCGACCGCGATCTTCAGGCCGCTGCGCTGTTCCATCTCCTCGACCGAGACCACTTCGACATCGGCCGACACCGTCCAGATGTGGCCCTCGGGATCGCGGCAGCGGTAGGTGCGCGCGCCGTAGAACTGGGTCTCGGGCGAGGCCATGATCTCCGCGCCCGCCGCCTGGGCCCGCGCGCAATGACCGTCGACGTCGGCGGCGATGTAGATGTGCACGGACTGGGTGTTCTTGAGCCCCACCGAGGCCGGGCTGGCGTGGTTCTCGCTCCACTCGTTGCCGATCATGATCCGGTGGCCAGCATATTCCATCTGCGAGTGAGCCAGGTTGCCGTCGGCGTCCTCGATCAGCAGGCTCAGCTCGAAGCCGAACGCCTTTTCCAGGAAGGTGATCGCCGCCTTGGGATCGCGATAGCTGAGGGCCGAGACCAGGCCGGGGCGGGAGTCGGACATGGCGAAATCCTTTTCGAAGATCGACAATATTTAACGCATATTGCAACTATCTAGGCAAGGGGCTCAACAGTCGGGCGATCGTCAGGGGCGTGATCCCGAAGAAGCGGTTCATGGCCCGGTTCAGGTGCGACTGGTCGGCGAAGCCCGCCTCGGCGGCGGCGATCGCCAATCCCTCGCCGGCCCGCAGGCGCAACAGCGCCACCTCCAGCCGCCGCCACAGCCGCCAATGCGCCAGCGGGGCGCCCAGCTCGGCCTGGGCCAAGGCTCGCAGGCGCGCCGTCGACAGGCCCGCCCGGGCGGCCAGATCCGCCAGACTGAGCTCGCCGCCCAGGTCGTCCAGCACGAGCTTCAGGCGCGGATCGATCGCCGAGGCTTCGCCCAGCAACGCCTCGGCATTCAGCGCCGCGACGGGGTCTTCGCCTGCTAGCATCGGCGTCCAGGCGGCCGGCGCGGGGGCCACGGCGGATCGGCGCGTCAGGTCCCAGCGCCGCGCCAGCCGTCCCAGCGGCCGCGGATAGATCGCCCGCAACGGCCCGTCGGCGCCGAGCAGCCGATGCCGCGCCCCTGGCGGAATGATGATCACGGGCGCGGCCACGACGCCGTGTTCGCCCTCCACCCGCACGGCTCCCTCCAGCCCCGCCACGACCTGGCCGCAGAGATGGCCATGGGCGCGCGAGTCGCCGCTGACGCCCTCGAAGCACCACCAGTCGCGGCCGATCCAGACCTTTCCGGACCATCCGGGCTCGCCCATGCCGCCTCCCCAACGCACGCAAGCGTTCAGTCCAAGACGCTCCGTCGCGGCGCCCGCCATGCTGAAGATCTGGAGGACCTCGGATGACGCAGCAAGCCCAATACGTGCCCGCCCTGGGACGGCCCGAACTGACAGGAGCCTATGACCTCGTCGTTTCGCTGGCGACCCGTGAACGTCGCTGGCGCGCGGCCCTGCTGGCGGCCCTGGCCCCGCGGGACGGCGAGACGATCGTCGACATAGGCTGCGGCACCGGCTCGCAGGCCATCGCCATCAAGCGCGCGCGGCCGGGCGCGCGGGTCGTCGGGATCGATCCGGATCCGGCGGTGCTGGCCATCGCCGAGGCCAAGGCCGAACGCGCGGGTGTGTCGATCGAGTGGATCCTGGGCCTGGGCGACCGGGCTGACACCCTGGTCGGCCGCGGCGTCGCCGACGCGGTGATCTCCAGTCTGGTCCTGCACCAGTGCGACGAACCCGTGAAGGGTGAAATCCTGAAGGCCATGGCGCGCCTGGCCCGTCCCGGCGCGCGGGTGCTGATCGCCGACTACGGCCGCCAGCGTGGCTTGATGCGGCTGCTGTTCCGGATGGTCCAGGCGGTGGACGGCTTCGAGCGCACCGAGTTCAACGCCATCGGCGCCCTGCCCGGCCTGATGCGCGCCAGCGGCCTCACGGCGGTGACGGAACGGGACCGGTTCGCCACGCCGACGGGATCGATCTCGATCTACACGACCCGCGCCGGCTAGCGCAGGGCCGCTCCCACCACCTTTAGCGAGCCGTCGCCCTTCTCGGGCTTCACGCCGGTGATCCGCGCCAGCAGCGGATAGACGTCGACATTGTCGAAAAGCGGCAGCGTGACGCCCGGCTTGAACGACGGTCCATGGGCGACGAACACCGCGCGCATCAGCGGATCGTAGGGGTCGAAGCCGTGCGCCCCGCCGTCGACATTGTCCCATTTGCCTGGCTTGGCCTTGGCTTCGCGCGTGGTGGAGTACCAGCCGGTCTCCGACAGGCAGACGATGGCCGGCACGCGCTTGTTGCGGCCGTAGTGGAAACGGGCCGGGATCGCCGCCTTCTTCCAGCAGGTCATGTGCGGCAGGGGCTTGGACAGGAACGCCGTCTCCACCGTTCGCTCGTGACCCGGCTCCGCCGACAGGCTGGTCACCGCGCCCTTGGTGACCAGACGGACCTTGGCCATGTCGACCAGGTCGTCCAGCACCACGCGGTGGGCGGCCGGCAGCGGGGCCATGCCGTGGTCGGCGACCACGATGATGTCGGTCGCCTCGAACCGCCCGCGCGCCTTCAGGCCCTCGACCAGGCGTCCCAGCTGTCGGTCGACCTCGACCAGGGCCGCTCGCAGCTCCGGCGAGTCCGGGCCGTAGTGGTGGCCCTCGGTGTCGACGGCGTCGAAATAGAGCGTGGTGAAGGCCAGGGGCGGGCCGGCGGCGGCGTCCAGCCAGGCCAGGATCTGGTCCACGCGGGCGTCGTAGGGGAATGCGCTGTCGTACTTGATCCAGTGCGCGGGCCGCACGCCGTCGATCTCGGTTTCCGAGCCCGGCCAGAACATGGCGGCGGCCCTCTTGCCCTGCTGCTCGACCGAGACCCAGAAGGGCTTGGCCTGGTTCCACCAGCGCGGGTCGTTGGCGTTCGGGCCGTTCATCTTGAACCTGGGCCCGCCGATCACGGCGTCCTCCATCTCGTTGCCGACCACCCCGCTGTGGTCCGGCCGCTTGCCGGTCACCAGGGTGTAGTGATTGGGATAGGTCAGGCTCGGAAACGAGGGCCGCATCGCCCCGCGCGCGCCATCGTCGGCCAGGGCCTTCAGGTTCGGCGTCACGCCGCGATCCAGATAGTCGGCGCGGAAGCCGTCCAGCGAAACCAGGACCGTCAGATGCGGGGCCTTCTCCCGCGCCGAGGCGACGCCGCCCGCAAAGGCGAGGCCGAGCGCCAGGGCAAGGCCAAGAACACGGGAAACGAAGCGACGGACGAACATCGAGGGACTCACGAAAGCGGAACGACCCGACCTGATCACGGCGCGAGGTTGCACGCGTATGACAACCGCCCTCCGCCCCCATGACCGGCTCTTAACTTGGCGCATGCCCGGCGCCTCGCCATAGTCCCCGCGTCGAGCCGAGTCGTTCGGCGCCCGGGAAACCCGCATGTCGATCGCCCTCGAGGCCGACCGCCTCACCAAGACTTACGGGGCGGTGCGCGCCCTCGACGACTTCTCCCTCGCCATTCCCGCCGGCGGCGTGTTCGGAATCCTGGGCCCCAACGGCGCGGGCAAGAGCACCCTGTTCCGCATCGCGCTCGGCCTGGTGCGGCCGACCAGCGGCTCGGCCCGCCTGTTCGGCGCGCCGGCCGGCGACATCACCGCCCTTCGCAAGGTCGGCTCGATGATCGAGACGCCGCGCTATCCCGCCTATCTGACCGCCCGCGACACCCTGACGATGCTGGCCCTGGAGAGCAGCGCAAAAAGCGCCGACGTCGCCGGCTGGCTGGAGCGGGTCAGCCTGACCCACGCCGCCGACCGCTCGACCAGCGGCTTCTCGGTGGGCATGAAGCAGCGCCTGGGCCTGGCCGCCGCCTTCCTGACCAAGCCCCAGCTGGTCATCCTGGACGAGCCGACCAGCGGCATGGATCCCGCCGGCATCCAGGAGATCCGCGCCCTGATCGTGGACCTGGCCAAGCGCGAGGGCGTCACGGTCATCCTGGCCAGCCACCAGCTGGACGAGGTGCGCCGCGTCTGCGACCGGGTCGCCATCCTGTCGCGCGGCAAGGTGGTCGCCGAGGGCGGCGTCGCCGAACTGACCGCCGGCGAGGCCCGCCTGCGCATCACTATCGCCTCGCCCGTCGCCCAGGTGCTCGCGGTGCTGGGCGGCCGAGGCGCGGCCGATGGCCCAGACGCGGTCCTGGCCGACATCGCCCGCGAGGAGGCCCCCGCCCTGATCCGGAGCCTGGTCGAGGCCGGGGTCGACATCGTCGAGGCCCGCTGGCGTGAGGTCGACCTCGAGGGCGTCTACCTGAAGACCCTTCAGACAGAAGGAGCCGCGTGATGCTCGCTGACGCCATCGCCGCTGAACGCTTCCGCCTGCTGCGTGACCGTTCGGCGCTGTTCTGGGGCTTCTGCTTCGCGCCGCTGGTGGGGTTCATCCTCAGCGTCGGCGGCGACCTCTTCATGCGCCATGTGATCAAGAAGCCGATGCCCGGTATCGGGATCGGCCTGATCGACCAGGTGATCAAGGCGCTGGCCACGGGGTTCTCGACCTTCGACGCACTGTTCCTGATGATCGGCGCGGCGGCCGTCCTGGCCGGCGACTACCGCTGGGAGACCTGGCGGCTGCTGGCCCCACGCAACACCCGCCAGAACCTCCTGCTGGCCAAGCTGGTGGTCGTGGGCGAGGCGATGTTCTGGAGCCTGGTCCTGACCGCCGCGCTGTCGGCGGCGGCGGGCGTGATCGGCGCGGGGATCAACGGCAAGACCCTGTCGCTCTCGATGTTCGGGCGCGGACCGTTCGACATCCTGGGCGTCCTGGCCATCACCTGGCTGGAGGCCATGACCCTGGCGGCCTTGGCGGCCTGCGTGGGCGTGCTGTCGCGCTCGACCATGGGTGTGGTGATCGCCTGCCTGGGCGTGCGCTTCGTCCAGACCGTGCTGGCCAGCTCGCTGCGCCTGATGGAGGAAGGCCAGCCAAGCTGGAAGCTCCTGGTCCTGCCGGTCTTCGACGCCGACCTGCTGCGCGCGGCCCTGCTGGATCCCGCCCAGCTGGGCCAGGCGTCCAACTCGGCGGGCGCCGCCTTCATCGCCCTGCTCGCCTGGACGACAGTGCTGACCGCCGGCGCAGTGTTCCTGTTCCGCCGCCAGGACCTGACCAAGGAGTGAGCGTGAAGACCCAGAAGCAGCGGATGCTGGCCGGCGAGCCCTACAGCGCCGCCGATCCCGAGATCCAGGCCGACCAGCGCGCCGCCCAGGCCTGGATGGACCGCTACAACGCCTCCGACCTCGACGAGCGCCCCGCCCTGCTGGCCGAGCGCCTGGGCGCTGTGGGCGAGAACGTCGCCATCCGCGCGCCCTTCCACGTCGACTACGGCTACAACATCAAGCTGGGCGACGGCGTCTTCATGAACTTCGGCTGCGTGATCCTGGACGTGGTCGAGGTCACCATCGGCGCGGCCACCGCCATCGGTCCGGGCGTACAGATCCTGACCGCCGACCATCCGCGCGATCCGGTCGAGCGGCGCGCGGGCCTGGAGTCGGGCAAGCCGATCCACATCGGCGCCAATGTCTGGATCGGCGGCGGCGCGATCGTCCTGCCCGGCGTGACGATCGGCGACGACGCGGTGGTCGGGGCCGGCGCGGTGGTCACCCGCGACGTGGCCCCAGGCGCGACCGTGGTCGGCAATCCGGCGCGGCCGGTGAGGTCGAAGGGGTAGTCACGACAATCCGCGAACGGACTTCCGGAGTGTGGCAACGGGTGGAAAGGGGCCATTGGCCCGCGTCAGCCCTTCCGGACCCTATCGGTCGAACTTGGTCGACAGCACTATCGACGAGGTCGTGCGCTCGACGCCCGGCAGATGGCCGATGCTGTCGATGATCTCGTCCATTCGCGCCACCGATGTGGCGGCCGCCACCGCGATCATGTCGAAATCGCCGCTGACGGAATGCAGGACTCGCACCTCGCGAATGGCCCTGAGCGCCGCTTCCACGGCGCGGCTTTCCTTGGGGGCGATCTTGATCATGACATGCGCGCGCACGGCGCCATGCGCGTGGTCCGGCGACAAGCGGACGGCGTACCCCATGATGATCCCGTCTCTTTCGAGACGCTCGATGCGGCTCTGGACCGTCGTCCGCGATCGACCGACCCGCCGAGCTAGGTCGGCGGTCGAGGCCCGCCCATTTTCCTGCAGGGCGGCGAGCAATTTCTGGTCAACGGCGTCGATCGGCATTCCGCCGAAACTCCCCTTCATTTCGACGGCATGTTCCCTGCATTTCGACAATAGCGCCACTATAAATCGTTTATGCGACCGGCATCATGGATCCGCGCTCTTCACCGGAGAATGGAAGACATGAAAGAGGTTGTGGTCGTCGGCGGCGGCAAGATCGGGTCCATGATCGCCGAGATGCTGGCGGGGTGCGGCGACTACGCCTTGACCGTGGCGGATGCGTCGGCCCAGGCGCTGGAGCGGCTCGAGACCAGCGCCCCCGTGAAAAAGGTCGCTGTCGATATCACCGACGAGGTCGCCCTGAATGCGCTGATGGCCGGCAAGTTCGCGGTCTTGAGCGCCGCGCCCTTCCATCTGACCGTCGCCATCGCCCGAGCCGCGAAGGCCGCCGGCGCCCACTATCTGGATCTCACCGAAGACGTGGCCAGCACCCGGGCGGTCAAGGCGCTGGCCAAGGACGCCAAGAGCGCATTCGTTCCCCAATGCGGCCTCGCGCCAGGCTTCATCACGATCGCCGCCTTCGATCTGGCGCAGCGGTTCGACGAACTTTACGACGTGCGGATGGGCGTGGGCGCCCTGCCGCAGTTTCCATCCAACGCGCTTAACTACAACCTGACCTGGTCGACCGACGGCCTGATCAACGAGTACTGCGAGCCGTGCGAAGCGATCGTCGGCGGCGTGCGTCGTGAGACCCAGCCGCTGGAGGACCGCGAGGAGTTCGCCTTGGACGGCGTCCTCTACGAAGCCTTCAACACCTCGGGCGGTCTCGGCACGCTGTGCGAGACGCTCGACGGCAAGGTGCGAAACCTGTCGTACCGCACGATCCGCTATCCGGGCCACGCGGTCTTCATGAGGGCGCTGCTGAACGATCTGCGCCTGCGGGATCGGCGCGAGGTGCTCAAGGATATCCTGGAAAACGCCTTGCCCGCCACACTGCAGGACGTGGTGATCGTGTTCGCCAGCGTGAGCGGTCTGCGCGGCGGTCGCCTGATGCAAGAGACCTACGCCCAGAAGATCTACGGCGCTCATATCGGCGGCCGGCCCCGCAGCGCGATCCAGATCACGACCGCGGCCGGCATCTGCGCCGTGCTCGACCTTCTGGCCGAAGGCAAGCTGCCCTCGACCGGCTTCGTGCGACAAGAGGATGTCGCCCTGGCCGATTTCCTGGCCAACCGGTTCGGGCGGCGCTACGCCCCGGCCCAGGTCGAACATGTCGCAGCCTGATCTGTCAGGCCTCGCCGCCCATCTGGCCGCCCTGGAGACTCTGGTCGGCCCCACCGGCTTGGTGACCGATCCGGCCGATCGCGCCCGCTACGAGACGCCCGCGCGCTACGCCGCCGGCGTGGCGGCGGCGGTGTTGCGTCCCGCCAGCACCAGCGAGGTCTCGGCCGTGGTCGGCTACTGTGCGCGGCACGGCCTGACCTTCGTTCCGCAGGGGGCGAACACAGGCCTGGCCGAGGGCTCGACACCGGACGCGAGCGGCGCGCATCTGGTTTTGTCCCTGGACCGCCTGGGCGCGCCACTGAAGATCGATGTCGCTGATCGGACCGCCGAGGTCGGCGCCGGCGTTCGCCTCTCGGCCCTGAACGCCGCGCTCGAGCCCCATGGCCTGTTCCTGCCGATCGACCTTGGCGCCGACCCTACCGTGGGCGGCATGGCGGCCACGAATGCGGGCGGCGCGCGCTTCCTGCGCTATGGCGATATGCGCCGCCACGTACTGGGGCTGGAGGTCGTGCTTCCCGATCCCGCCGGCACGGTGCTGACGCTTTCACACGGCCTTCGCAAGGACAATGCCGCGATCGCCCTCCGGCAACTGTTCGTCGGCGGCTGCGGCGCGTTCGGCGTGATCACCAAGGCCACCGTTGAGGTCCACCATCGCCCGCGGCAGACGGCCGCCGCCCTCCTCATCCCGCGCGACATGGAGGCGGTTCTCTCGCTGCTCTTAGCTTTCGAGGCCGAGGCCGGCCCCTTGCTGACCGCATTCGAGGGCATGTCCAAGGCCGCGATGGAACGCGCCGTCGCTCATGTTCCCTCCCTGTCCAACCCCTTCTCCGGGGGAATGGCGGACTATGCCGTCCTGGTTGAACTGACCCGCCCTTGGGCGCCGCGTGAGGGCGAGAACTCTCTCGACGAAACCCTCCAGCTGATCGCCGGCCGCCTGCTGGAACTGGACGACGGTCCGCTGACGGACGCTCTGTTCGGCTCGGCGGCGAAAATGTGGGCCTTGCGCCACGCCCTGTCCGAAGGACTGCGCGCGAGCGGTCCGGTCGTCGGCTTCGATCTCAGCTTCCGGCGGCGGGATCTCGCCCGCTTCCGGGCCGAGGCCACGAAGATGCTCGACGCGAGCTTCCCCGACTATGCCCTTTGCGACTTCGGCCATGTCGCCGATGGGGGGATCCATTTCAACCTTGTCGGTCCGACCACGCCCGAACGTCGAGCTGCCTTGCGCGAGGCGGTTCTGACGCTCGCCATCGACGGCTTTGGCGCCAGCTTCAGCGGCGAACACGGCCTGGGGCGCGCCTTTCAGGACGCCTACGACCGGTTCACGCCCCGCGCCATCCAGGACTATTCCGCCGCCGTAGCCGCCGTCTTCGGACAAGGGTCGGCCAGCGTCCGGCTCGCCCCCACCACGTCTTTGCCCTCAGGATCCCTATGAGCAACCTGCCCTCCGCCCTCGCCGACGCGCGCGCCTTGCTGGAACGCCTCGGCGTCACCCCCGCCATCCTCGACGCCGGCGCGCTGAAGGCCCGTTCGCCGGTCACCGGCGAGACCCTCGCCAACCTGCGCGAACACACCACCGACGAGGCCGCCGTCGCGATCGGCGCCGCCCACGAGGCCTATCTGGCCTGGCGCAAGGTTCCCGCGCCACGCCGGGGCGAACTGGTCCGCCTGTTGGGCGAAGAGCTCCGCGCCGCCAAGGCCGACCTCGCCGCGCTGGTCACCCTGGAGGCCGGCAAGGTCACCTCCGAGGGCCTGGGCGAGGTACAGGAGATGATCGACATCTGCGACTACGCCACCGGCCTGTCGCGACAGCTGTTCGGCCTGACCCTGGCCACCGAGCGCCCGTCGCACCGCATGATGGAGACCTGGCACCCCCTGGGCGTGGTGGGCGTGATCAGCGCCTTCAACTTCCCCGTCGCCGTCTGGTCCTGGAACGCGGCCCTGGCCTTCGTTTGCGGCGACACCGTGGTCTGGAAGCCGTCCGAAAAGACGCCGCTGACCGCCTTGGCCGTGCAGGCGCTGTTCGAGAAGGCCCGCGCCAAGTTCGGGCCGGACGCGCCCGAGGGGCTTTCCACGCTGCTGATCGGCGGGCGGGCGCTGGGAGAGGTCCTCGTCGATCATCCCCAGGTTCCTCTGGTCTCGGCCACCGGCTCGACCGCAATGGGCCGTCAAGTCGGGCCGCGCCTCGCCGCCCGCTTCGCCCGCGCGCTGCTCGAACTGGGCGGCAACAACGCTGCGATCATCACGCCTTCGGCCGACCTGGATCTGGCGGTTCGGGGCGTGGCGTTCGCCGCCATGGGGACGGCCGGCCAGCGCTGCACCACGCTCCGCCGGCTGTTCGTGCATGAGAGCGTCTACGACACATTCGTTTCCCGGCTTAAGGCCGCCTACCCGGCCGTTCCGGTGGGCGACCCACGCGCGGCCGGCGTGCTGGTCGGGCCGCTGATCGACAAGACGGCCTTCGACGCCATGCAGTCGGCGCTGGACCAGGCCCGGGCGGCCGGCGGTCGCGTAACCGGCGGAGCGCGCGTCGACGCGGCCGGGCCCGACGCCTTCTACGCGGCCCCCGCCCTGGTCGAGATCGATCGCCAGGCCGAGATCGTCAAGCACGAGACCTTCGCCCCGATCCTCTATGTCATGCGCTATGCGGAGCTGAGCGACGCCATCGCCGCCCAGAACGACGTGGCCCAGGGCCTGTCTTCATCGATCTTCACGCTGAACATTCGGGAAGCCGAGCTCTTCGTGTCCGCCGAGGGCAGCGACTGCGGCATCGCCAACGTCAACATCGGCCCCTCGGGCGCAGAGATCGGCGGGGCGTTCGGCGGCGAGAAGGAGACAGGCGGCGGGCGCGAGGCCGGCTCCGACAGCTGGAAGGCCTACATGCGCCGCGCCACCAACACCATCAACTACGGGACCACCCTGCCGCTGGCGCAGGGCGTGACCTTCGACGTCTGAGGACCTGAAACCATGTCTCACCTCTCCACGCTGGCCGCCTCGGCCGTGGGCCAGAAGGCCGCGGCCACGATCCTGGATATCCTGGAGATCGACCCCGCCCTCAGCGCCGAAACCGATGGTCCGGTCTCGCGCGCCGTCTTCGCCATGGCTCTGAATGCGGTCCTGTTTCACGACGTCATGAACAGAGTCCCCATGGGCGCCGCCTATGTCGCCGACCGCCGCGCCGAGGGTCACAAGATCCTGTTCGACCACGGCGCCTTGCGGACGATCGATTTCGGCGCCGGCCCGACCGGCTCGCTGCCAGGCGGCCACAAGGCCTTCGCCCGGATTCTCGAACCGCTGGGCTATGAGGTCGCCGATGTCTATCCGCTCGACGGCCTGAAGATGACCGGTCGCGCCTATGCCCACGCGGACAAGCCCGACATGATCCCACAGTTCTTCGTCAGCGAGCTTCACGTCGAGCGCTTTTCCCCGGCCTTCCAGGTCATCGCCCACGCGGTGTTCGATTCCTCCGCCGACCCCCTGGGCCCCGCCGCCAAGGCCGCGTTGCAAGCCTTCTCCTCAACGGGCGGATGCGATCTGGACGACGCCCGCGCCGCCCTGCCTGAACTTGTCGCCGCCTTCGCGCGCACGCACGGTCCGGTCCGGCTCGAACACTACGAGGCGCTGAAGGCGGAATCGGCGGAGGCCGCGTGGATCGCCACCGAAGGCCAAGCCTTCAACCATGCCACGGACCGCGTTCCCGATGTCGACGCCATCGCCGACGCCCAGAAGGCGTTGGGACGGCCGATCAAGGACGCCGTGGAAGTGTCGGCCTCGGGGCGTGTGCGCCAGACCGCCTTCAAGGCTCAACCCGTTTCGCGCGACTTTGTCACCGACGCGGGGCTGGAAACCCGCGGCGTGCCAGGCTCCTTCCACGAGTTCATCACCCGCGACACCTTCGTCGACGACACAGGCGCCACACGCCTGGACCTGCGGTTCGACAGCGCCAACGCTCAAGGCATCTTCAAGATGACCAGGGTCGCATGAGCGCGGCCTTGCCCGCCGATCGCGATCCCGGGCGAACTCTCCGGCGCTCGTTCGGCTGTTCCCGGCGGCTCGGAAGACAGGCCCCTATACGCCTAGGATCCGAGTACGCGCGGGAGCGTGGCGCCCAGCACGGCGAGCATCTCTGGACCATAGGCGGAGCTATTGGCTTCGAACTCGGCCTGCGTGATCCTCTCGCCGCCCTGCGCGCCGAAAAGCACGACCTCGTCGCCAGGACGCACCAGGCCCCGCCCGTCCGTCACGTCGACCATCATGGTGTTCATCGTCACGCGCCCCACCACGGGGAAGCGGCGTCCTCGGATCAATATCTGTGTTCGATTACGGCTCTCCGCCGGAAACTCCAGACGATTGGCATGGCTGAAGCCGCGCCTATAGCCGTCCGAATAGCCGAGCGGAATGTTGGCGAGCCAGCTCTCCCTTTCGAGCCGGAAGGTGCGATCGTAGTTTACCGTTTGGCCCGCTGGGTAGTGATTGATCGCCGCGATGCGCGACTTGATCGCCATGGTCGGCCGATAGGCGTCGACCGCCACCGAGCCCGGATCGCCGTAAAGCAGCCCCCCGACCCGCACCATGTCGAGCCATGTTTCCCGGTGCTTGAGCGTGGCGAAGCTGTTGGCGGTGTGGCGCAGGAGGCCGTCCGTGCTCAGCCCCAGCGATCGCAGCCAAGCAAGGTCCTCCAGGTAGCGATGGAGTTGGCCGAGAATGTCGGCTTCTTCCTCACTCGGATAGTGGGTCATCGCACCCTTGATCGCGAGCCTGTCGAACCCCAGCAGAGCGCGGGCGTCGACCTTCCCATAGTCGCTCGAAAGCTCGATCCCGTTGCGCGACATGCCGCCGCTGTTGAGCGCCAGGTGCACGGGCCACCGCCGCCGCCCCGCCTTCCGCGCCAGGGCCTGCAGATGCGCGGCGGCGTCGGGGTTTCCGATCAGTTCCTCGACGGCGAACGGAACACCATCCTCCATTTCCGCCGCCGTCGCGGCGCGGACACGGACCAGACGGCCGCGATAGCCGAGTCGACGCGCGACCCTGGCCTCGTCGTTCGAGGCTATGGCGAGTTCGCCAATCCGTTTCTTCAAGACGGACGGCATCAGGAGCGCGACGCCGTTGCCATAGGCGTCAGCCTTCATCACCACGCATAGCCGCACCGCGCCGATCAGCGTCCGCACGGTGTCGATGTTGGCCTCGAAAGCGGCGGCGTCGATCTCGATCCAGCCGTTGCGCCGTCTGGCCTGCTCCAGGGTGAGACCGAAATTGTCGGCGGAGAGGATCGGCGCCGCCACGCCCCGCGTCGTGGATGCGGCGGCCAGACTCGCTCCCGCCGCCAGAAATGCGCGCCGCTGCATCATTCCGACTCCACTTCAGAAATGGCGCCTTTGGGGCCGTTCGACCTGACGTCGGGATCGAATTCGACAGGTCGGTTCAGGTGTTCATCGGCCCCGCTCGGCCATGAGGTTCAGCGCCGGAAACTTCGAGGCCGGCGGGTCTCTGCTCAATCGGGGCTCGTGATGGTCTTGGCCGTCAGTCGACCGGCCGCCAGCCGGCTCGGCGCACGATCTGGCCAGGCCGCGCTCCGGTCGCCGCGTCCTCTTCGAAGACGATCACGCCGTTGACCCAGACGGTGGCGACGCCCGCGGCCAGGGCGTTAGGGTGGTCCAGATCCGAACGGTCGCCGATGCGCGCGGGATCGAACAACACCAGGTCGGCATAAAGACCCGGCGCGATCGTTCCTCGGTCGGCCAGGCCAAGCTGGGCGGCGGTCTGGGCCGACATCTTGTGCACGGCCTGCTCCAGGGTCAGCAGATGTTTTTCCCGAACATAGACACGCAGGATCTTGGCGAAGGCGCCGAAGCCTCGGGGATGCAGGCCGTGCGTCATGCCATCGGAGCAGATCACCGCGTGCTTCCAGGCGATGAAGGCGGCGATGTCGGGCTCGGCCATGGCCGAGCCGATCACGGCGTCCACGCGCTCGACCTGCGGATGCGCCGCGCCGTAGGCCTCTGATTGCCGCGTCAGCGCCAAATAAGTCTCGACCGGATCGGCATGCCGTTCGGCCGCGATTTGGGCGATCGTCTTGCCCACCAGGGACGGGTCAGGCGCGAAGACCGCGATCCGCAGGCCCTCGGGCGTGGTTAGCTTGGTCAGGGCGAAGCGCGCGGCGGCCCGGTCCTCGAAGTTCCGCTCCGGCAGCAGCACCGACAGATTGCTCTGCCAATAGCTGTAGGGATAGACGTCGGCGGTGATGTCCACGCCCTGGGCGCGGGCGGCGTCCAGTTTGGCCAGGATCGCGGGCGCGTCGCCCCAACGGTCGACCAGGCCGATCTTCAGGTGCGAGATCTGAACGGGCAACCTGGCCTCGCGGCCGATGGCGATGATCTCGTCGATCGCCGCATCCAGCCGGACGTCCTCGCTGCGCATATGGCTGATGTAGCGCCCGCCGCCGGCCGCGGCTGTCTTGGCCAGGGCGACCACCTCTTGCGGCGTTCCGTAGATCCCGGGGTCGTATTCCAGCCCGGTGGACAGGCCCAGGGAGCCGGCGCGCAGATCCGCGGCGAGGTGGTCCTGCATGCGCGCGATCTCGGACCGCGTGGCCGGACGCTTGTAGTCCTGGCCCATGGCGCGCGCGCGCAAGCTGCCGTGTCCGGTGTAGGACGCGACGTTGACGGCCAGCGGCGAGCGCGCCAGTTGTTCGAAATAGGTCTTCAGGGGAAGCGCGGATTCCCCATCCTGCCCAACCACGATGGTGGTGACGCCTTGAGCGGTCACGGCCGTCATGTCTGGCGTCTTTTCCGCCTGTCGGTCGTGGTGGCTGTGGGCGTCGATGAAGCCCGGCGCCAATGTCAGCCCCTTGGCGTTGACAATGGCCTCGCCCCGAACGCGCCTGAGGCGCCCGACAGCGACAATGCGATCCTTATCGATCCGGACACTGACCGAACGGGCCGGCGTTCCGGAGCCGTCGATCACCCTGGCGTTGATAATGAGCGTCGAGGCCCAAGCGCCGGATCCCAGCAATCCCGCGACGGCGACGCCAAGGACCGATCGGAATAGATAGGATCTCACGAGCCCCGCCTTCTCTTGTCACCTGGCGAGTCTAGCCGGGCGGCGACGGGGGTTTCCGCCGTTTCGGACATCGTCGACGCTCGTAGCTCTCCCAATATCGGGCGCTCGCGCTCACCCTCCCCGCCGGCCTTGCGCTAAGGCTGGGAACGACGATCAGCAAGGACCGCTCATGACCGACCAGCGCAAGGACCTCGACCGCATCGATCTCAAGATCCTGGCGCTGCTGCAACGCCAGGGGCGGGTCACCAAGGCCGCGATGGGCGAGTTGGTCGGCCTGTCGGCTTCGCGGTGCTGGGAACGCATGAAGCGACTGGAAAAGTCCAAGATCATCCGGGGCTACCACGCCGAGGTCGACCTTGGCCGGCTGGCCAAGCTGTCGACCTTCGTCGTGCAGATCAAGCTGACCGACTATTCGTACGCCAAGGCCAAGGTCTTCGAGGCCGGGATCGCCGACCTGCCCAATGTCATTGGCTGTCAGGCAGTGCTGGGCGGGATCGACTATCTGATCACGGTGGCCGCTTTCGGCATCGAACACTACCAGACGATCATGGAGCACATGCTCGATCATCTGAACGTCTCGTTTGACTACGTCACCTTGCCGGTCACCAAGAAGCTGAAAGGCGAAGCGAGCCTGGATCTGGCCGCGCTGCTGGCGACGGCGCGGGATCTCGAAGCCTAGCCCCAGAGGTCCGGCCCGTTTGGGCGCAACCAGCCATCCCGGTAGCCGAAGCCGCCGTCGACGTCGCGGACCAGCTGCATGGGGCAATCCAGGTCTACGATCTCGCAGTCCTGGGCCAGCAGCAGCGCCGGGGCGATCCCCAACGAGGTCCCCTCCATGCAGCCGACCATCAACCGCAAGCCCCGTTCGCGGGCGGCTTTGGCGAGGGCCAGCGCCTCGGTCAGCCCCCCGGCCTTGTCCAGCTTGATGTTGCAGAAGGCGTAACGGCCCACGATCCGGTCGAGGTCGGCGCGATCATCGAACGACTCGTCGGCGCACAGGGGCACGGCGCCGCGATAGTCGAAAAGCTCGTCGTCACGGCCGACCGGCAGCGGCTGCTCCAGCAGTTCCACACCCATCTGTGCCATGCGCGGAGCACGGTCATTCAGTTGCGCCAGCGTCCAGCCCTGGTTGGCGTCGGCGATCAGGCGCGCCCGCGGCGCAGCCGATCGGATAGCTTCCAGGCGCGCCATGTCGTCGGCGTCGCCCAGCTTGACCTTCAGCGCCCCGTAGCGCTCGGCCCAGCGCGCGGCCTTGGCGCCCATGGCCGGCGGCGTATCCATGCCCAGGGTGACAAAGGTCTCGATGGCGCGCAGCGGTGCGAGGCCCGCGCGCGCAGCCGCGCGCGTCCCGGATCGCTTTGCCTCAAGATCCCAGAGCGCGCAGTCGATCGCGTTGCGCGCACCGCCAGGCGGCAGGCGGGTCGCCAGATCGGCGCGATCCAGGCTCTCGCCGCGATCCAGCCGCTCGGCGGCCTCTCGCAACTGGCGCAGCATCCGGTCGGGCGTGTCGCCGCGATAGTCGACGCCCGCCGCCTCGCCGCGCCCGATGACACCGTCCGCCTCCACCTCGACCTCTACGACCAGGGCCTCGGCATAGGTCTTGCGGGCGATGACGAACGGCTCGATCAGGGCATGGACCCGCTCTCGCGCGGTCAGGCGCATCAGGCCGCGCCGCGCCGGGACGGCCTGGTCAGCAGGGCGTCGACGATCGTCGACACGCCGGTGCGCACCGGATCGCAACACGGAACGCCCAGAGCCGAGGCCGTCTCGGCCAAGCGCCTGGCCGCCGCCTCCGGCGACAGGCGCGAGGTGTTGATACAGACGCCCGCGACTCGCGCCGCCGGATTGGTCAGTCGGGCGAGCCGCAAGTTCAGGTCGATCGCCTCGGCGAGGCTGGGCGTGGGGAAGGCCTCCAGACCGTCGATCGCCGTGCGCGTGGCGTCATGGCAGACCACCAGGGCGTCCGGTTGGCTGCCATGGAGCAGCCCCAGAGAGACCCCCGCATAGGCCGGGTGGAACAGCGATCCCTGCCCCTCGATGACATCCCAATGATCCTCGCTCGCCGCCGGGCTGAGGACCTCGGCCGCGCCGGCCACGAAGTCCGAGACGATGGCGTCAATCGGCGCGCCGGATCCGGCGATGAAGATCCCGGTCTGACCCGTGGCGCGAAAATCGGCGCTCACGCCGCGCGCCTCGAGTTCCCTGGCGATGGCCAGGGCCGCGTACATCTTGCCCACGGCGCAGTCGGTGCCGACCGTGAGCAGACGCTGGCCGCTGCGTTTGACACCCTCGCCAACCACGTTGAACCGGGGATCGGGCTCGCGCGCCTCCAACAGTCGCCGTCCCCGCCGCTCGGCCGCCTCGCGAACACGCGGCAGGCTGGCCAGACGCGTGTGGAGGCCCGAGATCAGGTCCAATCCAGCCTCCAGCGCCTCGATGAGCACGGCCTCCCAGTGCGGAGGAATATAGCCGCCGGCATTGGCCACACCGATCAGTAGCGAGCGCGCCCCTGCCGCCCTCGCGGCGCTTGGGGTCATGTCGGGCAAACCCAGATCGACCTCGCAGCCTTGCAGGCGAAGCTGGCCGATGCAGGCCTCTGGCCGCCAATAGGCGACGCCCAAGGCGGTCTTGGCGCTGACCCGATCGACATCGGCCAGGAACATCAGGCTCGGATAGGGAAAGTCCACGGCAAGCTCCCGTGTTAGCGTGTCGCGGGCGTCGCCGAGGCGAAGGATCGGGCGCGAGAAGGACTGACCAACGCGCGCAGGCGCGAGGTCATGGCCGCGCTGACGCCGCGCTGGCGCGCGATCCTGGCGACGAGCGCGTCGAGCGCCTCGGCGTGGGGAGCCTCGACCACCGCGACGAGGTCATAGTCGCCCGAAATCTGGTGCAGGGCGGTCAGGCCGGCGATCTCGGCCAGGGCGCGCTCGGCCTCGGCCATGTCGCACCGCGCCAGCCGCAACATCACGTGGGCGCGCAGCAAGGTATCGTGATGACCGGCGTCGGCCGCCACGCCCAGAAATCCGGGTCCGGTGTCGATCCGCTGGAGGCTCAAGACGTTTCTCCGCTGAAGCTCAGCGGCAGCTTAAGCCGGCGCGCGCCCAGGAAACCGCCGACTTGGCCGGATCTGGCGGGAGAAACCGCCGCGAGCAGCCCTAACGCAGGACTTTCGTCGCCAGCAGGATCGACGAGGTCGTCCGCTCGATGCCCTCGATCTCGCCGATCCGGTCGATCAGCGCGTTGAGCTCGCCGACGGTTTCGGCCTCGACCACCGCGATCAGGTCGTACTCGCCGCTGATCGCATGCAAGGCCGAAAGCTCGGGGATGGCGGCAAGGGCCTCCTCGATGGTCTTGCCGTGCTTCAGCAAAGCCTTGATCATCACCTGGGCGCGGATAAGCCGCCGGTCGTAGGGGTCGCCAAGACGCACCGTGTAGCCGCCGATGACCCCCTCCTCCTCCAGCCGGCTGAGGCGCGCATAGACATTGGCGCGGGAAAGGCCCAGGTCGGTGGCCAGCTTGGTCACCGGCTGACGGGAGTCCTCCCGCAGCATGGCCAGCAGACGCCGGTCCAGATCGCTCAGTCCCCGGTCATCCGATTTCGTCAAGCCTTGCCTCCCCCCTGCTGGCGTTCCAAATCAACGCGGTGACGGCTCGTCGGCATAGATCGCCGTCCGCGGCGTGGGCGCCGCCGAGGAAATCGCGCCACGATACATGCCCAGGTCGTTCATGCCGAACGCCGCCCGCCCCTGGCCGTCGATGGCGATCAGCCCGCCGTCGCCCCCGATCTTGGTGATCGAAGCCATGGTTCCGTCCGCGGCCTGCTGGATGGTCTCTCCCTTCCAGGTCACCCGGTCGCAGACCTGGCGCGCGGCGGTCTCTCGAATGAAATACTCGCCAGAGCCCGTAGCCGACACCGCGCAGGCCCCGTCACGCGCATAGGTCCCCGCGCCGATGATCGGGCTATCGCCGATCCGGCCCCAGCGTTTACCGGTCATGCCGCCGGTCGAGGTGGCCGCGGCCACGTGTCCGGCCTGATCCAGGGCGACCGCGCCGACCGTGCCGAACAGGTGCGTGGGATCCAACATGGCCTGGTGATCCTTGCGCCAGGCCAGCAACTGCTTCCAGCGCTCCTCGGTATAGAAGTACTCCGGCGGCGCCTGTTCCAGGCCCTGCTCCTTGGAGAACTGGTCCGCGCCCTCGCGCGCCAGCAGGACATGGGGCGACTTCTCCATGACCGCGCGAGCCAGGCTGATGGGGTTGCGCGTGCGCGTCACGCCCGCGACCGCCCCGGCCTTCAAGGTGGCGCCGTCCATGATCGCCGCGTCCAGTTCGTTGCGCCCCTCGGCGGTGAAGACCGCGCCCTTACCCGCGTTGAACAGGGGGTTGTCTTCCAGCACCCGCACGGCCGCCTCGACGGCGTCGAGGCTGGAGCCGCCCGCTTTGAGAACCTTGGCGCCCGCCTCGAGCGCCGCGTCCAGGCCGGCGCGGAAGGCCTTGTCCTTCTCGGGCGTCAGTTCACCGCGCTCGAGCACGCCGGCGCCGCCATGCACGGCCAGAGACCATTTGGGCGCCTGGTCGGCCAACGCCGGCGTGGAAAGGGTTACGCCGAAAAGGGCGAGAACGGTAAAGCGGCGAAGCGTCTGAAACATCATCTTGATCTCGGTGGTAACGGACAGTCGGGCGGATCTATCGGTCGCTGCGGACGAACGCGCCCTTGTCGACACGCGCGGTGATGGTGAAGTCGGGCTTGGTGACTGCAAACGTCTTGAAATCGAGCGTGCTGTCGGGACCCAGCCCGATGATCGGGAACGACGTATAGGTCAGCGGCTGTCCGGCGATGATGGTGGCCGGCTTCTTCAGCGGACGCACAAGCCAAGCATGGCCAGGGCCGTAGTAGCGGCCAATACCCTGCCCGTCGACCAGCATGGCGCCAGCCTCGTCCACGCCCAGGCCAGTGATCGCCGTGTCGTTCTCCTCTTGGATCAGCCGCCCGACGAAGGTCACCAGCCGCCCCTGGCGATCGCGCTTGTCGAAGTGGGTGTCGGTGATCACCTTGGAGAGATACGGCAGGTGCAGGAAGTCGCGCACCAGCGTGACGCTGGGCCCGGTGGGGTTCTTCAGCGCGTCTGGCGAGGTCAGGCTGATCGAATCCAGGCAGCCGTAGACATAGCCGCCCAACACCGCCAGCCCCGCGCTGGTGCCGCCGATCGGCTTGCCCGCCTTGATGTGAGCGTCCAGCGCCTTGTTCAGCGCCGTGCCCTTCCAGGCGCGCACGTAATTGCTCTGGTCGCCGCCGCCGAAGAAGATGCCGTCGGCGCGCGCGATGATCGCCAGGAGCTTGGGGTCCTCGCCGGCGTCCTCGTCATGGATCACCAGGGTCTCGACCGAGGCCACGCCGCCGACATCGTTATAGATCTCGTCCTGCAATTCGCGGCCGCCGCGGGCGCGCAGCACGACTATGTGGCCGCCGCCCGACTGCTTGACGAAGGTCCGGAAAGCTTCGATCGGCCAGTCGCCGCCGCCGAACAAACCCAGCAACGGCCCGGTCTTGCCCGGCGTCGGCGCGTTCACGTCGCCGATCATGTAGTACTCGTAGCCCGGCCCGACAGCGTCGGGTCCAGCGGGCGTCGCCGCCCGCGCGGCGGTCACGCCCATCAGCAGCGCGACCGTGGCCATCGCCGATGCCAATCGAACCATTTGGCTTCCTCCGTTCGGGCCAAGCCTAACCGTCCCGCGAATTTTCGCGATCGGGGACAACACGTTTCGCCGACAGGAACAGCCCAATCGCCCAACATCGCGGCGCAATGACCAAATTGCTGCACGGCATGCACAATATGTCCATAAGTTTTGACAATTTGTCATTTCCGACTTTCACTCTGAGAAAGTCGCGGTCCAAATGGATGCAATCTCGGAGTAACGCCGAGGTGCTGAGCACCCAGGACAGGACCGTCGGCGCAACAAATAAGGGGGATATTGATGAAGACGCATCTTCTTCGCGCCAGCGCGCTGGCCGGCGCCGCGGGCCTTCTGATCGTCGGCCAGGCCGCCGCGCAGACGACGTCGACCACCAGCGACGACACCGTCGAAGCGCTGGTGATCACCGGCTCGCGCATCCCTCGCATCGCAACCGAAGGCCCCGCCCCGGTCACGGTCATCACCAGCGACAGCATCAAGGCCGCCGGCTTCAACAGCGTCCCCGACGTCATGCGCTCGCTGACCCAGAATGGCGGCGAGACCCAGACCCAGCAGTCGTCCAGCGGCATGGACTGGACCCCGGGGGCCCAACAGGTTGACCTGCGCGGCCTTGGCCCCAACCACACGCTGGTGCTGGTCAACGGTCGTCGGATCGCTGACTTCCCTCTACCCTATAACGGCAAGAGCGCCTTCACCGACACCTCGTCGATCCCGCTGGGCATGATCGATCGCATTGAGGTGCTGAGCGGCAGCGCCTCGGCGGTCTATGGCTCCGACGCCATCTCGGGCGTCGTGAACTTCAATCTGAAGAAGAAGGTCGACGGCACGACCGTCGACGTGACCTTCGGCGGCTATGAGCATGGCGGCGGCGCCAGCCAGCGCGTCAACATCTCGAGCGGCTATTCGAAGAACGATTTCGACCTGGTGATCGGCGGCGAGTTCGTCAACCAGCGCCCGATGTGGGCCTATGACCGGGATATCCAGGACAGCACCAAGGACAGCCCCAGCAGCCGCACCGCCATCGCGCGGCGGGACTTCCTGCGCATGGATCCGTCCGAAGACGTTTATGTCGACCCCGGCGCAAGCACCTGCAAGGCTCTGTCGAAACTGAACGGCGGGTCGATCGAATATGTCAGCCGCCCCGGTTGGGGCGCCTACGACGCCGATCTCGACGACTACGGCCCCGGCTACTACTGCGGCAGCTACAGCTCGATCGGCTACGGCACGATCGTGAGCGAGCGCAAGAGCGCCAATGTCGTAGCCTCGCTGAACTACGCGCCGCGCGACACGCTCTCGTTCTTCGCCGACATCTCGGCGGGCTACAGCCGCACCCGGCAGTTCCAGGACGTCCTGAACTGGGAGTACCAGGACGCCAACGGCAGCGAGGACGGGATCTTCTACAACCAGTTCACCGGCGCGCTGGATCTTTGGCACCGCAACTTCACGCCCGAGGAGATGGGCGGGCTGAACAAGGGCTTCATCAAGAACGTCTCTAAGACCTTCAGCATCACGCCGGGCGTGAAGGGCTCGCTGGGCGGCGGCTGGGACTACGAGGCCTTCTACAATTTCAGCCAATACCGCTCGTCGATCAGCTGGCCCAAGGTGGTGACCTCGAAGGCGACCGCCCTGTTCCTGGGCTCGCAGCTGGGCGTCGACGCCGACAGCGGCTATCCGATCTTCAACGCCGACCCGGCGCGTCTCTACAAGCCCCTGACCACGGCCGAGTTCGACTCGATCACCGCGCGCACGACTTACAAGCCCGTCGCCCGCCAGCAGGGCGTGTCGTTCCAGATCAACCAGGCGGAACTGTTCCATCTGCCCGCCGGTCCGGTGGGCTTCGCCGCGGTCGCCGAGTACGGCCGCCAGTCTTACAAGCTGGGCCTCGATCCGCTGGCCACGGTGAACTACTATTACGGCCTGCGCGATGCGGACGGCTCGGGTTCCCGCGACCACTGGGGCGCCGGCTACGAGTTCCGCGCGCCTCTGCTGCGCAGCCTCGAGCTGTCCACCGCCGGCCGCTACGACAGCTACAAGTACGGCGGCAACACGATCGACAAGTTCACCTACAACGGCGGCGTCGAGTGGCGTCCGATGAAGACGCTGCTGCTGCGCGCCGCCTACGGCACCGGCTTCCGCGCGCCGGACCTGCATTACGTGTTCGCCAAGGAGGGCATCAGCCACCCCTCGGGCACCGACTACTACCGCTGCCGCACCGAGGAGCCGGACGAGGACGTGGGCGACTGCAGCTACGCCGACGAAGGGCTGGTCAAGGTGCGTCTGGGCAACGCCAAGCTGAAGCCCGAGACCTCGAAGTCGTTCAACTATGGCGCGGTCTGGTCGCCTGTCCGCAACTTCGACATCTCGGTGGACTACTTCCGCGTCCAGCTGGACAACGCCGTGCTCGACATGAGCCTGGACAGCGTCCTGCGCCAGGAAGCCGACTGCCGGATCGGAAAGACGTCGGCGGGCACCGCCGTCAGCATCACCTCGCCGACCTGTGTCGACGCCCTGGCGCGCGTGAAGCGCAATCCGCTGAGCGCGGCCATCAATCCGGGCCAGATCAGCAGCGTGACGATCAACCCGATCAATGTCGCCACCGAGCGGACGACCGGCGTCGACGTCGCGGCCCACTATCGTTTGCCGACCAGCAGCCTGGGGACGTTCAGCTTCAGCCTCGCCCACACCTGGGTGCACAACCACACCAGCCGCCAGTATCCGGGCGACCCGATCGAGAACCAGTTGGCCTTCGACAGCGGCTACGACATCCCGCGCACCAAGAGCAGCGCGGCGATCAATTGGACGCTAGACGGCCTCAGCGTCGGCCTGCACGGCCAACGCCTGGATCGTATCCCGAACTACAACGAGGACGGCTGGACCAAGGCCACCTACATGGTCAACGCCACGGTCCAGTACGAGATCAACGACCGCACGCGCGTGAGCCTGGCCATCGACAATCTGCTGGATAAGGACCCGCCGCGCGACCCGACCTATTCGGGCTATCCGTACTATGACACCTCGTGGTTCTCCTCGACGGGCCGCAGCTACTTCCTGCAGCTGACCCACAAGTTCGGCGGCGCCAGCGGCCTGTGACGCCAGGACCGGAGCGGTCGCGTCGCGACCGCTCCGCTATGCTCGCGAGGAGACGCCCGCATGACGCTGAAGCTAGTATTGGCCGCGTGCCTGGCGATGTCGGCGTCTTCAGCGCTGGGCGACCCCAGGCCAGCCCCACCCTCGCCGCCGATCCCCGCGGCGCGCGCCATCGACTATCCCGGCGTCATCGACCTGAAGGTCGACGTCAGCGACACGACGCGGAAGGTGTTCAAGGTCACCGAGACCATCCCGGTGACGCCCGGCCCCTTGGTGCTGTCCCTGCCCAAATGGATTCCCGGGGAACACTCGCCCAGCGCCCAGATCGTGCTGATGAGCGGTTTCATGGTCACCGCCGACGACGGCCGCCGCCTGGCTTGGCGGCGCGATCCGGTCGAGATGACCGCCTTCCACCTGGACGTTCCGGCCGGCGTCCGGTCCTTGACCATCCAGCTGGAGCAGCCCACGGCCCAGCCCGGCGGTCCGGTGCGCATCGCGGTGACACCGAACCTGGTCCTGCTGAAATGGACCGCCGTCGCCCTCTATCCCGCCGGCTATGAGGTCGGCCGTATTCGCATCCGCCCCACCCTGACCGTTCCAGCTGGCTGGAGCATCGCCACCGCCCTGGACGGCGCGGAGA
The DNA here is from genome assembly GCF_019931575.1 of Caulobacter segnis. Taxonomy (NCBI): domain Bacteria; kingdom Pseudomonadati; phylum Pseudomonadota; class Alphaproteobacteria; order Caulobacterales; family Caulobacteraceae; genus Caulobacter; species Caulobacter segnis. The sequence continues at coordinate 1,761,109 of NZ_CP082923.1, read as the reverse complement.
CGAATGGCGGGACCACGCGGTTTGCCGCCACCAACTTCGAAACCCTGATGGACTCGCCCGTCTACGCCGGCCGCCACAAGGCCAGCTTCGACCTCGATCCCGGATCGCCGCGCCCGGTCCGGCTCAATGTGTTCGCCGACTCGCCCAAGGATCTGAAGGCGACCCCAGCCCAGGTCGCGATCCATCGCCGCCTCGTCCAGCAGGCCGACAGGCTGTTCGGCGGCGCGCGCAATTTCGACCATTACGACTTTCTGCTCAGCCTGAATCCCACGGTCGGCTATCTGGGCGCCGAACATCAGAGGTCCAGCGAGAACGGCTACAGTTCGGCGGGCTATTTCACGGCCTGGGACACGGTGTTCACCGGTCGAGACATCCTGGCCCACGAGTATGTGCACGCCTGGAACGGCAAGCACCGCCGTCCGGCCGACCTCTGGACGCCGGACTATACGACGCCGATGCGCAATAGCCTGCTCTGGGTCTACGAGGGCCTGACCGAGTACTACGGCGACACGCTGGCAACCCGGTCGGGCCTATATTCGCCCGAGCAGATGCGCCAGCGCCTGGCCCTGATCGCGGCCAACGCCCAGGCCACGCCAGGGCGCAGCTGGCGCAGCCTGCGGGACACGACGAACGCCTACATCATGAACTCGGCCGGCGGGACCGGCTCCACCAGCTGGCTGCGCGCGCTCGACTACTACGAGGAAGGCCAGCTACTCTGGTTGGACGTCGACACCCTGATCCGCGAGCGCACCAACGGCGCCAGGTCGCTGGACGACTTCGCCCGCGCCTTCTTCGGCGTCGACGACGGCGACATGAACGTTTCGACCTACGACTTCGAGGACGTCGTGACCGCCTTGAACGCGGTCGCGCCCTACGACTGGGCCGGCTTCCTCAACGCCCGCCTCGACTCCCATGATCGCCCACCGCTCGACGGCCTGACCCGTTCGGGCTGGCGCCTGGTCTTCGAGGCCCAACCGTCGGCCTATGTCACCGCCTATGAGAAGGACGCCGAGGCCAGCCTGTTGACCTTCTCGCTGGGCGCGGAGATCGGCTGGGACGGCGTGGTCAAGGAGGTGCTCTGGGGCGGCCCGCTCTTCCGGGCCGGCGTCATCGCCGGAACGCGGATCGTCAAAGTCGCTGGCAAGCCTTACACCCCGGAGATGCTAACCGCCGCGATCGCCTCGGCCGCCAAGTCGGGCTCCCCCCCGATCGCGCTCAGCGTGAAGGCCGATGGCCAGGTTCGCCTCGTTCAGATCGCCTATCGCGGAGGCCTGAAATATCCGCGCTTGAGGCGTCTGACGCGGACGCCAGACCAACTGGGGCAAATCCTCTCGGCCCGATAGGCGGGGTCCGCAGCGAGACGGGGCAGTGATGTCGCCGATGACGACACTCACACCGGCTCCCGATGGGCGCACCAGCGTTCGTCGCGATACGACTATTCAGAGCGCCTTGGCGCGCGGATGATCGCGTCGCGTAGCGACCATCGCAAACGTCCGCCAAGGGTCGTTAGTCGCCCTCGGCTGCGCCGCTTCAACCGCCCAACGAAAAGGCCCCGGATCGCTCCGGGGCCTCTCGTCTCAGCATACGCTGAACTTTTTTGTCTGGCGACGGCCAGGCTTAGTCTTCGGCTTCGTTCGTGTAGACCGGACCCGAGTCCTTGCCCTTTTCCGAGACGTCGCGGTCGACGAACTCGATGACGGCCAGCGGGGCGTTGTCGCCGTAGCGGAAGCCGGCCTTCAGGACGCGGATGTAGCCGCCCTGACGGTCCTTGTAGCGCGGGCCGAGGACCGCGAAGAGCTTGCCGACTTGTTCGACGTCGCGAACCGAGCTGATGGCCTGACGACGCGCGTGCAGGTCGCCGCGCTTGGCCAGGGTGACCAGCTTTTCGACGATCGGACGCAGTTCCTTGGCCTTGGGCAGGGTGGTGACGATCTGCTCGTGCTTGATCAGCGAGGCCGACATGTTGGCGAACATGGCGGTGCGGTGAGCCGAGGTGCGGCCGAGTTTACGGTGAGCCTTACCGTGACGCATTTTGTATCTCCTGGGCGATCAGCCCGAGCGGCGCCAAACGAATGAGCGCCTGATTGTCACCAATCCTGGTCTTTCCCGACCGGGTCAGAGCGAAGCGCCGGGGCCCTCCACCGCGGTTGCGGCTTCAAAAGGCCCAGGCCGCCTTCCCTTCCGAAGAGAGGAGAAGCGGCCCGGATTAAGCGCGATAGGCTTCGAGGTTCTTAGATTTGGTCTTCGAACTTCTTGGCCAGGTCTTCGATGTTCTCCGGCGGCCAGTTCGGCACGTCCATGCCGAGGTGCAGACCCATGCCGGCGAGCACTTCCTTGATCTCGTTCAGCGACTTGCGGCCGAAGTTCGGGGTGCGGAGCATCTCGGCTTCGGTCTTCTGGATCAGGTCGCCGATGTAGACGATGTTGTCGTTCTTCAGGCAGTTGGCCGAACGGACCGACAGTTCCAGCTCGTCGACCTTCTTCAGCAGGGCCGGGTTGAACGGCAGTTCCGGCTTGGACTCGTCGGCCGACTTGGCCTTCGGTTCCTCGAAGGTGATGAAAATCTGCAGTTGATCCTGCAGGATCCGGGCGGCGTAGGCCACGGCGTCCACCGGAGTGACGGCGCCGTTGGTTTCCACTTCCAGGACCAGCTTGTCGTAGTCCAGCGACTGGCCTTGACGGGTCGGCTCGACGCGATAGGCGACGCGCTTGACCGGCGAGTACAGGGCGTCGACGGCGATCAGGCCGATCGGCGCGTCTTCCGGACGGTTACGGTCGGCCGGGACGTAGCCCTTGCCGTTGTTGACCGTGAACTCCATGCGCACCGAAGCGCCGTCGTCCAGCGTGCAGAGCACGTGGTCGGGGTTCAGGATTTCGATGTCGGCCGGGGTTTCGATCTGACCGGCGGTCACCGGGCCGGGGCCCGTGGCGCGCAGGGTCATGCGCTTCGGGCCTTCGGCGTGCATCCGAACGGCCAGTTGCTTGATATTCAGAACGATGTCGACGACGTCCTCGCGGACGCCTTCGAGCGAAGAGAATTCGTGCACCACGCCATCGATCTGGATGGCGGTGACGGCGGCGCCTTGCAGCGACGAGAGCAGAACGCGACGCAGGGCGTTGCCGAGCGTCACACCGAAACCGCGCTCGAGCGGCTCGGCGACGATACGGGCCTTGCGGGTCGCATCGGCGCCGGTTTCGATCTGCGGCTTCTCAGGACGGATCAGCTCGTTCCAGTTTCTTTCGATCACGTGGTCGGGTCCCTTGAACGCGGCTCGCCGGCCGCGTTTTGCGCAGCCGGCGAAGGAGATTAGTGGTCTAAAAAGTACTAGACGCGACGACGCTTGGGCGGACGGCAGCCGTTGTGCGGGATCGGCGTGACGTCGCGGATGGTCGTGATGGTCATGCCCGCGGCTTGCAGAGCGCGCAGGGCAGATTCACGGCCAGAACCAGGACCCGAGACGTTGACTTCCAGCGTCTTGACGCCGTGTTCAGCGGCCTTCTTGCCCGCGTCTTCCGCAGCCATCTGAGCGGCGTACGGGGTCGACTTGCGCGAGCCCTTGAAGCCCATCATGCCGGCCGAGGACCACGAGATCGTGTTGCCCTGGGCGTCGGTGATGGTGATCATGGTGTTGTTGAACGAGGCGTTCACGTGCGCCACGCCCGAGGTGATGTTCTTGCGTTCGCGACGTTTAACGCGACCCGGTTCCTTGGCCATCGGTCAGGCTACCTTACTTCTTCTTGCCGGCGATCGGCTTGGCCGGACCCTTGCGGGTACGAGCGTTCGTGTGGGTGCGCTGACCGCGGACCGGCAGGCCCTTGCGGTGACGCAGGCCGCGGTAGCAGGCCAGGTCCATCAGACGCTTGATGTTCATCGAGTTCTCGCGGCGCAGATCGCCCTCGACGGTGTAGTCGCGGTCGATCGTTTCGCGGATCTGCAGGACTTCGGCGTCGGTCAGTTGATTGACCCGACGCGCATCCTCGATGCCCACCTTCGTGATGATTTCACGCGCGGACTTTTGGCCGATGCCGTGAATGTACTGAAGCGCGATCAGAACGCGCTTGTTCGTCGGGATGTTGACGCCTGCGATACGGGCCACGTCTAATGTTCTCCTAGTCACGCACTAAAGACGCGAACGGCGCGCCCGGCTCGGTCCGAAGACCAAAACCGGCGCGCACGGATCGCGCCCTTTCGCGGAAGCGCCCCGTTATAGGGATCGTTTCGCTTCCGTCAACAACTGAATCCACCGGGGTTCCAGTGAATTCGGGCTTTTCTTAAGCGACGACGCTCAGAGCTTCGTCGATGGAATTGGCGACGGCTTCGACCGAACCCATTCCATCCAGCTCCGTCAGCTTCCCCTGCCCTTCGTAGTAGGGCAGCAGCGGCGCGGTCTGGGCATTGTAGGCGGCCAACCGGGTCACGAACACTTCGGGATTGTCGTCGGGCCGTCCCTGCTCTTCGAACCGCTTCTTGATCCGTTCGATCAGGGCCGGCTCGTCTACCTTGAGTCGGAGAACGGAGTCGATCTTCTGTCCCCGGGCCGCCAACATCTTATCCAGGGCCTGCGCCTGGGCGACCGTCCGCGGGAAACCGTCGAAGATCGCGCCGCCGGCCGCTTCGGCCTCGGGCAGGCGCTCCTCGATCAGGGCGATGACGATCTCGTCGGTCACCAGCTCGCCGCGATCCAGCACGCCCTTGACGCGCCGGCCCAGTTCCGAGCCCGAGGCGATGGCGGCGCGCAGCATGTCGCCGGTCGACAGCTGGACCATGCCACGCTCGGTGACCAGGCGCTTGGCCTGGGTGCCCTTCCCCGCCGCCGGCGGACCGAACAGGATCAAGTTCATGAAAGCCCCTTCGCGCGTCACCGAGTCTGCGCCCGGCTATCTCCCGGAGCAGACCTAGAGCCCCGGGAATAAAAACGGAAGCCGGTTTTGTGACAAACCGGCTTCCGACGCTTCTAATTAAATTGAAGCCCGGCTTAGCGGTTACGGCCGCCGCGCAGCTTCGACTTCTTGATCAGGCCCTCGTACTGGTGGGCCAGGAGGTGCGACTGGATCTGCGCCACGGTGTCCATGGTCACCGTCACGACGATCAGGATCGAGGTGCCGCCCAGGGCGAACTGGTTCGACTTGATCGCCATCATCACCAGTTCCGGCGCGACGCAGACGGCGGTGATGTAGGCCGCGCCGATCACGGTCAGGCGGGTCAGCACGTAGTCCAGGTACTCGGCGGTGCGCTTGCCCGGGCGGATGCCCGGCAGGAAGCCGCCGTACTTGCGCAGGTTCTCGGCCGTCTCCTCGGGGTTGAACACGACCGAGGTGTAGAAGAACGAGAAGAAGATGATCAGCAGGGCGTAGAAGATCAGGAACGCCGGATGGCCGTGCTGCAGCGCGCCGACCACGCCCGGCAGCCACGAGGCCCACGCCGGCAGGTTGGCGGTCTGCACGAACTGCAGGGCCGTCGTCGGCAGCAGCAGCAGGCTGGAGGCGAAGATCGGCGGGATGACGCCCGAGGTGTTGATCTTCAGCGGCATGAACGAGCTCTCGCCGCCGATCATGCGGTTGCCCTGCTGGCGCTTGGGATAGTGGACCAGCAGGCGGCGCTGCGAGCGCTCCATGAAGACGATGGCCAGGATGGCGCCCACGGCGCCGATCAGGATCAGGAACAGCGGGGTGTAGTTGCCCGAGGTCTGGGCCTGGACCAGCAGCTGGCCCAGGCTGATCGGCAGGTGGGCCACGATGCCGGCGAAGATGATCAAGCTGACGCCGTTGCCGACGCCGCGGCTGGTGATCTGCTCGCCCAGCCACATCAGGAACAGGGTGCCGCCGGTCAGGGTGACGACGGTCGAGACGACGAAGAAGGCCGGGCCCACGCCGCCGGCGACAATGCCGGGCTGGGCCTGCAGGCCCATGGCGATCGAGGCCGACTGCACGACGGCCAGCACCACGGCTAGGTAGCGGGTGTACTGGTTGAGCGTCTTGCGACCCGCCTCCCCGCCTTCCTTCTTCAGCTTTTCCCACGGCGGATACACCGTGCCCATCAGCTGCACGATGATCGAGGCGCTGATGTAGGGCATCACGTTCAGCGAGAAGATGGCCATGCGCTGCACGGCGCCGCCCGAGAACGTGTTGAACATGCCGAGGATGCCCTCGGCGCTGCCGCTGAACAGGCGCGAGAACGCGGCCGGATCGACGCCAGGGATCGGAACGTAGGTGCCAAGGCGGTAGACGACCAAGGCGATGATCGTGAACCAGATACGCTTGTGAAGTTCGGTCGCCTTTTGGAACGACGCGAAATTCATGTTGGCTGCGAGTTGTTCGGCGGCCGAGGCCATTCAGATCCCCACGACTCAGGAGCGCTACGGCCGGATACCGATCCGGCGACTCCAACGAAATTTGGCGCCGAGCCTGCTTATCCGTTTCAAGCGATTTGAAAAGGGCAGGCCCGAGTAGAGGCCACAAATAGGTGAGGCTCGCCGTGTTGTCACGGCGAGCCCCTTAATTCTGTCATCCCGGTCGAAACGAAGTCCCGGAAAAGCGCCAGGCGCTCACCGGGATGACATATGCCTTTAGGCTTCGGCTTGCGCCTTGGCCTTCTTGGTCACGGTGACCGAACCACCGGCGGCCTCGACGGCCTTGATGGCGGCTTCGGTGGCCGAGTAGACGGTCAGCTTCAGGGCGGTCTTGATCTCGCCCTTGCCCAGCAGCTTCACGCCGTCCAGTTCGCGACGGATGACGCCGGCGGCGACCAGTTCAGCAGCGCCCAGTTCTGCGCCCTTCTTGAACTTGCCAGCGGCGACGGCCTGCTCCAGGCGCCACAGGTTCACTTCGGCGAACTCCAGGCGGAAGGGGTTGTTGAAGCCGCGCTTCGGCATGCGCATGTGCAGCGGCATTTGACCGCCTTCGAAGCCGTTGATGGCGACGCCCGAGCGCGCCTTCTGGCCCTTCACACCGCGACCGGCGGTCTTGCCCTTGCCCGAACCCGGGCCGCGGCCGACGCGCATGCGGTTCTTGGTCGAGCCTTCCTGCGGGGCCAGTTCGTTCAGCTTGGTCATATATGCCTCTCCTTGGAGATCTGCGCCCAGCCAGCGGCTGGACTCGGCTTGTGAAAATGAGAGCGCGCTTAAAACCCCAAAACGCGAGAAAACTCAATGGGGCGAAGGCGCGATTAGGGACGATTTCAAACGAAAACCACCCCGGATCACTCCGGGGTGGCGTATTTCGCGTCGGGTAAGAGACTTACTCGACGATCTCCAGCAGGTGCGCGACCTTACGGATCATGCCGCGGACCGACGGAGTGTCTTCCAGCGTGGACACGCGGCCCAGCTTGTTCAGACCCAGACCGGCGAGCGTGGCGCGCTGGTCCTTCTCACGACGGATCGGGCTGCCGGTTTGGCGCACCGTGACTTGCTTAGCTTCAGCCATGACTTAGCCCTCGATGGCTTCCGGCGCCGAGGCGCCGTCGGCGCGACGGCCGAGGATGTCGCCAACCTTCTTGCCGCGCTTGGCGGCGATCTGGCGGGGCGACGACTGGACCTTCAGGGCCTCGAACGTGGCGCGAACCATGTTGTACGGGTTCGAGGAACCCGTCGACTTGGCCACGACGTCCTGGACGCCCAGGGTTTCGAGAACCGCGCGCATCGGACCGCCGGCGATGACGCCGGTGCCGGGAGGCGCCGCGCGCATCATCACCTTGCCAGCGCCCCAACGGCCAGCGCCGTCGTGGTGCAGGGTGCGGGATTCGCGCAGCGGAACGCGGATCATCGTCTTCTTGGCTTCTTCGGTCGCCTTGCGGATGGCTTCCGGCACTTCACGCGCCTTGCCATGACCGAAGCCGACGCGGCCCTTTTGGTCGCCAACGACCATCAGAGCGGCGAAGCTGAAGCGACGGCCACCCTTCACGGTGGCGGCGACGCGGTTGATGTGGACGAGCTTTTCGACGATGTCGCTGTCGACCCGCTCTTCGGGGGCGTTGCGGTCGCGACGGTCACGGCGTTGACCGCCTTCACCGCGCTGTTGTTCACCACGAGCCATTTCTGTTCCCTTAGAAGTTCAGGCCGGCTTCGCGCGCGGCGTCGGCCAGGGCTTTCACCCGGCCGTGGAAGATGTAACCGCCACGATCGAACACGACGTCCTTGACGCCCTTTTCGATGGCGCGCTCGGCGACGAGCTTGCCGACAGCGGCGGCGGCATCCTTGTCCGCGCCCTTGCCTTCGGCTTCCAGAGTGGAAGCCGACGCCAGGGTCACGCCGCGTTCATCATCGATGACCTGGGCGTAGATGTTCTTCGACGAACGGAAGACCGACAGACGCGGACGACCGTTAGCGAGGCTCTTGAGGCGGGTGCGAACGCGCTGAGCGCGCTTGGCCGCCGATTCACGAGGAGAGAGCGCCATGGCTTACTTCTTCTTGCCTTCCTTGCGGCGAACCTTCTCGCCAGCATAACGCACGCCCTTGCCCTTGTACGGCTCAGGCGGACGAATGCGGCGGATCTTCGCGGCAATCTCGCCGACCGCCTGCTTATCGATGCCGGCGATCTTGATTTCGGTTTGCTTCGGAGTGGCGAACGTGATGCCGGCCGGGGCCGCAACGTCCACATCGTGGCTGAAACCGAGTTGGAGGCTGAGGGCGGTGCCCTTCATGGCCGCGCGGTAACCGACGCCGACCAGTTCGAGGCTTTCCTCGAAGCCGGCGGTGACGCCCTGCACCATGTTGGCCACCAGCGTGCGGGACAGACCCCACATGCCCTTGGCGCGCTTCGTGTCGACGCGCGGAGTCAGCAGGAGCTCGGAGCCCTCTTGCTTGACTTCGACTTCGTCGGCGATCGTCCACGACAGTTGACCCTTGGGGCCCTTCACCGTGACCGTCTGACCCGAGAGCGTGACTTGCACGCCCGAGGGGATTGCGACGGCTTTCTTACCGATACGTGACATGCTCTTTCCCTCCCGCGCCTAGTAGACGCGGCAGAGGACTTCGCCACCGACGTTAGCGTCGCGTGCGGCGGTGTCCGACATGACGCCCTTCGGCGTCGAAAGGATCGAGATGCCCAGGCCGTTCTTGATCGGCTTCAGGTCCTTGATCGACGAATAGACGCGACGGCCAGGCTTGGACACGCGGCTGATCTCGGCGATCACGGGCTCACCGTCGAAGTACTTGAGCTCGATCTCGAATTCGGGGAACGCACCGGGCTTCTCGATCAGCGAGTAGCCGCGGATGTAGCCTTCGTCGGCCAGCACGTCGAGGACGCGGGCGCGCAGCTTGGAAGCCGGCGTCGAGACCTTGCTGCGCTTGCGCGTGGCGGCGTTCTTGATGCGAGCGATCAGGTCGCTCAGGGGATCGTTCATCGACATCTGATCGTCCTTACCAGCTCGACTTGACGAGGCCGGGGATCTGACCCTGCGAACCCAGTTCGCGGAGCGCGATACGGCTCATCTTCAGCTTGCGGTAGTAGGCGCGCGGACGGCCCGTGACTTCGCAGCGATTGCGGATGCGGATCGCGGCGCTGTTACGCGGCAGCTTGGCGAGCTTGAGGCGAGCGTCGAAGCGCTCCTCGAGCGGCAGGCTTTCGTCGTTGGCGATCGCCTTCAGCGCGGCGCGCTTCTCGGCGAACTTCTTGACGAGAGCCTTGACGGCTTCGTTGCGGTTGACGGCGCTTTTCTTGGCCATGGTTTCTTTCCCTTCCCGCTCTTAGTTGACGAACGGGAACTGGAATTCCTTCAGGAGAGCCTTGGCTTCCTGGTCGGACTTCGCAGTGGTGCAGACGATGATGTCCATGCCCCAGATCTGTTCGATCTGGTCATAGTTGATTTCCGGGAACACCAGGTGCTCCTTCAGGCCCATGGCGTAGTTGCCACGGCCGTCGAAGCTCTTGCCGTTCAGACCACGGAAGTCCTTCACGCGCGGCAGCGCGATCGTGACCAGGCGGTCCAGGAATTCGTACATCCGGTCCTTGCGGAGGGTGACCTTGCCACCCACCACCATGCCTTCGCGCAGCTTGAAGCCGGCGATCGACTTGCGGGCCTTGGTGGCGACGGGCTTTTGGCCGGCGATCGCCTGCAGGTCCTTCAGCGCGGTCTGGGCCTTCTTGGAGTCGGCCACGGCCTCGCCGATACCCATGTTCAGGACGATCTTGTCCAGCTTGGGGATCTGCATCTCGTTGGTGTAGCCGAACTGCTCCTTCATCGCGGCGCGGATGCGCTCGCGATAAACGGTCTTCAGCCGGGGCTCGTAAGCTTGATCAGCCATTGATCACCTCGCCGGTCGTCTTGGCGACGCGCACCTTCTTGTCGCCTTCGATCTTGAAGCCGACGCGGGTGGGCTTGCCCTTGGAGTCCACGACGGCGACGTTCGAGACGTGCAGCGCGGCTTCCTTCTGCTTGATGCCGCCTTGCGGGTCGGCTTGGGTGGCCTTGGTGTGACGCGAAACCATGTTCACGCCTTCCACGACAACCCGGCTATCCTTCGGCAGGACTTGCAGGACAGCGCCTTGCTTGCCCTTGTCCTTGCCGGCCAGAACGACGACGCGGTCGCCCTTCTTGATCTTAGCGGCCATTACAGCACCTCCGGAGCGAGGGAGATGATCTTCATGTGGTTCTTGGCGCGCAGTTCACGAGGAACCGGGCCGAAGATCCGCGTGCCGACCGGCTCGCTCTGCTTGTTCACGATCACCGCGGCGTTCTTGTCGAAGCGGATGACCGAGCCATCCTTGCGCTTCAGGTTTTGGTTCACGCGAACGACGACGGCGCGAAGCACGTCACCCTTCTTCACGCGACCACGCGGGATGGCTTCCTTCACGGAGACGACGATAACGTCGCCGACGCTGGCGTAGCGACGGCCTGCGCCGCCCAACACCTTGATGCACATGACCCGGCGAGCGCCAGAGTTGTCGGCGACTTCCAGGTTAGTTTGCATCTGGATCATGGTCTAAACCTTCCAGATTAAGCGGAAGCCTTGGGAAGGACTTCCCAGGTCTTCAGCTTGGACTTCGGAGCGCATTCGACGATGCGAATTGCTTCGCCGGCCTTGTACGCGTTGGATTCGTCGTGCGCGTGGTACTTCTTCGACTGACGCACGATCTTCTTCAGGATCGGGTGAACGATAGTCCGTTCGACCTTCACCACGACGGTCTTATCGCCCTTGTCGGAGACGACGACCCCTTCGAGGATACGCTTGGGCATATCGTTCTCCTTAAGCCGCGGCCTTGGCGCGCAGCACGGTCTTGATCCGCGCGATATCCTTGCGGATCTCGTTGACGCGGTGGGTCTTCTCGACCTGGCCCGTGGCGGCCTGGAAGCGCAGGTTGAACTGCTCCTTCTTCAGGCTGATCAGGGTGTCGGCCAGCTGGTCGGGGGTCAGGCCCCGGATGTCAGCGATCTTCATGAGCCTCAAGCCTCCACGGCCACGCCCGCATCGATGCGGGTGACAACACGGGTGCGGATCGGCAGCTTGGCGGCGCCCAGGCGGAGAGCTTCACGCGCGATATCGTCCGGCACGCCGTCGATTTCGAACATGATGCGGCCCGGAGCCACGCGAGCGGCCCAGTAATCCACGGCGCCCTTACCCTTACCCATCCGGACTTCGGCCGGCTTGCCGGTGACCGGCACGTCGGGGAAGATACGGATCCAGACGCGGCCTTGACGCTTCATCTGGCGGGTGATGGCGCGACGGGCGGCTTCGATCTGACGAGCCGTGATGCGCTCCGGCTCGACGGCCTTCAGGCCGTACGAACCGAAGTTCAGCAGGGTGCCGCCCTTCGAAGTGCCGTGGATGCGGCCCTTGAACTGCTTGCGGAATTTGGTCTTTTTCGGAGACAGCATGGCGATCTAATCCTTAGGCGCGATCGCGACGGTCACGACGGTCGCCCCGGTCGGGACGATCGCCGCGCTCACGGCCGCCACCTTCGCCGGCCGGGCCGGACTCGGTGGCCAGGCGCTTGTCGAGCGCCATCGGATCATGCTCCAGCACCTCGCCTTTGAAGATCCAGGTCTTCACGCCGATGATGCCGTAGGTGGTCTTGGCTTCGGCGAAACCGAAGTCAATGTCAGCGCGCAGGGTGTGCAGCGGCACGCGACCTTCGCGATACCACTCCATGCGGGCGATTTCAGCGCCGCCGAGGCGACCCGAGACGTTGATCCGGATGCCCTTGGCGCCGAGACGCACGGCCGACTGGATCGAACGCTTCATGGCGCGACGGAAGGCGATCCGGCGTTCCAGCTGCTGAGCGATGGACTCCGCGACCAGCTGAGCGTCGGTTTCCGGCTTGCGGATCTCGACGATGTTCAGGTGGACTTCGCCCTCGGTCTTGATCGACAGGTCCTTGCGGAGCTTGTCGATGTCAGCGCCCTTCTTGCCGATGATGACGCCCGGACGGGCGGCATAGATCGTGATGCGGCACTTCTTGTGCGGACGCTCGATGATGATGCGCGAGACACCGGCTTGGTACAGGCGCTTCTTCAGGGCGGCCCGGATCGCGAGATCCTGGTGCAGCATCTTGCCGTACTGGGCGCCGTCGGCGAACCAACGGCTGTCCCAGGTGCGGTTTACGCCGAGCCGCAGCCCGACCGGATTGACTTTCTGACCCATTAGGCGGCCTCACCCAGTTCGCGGACCACGATCGTGATCTCGGAGAACGGCTTCTCAACGCGCGTCGCGCGACCGCGAGCGCGGGGCGAGAAACGCTTCATGATCAGGTTCTTGCCCACATAGGCCTCGGCGACGACCAGGGAGTCGATGTCGAGGTTGTGGTTGTTCTCGGCGTTCGAAATCGCCGAGTACAGCGCCTTGCGGACGTCCTGAGCGATGCGCTTGTGGCTGAACTCGAGCTCGTTGAGAGCGCGTTGGACGTTCAGGCCACGGATGGACTGAGCGACCAGGTTCAGCTTGCGCGGGCTGGTGCGCAGGGTGCGCACCTTGCACATCGCTTCGGCGGCCGGCAGGCGGCGTTCTTGCTTCTGCTTGGCCATGATTACTTCCTCTTGGCCTTCTTGTCGGCGGCGTGGCCCGGGAAGTTACGCGTGGGAGCGAACTCGCCGAACTTCATGCCGACCATGTCTTCCGACACGGAGACCGGGACGTGCTTGTGGCCGTTGTGGACGCCGAAGGTCAGGCCGACGAATTGCGGCATGATCGTCGAGCGACGCGACCAGGTCTTGATGACGTCCTTGCGGCCCGACGACAGAGCGGCGTCGGCCTTCTTCAGGAGGTACCCGTCGACAAACGGGCCTTTCCAGACGGAGCGGGTCATGGCTTAGCGGCCCTTCTTCGCTTTGTGGCGCGAACGGATGATGAACTTGTCCGTGGCCTTGTTGACGCGGGTCTTGGCGCCCTTGGTCGGCTTACCAGCCGGGGTCACCGGGTGGCGACCGCCCGAGGTACGGCCTTCACCACCACCGTGGGGGTGGTCGACCGGGTTCATGGCGACACCGCGGACGTGCGGGCGACGGCCCATGTGACGAGAACGGCCGGCCTTGCCGAGGTTCTGGTTCATGTGGTCGGGGTTGGACACGGCGCCGACGGTGGCCATGCACGAGTCGAGCACCATGCGCAGTTCGCCCGAGTTCAGGCGGATCTGGGCGTAGCCGGCGTCACGACCGACCAGCTGGGCGTAGGCGCCAGCCGAACGGGCGATCTGACCACCCTTGGCGGGCTTCAGCTCGATGTTGTGGATGATCGTGCCGATCGGCAGCGTGCGCAGCGGCGAGGCGTTGCCCGGCTTCACGTCGACCTTCTCGCCGGTGACGACTTCGTCACCAACCTTCAGGCGTTGCGGGGCCAGGATGTAGGCCAGCTCGCCGTCGGCCTGATACTTGATCAGGGCGATGAAGGCGGTGCGGTTCGGATCGTACTCGAGACGAACGACCGTGGCCGTGCCTTGCTTACGACGCTTGAAGTCGACCAGACGGTACAGGCGCTTGGCGCCGCCGCCGCGGAAACGGACCGCGATACGGCCATTGCCGCCGCGACCGCCCGACTTGGTCAGGCCTTCAACGAGCTTCTTCTCGGGCTTGCCCTTGTGAAGTTCGCTGCGGTCGATCAGCACCAGGCCGCGTTGGCCGGGGCTGGTCGGGTTAAAGTGCTTCAAGGCCATGTCTTAGAGCCCCGTCGTGATGTCGATCGACTGGCCGTCGGCCAGGGTCACGATAGCTTTTTTGACGTCGTTGCGACGCCCGACGATGCCGCGGAAGCGCTTGGTCTTGCCCTTGGTCACGATGGTGTTGACCTTGGTCACCTTGACCTTGAACAGCTCTTCGACGGCGGCGGCGATTTCGTCCTTGGTCGCGTCGTTGGCCACCTTGAAGACAACCTTGTTCTGCTCCGAGAGCAGGGTCGTCTTTTCGGTGATCACCGGCGACAGGATCGTGTCGTAGTGGCGAGCGGTGGCGGCCATTAGGCGGCTTCCTTCTCAGCGAAACGAGCCGAGATCGCTTCGACCGCGTCCTTGGTCAGGACGAGGGTCTGGCGACGCAGCACGTCGTAGACGTTCAGGCCGGCGTTCGGCAGGACGTCGACGTTCGGAATGTTGCGGGCGGCGAGCTTGAAGTTCGCGTCCACTTCCGGACCGGCGATGACCAGGGCGTTCTTCAGACCGATCTTGTCGAAGTTGGCGCGCAGGGCGGCCGTCTTCGCTTCGGTCAGAACGGCGCTGTCCAGAACGACCAGCGCGCCCGACTTGGCCTTCGACGACAGGGCGTGGCGCAGAGCCAGGGCCCGGATCTTCTTCGGCAGGTCGAAAGCGTGGCTGCGGACGACAGGGCCGTGGGCCTTGGCGCCGCCGACGAACTGGGCCGCACGGCGCGAACCGTGACGGGCGCCGCCGGTGCCCTTCTGCTTGTACATCTTCTTGCTCGTACGAGAGACCTCGTTACGAACTTGAATCTTGTGGTTGCCCGAGCGGCGCTTGGCCAGCTGCCAGGTCACGACGCGCTGCAGGATGTCGCCGCGGATGTCGTCGATGCCGAAGATGGCGTCGTCGAGATCAACGGAGCCGGCCTTGCCGCCGTCCAGTTTGATGACGTCGAGTTTCATTAGCCTTCGCCCTCTTCGGTCGCAGCCGCGGGGGCCTCTTCAGCGGGGGTCTCAGCGGCGGCCGGAGCGGCTTCGCCAGCCTTGCGGAAGGCGCCCGGACGCGGAGCGTCGGCGGGGAGAGCCTTCTTCACGGCGTCGCGAACCTTCACGTAGCTGCCTTCGTGGCCCGGGACGGCGCCCTTGACCAGGATCAGGCCGCGCTCGACGTCCACCTTCCAGACGGTGACATTCAGCGTGGTGACGGTTTCTTGACCCAGGTGACCGGCCATCTTCTTGCCCGGGAACGTACGGCCCGGGTCCTGGCGGTTACCGGTCGAACCGTGCGAGCGGTGCGAGACCGAAACACCGTGGGTGGCGCGCAGACCACCGAAGTTCCAGCGCTTCATGGCGCCGGCGAAACCCTTACCGACGGTGAGGCCCTGGATGTCGACCTTCTGGCCGGCGACGAAGTGGTCGGCCGTCAGTTCGGCGCCGACTTCGATCAGAGCGGCCTCTTCGACGCGGAACTCGGCGACGACGCGCTTCGGCTCGACGGCCGACTTCGCGAAGTGACCGCGCAGGGCCTTCGAGGTGTTCTTGGCTTTCTTGGCGCCGGCGCCGAGTTGCAGGGCGGTGTAGCCGTCCTTCTCAACGGTGCGCTGAGCCGTGACCTGGCAACCGTCGAGCGACAGGACGGTGACCGGCACGTGCTGACCGGCTTCGTCGAAGAAGCGGGTCATGCCGAGCTTCTTGGCGAGGACGCCAGTGCGTTGGGTGGGGAGAGTCATAAGCGGGCCCTCCTTACAGCTTGATTTCGACGTCAACGCCGGCCGACAGGTCGAGCTTCATCAGCGCGTCCACGGTCTGCGGAGTCGGGTCAACGATGTCGAGGACGCGCTTGTGCGTACGGATCTCGAACTGCTCGCGCGACTTCTTGTCGACGTGCGGCGAACGGTTGACGGTGAATTTCTCGATAAGCGTGGGCAGGGGGATGGGGCCCCGCACCGTCGCGCCCGTGCGCTTGGCCGTATTGACGATCTCGCGCGTGGAATGATCCAACACGCGGTGATCGAAGGCCTTGAGCCGGATGCGGATGTTCTGACGATCCATATCGCTCGGTTTCCTAGTGGGCTGCGCCCGCGTCTCGAACCATTTCAAAGACCAACTCGAACTCCCGAGAGAGCTCGTACGCAGCGTCCGCAAAACAAAATACCCCTGCGGTCGCCCGCCGGGGTGGTTGTCCAGATATTGCGCCCCTTCTCGAGAGAAGGTTGGCGGCGCTATGTCCGGGCGTCTCGCGAACCGCGTTTGAACTCGAAAGTTCACAGCCGGTCCAACAGAGGCGCGCTTGTACGTTCCGGAATCGGTTTCGTCAAGCGCTCTGTCCGGTTCATCTCGTCCGGGAAGGACTCGAGTCGTCGGGCGGGTTCTGAATAGGCGCCCTCCCCGCCGGGCGCAAGGCCCGCGCAAACATAACGTCGGTCCGCTTTTAACGACTTTCCGGCCAAGCAAAGCAAGAACGTGCGCACGCTGGCGCGTAGGCGAAAAGCGCGCCTCCGCAAGTGTCACAAAAATGCATTATTCGGCCCACAAGCGCCGCCGTTCGCCTTGAGCGCCCGGTCGAACCTCCATAGATGCCGCTCCTCCCCGACGGACTGGGCGGCCCTCCCCCCAACAACGACCGTCCAGCCAGTCGGAGGAGCCACTGTTGTGTAAGGGGATAGACCCAATGAATACCAAGCTCTTCGCCACCGCCGCCCTGATCGCCGCCGCCGTCTCGGCCCCGGCCTTCGCCCAGAACGTCGGTTCGGTCGGCGCAGCCGTGAACTATACCGACCTGAACACCCGCCTCGGCGGCGCCGACGGCACCTCGGCCGTGCTCGACGGCTCGGTCGCCATCCCGCTGCAAGGCGCCTGGACCGTGACCGCCAACGGCGACGTTTCGATCTCGGACAACGACCTGTCGGACGAAACCGTCGCCTCGGGCGCCGTCCACCTGACCACCAAGATCGGCGACACCGTTCGCGTCGGCGGCTTCACCGCCCTGTCGCGTCCGTCGAACGACACCCTGTGGGCCGTCGGCGCCGAAGCCCAGAAGTACCTGGACAAGGTCACCCTGACGGGCCTGGTCGCCTACGGCCAGTCGAACGACCTGGACGCCGACCTGTACTCGGTCCGCGGCGAAGCCCGCTACTTCGTGTCGGATAACTTCCGCCTGAACGCCGGCGCCGGCTGGTCGCGCATCGACACCAACGTCAATGCCGACCTGTGGGACGTGAATGCCGGCGGCGAGTACAAGTTCGCGAACAGCGGCTGGTCGACCTTCGCCAAGTACACCCACGCGGAATCGAAGGACCTGGCCAAGCTGAACTCGGACGCCGTCCGGGTCGGCGTCCGCTACACCTTCGGCGGCAGCCTGAAGGACCGCGACCGCGCCGGCGCCGACCTGGCCACGGCTAGCGACCTGTTCGGCTTCGGCGTCCGCTAAGGACGTCGAGGACCCAAGGTCCGGACATGAAGAAGGCCCCGGGAGCGATCCCGGAGCCTTCGCTCTAATATATAGAGTGATCGCGGCGGCGCTTACTGGCCGATGATCACGTCGCCCGAGCCGGCCACATGCTTCTTGACCGGGCCGGTGACCTTGGCGATGCGGATGTCGCCCGAGCCGGCCACCGAGACGTCGACCGAACCGGCCTCGCCGTTGAAGGTGACGTCGCCCGAGCCCATCACGTTCACTTCGACCGCACGGCTGCGGCCGCCGGCGACGGTGATGTTGCCCGAGCCGGCGATATTGCCTTCCAGCTTGCCGGCGATGCTGGCGACCGTGACGTCACCCGACCCGGCGATGTTGACCTCGAGGTCGCCGCCGATGGCCTGGGCGCTGACGTCGCCCGAACCGGCCAGGCTGATCTCGGCCGAGGCGGCCGAGCCGGTCTTGACGTCGCCCGAGCCGGCCAGGCCGACCTTCAGCTCGCCCTTGGTGTTGGCCACGGTCCAGTCGCCGCAGCCGGCGTTGGCCAGGTCGACGTTGCTGGAGCGACCGATGTCGCCGAACACCGCGCCGCCGGCCTTGACCTTGGCGTCCATCGGCACGCGGACCGCGATCTGCGGGAAGTTGTCGTAGGACACCTCGCCCACGCCGCGCACCTTCACCCAGATCTTGCCATTGCGGTTGTTGCAGCCGTTGATCTTGTTCATGCGCAGGTCGCCGTCGACGACCACCTCGTCGCCCTCGTTGCGGACTTCCAGCGGCAGGCTGGCGTTGGTGGTCAGGAACTCGACCTTCACGTCCGAGCGGTTCTCGGGGATCACCACCACGCGGGCGACGGCGTCCTTGATCTTCACGGAGGGCGCGGCCTGGGCGACGGCCCCACTCGTCAAGGAGGCGGCGGAAACGGCGGCGGCCAGCACGGCCATGGCGGTCAGAGCGCGCATCGGTAACTCCCTCGGATGCGTTCAATTCGATGAGGGGAAGCTAACGGCGGTTCGCCACTTCTTCGACTTAATTCGAGGTCATGACCCCGAAGTCATGGAACGGCGGTCGCCGTCGCCGCGCCTTCCGGCCACGGCGCCTGGTGTTTGCGAAGCCGCACCGGAGCTGACTTGTAGGCCGGCGTGCCCGAGCGCTGGTCATGGTCATCCAGCGACACCACGACATTGGTCTCGGGATAGTAGGCCGCCAGGCAGCCCGGCGGGATGTCCCGCGCCACCACCGTGAAGGCCCGCACCACCCGCTCGCCCGTCTCGTCGAACGCCGCGCCCAGGTCCACCAGGTCGCCTTGCGAGAGACCGATGCGCGCCATGTCGTCGGGATTGGCGAAGATCACGTCGCGCCGCCCGAACACCCCGCGATAGCGGTCGTCGTTGCCATAGATCGTGGTGTTGTACTGGTCGTGGCTGCGCAGGGTGGTCAGGATCATCACGTCCGGATCGCCCCGGCGCGGGTCGCCGCCCTTGGGGTCGTGGACGATGAAGTTGGCCTTGCCCGTCGTGGTCTTCCATACCCGGTTCGAGGGCCCGACCGGCAGGCGGAAGCCGCCGGGAACCCGGACCCTGTCATTGTAGTCGTCGAACGCGCCGGGGAAGACCTGGGCGATCAGGTCGCGGATGGCCTCGTAGTCGTCGGCCAGGCCCGGCCAGTCGACCAGCGGGTCCTCGCCGAATACCGCCGAGGCGATCCCCGCCACGATGGCCGGCTCGGACATCAGGTGTTCTGACGCCGGCGGGTTCAGCCCGCGCGAGGCGTGGACCATGGACATCGAGTCCTCGACCGTCACCGACTGGCGCACGCCGGCCCGCATGTCCATCTCGGTCCGCCCCAGGCACGGCAGCAGGATGGCTTCCTTGCCGACCAGGAGGTGCGTGCGGTTGGGCTTGGTGGCGACGTGGACGGCCAGGTCCAGCTTGCGCATGGCCGCGAAAGTCCGCACCGGATCGGGCGCGGCCACCGCGAAATTGCCGCCCAGGCCGATGAACAGCTTGGCCTGCCCGCGCTCCATCGCCGCGATCGCCTCGACCACGGTGTGGCCGTGGGCGCGCGGCGGTTCGAAGCCGAACACGTCTCTTATGGAGTCCAGCATCGCCGCCGAAGGCTTCTCGGCGATGCCGACCGTGCGGTTGCCCTGGACGTTGGAGTGGCCGCGCAGCGGGCAGATCCCCGCCCCCGGCCGGCCGATATTGCCCTTCAGCAGCAGCAGGTTGACCAGCTGCTGCACCGCGCCCGAGCTGTCGCGATGCTGGGTCAGGCCCATGCCGTAGCAGAGGATGGCCGCCTCGGCCTTGGCGTAGATCGCCGCCGCCGCCTCGATCCGCGAACGCGGCAGGCCGCTGCCCGCCTCGATCGTCGCCCAGTCCAGCGCCTCGACGCTGGCGGCGAGCGCTTCGAAGCCGGCGGTGTGCTCCAGGATAAAGTCATGATCCAGGACGCCGCCGTCGCGCGCCTCCATCGCCAGCAGCGCCTTCATCATCCCCTGCACCAGCAGGGCGTCGCCGCCGACCTGGACCTGGAAATAGGCCGAGGCGATCGGGGTCGAGCTCAAGGTCGCCATCTCGACCGGGTCCTGCGGCGAGGCGAACTTCTCCAGGGCCCGCTCCTTCAGCGGATTGAAGGCCAGGATCGTCGCCCCGCGCCGGCTGGCCTCGCGCAGGGTGGCCATCATCCGCGGATGGTTGGTGCCCGGGTTGTGCCCGAAGCACATGATCAGGTCGGCGTGGTCGAAGTCTTCCAGCGTCACCGAACCCTTGCCCAGGCCGATCGAGTCCGGCAGGCCCACGCTGGTCGGCTCGTGGCACATGTTCGAGCAGTCGGGGAAATTGTTGGTCCCGAACCGGCGCGCCATCAGCTGGTACAGGAAGGCCGCCTCGTTGCTGGCCCGTCCCGAGGCGTAGAACTCGGCCTCGTTCGGATCCTTGAGGGCCTTAAGCCCCGCCGCCGTGCGGGCGAAGGCCGCCTCCCAGGTGATCGGCTTGTAGCGATCGTCGGCCGGGTCGTAGGCCATCGGCTCGGTCAGCCGGCCCAGGTCCTCGATCTTGTGGTCCGTCCAGGTCAACAGCTCGCTGACCGTATGGTCGGCAAAGACCTGGGGCGTGGCGCGCTTGGAGGTCGCCTCCCAGGCCACGGCCTTGGCCCCGTTCTCGCAGAACTCGAACGAGCTGGTGTGTTTGGGATCGGGCCAGGCGCAGCCGGGGCAGTCGAAGCCCTCGGGCTGGTTGGCCCGCATCAGGGTCTTGCCGCCCTCGACGATCGTCTCCTGATCGGCCAGGGCGCCGGCCACGGCCTTCAGCGCGCCCCAGCCGCCGGCCGGCTGGTGGTAGGCGCGAACGCCGGGAACCTTCTTGTCGGACATCAGGCCGGCTCCAGCTCGGATTCGACAAGGCGCTCGCCGCCGGCGAACACCGCGTGGCCGTCGGCGCGGGCCAGGGCCACCAGGGTCAGGTTGGCCTCCTGGGCCTTGCTGATCGCCAGTTCGGTCGGGGCCGAGACCGCGACCAGGATCGGACAGCCCATCCGCGCGGCCTTCTCGACCATCTCGAACGAGCAGCGGCTGGTGACGACGACGAAGCCCGTGGCAGCCTCGACGCCTTCGCGGGCCATCGCCCCGGCCAGCTTGTCCAGCGCATTGTGGCGGCCGACATCTTCTCGCACCAGGACCAGCGTCCCGCCGGCGTCGAAGAAGGCGGCGGCGTGGGTGGCGCGGGTCAGGCGGCCCAGGCTCTGCTCCTGCTCCAGCGCCGCCAGGGCGCGCGGGATCGCCGCATGCCGGACGCGGACGCCCTCGCCCAGCACCGGCAGAGGCCGCACCGCGTCGGCGAGGCGCTGCACGCCGCACAGCCCACAGCTGGACCGGCCTTCCAGATTGCGCGGCCTGGCCTTCCGGGTCACCGCGCCCGGCGCCAGGCGGACGTCGACCAGGACCCCCTGCTCTTCTTCCTTCGTGGTGATCTCGAGGACGTCGGCGGCTCTGGCCACCGCCTCGGTGATCACGAAGCCCAGGGCCAGCTCCTCCAGGTCCCGGGGCGTCGCCATCAGCACCGTGTGCGGACGACCGTCGAACGACAGGCCCACGGCGGTCTCGCGCGGCAGGTCGCGGGCGAGGGCTTCCGGCGCGCGTCCGGCGCGCCATTGCACGGCCGGACGTCTTTCTGAGGGGGAACGCGACATGCCGAAAGCCTACTCCCGAGGCGCCCAGCGGTACAGCCGGTGACGTTACGACAGGAATGTTCAAAACCGTCATCGTTCGATGGGTGACCGCCGCGCGATCCCGTAGCAATGTTAGACCATGGCAGGCACGACCTTCGACACCCGACGCGCTCAGATGTTTCCCCGGCTGGAGCCGGCCGAGATCAACCGCCTGCGCCGGTTCGGCCAGGTGATCCACGCCGAGGCCGGCGCGGCCCTGGCCACCGCCGGCGTCCCCTCGCCGGGCCTGTTCGTGGTCCTGGCCGGCCGGGTGGCCATCAGCCGCCGCGACGCCCACGACGAGAGCCAGCCGATCGTCGAGCACGCCGCCGGCCAGTTCATCGGCGAGATCGCCCAGCTGTCTGGCCGCCCCTCATTGGTCGACGTCACCGCCCTCACCAGCGTCGAGGCCCTGCTGATCGCCCCCGAACGCCTGCGCGCCGTGCTGGTCGCCGAGGCCGAGCTGGGCGAGCGGATCATGCGCGCCCTGATCCTGCGCCGGGTCAGCCTGATCGAGACCGGCGCCGGCGGCCCGATCATCCTCGGCCGCGAATCCGACGCCGAGGTCATCCGTCTGTCGGGCTTCCTGGCCCGCAACGGCCACCCCTTCCAACAGCTGGATCCCGACCAGGTCGACTGCGCCAAGGTGCTGATCCAGCGATTCGCGGTCGACGACAGCGAGTTGCCGATCGTGCTGTGCCCGAACGGCGAGATCCTGCGCCAGCCGACCAACCATCAGCTGGGCCGCTGCATCGGCTTGGTCGGCCCGATCGATTCCGACCGGATCTACGACGTCGCCGTCGTCGGCGCGGGCCCGGCCGGCCTGGCCACCGCCGTCTACGCCGCGTCCGAGGGCCTGTCGGTGCTGGTGCTGGACACCCGCGCCTTCGGCGGCCAGGCCGGCGCCTCGGCGCGGATCGAGAACTATCTGGGCTTCCCCACCGGCATCACCGGCATGGCCCTGATGGGCCGCGCCTATGGCCAGGCCCAGAAGTTCGGGGCCGAGCTGGCCATCCCCGACGAGGTCGCCTCCCTGGTCTGCGAGGACGACGGCAAGCATCGCTACCGCCTCAGCCTGGTCAGCGGCGAGACCGCCCAGGCCCGAACCGTGGTCATCGCCAGCGGGGCCCGCTACCGCCGGCTGGAGGTTGAGAACCTGGACCGCTTCGAAGGCGCCTGCGTCCATTACTGGGCCTCGCCGCTGGAGGCCAAGCTGTGCGCCGGCCAGGAGGTCGCCCTCGTGGGGGCCGGCAACTCGGCCGGCCAGGCGGCGGTGTACCTGGCCAGCCAGGTCAAGAAGGTCTGGATGATCGTCCGCGGTCCCAGCCTGGCGGCGACCATGTCGCGCTACCTGATCGACCGCATCGAAAGCACGCCCAATATCGAGGTCGTGGTGAGGAGCCAGATCGTTGACCTGGAGGGCCAGGACCACGAGGGCAAGGGCGGCCAGCTGTCGGCCGTCCGCTGGCGCGGCCCGAACGGCGTCGAGACGACCCAGGCGATCAGCCACCTCTTCCTGTTCATCGGCGCCGCGCCCAACACCGCCTGGCTGACCCACTGCCATGTCGAGCTGGACAACCACGGCTTCGTCCGCACCGGAACCGACCTGGCCCCCGGCCATCCGCTGCTGCAGACCAGCCGCAAGGGCGTGTTCGCGATCGGCGACGTCCGGGCCGGTTCGGTCAAGCGCGTGGCCGCCGCCGTCGGCGAAGGCGCCCAGGCGGTCGCCGCCATCCACGCCTATCTGGCCGAGGCCTGAGGAGACCCCGATGACCTGCACGCACGGCGACGCCATCCGCCCGGTCACGCCCGGCTCCAAGGGTTGCGAGGAATGTCTGAAGTCCGGCGGCTGGTGGGTCCACCTTCGCCTGTGCCGGACCTGCGGCCACGTCGGCTGCTGCGACGACAGCCCCAGCAAGCACGCCACCGCCCACTTCCGCGCGACCAAGCACCCGATCATCGAGGGCTATGACCCGCCCGAGGGCTGGGGCTGGTGCTTCGTCGACGAGGAGTTCGTCGAGCTGCCCGACCAGACGCCGCAGGTCGGGCCGATCCCGAGATTCGTGGGCTGAACTACCGCTCCAGCGCGCCCTTTCCGGCGATGATCTTGTCGCGGAACTTTTCGATCCGCGCGAAGCGGGTGGCCGGCTGCTTGGCCTGGTTCAGCGCGAACAGGTAGCTCTTCTGCCGGCCCGGCGTCAGGGCGTGGAAGGCCTCGGCCAGCTCCGGATCGGCGTCCAGCGCCTCGGTCAGCTCGTCGGGCGTATCGATCTCGCGCTCGGTCTTCGGCGGCTTGGTCCCGGCCTCGGCGTGGTCCATCAGCTGGCGCAGATAGGCCCGGATCACCGGCTCCAGCTCGGCGACCCGGTCATTGGCGGTGAAGCGGATCATGCCCGGCGTCTGGCTGTTGGGCCCCTGCGGCTCCAGCACGCCCTCGTTATCGACCAGCAGCCCGGCGTTCAGGAACGTCAGCCGGAAGTCGCCCCCGGAACGCCCCGAACAGCGCGATGTTGCGCCCGGCGTGCATGTAGCAAGGGTGCGCCCACTTCACCGTCTCCTCCAGCCCCATGTCCACGCAGATCCGGCGCAGGGCGTTCAAGCCCTCGATCCACGGCCGGGTCGAGCAATCCGGCGTCGCGAACGGTCGCACCGGCCGCAGCCCTTGGTGAAGAAGTCGTCGGGGTCGGTGATCATCGCCATGCCCCTCTCCTTCCATCTTTTGCGGGCGAAGGGCTAGCGTGATCGGGCGATCGCGCCCAGCAACATGAGCACCAGCCAGACGATGACCCAGATCGTGCGGTAGTCGAAGTGGAAGTCACCGAGCATGAAGCCCTCGGACTTGGGCTTCGGCGCGTCCTTACTGTCCGTGATGACAACAGATCCATTCAGCGCGCCCTCGCGCAGACTGAAGTACGCCTCCGCATCCTCGGGCGAGATTTCGGTCCGGGAGATCGTCAGCCCGCGCGATAGCCGGAACAACGTGCCTGTCTGGTCGGCGGCCTCGAACCGCGACGAAGCCCGCATGCCCGGCGCCTCATGTTCGTCGTCCCACCCCGTGATCGTGATGGCCTTCGGCATCTTGATCAGCGTCTCGACCGAAATACTCCTGGGCGTTCCCAGATCGATCGGATGACGGCGCTGCGCTGACCTCTGGGTCGTCAGATGCGGCGCGAAGATGTCGTCCAGCGGCTGAAAGCGACCGCGTGTCTCGTCCAGCTTTTCCCAGGGCTTGGCGAGCTCATAGCTTTCGCCGATGCGGATGACATTGGCTTCGAGATCGTCCTCGACCGTCATCGGCGACTGCTCCATCGCCGCGCCGTAGACCCGCTCGTAGTATTCCCGGTAGCTGCGCGCCACCGTGTCGGGCCCCTCGGAAGCCAGGCGACGGCGGATGTCGTCAGCACGCCAGCCTCTGTAATAGGTGTTGACGGTCAGCCGGCCACGCCCCTCGGGCGCCGGATCCAGCTCGAAGCGTTCCTTGGCTTCATATATGGGCGTCGGGGTGTCGCGCCCCATCGCCTCGAGCACGGCGCCATCGACCAGGGGCAAGGCCCAGCCATAGCGCGCCTGGGATACCTTCTCCAGCGCGCCGCCCTGCGGATAGCGGGTCGGGTCCAGCCAATAGATCTGGCCGGCGACGCGCACCCGGACGATGCAGTGGTTGAAGGCGTTGGCGGCAGGGGGATCGGCCTCGAGGCTCTGGCCCAACCAAGTATGGACCAGAGCCGGATCGGCCTCGATGCCCAGACGGCGCAACAGCGCGACCAGCAGCCGGCTGGAATCCTTGCAGTCCCCTGCCCGCACCGTCCAGATGCGGTCCAGGCTACGGGGCACGAACCCGCCGTCGCCCAGGCTGATGGAGTGATAGCGCAGGCCGTGCTGGATCAGCCGCAGAGCCGTCACGACGCGGACCGCCGGATCGCTCGCCTCCGCCTCGATCTCGGCGGCTCGCGCTTCAAGATCCTCCGGCAGCGGCTGGGACGTCTCGTATCCCGAGGCGTACAAGTCGGCGATTTGACTCCAGGTCGCGCGGTCGGCGACGCGCAGCGCCTTGCGGTCACGCACCCAACCCGGCACGTCCCGCTCCGATTGCGCGCCCACCTGGTTCAGGGCGCTCCAGAGCCTTTCCACGGCGCCGTCCTCAAGCGTGCGCGTTTCGGCGGCGGGAGCGTCATTCCAGGTCCGTGTGTCGAGCACGCGCGCCGCATCGGCCAGCAGGCGGACGCGGGTCAGGGCGATCCAGCAGGACCACTGCAAGCCGAACTCGGCGTTGAACAGGCCTTGGAAGCTGGGATGGGCGCCATGCAGCGTATAGGCGTAGTCGACGATGTCGCCGACCCGGACATCCGGGACGACCAAGTGGGCAGTGTAGCGGCCGTCGTACATGGCGCGCTCGAGATCGCGTTCGCGCCGTAAGACGTTCACCAACGGGCGCAGCTCGATCTCACGCGTCTCGTCGCCGCGGATGATCCGGACATGGTGCAGCACCAGCCGCTCGTACGAGGGATCGAAGTCGACGCTGATCTGGCCGATCGGCTGCAGGCCGTCGGCGGTGACCACCTCGGACACCACGCGCGAGAACCAGGCCTGGCCGCCGCCACGCAGGTCTATCTGGGTGTCCGAAAGCCAGAAACGTCGGCCGCCGTCGATGCTGTCGGCCGGCGGCTCCAGGTTACGAACGAATGGCGGGGCAAGCACCCACGCTGCAGGAGCGGCGATCTCGAACCGCCCTCCCAAACTCTCTTCACCGAACACGCGCGCGCCCCAAGCTTCCCCCGCCAGCGCAACCGCCGGAGCGTGATAGCAGCACGCCGACACGGACTTTACAACCTTAAGTCGGCCCAACCGCCTTAGCAAAAGGCCCCGGAGATTGCTCTCCGGGGCCTTCGCTTAGATCAGTTCAGCGTGTGCTGAAGAAGGTCGATTACTCGACGATCTTGGCGACGACGCCGGCGCCGACGGTGCGGCCGCCTTCACGGATGGCGAAGCGCAGCTTCTCTTCCATGGCGATCGGGGTGATCAGCTCGACGTCCAGCTCGGCGTTGTCGCCCGGCATGATCATTTCCACGCCTTCGCGCAGCTTGATGATGCCGGTGACGTCCGTGGTGCGGAAGTAGAACTGCGGACGGTAGTTGGTGAAGAACGGGGTGTGACGGCCGCCTTCTTCCTTGGTCAGGATGTAGGCTTCGGCCACGAACTTGGTGTGCGGCGTGATCGAACCCGGCTTGCACAGCACTTGGCCGCGCTCGACGTCTTCACGCTTGGTGCCGCGCAGCAGCACGCCCACGTTGTCGCCGGCTTGACCTTGGTCCAGCAGCTTGCGGAACATTTCGACGCCCGTGCAGGTCGTCTTCTGGACCGGACGGATGCCGACGATTTCGACTTCTTCGCCGACCTTCACGATGCCGCGCTCGACGCGACCGGTGACCACGGTGCCGCGGCCCGAGATCGAGAACACGTCTTCGACCGGCATCAGGAACGGCAGGTCGACCGGACGTTCCGGCTGCGGGATGTAGGCGTCGACCGAAGCCATCAGCTCCAGGATCTTGTCTTCGCCGATAGCGGCGTCACGACCTTCGACGGCGGCCAGGGCCGAACCCTTGGTGATCGGGATATCGTCGCCCGGGAACTGGTACGAGCTGAGCAGCTCGCGCACTTCCATTTCGACGAGCTCGAGCAGCTCTTCGTCGTCGACCATGTCGACCTTGTTCATGAACACGACCAGGGCCGGCACGCCGACCTGACGGGCCAGCAGGATGTGCTCGCGGGTCTGCGGCATCGGGCCGTCGGCGGCCGACACGACCAGGATCGCGCCGTCCATCTGGGCGGCGCCCGTGATCATGTTCTTCACGTAGTCGGCGTGGCCGGGGCAGTCGACGTGCGCGTAGTGACGGTTGGCCGTCTCGTACTCGACGTGAGCCGTGTTGATCGTGATGCCGCGGGCCTTTTCTTCCGGCGCGGCGTCGATGTCAGCGTAGTTCTTGGCGGTCGCGCCGCCCGACTTCGCCAGCGTGATCGTGATCGCGGCCGTCAGCGTCGTCTTGCCATGGTCAACGTGACCGATGGTGCCGATGTTGCAGTGCGGCTTAGTACGTTCGAACTTTTCCTTGGCCATCGTCTCTACCTTCGCGCCGGCGGCTGGTTGTTGGGAAGTAATTCTCGGGGAGCTGGAGCGGGTAGCGGGAATCGAACCCGCATCCTCAGCTTGGAAGGCTGCTGCACTACCATTGTGCTATACCCGCCAAGCTTGCGGGGTCGCGTCGGCTCCCGGTCTCTGGCTCTGGGACGCCCCCTTGCCTCAGACAGCGCCTGCCTTCCGAACTCGTCGCGTGCATGGTGGGGGAAGTAGGACTCGAACCTACGAAGGCTTACGCCAGGGGATTTACAGTCCCCCCCCTTTGCCACTCGGGACATTCCCCCAAGCACGCGACGGAGTTCCGAAGCCGGCGGCCTTTATCCGTTTCGACGACCAACGGCAAGCCGTTGAACTTCGAAGTGGAACAAAAGCTTCTTTGGCCGGTGACGGACAGTGCTAAGAGCAGCGCCGGCCGGCCCGAGAAACCCTTGGGGCCCCAAATCGGAGCGCGTCTTATAGTGTCCTCTCATTCCGAACGCAACGACCGGAAACGCCCTTCTGCACAAGGACGCGATTTTCGTTCCAAGCCACGGAAACAGAACGACTTTTCTCGCGGCCAAGGCGACGCCAAGGACTGGATCTGGGGGATTCACGCCGTAGAGGCGGCCCTTTCCAACCCGCTTCGGCCGGCCCCGAAGCGCCTCCTAGCGACTCCGGACCGGGCCAAGCGACTCAGCCCCAATCTTCAGAAACTGGCCTGTCTCCAGGTGATCGAAGGCCAGGAGATCGCCAAGCAGCTGCCGCAGGGCGCCGTGCACCAGGGCCTGGCCCTGAAGATCGACGAACCCGAGGCGCTGTCGATCGCCGAGATGGGGACGCCGGCCGAAGGCCTGCTGGTGATGCTGGACCAGATCACCGACCCGCAGAACATCGGCGCCATCTTCCGCTCGGCCGCCGCGTTCGGGGCCAAGGGGGTGATCCTGCAGGATCGCCATGCGCCGGTGCTGTCGGGCGTCCTGGCCAAGACCGCCGTCGGCGCGGTCGACAAGGTCGCGCACGCGCGCGTGGTCAATCTGTCCCGCGCGCTGGAGGAACTGGCCGAACTGGGCTGGCGGGCCGTGGCCCTGGCCGGCGAGGCCGAAGAGAGCCTCGAGGAGGTCCTCGACCACCAGCCCACCGTGCTGGTGCTGGGCTCGGAGGGCGAAGGCGTCCGCCGGCTGGTCGCCGAGCACTGCGACGCCCTGGGCAAGATCCCGATGCCGGGCGGCTTCGAGAGCCTGAACGTCTCGGCCGCGGCCGCGGTCGCGCTCTACGAGGCCGCGCGGGTCCGCACGCGAGACGTTCCGGGGTCGTGAAGCTTCTCCCGGCGTTCTGATTTCGTCGCGAGCGGGGTTGCGAAGCGTTCTTGATTTTGCGCCCCGCCCGCGCCTATTGCGCCTTGCATCGCCGCGCGCGTCACCGCATTGAGGACCCATGTTCGAAGCCCTGACCGCCAACCTCGCCGGCCTGCAAGGTCCGCTGACGGCTCTGCTGCAAGTCCTGATGATCGACCTGGTCCTGGCCGGCGACAACGCCGTCGCCGTGGGCCTGGCCGCCGGCGGCCTGCCGGCCAAGGACCGCAAGAAGGTCATCCTGTACGGCCTGGGCGCGGCGGTCGTGCTGCGCATCAGCTTCGCGCTGATCACCACCTGGCTGCTGGGCGTCATCGGCCTGCTGCTGGCTGGCGGCTTCCTGCTGCTGTGGGTGTGCTGGAAGATGTGGCGCGAGCTGCGCGAGCAGGCCGCCGAGGCCGACGCCGTGGCCTGCGTCGACGGCGATCCCAACACCGAGCCGACGACCGTCCGCCAGCCCAAGTCGTTCAAACAGGCCTTCATCCAGGTGCTGATCGCCGACGTCTCGATGTCGCTGGACAACGTGCTGGCCGTCGCCGGCGCCGCGCGCGAACACCCGGGGATCCTGATCTTCGGCCTGCTGCTGTCGATCATCCTGATGGGCCTGGCCGCCAGCGCCATCGCCAACCTGCTGCACAAGCACCGCTGGATCGGCTTCGTCGGCCTGGCGATCGTGCTGTACGTCGCCCTGCACATGATCTGGGAAGGTCACCGCAGCGTGGTCATGGACCTGCACAAGACCGCCGCCTACAACGCCGCCGCCCCGGCCCCGCTGGACATCAGCCCCGACGAACTGGCCCAGCACAACAAGCACAAGTAGCCGACCGGCGCGCCTAGCGCGCCGTCTTCAAGCACCGACCGGCGCGCCTAGCGCGCCGTCTTCCAGCACCGACCGGCGCGCTCAGCGCGCCGGCAGGGGCGGCAAATCCAGCCGGCGCAGCTCCGCCATCTTCACGTACAGTCGCAAGATCGCGTGGTGACGCGCGGTGTCGTCCCTCGCCTCGACCGCCTCGTGCAGGCCGATCAGGGCCTTGCGCAGGACGGCGTTGCCCCCGTCCAGCGCCGAGATGGTCAGCGCGTCCGTCGCGGGGAGACCGGCGACATCCAGCCCATGGTCGGCCGCGGCTTCGTCCAGCATCGCCCGGATCAGGGCGTTCTCCTCGACCCGCGCCGCCACGCCGCGCTCGGCCTCCTGGGCCGCCAGCAGCGACAGCAGCGCCACCAAGCCGACCTTGCCGGCCATGAACTCGCCCTGCTGCTCGGGCGGTCCGGGATCGGCCATGCACATGAAGTTGCCGACCAGGATGTCGGGAAGGCTGGGCGTCATGATAGGCCCTCCAGGCGCATCAGGGCGGCGGCCAGGATCTCGTCGTGCCGCCGGGCCGTGTACCAGCCCGAGACCGCCAGGATCGGCTCCTTGAAGCCGCCGTCGCGATACTCCTTGGCCGCCGAGGTCCAGATCGCCTGGCCCTTCACGGCGGCGAACAGCGACCACCAGGCCAGAGCCGCCTCGTCGACCGCCAGGCCGCTGGCCCGCGACCAGATCGCCAGGGCCTCGTCGCGCGGGATCATGGCGGCGACGGTGGTCGCGTCGAAGGGATTCCACAGCGGGTCGATGGCCCAGGCCAGGTCCTCCAGCGGATCGCCCAGGTGGACCATCTCCCAGTCCAGAACCGCCAGGATCGCGCCGTCGGGCCCGTGCAGGAAATTGCCGCCGCGATAGTCGCCGTGGACCACCCGCACCGCGCGGGGCGGCGGCGGCGGCTTGCGGCGCAGGGCCCGGATGGCGGCGCGGACGATCGGCTGGGGATGCAGCTCGTCGGCCTCGATGACGCCGGCCCAGTGGTCCACCGCGATCCGCCAGCAATCTTCCGGCGCCGGCGTCTCGGCGGCCCTGGCCAGCGGCAGGCCGGCGGGGTCGGCGCCGGCGATCCGCCCCAGGATGTCGAAGAACGCCTCTCCGATCGTTCGGGCGTGGTCGCCATAGGGCATGACCGTGAACGGCGAGGCCACCGCCCCGCCCTCGATCCGCTCCATGATGAAGAACGGCCGCTCCAGCTCCGCGCCCTCGGCGTCCATGGCCACCGGACGTGGCGCGGGGACCAGGGGATGGAAGCTCTCCAGGGCCAGGTATTCCAGGCTGCGGTCGGTCTCGATCAGGCTGCCGGGCGGGTCGCGGCGCAGGATCAGGGGCCTGGCTTCGCCGTCCACCTTCGCGACGAAGCGATAGGTCTCGCGGCTGGCCCCGCCGGGGATGCGCGACAGGTCGGCGACCGTCACCGGCTGTTGCCAGATCCGCGTGAGATACGCCTCCAGGCGTTCAGCCAAGCTCATCGTGAGGGGGCCGCTCATGGCGCCATGTCCAGGATCGAGGTAAAGCCGGACGGCGCGTGCGGGCCGATGGCCAGCTGTTCGAAGACGCCCCTGCCCTTCCGCGCGCGGCCCTTGCCGTCGACCCAGGTCACGTCGCTGAGCGCCTGGACGTGCAGCAGGTGCGGCATCTTGCGGTCGAGGTCGGCGGCGGCGAAGTCCTCGCGCTCGACCTTCAGTTCGCCGTGGTTCAGGCCGTGCCCCCAGACCGGATGGTTGTAGCCCAGGCCCAGCATGAAGAACTCGGTCTTCGGCGCGATGGTCACCGAACCATCGGCGCCGAGGTCGAGGGTCGCCCCGGACGCGTGCCGGGTCCCGCTCTTCCACGCGATGGCGCAGGCGGCCTCGGCGAAGCCGCCGAAGTCGTCCTCGCGCTCGCCGTCCGCCAGCCAGACGGCGCGGCGGTTCCAGGCCCGACCCAGCTCGTCGTCATTGGTGTGGAAGAAGAGGCTGCCGTCCTCGAAATTGCATGGCGCCCACAGCCAGAAGAACTGCGGCAGGGCCGGCGGGGCCAGTTCCTGCGGGTCGCGCGCCCCCACCGGCCGCACGCCCCACGAGCGGTCGCGGGTGCCGACGAAGCCGTCGACCGAAGTGCGCACGCCGTCGACCTCGATCCAGCCGGCATAGCGGCCGTTCTGGGTCAGGCGGGTGTAGTCGAGCAAGGTGCGCGGGCCGTTGCGGCGGACGAAGCGCGGCTCCTCGATCGGGAAGGACCGCCCTTCGAAGACGATCTCGGCGGCGATACCCTGCTCGGGCGCAGCCACCGTCAGCTTCAGGCGCTGCAGGGGTTGAACGACCTCGATGGCGATCGGCCCCACCGTCAGGTCCATCCGCTCCAGGCGCAGCCAGCGGCTGGCGTGGAGGTTCACTTGGCGGCCGTCCTTCATCACGCAGAAGGCCGCGTCGGCGATGTTGAGGTGCGGATAGACCCCGAAGGCGGCGGCGAAGAACAGGTCGTTCCCGTCGCCTTGCGGCGCGTAGCCGTTGAAGAAATAGCGGTCGTAGAAGTTCCGATCCGTCCCGGCGTAGGCCACGGGCTCGGGCGTCTGATGGATCGGGTAGTCGTCGCCCCAGGTGAGCGCCATGCCGTCCTCCCCTGAACTCGCGGCGCTCTGATGCGTAAGGAGGCGGCGTCGCTTTACGTCCAGACCGCCGACGTTAGGGTCATGACTCGCGATTGCAACGGTGACGGGACGTAAAGCGGATGAAGGCGTGGACTCCCCGCATCTGGACCGGCCTGGCGGCGATCAGCGGCCTGCTGGCCGTGGGTTTCGGCGCCTTCGCCGCGCACGGCGTCACCGAGCCCAAGCCCGTCGAGTGGCTGACCAAGGGTTCGCACTACCAGATGGTCCACGCCCTGGCCGTGATCGGCGCGGTCGCGCTGCACCGGGTCGGGATCAAGGGCATGGGACTGGCCGCCGGCCTCTTCCTGTTCGGGACCCTGGTCTTCTCCGGCTCGCTCTACGCCATGGCCCTGGGCGCGCCGCGCATCCTGGGGGCGATCACGCCGATCGGCGGGCTGTCGTTCATGATCGGCTGGGCCGTGCTGGCCTGGCGCGGCTTCAGCTGGAACGATCAGGCTCCAGCCCTCTAGGCGGAGACCTTCTTCGCGCCCGGCAGGGCCAGGAAGAAGATGGCCAGGGCCGAACCGACCAGGCAGGCGAACATCACGCCCGCCACCGGCCTGGGCGTGCCGTCGTGCAGCAGGCCGCCGGCCCATGAGGCCAGCGCCCCCGCCCCGAACGAGGCCGAACCCATCAGCGCCGAGATCGAGCCGGCCCGGCGCGGGTCGACGCTGAGCGCGCCCGCCATGGTGTTGCCGCCCATCAGGCCATAGATCGACAGGGCCGCGAACAGCAGCGGCATCACCGTCCACTGGCCGCCCCAGCCGGTCCAGGCCGCCACGGTCAGCAGGAAGGCCGCGACGATCGAGGCGATGCTGGCCTTGCTCAGCACCTGATCCGGCGTCGAGCGGCGCAGCAGCCAGCGATTGACCTGGCTGGCCCCGATGATGCCGACCGCGTTGAAGGCGAAGATGATGTTGAAGACCAGCGGCGTGTGGCCATAGGTCCCCATGACGAGGTCCGGCGCGCCCGAGATGTAGGTGAACAGCACCGCGCCGTTCAGAGCCCCGGCCAGGGCGTAGCCCATCAGCCGGCGCATGCCGAACAGGGCGACATAGGCCCTCAACGGGTTCTCGCTCCGGGCGTGGGCCTCGGTCTCGGCCGAGCGGGATTCCGCCAGGCTCGCGATGACCCACAGGCCGATCAGCGCGCCGAAGATCACCAGGCTCCAGAACACGCCGCGCCAGCCGGCGAAGAACTGCACCACGCCGCCCAGCTGCGGGGCCAGCACGGGGGCCAGGCCCATGATGAGGGTCATCAGCGACAGCACCCGGGCGGTGTCGGCGTGGCTGAAGCGATCGCGGACCACGGCGCGGGCGATCACCGGCCCGGCGCAACCGCCCAGGGCCTGGACGAAGCGCGCGGCGATCAGGGTCTCGATGTTCGGGGCCAGGGCGCAGACCACCGAGGCGGCGACGAAGACGCCGATCCCGATCAGCAGCGGCAGGCGGCGGCCGAACCGGTCCGAGGCCGGGCCATAGACGAACTGGCCGATGGCCATGCCGGCGAAGAACGCAGCCAGGGTCGCCTGGGTCTGGTCGGGCCCCGCGTGCAGGGTCCGGCCGATCGACGGCAGGCTGGACAGATACATGTCGATCGACATCGGCGCGAAGGCCGTCAGCGCGCCCAGGAGCAGAACAAGACGCCATGGAACGGCGGCGGGCGGCGGGGCGGCGTCGGTCATGGCGCCTTTTACGCCCGTTCGACCCTACGGAAACCTCAAATGATGCTTGCCCGCATGGCGGGCGACCTTCAGGTTATCGCCAATCATATAAACGGCGGGAGGACGAACGGTCATGACGGTTGAGCATCCCAAGGCCCCGCCCCTGCCGGCTCCCAAGTTCGCGGACGTCAACGGGATCCGCCTGGCCTATTACGAGGCCGGTCCGCGCCAGGGCGTCCCCATCGTCTTCTGCCACGGCTTCCCCGAGCTGGCCTTTTCCTGGCGTCACCAGATCGCCGCCCTGGCCGCCGCCGGCCGCTGGGTGATCGCGCCCGACCAGCGGGGCTATGGCCTCACCCCCGGTCCGGAGGCGGTCGAGACCTACGACATGGACCACCTGACCGGCGACCTCGTCGGCCTGCTGGACCATCTCGGCGTCGAGAAGGCGATCTTCGTCGGCCACGACTGGGGCGGCATCGTCGTCTGGGCCATGCCGCTGCTGCATCCGGACCGCGTGGCCGGGGTCATCGGCCTCAACACCCCCTTCACGCCGCGCCTGCCGCTGGACCCGATCGAGATGTTCCGCAACGCCTATGGCGAGGACATGTACATCGTCCACTTCCAGAAGCCCGGCGTCGCCGACGCCCAGCTGGGCGCGGACGCCGAGAAGACCCTCCGCTTCTTCATGCGCCTGCCCAAGGGCGCGCTGGCCGAGTTCGAGGCCCGGCCGGCCGAACGCCGGAACCTGGCCTTGCAGGACGCCCTGGCCAGCTACAATCCAGCGACCGACCAGCACCAGTTCCTGTCGCCCGAGGAGCTGGACGTCTTCGTCCAGGCCTTCCGGCGCACGGGCTTCACCGGCGGCATCAACTGGTACCGCAACTTCACCCGCAACTGGGAGAAGGCCGAGAGCCTGCCCCGGCGGATCGACGGCGTCCCCTGCCTGATGATCATGGCCGAACTGGACGTCGTCCTGCCGCCGGCCATGGCCGACCGCATGGGCGAGCAGATCGAGGATCTGGAGAAGGTGCTGATCGAGGGCAGCGGCCACTGGACTCAGCAGGAGAAGCCCGCCGAGGTCAACGCGGCCATCCTGGGGTGGCTGGACCGGAAGTTCCCGCTCTAATTCCGCGAGGCCAGCATCGCGTCGGCGCGACGGCGCATGGCGGCCGCCAGCTGCAGCATGGCCAGCGCCGAGACCTCGTCACGCTCGGCGGCGCGCAGGCTGTAGACATTGGCCATAGCGATCAGGGCCTCGACCCGGTCAACGCCCTCGGCCCCGAACATCTCGCCGATCTGGCGGTCCAGCTCGGCCAGTTGCACGGGATTGAGCATCGCGAGCAGTTCGTCGTCGGAATAGTCTTCGGGCGGAAGCGACTGAGTCATGATCGCCAACATACAGAACCAGACGAAAGCATGAAGCCGGCTCGATCCGCCGTTCACAGGCCAATGCAAACCAAGTTAGGGTTCGCGTCATGGATCGTAACGCTTCCGCCGCCGCCATGAGTTCCGTCGGTCGTCGCGGCCTCTTTCGCGAGGTCGAGCCGTTCTCGTTCGGCTGGATGCGGACCGGCGGTCCGCACGAGATCTATTACGAGGAATGCGGCAACCCGCGCGGCAAGCCCTGCGTGATCTTGCACGGCGGTCCGGGCGGCGCGGTCAATCCGACCATGCGGCGGTTCTTCGACCCGGCCAAGTGGCGCATGACCCTGTTCGACCAGCGCGGCTGCGGCCGCTCGCGGCCGAACGCCAGCCTGGACGACAACACCACCTGGAGTCTGATCGAGGACATCGAGCGCCTGCGCGAGCACCTGGGCGTCGAGAAGTGGACCGTGTTCGGTGGCTCGTGGGGATCGACCCTGGCCCTGGCCTACGCCATCGCCCACCCCGACCGGGTCGACGGCCTGGTCCTGCGCGGCATCTTCCTGCTGACCGAGCGCGAGCTGCGCTGGTTCTACCAGGAAGGCGCCTCGATGCTGTTTCCGGACGCCTGGGAGCGGTTCCTGGCCCCGATCCCCGAGGACGAGCGCGGCGACCTGATGGCCGCCTATCACCGCCGGCTGGTGTCTCCCGACCGCCGCGTGCAGCTGGAAGCCGCCTCGGCCTGGAGCCAGTGGGAAGGCGACACCATCTCGCTGCGAGGGCCGGAGGCCCGCCCCCCGAAATTCAATGAAGAGGACTTCGCGATCGCCTTCGCGCGGATCGAGTGCCACTTCTTCACCAACAAGGGCTTCTTCGATCACGACGACTGGATCCTGAAGAACATCGACAGGATCCGCCACATCCCCGGCTGGATCGTCCAGGGCCGCTTCGACGTGGTCACGCCGCTGGACAGCGCCTGGCGGCTGCACAAGGCCTGGCCCGAGGCGCGGTTCGACATCGTCTGGGACGCCGGCCATGCCTCGACCGAGCCGGGCGTCATCGACGGCCTGGTGCGGGCGACCGAGGCGGCGCTGCTCCGCTAGGGTCGGCTCAGGGCCGGGCGATCTCGTAGAAGCAGCCGGGCTCCCAAATCCCGCGCGCCGGCGCATAGGCCGGCCCCT
The DNA here is from genome assembly GCF_019931575.1 of Caulobacter segnis. Taxonomy (NCBI): domain Bacteria; kingdom Pseudomonadati; phylum Pseudomonadota; class Alphaproteobacteria; order Caulobacterales; family Caulobacteraceae; genus Caulobacter; species Caulobacter segnis. The sequence goes on along the minus strand of NZ_CP082923.1, from coordinate 1,724,264 downwards.
CGCCCGTCATGCGCATGCCCAGCCGGGTCAGGATCGCCCGCGAGCCGGCGTTGTCCGGATGCGCCTGGGCCACGATCGTTGGCGTCGGCAGAAGATCCCACATCGCCGCCAGCCCCGCCCGGGCCGCCTCCAGCATGTAGCCCTGGCCCTGGGCGTGCTCGGCCAGATGATAGCCGATCTCGACCCCGCCGTCGGGCGCGCCGCCGCCGAAGCCGCCGATCAGCCGACCGTCCGACAGGCGCTCGATCGCGTAGCCCACGTGCCAGCCCTGACGAGCGCCCTCGCGCGCCTCGGCGATGCGGCGGGCGGCGACCTCGACCGTGACGGGATCCGGCCACGAGGTCAGCCAGCGGATCACCGGCGGCGTCAGGTTGGCGGACAGGGCCGGAGCATCCTCGGGCCGGAAACAGCGGAGGCGAAGGCGCGGCGTGACGAGGACCGGCAGCAGCTCGGCCCCGTCCTCGTCCTCGGCGGTCATCAGACCAGCGAGCCCTTGCCGCTGGTCACCTCGGTGTAGCGGTGCACGCGCACGGACTGCACCAGGCCGAAGCCGACCATGACCGTCAGCATGACGGTGCCGCCGTACGACAGCATCGGCATGGGCACGCCCACCACGGGGGCCAAGCCCATGACCATGGCCCCGTTGATCAGCACGTACAGCGAAAAGGTCGCCGTCACCCCGGCCGCCGCCAAGCGTCCGAAGTGGCTGTGGCTGATCGAGGCGATACGCAGGGCCATGAAGATCACCGCGCCGTACAGGAACAGCACGCCGAAGCAGCCGATGAAGCCGAACTCCTCGGCCAGGGTGGCGAAGATGAAGTCGGTCTGCTTCTCGGGCAGGAAGTTCAGCTGGCTCTGCGAGCCCAGGCCGAAGCCCTTGCCCAGCAGGCCGCCCGAGCCAAGGGCGATCTTGGACTGCAGGATGTGATAGCCGTCGCCGGACGGGTCCTGCTCGGGGTTCAGGAAGGTCAGGATCCGGTTGCGCTGGTAGTCGTGCAGCCCGAACATGATGAAGGGCGGAATGGCCAGGGCCGCCGCGCCGGCCATGGCCGCGATGATCCGCCAGGACAGGCCGGCCAGGACCATGATCGCCGCGCCCGTCGCCCCCAGCAGGATGGCGGTGCCCAGGTCGGGCTGCTTGGCCACCAGCAGGAACGGCACGCCGATCATCGCCGCCGGGATCAGGAGCCACCACGACATCCGGGCCCGGTCTGCCGAAAGCCCGTGATAGAAGCGGGCCAGCGCCAGCACGAGGCCGATCTTCATCACCTCGGACGGCTGGAAGCGCAGCGGCCCCACCTGCAGCCAGCGCTGGGCGCCCAGCGAGATGTCCCCGACCAAGTCGACGGCGACCAGCAGCAGCACCCCGACCACATAGACCGGATAGGCCGCGTTGAACCACCAGCGCAGGTCGCACAGGGCCAGGATGATCATGATGATGAAATAGACGCCGAAGCGCAGCAGGTGCTTGTCGGCCCAGGGCTCCCAGGAGGCCCCGGCGATCGAGAACAGCATCAGCGCGCCCGTCCCCGCGATCAGGGCCAGGACCAGGCAGAAGGTCCAGTCGATCTCCATGAACTTGATGATCGGGCGATCGCGTTCGCCCGGACGGGTCAGGCCGCCGCTCAGGGTCATCTCGGGCCTCCTTGAGGCGTGGCGGGCGTGGGGGTCGGCGCGACGTCCGGCTGCGGCGTCGGCGTCTCGATCGGATCCTCCGGCGCGACGCCCTCCATCACGTCCTCGGGCGCGGCCTCGGGCAGGGGCGCGGGGCGTTCGATGCGGGCGCGGATCTCCGGATCCTTCAGCAGGGCCACGCGCATCACCTCGCGGGCGCGCGGGGCGCCAGCCGTGGCGCCGCCCATGCCGCCGTGCTCGACGATGACCGCCACGGCGTAGCGCGGGTCGTCGTAGGGCGCGAAGGCCACGAACAGGTTGTGGTCCTTTAGCCGCCAGATGGTGCCGGCGCCCTTGCGGTTGGCGACGCCGTCATAGCTGCGCACCTGGGCGGTGCCGGTCTTGCCGGCCATCTGCACGTCGCCCAGGCCCAGCTGGCTCTGCTTGTAGGCCGTGCCGCGCACGTCGTTGGCCACGGCCGCCATGCCGCCGCGCACATAGTTCAGGTGCTCCTGCGAGAACGGCAGGTCGGGCACTTCCGCGCCGCTGGGCTGCTCCTTGCCGCCCACGGACTTGATCAGGCGCGGCACCAGCGCCTTCTTGCTGTTGGCCAGGCGCGAGGTCATCACCGCCAGCTGCAGGGCGTTGACCGTCAGGGCCCCCTGCCCGATCCCGTAGCTGGGGGTCTCGCCGGGAAACCAGATCTGGTTGGCCGGATTCTTCTTGAAGGCCCGCTTCTTCCAGGCCCGGTCGGGAACGTTGCCCTTCTTCTGGCCGGGAATGCCGATGTCGAACAGCTGGCCGAAGCCCATGGCGCGCGCCGCGTTGGCGATGGCGTCGGGACCGACCTTCAGCGACGTCTGGTAGAAATAGACGTCGCAGGAGTTCTTGATCGCGTCGTGCATGTTCTGGGGGCCGTGGCCGCCCTTTTCCCAGCAGCGCCAGACGCGGCCGCCATAGTACCAGCTGCCGGGACAGTTGATCCGCAGCTCCGGGTCGATGCCCGCCGTCAGCGCCGCCAAGGCCACCGTGGGCTTGAAGGTCGAGCCCGGCGGGAACAGGCCGGTCATCGACTTGTCCAGCAGCGGCTTGCGCTCGTACTCGGCCAGGGCTTTGTACTCCGCGCCCGACAGGCCCTTGACGAAGCGGTTGGCGTCGAAGCTGGGAGCCGAGACCATGGCCAGCAGGTCGCCGTTGCGCACGTCCATCACGACGATGGCGCCGCTCTCGTCGCCCATCACCTCCAGGGCGCGGTTCTGGATGTCGGCGTCCAGGGTGAGGCGGATCTCCTTGCCCGGCGCCGGCGGGATGTCGCCGGCCGGGTCCAGCCGCACGACGCGGCCCTGGGCGTCGACCTCGGCCTTGGTCGCGCCGGCGCGACCGCGCAGATCCTTGTCGAAGGCCTTCTCGACCCCCTGCTTGCCGATCCGGAAGCCCGGATGGTGCAGCAGCTCCTGGTCCTGGGTCGCGTCGTCCTTGGCCGCGTCAAGGTCGCGGTCCGAAACCTTGGCGACGTAGCCGATCACGTGGGCGAAGGCGCCGCCGAACGGATAGACTCGCACCTCGCCCATGTCGGCGGTGACGTTGGGCAGTTCCGGCGCGCGGATGTTGACGCGCGAGAACTCCTCCCAGGAGAGGTCCTCCATGACCACGACCGGGGCCTTGCGCGGCGCGCGGTCCAGCTCCTTCAGCACGCGGGCGCGACGACTGCCGTCGATCGGGACCAGCTTGGCCAGGTCGTCCATGACGGCCTCGGCATCCAGCCCCTTGTCCTTGTTGATCATCAGCCGGAAGTTGGGCCGATTGGACGCCAGCGACACGCCGTTGCGATCCAGGATCAGGCCGCGCGGCGGCGGGACCAGGCGGTAGTTGAACTGGTTGCCGGCCGAAAGCTTCTGGTAGCGCTGGGCCTCGACCAGCTGCAGCTGCGCCAGGCGACCGCCCAGGGCCAGCAGGCCCGCGCCCGTGAAGCCGCCCAGCAGGAACGCGCGCCGGTGGAAGACCCCCTGACGCTCGTTGACCTCGAAGAAGAAGATGGACGGTTCGCTCATGGCCTCACCGGAACCGCACGTCGGCGTCCTCGAAGCGATCGACCAGGCGGTGGGCGAACGGGAAGAGCAGCGCCGTGACCAGGAACTGCCAGAATACGGCCAGCAGGCTGGGCATGGCCAGGCTGTCGAGCATGGTGAACAGGAAGCCTGCGGTCATGGCGATGGCCGTGACACCGGCGAACCAGACCCACATGATCGGGCGGCTCTGGCCGCTCACGGCGTTGCGCAGGATCAGCACCACGGCGTAGGCGACCAGCAGCGACAGGCCCCACAGGCCGGTCGGTCCGCCCCAGAAGATGTCGAGGAACAGGCCCAGCAGCAGAAGCGCGAACGGCGCCAGGATCGAGGGGCGGATCATGGCCCAGGCGAAGGCCGGGACCATGGCGAACACCGGCTCGGGCAGTTGCAGGCCCCAGACGCGGATCGGCGCGGCGAACAGGACCGTCGCCACCACGCTCAGCAGCATCGGCACGCCCAGCCAGCGGCCAGGATTGAGAGGCCGCGCGCCGCCCACGCTCATCGGGGCGCTCCGGTCGACGCCGGCGGCGGCGTGGCGGCGGCCGGCCTGGGCGCGGCCGGCTTCGGCGCGGCTGGCTTGGGTTGCGCGGTCGCTGCGGCCGGGGGCGTCGTCGGGGTCGGCACGGCGGCGGGCGGCGTCGCCGGCGGTGGCGGGGCCGACAGGATCGAGGTCTGCGGATCCTCGGTCGTCACCGGCGGCAGGGTCTTGGCCTGCAGCTCCTTCTCGTCGGCCAGCTGGGCGAAGTCCTTGAACAACAGGATGCGGACGTAGTCGATCGACGACTGGTCGGCGAACAGCACCACACGCCAGCGGCCATCCAGGCCCTTCACGGCCGCGCCCACCGGCAGGCCGCGCGGCACCACGCCGCCGTCGCCGGAGGTGACGACGCGATCGCCCTGCTGGATCGGATCGACGCCGCGCAGGTATTCCAGCTTGGGATTGGGACCGCCGTCGCCGGTCAGGATGGCGCGGGCGTTGGTGCGGTCGATCATCACCGGCGTGCGCGAGGCGATGTCGGTCAGCAGCAGGATGCGGCTGGCGCCATGCGAGACGCCGACCACGCGGCCGACCAGGCCGCGCTCGTTCAGCGCCGGATTGCCGACCTGGATGCCGCGCTCGGCCCCGGCGTCGGCCAGGCGAGTGTTCGCGAAGGGACCGCGGCTGTCGCTGACCACGCGGGCGGCGGCCATCGGGATCGGCGGATCCGTCCGCAGACCCATCAGCGACTTGAAGCGCTCGTTCTGGTCCTGCAGGGCCAGGGCGCGGTCACGCCACTGTCGCATCTCGGCCAGTTCGACCTTCAGGCGGCGGTTCTCGCTGGCCGTGAAGAAATAGCTGCGGACGTAGTCCAGCCCCAGGCCCGTCCAGCGCCCCGGCGCCGAAATAGCGCCGCTGACCGGCTTGGCCACCACGTCGACGGTTTGGCGGGTCACGCCGTACGCTTGGTCCTGGAGGGTCTCGCGGCGATCGGCCAGTAGGAAGGCGACGGCGATGACGGCCGCCACGACCAGGGCCACCGCCGCCGTCCAGGTAAGCGGCACTTTCAGGTCGCCGAGGGGACCTTCGCGAAAGGGCACGAACTTTCGTCTCCCGGCGCCCCCCGAGGCGCCTCTAGAGGGACCCTAGAACTAGGCGAGCGTGGATTCCAGGACGCCCTTCATCCACTTCGGGTGCTCCAGCACCTTGCCGCAGCCCAGGGCCACGCACGACAGCGGGTCGTCGGCCACGGTAACCGGCAGGCCGGTATGGTCGCGAATCTCGGCGTCGAGGCCGCGCAGCAGCGCGCCGCCGCCCGTCAGCATGATGCCCTTGTCGGCGATGTCCGAGGCCAGTTCCGGCGGGGTGGCTTCCAGGGCCACCTTCACGGCTTCCACGATCTGCCCGACCGGTTCGGCCAGCGCGTCGGCGGCCTGCTTTTCCGAGATGCGGACTTCGCGCGGCACGCCCTGCATCAGGTCGCGGCCCTTGACGTCGATCGACAGGCCCTCGCCGTCGGCCGGCGCGCGGGCGGTGCCGATTTCCTTCTTGATGCGCTCGGCGGTCGTCTCGCCGATCAGCAGGTTATGGTGGCGACGCATGTAGCTGATGATCGCCTCGTCCATCTTGTCGCCGCCGACGCGGACGCTGCGCGAATAGACGATGCCCGACAGCGACAGCACGGCCACCTCGGTGGTGCCGCCACCGATGTCGACCACCATCGAGCCGGTCGGCTCGTGGATCGGCAGGCCGGCGCCGATCGCGGCGGCCATCGGCTCGTCGATCAGGCCGACGCGACGGGCCGAGGCGTTCAGGCAGCTGTCGTTGATGGCGCGGCGTTCCACGGCGGTGGCGCCCGACGGCACGCACACGATCACCTTCGGGTTCACGAAGCCCTTGCGGTTGTGAACCTTGCGGATGAAGTACTTGATCATCTCCTCGGCGACTTCGAAGTCGGCGATGACGCCGTCGCGCATCGGGCGGATGGCTTCCATGTGGCCCGGGGTGCGGCCCAGCATCTGCTTGGCCTCGATGCCCACGGCGTGGACGATCTTTCGACCGCCAACATTGCGCAGAGCCACCACCGACGGTTCGTTCAGAACGATCCCCTTGCCCTTCATGTAGATGAGGGTGTTGGCCGTTCCGAGGTCGATGGCGATGTCGTTCGAGATCACGCCGAAGAGGGAAGAGAACATTGAAGGCCCTGACTGAAGGGTAGGAGGGGCGTTACGGACGGGCAGGTCGAAGTAGCAGATCGAAGAAGCGGAGCCTTTTCCGTCCCGAGGACAGGATCGGCGGAGAAGAAATGGCTCCTACTTCAGTTAATGCGAGGACAACATGATTCCCGCATTTAGGGGATTTCGCCCCAGTCCGCACGCCTCGTCGCTTGACCGGTGCGCCGCCGCCTGGCCGCGCCGTCGTCAAAACGGCCGAGAGGCGCGCCGACGCCGCCCGTTTGCACTGCGAAAGCGTTGATTTCAAGGTCTATTCGCGGGCTCTTCCCAGGCTTTTGCGGTCAAGTTGGCCAAGCATCCCAAAGTGGCGAAATCTAGCCGAGCGCGGCCATGGCGACCCCGACGGCGGTTATCAGTCCCGCGATCATCTGAAGCGTCGACAGACGTTCCTTGAACAGACGACGTCCGGCGATGGCGGCGATCGGCATCTCGACCACCCCGACCGCCCTCACCGGCCCGACCGGCGAGAGCGTCATCGCCGTGAACCACAGGCCCGAGGCCGCCGCGCCGCAAAAGCCCGCGCCCAGCGACTGGCGCCAAGCGGCGACCACCGCCTTCAGGGCGTCTGGATTCCGCCAGGCCAGCCAGGCGCTCAGCGCGACCGTCTGCATGGCCTGCACCACCATCACCGTCACGAAGGCCGAGGCGGCCGGATGGGCGGGCTCGAAGGCCAGACCGGCCTGGCGGAAGCAGTTGGCGCACAGCGCGAACATCGCCCCCGCCCCCAGCCCGGCCGTCACCGCGCCCCGGCGCATCGCCATCTCGCCCCGCGGCCAGGTCAGGGCGGCCAGGCCCGCCGTGGCGACCAGGGCGCCCAACCAGGTCACCGGCCCGACCTTGTCGCCGAAGAACAGCGCGCCCCACCCCAGGGCGAACAGGAGGCCGCTTTGCTGCATGGCCGTGCCCAGGGCGAAGGTCGAGCGGTGCATGGCCGTCAGCTGCGCCGCCGTCGCGCCTATCTGCAACGCCGCTCCGGCCGCGCAGGCCAGCCAGAAGGTCGGCGTGGGATGGGCGACCGCGCCCGGTGTCGCAAGCCAGGCGACGAGGGCGAACAGCGTGGCGAACGGCAGGCCGAACAGGAAGCGGACCAGGGTCGCGCCCCAGGGCCCCGCCCCGCCCATGATCGAGCGCTGGGCGGCGTTGCGGGCGACCTGCAGGGCGGCCGCGCCCACGGTGATGGGAATCCAGATCATGCCTTCGCCCCGACGATCAGGCCCGACGCCCACGCCAGACGCGTCACGATCAGGTCCGGACGGCTTTCCAGCCGCGCCGCCAGATCGTCAACCCGCGCCTGATGCCCCTCAGGCCAATTCGGCTGGGGCAGCATGTCGTCGATCACGTACAGCCCTCCCCGCTTCAGCAGCTCCAGGGTCTCGTCCAGCCCCTCGTACTTGCCGGGCCAGGCGTCCGCGAAGATCAGGTCGAAACTCTCCGGCGCCTGCTCGCGGACATAGTCCAGTCCGTCGGCCAGCACGAAGCGCAGGCGGCTGTCCTTCAGATGTCCGCGCGCGACGTCTTGCACGGCCGGATCGACGTCGACGCTGACCAAGCTGGCCGAGGCGTCCAGGCCGTCCATCAGCCAGGCGGTGGCCAGGCCCGTCCCAGTGCCCAGCTCCAGCATCCGCCCACCGGGCTTGGAGGCCGCCAGGAGGCGCAGAAGCGCGCCGGTGTTCGCCTCGGAAGGCATGTCGAAGCCCAGCGCGGTCGAGCGCGCCCGGATCTCGGTCCAGGCCGGCGGCGCGGCGTGTTCATGGTCGCCGAACATCATGTCGTTCCTTACGCGGCCCTTATGTCGAAGGGCCTGTTTCCGAATGGAGCCCTTGCGGGCCTTGCGCGCAGAAGCATGGACGCGGGCTCGCCGCGTGGCGGGCCGCGTCAGAAGAAGGCTTACCGACCATGTCACCCCATCCGCTTAGGCAAGCCGCCCAGTTCCTGCTGGGCGTGCCCACCGAGGGGATCAATCCCGCCCTGGACCGCATGCTGGAGCTGGCCCAGGCCACGCCGCTGTGCTTCGTGGCCGTCGCCGGCCCTGGAGCCGGTGAAGCCATGTGCCAGCTGTGGCGGCGCGGCTACCAGCGCGTCGAGGCCGCGCGCCGGGCCACCTGCGGGGCGGCCGACGAACGCAGCGATCTGCTGCTGGTGCTGGGCTGCCAGACCCTGCCGGACGCACGCGCCGTCATCGCCGCGACCTATACGATGCTGCGCCCCGGCGGGACGCTGGTCGTGGACGCCGGCGCCCTGCTGGACGAGACGCCCCGCAGGGCGCTCGCCGACAGTTTGCGGGAACTGGGCCTGGAGGTTCAGCCCCATGCGCACCTGGGGGCCGAGATCCTGGCGACGCGGCCTTTCAGCTCGCGTCGCGAAGCCGCTTAACTCTGGAGCGCGATGGCCGCCAAAACCGGCAGCCACTTTTGGCTATCGCGCTCTAGAAGCCGCTGGCGATCGCCGCTTCGGGCCGGCTCTTCTCCTTGCGGGCGAAGAGGTTGTTGAGGGCGTTGACGTACGCCTTGGCCGAGGCCGTCAGGGTGTCGGTGTCGGCGGCCGCCCCGGTGGCGATGCGGCCGTCCTCCTCCAGACGCACCGAGACCTGGGCCTGGGCGTCGGTGCCCTCGGTCACCGCGTGCACCTGGAAGAGGCGCAGGGCGGCGCTGTGCGGCACGATCTTGTGGATGGCGTTGAACACGGCGTCGACCGGACCGTCACCGGTGGCCTCGGCGGTGCTGGAGACGCCATCGACGTCCAGGGTCAGCTCGGCCGACTGGCCTTCGGTGCCGGCCACGACGCGCAGGTGGGCGACGCGGATCTTCTCCGAGCCGCGCGCCAGGGCGTCGTCGACCAGGGCGATGATGTCGTCGTCGTAGACATGCTTCTTGCGGTCGGCCAGGTCCTTGAAGCGGCCGAAGGCTTCCTTCAGCGCGTTCTCGCCCAGCTCGTAGCCCAGGTCCTTCAGCTTAGCGCGGAAGGCGTGGCTGCCCGAGTGCTTGCCCATGACCAGGCTCGACGGGGCCTGGCCCACCGACTCCGGCGTCATGATCTCGTAGGTCTCGCGGTTCTTGAGCATGCCGTCCTGGTGGATGCCGCTCTCGTGCGCGAAGGCGTTCTTGCCGACGATGGCCTTGTTGTACTGCACCGGGAAGCCGGTGATGGCCGAGACGTAGCGGCTGGCGCGGGTGATGTGGGTGGTGTCGATGCCCGTGCGGAACGGCAGGCGGTCGCCGCGCACCTTCAGGGCCATGACGATCTCTTCCAGCGCGGCGTTGCCGGCGCGCTCGCCCAGGCCGTTGATGGCGCATTCCACCTGGCGGGCGCCGCCCTGCACCCCGGCCAGGCTGTTGGCCACGGCCAGGCCCAGGTCGTTGTGGCAGTGGGTCGAGAAGATCACCTTGTCGGCGCCCTCGACGTTGCTGACCATCCAGTTGAACAGGTCGGCGTATTCCGACGGATAGGTGTAGCCCACCGTGTCGGGCAGGTTGATCGTCGTGGCCCCGGCCTTGATGGCGGTCTCGACCGCGCGGCGCAGGAACTGGCGGTCGCTGCGGGTGGCGTCCTCGGCCGACCACTCGACGTCGTCGCGCAGGTTGCGGGCGTGGGCCACCGAGCGGGCGATCACGTCGATGACGGCATCCGGCTCCATCTGCAGCTTGTGCTTCATGTGCAGGTCGGACGTGGCGATGACCACGTGGATCCGGCCGCGCTGCGTCGGCTTCAGGGCCTCGGCGCAGCGGTCGATGTCGACCTGGTGGGCGCGGCACAGGCCGGCGATGGTCGAGTTCTTGACGATCTTGGCCACTTCGCGGACGGCCTCGAAGTCGCCGTTCGAGGCGATCGGGAAGCCGGCCTCGATGATGTCGACCCCCATCTCCTCGAGGATCTTGGCCAGTTCCAGCTTCTCTTCCAGCGACATCGACGCGCCGGGCGATTGCTCGCCGTCGCGCATGGTGGTGTCGAAAATGACGACGTTGTCGCGCTTGTCGGAAGCGCTAGCGGATACGGAGGTCATGGAAGTACTCGTCGAATGGGGTGTGTGGCGTGCGGGCTGCGGGTCAAATGTCCCCTGTGCGCCCGGCCACGACGATGCGCGGCCCCTAGAGCGCCCAGGGGCTGATAAGCCGAAGCGAAAGCAGGTCGCGCGCGACAGTCATGACCGACTTTCTACACAGCGCCCCGGAATCGAGCAAGCAATTTGCGCCGACGGCGCGATCCGCCGCAGGTCGCGCAAATTTCTTCCAGGATCGCCGCTTTACCTGCGACAGGCGCATCAAAACCAGAGCGAAAGACCGATGATCCGTTCGCGGGATGCGACATCGACGGGCGCCTTTTAGTCCTGCGCATCGTCCCCCGCCTCGCGCCGCTTGAGCCAGGCGCGGCTGACCAGGCCCATGCCCAGCCAGATGACGATGGCCAGCACGATCATGACGATGTGCTGCTTGCCGCCGCCCTTCATGGCCTGGACGATCGAATTGCCGGCGAAGGCGGTCAGGGCGATCTTGGGCACGATACCGATGGCGGTCCCGGCGGCGAAGTAGCGAAGCTTCATCGGCGTCACGCCGGCGGCCATGTTGACGACGATGAACGGCGCCGACGGCACCAGGCGCACGATCAGGCTGGCCATGAAGCCGTTCTTGCCGATCATCCGCATGAACTTGTTGACGCCCTCGCCGGCGAAGTCGCGCAGGATCCGCGCGCCGTAGGCGCGGCCCAGCCAGAAGCCGACCAGCGACGAGACCAGGGTGCCGATCCAGCTGTAGGCGAAGCCGGTCCAGGGCCCGAAGGCCACCACCGCCGCGGCGATCAGCACGAACTGCGGCACGCCCAGGAACGCCATGACCGCGAAGGCCGCCACGGCCATCGGCAGGGCCCACGGCCCGCTGGCCGCGCCCAGCCAGTGCTCGACGGCGGTCTCGCCGTTGACGCCCAGCAGCTGCGCCCCGAACAGGAAGACCAGCCCCACCCCGCCGAACAGCACGAACGAGACCGCCACCGTGCGCCAGGCGCGGGCGTCCATGTTGGTGACGAAGTCGATGAGGCGGCGGATCACGGGTTCTCCTCGCGCAAGCGCCGTCCAGGGTCAAGCGGCGCCGCGGAAACGACGGGCGGACATCCGCCGCGATCACGGCGTTTTTCCGGCGCCCGCCCGGCGAGACATCCGGTCGCCCGCCCGGCTAACTAGGCCGCATGAAGATTCTCGCCGTCTCCGGCAGCCTGCGGGCCGCCTCGTACAACACCGCCCTGCTCCACGCCGCGCGTGACCTGGCCCCCGCCGAACTGACGATCGAGGTCTTCGGCCTTGGCGAGCTGCCGTTCTTCAACCAGGACGTCGAGGACCAGGGCGATCCCGCGCCGGTCGCCGCCTGGAAGGACGCCGTCCGCGCCGCCGACGGCCTGCTGATCGCCTGCCCCGAATACAACGGCGGCCTAACGGCGGTGCTGAAGAACGCCATCGACTGGGCTTCGCGCGGCAAGCCCGCGCCGCTGGACGGCAAGCTGGCCTGCGCCCTTGGGGCCAGCCCCGGGATCACCGGCACGGTCCGCGCCCAGGACGCCCTGCGCCTGAACCTCAAGCGGGCCGGCTGCGACCTGACGCCCCTGTCGGACATCCTGGTCGGCCAGGCCCACACCAAGTTCGAGAACGGCGTCCTGACCGACGAGCGCACTCGCCAGGCGATCGCGCGTCACCTGGCCAGCTTCGCGGCGGCCCTCCGCGCGCGGGGTTAGTTGGCCAGCTTGTTCAGGTCGTAGTCCGGCCCGAAGTCCAGCACGAACACCGCGCCCAACAGCACCGTCTGCTTGGCCGCCCCCAGGTGCAGCCCGACGCTGCCCTCGCCCGCCGGGATGTCGATCGCGGCCCGTCCGGGCACGGTGTACATCTTCCACTCGCCGCCGACCTTGACCCCGCCCTGGATCGCCGCGTCGTAAGGCGCGGCCGACTGCTGCACGCGCACGGCCGAGATGTCGGCGGTCGCCGGACCGCCGTCGACGCTCTCGGCCTTGGCCCAGAACGCCACCAGCAGCACGTCGCCCTTGGTGACCTTGCCCGTGATGGGCTGGGCGGCGCCGACGCCCCAGGGCTTGTCGCTGGCCGCCTGCACCTCGACCTTCATCGCCCCGCCGCCCTGGACGGACTTGTCCTTGATCGCGCTGGTCTGCTGGCCCGCGCCGTAGACCGACCAGTTGGCCGAGGGCTTGTTGATCGCCCTCTGCATGATGTCGCCGTCGCCCGACTGGCGGGCGAAGCCGGGCGAGGCCGCGCCCACCGCCAGCGCCAGCACGGCCAGGGCGATGTACAGAATCCTCAGCTTCACGGTGGTGTTCCTCCCCCTTTTGGCCGTTCGAGCGGCCAGCGTTTCCCCCGCGAGGACCGTCACCTTGCCGGTGATCGACCCCACGCATGTTAGCGCTATCTCGGCGACCGGCCCGGCGCAAGAACGCTACTTTCCCCAAGCGTCGCCAAAACGTCGAGGAAACGCGCCATGCCGCGTTGCACCGCGGCGAACGGGGGCGTAAAGACCGCCGCAATCCTGAAACGGCCCGCTTGAAGGGCCATGCAAGCACAGGGGAGTCCTGCAAGATGTCGCTTGAGTCCGCCGCACTGCGGCGTATCGCACCGTCGGCCACCATCGCCATCAGCGCCAAGGCGCGCGCGCTGAAAGCCGCCGGTCGTGACGTGATCGCTCTTTCCGCGGGCGAACCGGACTTCGACACGCCGGACAATATCAAGAACGCCGCGATCGAGGCCATCAAGGCTGGCAAGACCAAGTACACCGACCCGGACGGCATGCCCGAGCTGAAGGCCGCCATCTGCGCCAAGTTCAAGCGCGAGAACGGCCTGGAGTACAAGCCCAGCCAGGTCCACGTCGCCCCGGGCGGCAAGCCGGTGATCTACAACGCCCTGGTCGCCACCCTGAACCCCGGCGACGAGGTGATCATCCCCGCGCCGTACTGGGTGTCGTACCCCGACATGACCCTGCTGGCCGGCGGCACGCCCGTCTCGGTCGAGACCACCGCCGAGAGCGGCTTCAAGATCACGCCGGCGACCCTGGAAGCGGCGATCACGCCGAAGACCAAGTGGCTGATCATCAACAGCCCCTCGAACCCCTCGGGCGGCGCCTATACCCGCGCCGAGCTGCAGGCGATCGCGGACGTGCTGCTGCGCCATCCGCAGGTCTGGGTGCTGACCGACGACATGTACGAGCACCTAGTGTTCGACGACTTCGAGTTCACCACCATCGCCCAGGTCGAGCCCAAGCTCTATGACCGCACCCTGACGATGAACGGCGTCTCGAAGGGCTATTCGATGACCGGCTGGCGCATCGGCTACGCCGCGGGCCCCGAAGCGCTGATCAAGGCCATGGGCAAGATGATCAGCCAGACGACGTCCAACCCCTGCTCGATCTCGCAGTGGGCGGCGCTGGAGGCCCTGAACGGCCCGCAGGACTTCATCAAGCCGAACGCCAAGCTGTTCCAGGAGCGCCGCGACCTGGTCGTGTCGATGCTGAACCAGGCCACCGGCCTGCACTGCCCGACGCCGGAAGGCGCGTTCTACGTCTATCCCTCGTGCGCCGGCCTGATCGGCAAGACCGCGCCCTCGGGCAAGGTCATCGAGACCGACGAGGACTTCGCCGGCGAACTGCTGGAAGCCGAGGGCGTGGCGGTCGTGCACGGCGCGGCCTTTGGCCTGTCGCCGTTCTTCCGCATCAGCTACGCGACCAGCACCGACGTGCTGGAAGACGCCTGCGAGCGCATCCAGCGCTTCTGCGCCAGCGTGAAGTAGGCGCAGCCAAGCTGTTGAAACGACGAAGGGGATCGGCCCGTGCCGGTCCCCTTTTTCCTTGCCGCTACTCCGGCAATTGGAACAGGTCCTCGACGCTGGTTTCCAGCACCCTGGCCAGGGTCAGCGCCAGGATGGTCGAGGGTACGAAGACCCCGTTCTCGACGGTGTTGATCGTCTTGCGTGAGACGCCGGCCCGCTCGGCCAGGTCCGCCTGGGTCAGCCCCTTCGCCGTCCGGGCGTCACGCAGGCGGTTGTTCAGCCGTTCATGCATCGCGGTAAGCGCGTCGCTCCAGATACGAAAACACCAGAAGCGGCGCGGCGGTCCCGAAGGTGATCACCATGTGCAGCGCTTCGCGGGTCGTCACCGCCTCGAACTGGCTCAGGAAGTAAAGGCCAAAGCCCGTCGCCATCATCGCCCAGAAGCCCCAGGCGATGGCGATCCGGCGGTGCGCCAGGGTCGTCTCGTCATTCATCAGGTGGCGCACGTCGCGCCCCGTCAAGAAGACGCCGCCCGTGGCCAGGGCGATCAGCAGCCCCAGGGCGTTCAGCGCCCATGCCCCGATCTTGAAATGCGCCAGCGCGGTGTTCTCGTGCAGCGCGCCGCTCGAGATGTAGACCGTCTGCAGGCCCAGGAAGGCCACGGCCAGCACCGCGAACATTCGCGCCCGCCGCTTGGCCAACCGCTCGGCCTTGCCGACCAGACCCACTCCACGCATCGGTTCTTGCCCCAACGATCATGTAACGTTGAGGTTACATGTAACCCTTAAGTTACACGAAGACAAGAGCCCTGGCGTCGAGGCTTCCGAGCTAGCCGTCGATCCAGTCGGTCAGGCCCTCGCGGGCGTGGACTTCGCGCAGCGCCGGGCGCTGGCGGACGCGGTCCAGATAGCGCTTGAGGTTCGGCCACGCGGTCGCCGGCTTGGGCATGTTGCGGCTCCAGCGGCACAGGATCGTGGCCAGGAGGTCGACCGTCGTGAAGTGGTCGCCGACCAGCCAGTCGCGATCGGCCAGACGGGCGTCCAGCCGCGCCAGGCCGGCCTCGATCCGTTCGCGGGCGGCGGCCTTGGCGCCTTCCTGCGCCGCCTCGCCGGCGGGCTCGTGCGGATAGAACCAGGCCCGGAAGTGCGGCTGGAAGCTGTTGGCCAGCCACAGGGTCCAGGTCAGATACTCGGCCCGGGCCGGCGAGCCCGGCGGCGGCGCGAAGCCGGCCTCGGGGTGGCGCTCGGCCAGCAGGGTCGCGATGCCCGCCATCTGGGTGACCGGCGCGCCGTCGACGACCAGGGTCGGCACCACGCCGTCGGGATTGAGCGCCAGGTATTCCGGCGTCTTGTGCTCGCCCTTGTCGAAGTCGAGCAGCTTCAGGTCGAACGGGACCTCCAGCTCCAGCAGCATCCAATGGATGGCCGTGCCGGCCGTGCTGGGCGAACCGTAGAGCGTGTACATGCCAGACCCCTCCGCTTTGGTGGCGCGGATAGGCGGCTGCTTCTGGCGGACGGTCAAGCGCGCAAGAAAAAGGCCCCCGCCCTTTGGAGCGGAGGCCTTCGAAATCACCAGCCGGTCAGGCTCAGTGCTTCTCGCGCCACTGGGCCTTGGCGTCGTCCTTGGTGACGCTGAGGTGGACCTTGTCGTCGTCGATATACTCCACCCACGACAGCGGGATCAGGTGGTGCTTGAAGCCCGAGCCCAGGTCCAGCTTGGTCAGCTCGATATCGCCGCCGGCGATGTGATCGACGCGGCCGACATGGCCGCCGTCTGAACCGACGACTTCGTGGTGTTCCTTGATCTGCGAGAGGTCGATCATCCGTCGTCTCCAGGGTTGAGCGGGATCGGCGTGACCCCTCGCGCCAACAACGGTCGCGCCCGCGGCCAAGTTTCAGCTTGCATGCACGCCAAGATTGTTCTTGATACGTTCCGAACGTTTCCGAGGACCGAGGCATGAGCTTCCGCGCCTTTCTCGCCGCCGCCCTGATCGTGATCGCCGGACCCGCCCTGGCCGATCCGGCGATCGGCAAGCGCGTCGACGCCGTCTTGGCCGACGACTCGGTGACCCTGACCGAGGCCGGCAAGACCGTACTGGCGTACCGGACCAAGCCGCTGGACCCGACGGCCGAGCCCGGGCGCGCCAACTATGTCGGGGCGCTCTACGCGCCGGACGGTACGGCCCTCATCGAGGACAGGCCCGGCGACCACCCGCACCAGCGCGGCGTCTGGTGGGCCTGGATGAAGGTGCAGGCGGGCGGCAAGACCGTCGCCGACGGCTGGTACATGAAGGGCCTCAGCTATTTCGTCCGCGAGAAGCGCTTCCTGGGCGACGCCGAGGGCGGCGGGACCCTGACGGTCGACGTCGACTGGATGGTCAATTCCGGTCCGGAACTCGTCTATGTCGCCACCGAGACCACCAAGGTCACCGTGCGTCCGCTCAAGGCCGGGGCGCGGCGGGTGGAGTTCGACACCACGATCACCTCGCGCGTCGACGCCCTGGGCCTGGGCGGCAGCGAGGACGATCGGGGCTTCGGCGGCTTCTCGATGCGTCTGGTGGATCCCGAGCACCTGACCTTTTCCTCGGGCGGCAAGACGATCACGCCGAACGGCGGGGCGATCACGGCCGGCGCGTCGATGGGCTTCGCCTGGACCGGCGAGGCCTCTCCGGCCTGGACGGTCGGCCTGGCCTGCAAGGCGAACGGCCAGGCGGTGACGCGCTGGATGCTGTATAATGACCGCTCGATGCAGAACTGCGTCTTCCCCGGCCGCGCGCCGCTGGTCCTGAAGAAGGGCGAGGCGCTGCGGCTGCAGGAGACCGTGGTGATCCGTCCGTTCAGCGCCAAGAAGAAACCCTGAGTCCCGCCATGGCCGACATCGTCAATCTGAACCAAGCCCGGAAGGCCAAGGCCAAGGCCGACGACAAGGCCCGCGCGGCCGAGAACCGCGCCAAGTTCGGCCGCACCAAGGGCGAGAAGACGATCGAGGCCGCTCGCGCCGACAAGCTCAAGCGCGACCTCGACGGCGCCAAGCGCGAGGACTGAGACCCTGGCTGGCTTGAAGAAGCGGTCGGTGAACCTGGCCGGCCACGCGACCTCGCTGGCCCTGGAGCCGGAGTTCTGGGCGGCCCTGGAACGCGCGGCGGCCGACGAGGCCTTGAGCCTCGCCGGCCTGATCCAAAGGATCGACCTGGAGCGCGGGGATCGCCCCCTCGCCTCGGCCTGCCGCGTGTTCGCCCTGGCGCGGGCCGCCGGCTAGGCTAGCGCCGCTCCGCCGCCACCGCCGGACGCCGCTGCGTCGGGATCGGCATCGGTTGCGGATTGGGCGCCTGGCGCAGGACCGAGGGCATATTGGCCAGGCCCTCACGAAGGTCGACCTTGTCGCCGGCCATGACGCCCAGGCGCCAAGCGCCCCAGACCGCCAGGCCCAGCACGATCAGGACCAGCAGCGCGGCCCAGACGCCGCCGGCGCCGTCGCCAGGCGCCGCCGGGTGTCCATTATGCGCGAGCGTCTTCATCGCCGGCCTCAACCCGGCGCCTTGGGCGCGTCAGGCAGCTTCGGCGCGTCGGGCAGCTTGGGCGCCGAGGCCGAGATGTTCACGTCGACCTGCTTCTTGTGGGTGAAGCCGCCGGACATCATGAAGAAGGCGAGCACGGCGACGATGACGACAAGTCCGCCCACGATGAACGCCAAGCCACTGTTGCCCCCGCCGCTGTTGCTGGTTCCTTCGGCCATGAGAGTCTCCGCATTGTCCGGCTCCGTTTGGCCGGCTCCGTTGCTGTTGGCGGATCAACGGTACGCGACGCTGGAGGTTCCGCTTCGACGGTCCCCCGGCCGCCCGTGGGGGCTTAAGCTCCGCGCGCTTTGTGCTACATATGTTCCATGTATCCCGACGACGACTCGACCTTTCCGGGCGACCTCCCCTCTCCCCGCATCTCCGACCTCGCCCGCGCCCGCCCGCCGGCGCCCCCAATGGGACAGGGCGGCGCGCCGGCCTATCTGGACGGCCTGAACCCCGAGCAGCGCGAGGCGGTCGAGACGACCGAGGGCCCGCTGCTGGTCCTGGCCGGCGCCGGCACCGGCAAGACCCGCGTGCTGACCACCCGCCTGGCCCACATCCTGGCGACGGGGAAGGCCCGCCCCTGGGAGCTGCTGGCCGTCACCTTCACCAACAAGGCCGCCCGCGAGATGCGCGAGCGGATCACCCACATCATCGGCCCGGAGGCGGAAGGGCTCCGCTGGCTGGGCACCTTCCACTCGGTGGCCGCCCAGATCCTGCGCCGCCATGCCGAACTGGTGGGTCTGAAGTCGAACTACACGATCATCGACACCGACGATAACGAGCGCCTGCTCAAGCAGCTGATCGAGGCCGAGAACATCGACGCCAAGCGCTGGACGCCGCGGATTCTCTCCCAGATCATCGACGGCTGGAAGAACCGCGGCTGGACGCCCGACCGCGTCCCGGCCAGCGAGGCCGGCGAGTTCGCCAACGGCAAGGGAATCAGCCTCTATCGCCAGTACCAGGAACGCCTGCGCATCCTGAACGCCTGCGATTTCGGCGACCTGCTGCTGCACAATATCAGCCTGTTCACCGGCCATCCGGACGTGCTGGAGGAGTTCCAGCGCCGCTTCAAATACGTGATGGTCGACGAGTACCAGGACACCAACGTCGCCCAGTACCTGTGGCTGCGCCTGCTGGCCCAGGGCCGCCAGAACGTCTGCTGCGTCGGCGACGACGACCAGTCGATCTACGGCTGGCGCGGAGCCGAGGTCGACAACATCCTGCGCTTCGAGCGCGACTTCCCCGGCGCCAAGGTCGTGCGGCTGGAGCGCAACTACCGCTCGACCGAGCACATCCTGGCCGCCGCCTCGGGCCTGATCACCACCAACAAGGGCCGCCTGGGCAAGACCTTGTGGACCGAGGCCAAGGGCGGCGAGAAGGTCAAGGTCAGCGGTGTCTGGGACGGCGAGGCCGAGAGCCGCCTGATCGCCGACGAGATCGAGCGGGCCAAGAAGGCCGGCCGCAAGTACAATCAGATGGCCATCCTGGTCCGCGCCAGCTTCCAGATGCGCGCCTTCGAAGAGCGCTTCGTGCTGCTGCAGATCCCCTACAAGGTGGTCGGCGGCCCGCGCTTCTTCGAGCGGGCCGAGATCCGCGACGCCCACGCCTATCTGCGCCTGATCCAGTCGCCAGACGACGACCTGGCCTTCGAGCGCATCGTCAACACCCCCAAGCGCGGCATCGGCGACACCTCCGTGCAGAAGCTGCTGCAGATCGCCCGGCTGAACGGCGTCTCGACCACCGAGGCGGCCCGCCAGATCATCCTCAGCGACGAACTGCCGGCCCGCACACGCACCGCGCTCTCCAACTTCATCCGCGACCTGGACCGCTGGCGCTCGCTGATCGGTTCGACGCATCACCAGCGGCTGCTGGAGACCGTGCTGGAGGAGAGCGGCTATACCGACGCCCTGCGCCTCGACAAGGGTCCGACCAGCCAGACGCGGCTCGAGAACCTGAAGGAACTGGTCCAGTCGATGGGCGCCTTCGACACGCTGGAGGCCTATCTGGAACACGTGTCGCTGGTCATGGACCTGGACCGCGAAGCCACCGGCGACGCCGTCTGGATCATGACCCTGCACTCGGCCAAGGGCCTGGAGTTCCCGCTGGTCTTCCTGCCTGGCTGGGAGGAAGGCGTGTTCCCCAGCCAGCGCAGCATGGACGACAAGGGCGAGAAGGGCCTCGAGGAAGAGCGCCGCCTGGCCTATGTCGGCATCACCCGCGCCCGCGAGGAGGCCCGGATCAGCTTCGTGGCCAACCGGCAGGTCTATGGCCGCTGGACCAGCCAGCTGCCCAGCCGCTTCGTCGACGAGCTGCCCCTGGCCCACGTCGATGCGGCGTCCGAGACCGGCTACTACGGCGGCGGCCCGGGCATGCAGTCGACAGCCGCCTCGCGCTGGGACGATCCCGGCACGAGCGCCTTCCAGGCCGGCAGCTACGACAGCCCCGGCTGGAAACGGGCCCAGGAACGCACGGCGGGCTTCGGCGAACGCGGCGGCAACAGCTGGCGCGGCGCGAACACCGCGCGCGCCGGTTCGTCGGCCCGCTCGGCGCCGATCGAGGGCGAAGGCCGCCTGGTCGCCGTCTCGGCCCCGACCAACAGCGCCTATTCGCGGGGCGACCGCGTGTTCCACGTCAAGTTCGGCTACGGCAAGGTGACGGGGATCGAAGGCAACAAGCTGACCGTCGCCTTCGACAAGGCCGGCGAGAAAAAGGTCATCGACAGCTTCGTCGAGAAGGGCTGAGGCTCAATCCAATCCTTCCCCGCTGGGGGAGGATTTTAGCCACGCGCATTGAATATGGGGCGAGGCTGAACGCGGATCATCAGCGGCGCCCGAAATCGACAAGGCGTTGATTTCGCTGCATTCAACCTCGCGAACGCCGAGGACAGACGCGCTCTCCCCTCTCTCTATGAGCGCGGGAGTTTTGGGCGCAAGCTCCTCCAAAGCCTCGGGGGGAAGCGTCATGACCGTCTGGCTCGCGAGCCTCGCTCTCCTGGCGGCCGCCTATCTGCTCGGCGCGACGCCCACCGGCTATTGGGCCGGTAGGCTGGTGAAAGGCGTCGACATCCGGGAGCTGGGCTCGAAGTCCACCGGCGCCACCAACGCCCTGCGCACGCTCGGCGTCGGTCCCGGGCTGATCGTGCTGACGGTCGATATCCTGAAGGGCGTCGCGGCCGTGCTGCTGGCCCGCGCGCTCTATCATGGGCTCTCCGGCTTGCCGACCGTCACGCCGACCGCCCTGCAGACATGGACACCCTGGGGAATATGCCTGGCTGGCCTCGCCGTCTTGCTCGGACACGCCCGTTCGATCTGGCTGGGCTTTACCGGCGGGAAGTCGGCGGCAACGGGCCTGGGCGTGCTGTTAGCGATCTCCTGGCCCGTCGGCCTCGGCGCGGCGGCGGTATTCATCGTCGTGGTGGCGGCGTTCCGGATCGTCTCGCTGGGCTCGATGCTGGCCGCCGTGACCGCCATCGCCCTAGTCTGCGGCCTGGAGCATCCGCTGGCCTATCGCCTGCTGGTCATCGCCGGCGGCGTCTATGTGATCGCCCGCCACCGCGCCAACATCCAGCGGCTGCTGGCCGGAACCGAGCCACGCCTGGGAGGCGACAGCGCGCTCAATGTGCGGCAGCATTCGCGAGGCTCTTAAGGAGGTTGGCGATGGTCCTTGACCTGCCCGTACAGGAAGCCCAGTCCCTGGCGACGCCCGCGGCTCCAGCCCGTACTCTGGCCGAAGCGCTTCAGCCGTATGGTCAGCCCACCCTGCGCCAGCCGCTGCCGGACGGCCGTGAACGCCTGCGCTGGATCAAGGTGCACGACAGCCTGCTGGCCTCGATGGACGTCACCACCATAGAGGTGAGCGCCGCCGGGCGGATCGAGAAGCTGGATCGCCGGGCCGTGAAGACCCGGGATCCCGCCGCCTATTAAGGCTCAGTCCTCGATCGCCTCGACGCCCCGCCGGTCCAGCTCGGCCAGGCCGTCTCTCATGGCCTGGAGCTGCTCCGGCGCATGCCCCCGCCAGTGGATCACCTCGCCGATGATCCGCAGCGGATCGCGCGAGCGATACGACCGGGTCGGATTGCCGGGAAACTTCTGGTCGGTCAGGTTCGGGTCGTCCTCCAGTGGCCCGGTCGGCTCGACGACGTAGATCCTGCCCGCCCCCTCCCCGACCGCCAGCTCCGCGCCCCAGACGGCGGCGTCCAGGGTGGCGGTCAGGTAGACGAAGGCGGCTTGCTTGCGCGCTCCATAGTTGGAGGCGAAGCCAGACCCGATCAGGTCGCCTTCCTTCAGGTCGGCCTTGGCGCCGTGGAAGAACGACGGGGCGAATGGCGTAGCGGTCATCGGTCAACGGCCCTTGCGTGGCGGGACCCCAAAGTCCCCTGCGAAGGCGCTACAGACTGCGCACAATTGGCCGCTCGCCAATTCTTGAATTCAGGTTTTTCGGCCCCAAATCCCTTTCAGGCAGGGGCCTTCTGACGCGCCGACAGCGCCGTCTCCCAGCCCCCCACCAGCACCAGGACCAGGGTCGTCAGGACCGACAGGACCAGCGGGCTCAGATATCCCGCCGCCAGCGCCAGGACCGCCAGCAGGGCCAGTCCCGAGATCCGCGTCGGCGACCAGCGCCTGAACACCGCCAGCTTGAAGACCAGCGAGCCGAACAGGAACAGCGCCGGCCCGCCGATCACGGCCGCGGCGGTCTTGAAGTCGGCGTGGCCCAGCGGATGGTGGATGACCCACTCGTCGCCGACCGCCGTGACGATGATCCCCGCGACCGGCAGCAGGTGACTGTAGGTATAGGCCACGCGGGCGATGGCGCCGGGATTTGCTGAATGGGCGATGGCCTCGCTGGCCGCCTCGGCCGTGGCCGAGAAGTAGATCCACCACATGGCTATGCTGCAGACCACGGCGCTGGCGAAGGCGGCGATGACCTCGGCGCTCCAGGGCAGGCCGACGACGGTGGCGCCCGCGACGATGATCGACTCGCCCAGGGCGATGATCGTGAACAGGGCGCAGCGCTCGGCCAGATGCGCGCCTTCGACGCTCCAGTCCGTGGCGTTCGAGCGTCCGATTCCCGGCGTCCAATAGCCCATGGCCGGCGCGGCGTACTCGATGGCCATGGCCACGGCCCAGACCAGCAGGCGCGCCTCGCCCTGCTGGAAGGCCCCCGCGATCCACAAGACCGCGGAAACCACGAACCAGGACAGGATGCGGACGAAGTTCACCCGGTGCGCGGGCTCGCGCCAGACGCCGACCAGGAAGAACAGGGTCCGCCCCACCTGGATGAAGACATAGGCGCAGGCGAAGACCAGGCCCCGGCCTTCGAAGGCGTCCGGAATGGCGGCGGCCAGCACCAGGGCGGCGGCCATCATCACGAACAGCATGATCCGCACCGGCGTCCGCTCGGGGTCCATCCAGTTGGTGACCCAGGCCGTGTAGACCCAGGCCCACCAGACGGCCAGCAGCAGCAGGCCTGTGTGCAGCACGCCCAGGCCCGTGGGATGGGCGATCAGGCCATGCGACAGCTGGGTGACCGCGAACACGAAGACGAGGTCGAAGAACAGCTCCACATAGGTGACGCGGGCGTGTTCGTGCGCGTGGCGTTCGCGCAGCAGCGGGCGGCGGTTGGTCATGGCGGCAACCTAGAGCCGTCGCCCCGAGTCCCGCGAGGGCTTTCGTCCCGCTTAGAACCAATTGCCAGCCTCGCGCGCTATCGCGATATGGACCAGCGCCTCGAACAGATCCTGGAAAGCCTGAAGACCTTCGCCGTCACCCGGCCCGTGACCTATGGCGCGCCGGCCTTCGCCGTGGTGGGCGTCCTGGCCGGGCTGGCCATGCGTCCCGGCCCGCAGCTGGAGCCATACAATCCGGAGATGGAGCCCACGCGCGTCGCCCAGCAGGACTATGCCGAGCCGATCGCCTGGCCGGCCGGCAAGGTCCCCGACTATGTCGTCGGCACCGACTTCCTGGAGGCGACGCGACCGCCGCCGGTTCAGATGGTGTCGTACGAGCCTGACTACGCGCCGGCGCCCGCGCCCGACGTGCCGCCCTATGTGTCCGGCCGCCATGGCCCCGCCACGCCGCCACCGTCCGACGACGCATCCCACTGGGCGTCCGAGCGCGGCGACATCCTCGACGTCTCCCTGCCGGAGGATCGAGCGCCGCAACCGGTCCCGACGGTGCTGGCCGATGCGGCGGCGGTGGGCATGACCACGCGCTGAAGGCTCGCTTTTTCGGCCCTTTGCCGCTAACGGGGCGGCATGACCGACTATACGCCCCAGCAGATCGTCGCCCGCGGCGCGCGCGCCGACGCCGAGACCGCCGCCGACGCCATCGACAACCATCCCGGCCTGGAAGGCGCGACCTACTCGATCCTGGAAGAGGACGAGGACAAGAACGTCTGGCGCATCGACGCCTTCCCCACCACCGAGGAGGAAGACGAGGGCCTGATGGCCCTGCTGGCCGGGTACGACCTGAAGGTCACGCGTGACACCCTGGCCGACGCCGACTGGCTGGCCATGGCGCTGTCGGGCCTGCCGCCGGTGCGCGCCGGCCGCTTCTTCGTCTACGGCATGCACGATCGTGGCCGCCTGCCGGCCAGCACGGTCAACCTGCGCATCGAGGCCGGGGCGGCCTTCGGCACGGGCCACCATGGCACCACGGTCGGCTGCCTGCAGGCCTATGACCGCCTGATCAAGGCGCGCAAGTTCAACAAGGTGCTGGATGTCGGCGCCGGCACGGGCCTGCTGGCCATCGCCGCCGCCCGCACCGGCACCAAGCTGGCGGTCGGCACCGACATCGACAAGCCGTCCGTCCGGATCGCCAAGGAAAACGCCCAGGTCAACAAGGCCAACGCCCGCTTCGTCCACGCCTCGGGCCTGTCGAACAAGCTGGTGGCCCAGAACGCGCCCTACGACCTGGTGTTCGCCAACATCCTGGCCCGTCCGCTGATCAGCCTGGCTCAGGACATCAAGCATGCCCTGGTCCCTGGCGGCACGGTCATCCTGTCGGGCCTGTTGCGCACCCAGGAGCGGATGGTCAAGGCCGCCTACCTGTCGCGCGGCTTCAAGGTCGTGAGCCGCATACACCGCGACGCCTGGGCGACCCTGGTCCTGCAGCGGCCGTAGGAACCTCCGCCTCGGGGCTCACGTTTCTCCAGCCAGAACAATGGCTGGAGGAGCCGCCTCGATGACCTACACCGACCCGAACATCCCGCCGCCCGAACGCCCCGTGGAGCGTCATGTCGAGATTCGCGAGCGCAGCAGCGGCGGCAGCGCCGGCTGGCTGATCGCCGGCATGATCGCCATCGTGGCCGTGATCGCCGTCGGCTTCCTGCTGATGCGCCCGGCCGGGACCGATCCCAACCAGATCCAGCAAGCCCAGGAGCAGGGCCGCCAGGCCGGTCTGGTCGAGGGCGCGCAGTCGGCCACCCAGGCCGCCCAGGTCGCCGCCGAGAACGCCGCCCGCGACGCGCGCTCGACCGCCGACCAGGTGCGCCGCGACACCGAGCGGGCCGCCGCCAACGCCAACCAGTCGGCCCAGGACGCCGCCGACCGCGCCACGTCCAGCCCCAACAACCAGGCGGCCTCGCCGGACAATCCGCCGACCCAACCGCAGCAATAAACGTCCCCTTTGCAGGGCCGGGTCGGGGGATTACATCGAGGCATGCGCCAGACCTTCGATGAATCCACCGACCCGTCCTTCGGCCCCAAGCACGTCCCGCTGATCCGCGCCGCCATGGCCGCGCAGGGGCTGGACGGCTTCCTTGTGCCGCACGAGGACGAGCACCAGAACGAATACCTGCCCGCCGCCAACGACCGCCTGGCGTGGGCCAGCGGCTTCACCGGCTCGGCCGGCGCGGGCGTGATCCTGAAGGACCGCGCCGCCGTCTTCGTCGACGGCCGCTACACCCTGCAGGTCCGCGAACAGGTCGACCAGGGCGTGTTCGAGATCCGCGACCTCGTCGAGGGCGGCGTGCCCGCCTATCTCGAGACCGCCGAGCAGGGCGCGATCATCGGCTACGACGCCCGCCTGCACAGCCCTGCCGCCCTGGAGGGTCTGAAGGCCGCCGCCAGCCGCGCCGGCGCGGTGCTCAAGCCCGTCGCCGCCAATCCCGTCGACCAGGCCTGGGGCGAGGCCCGCCCCGCCCAGCCGATGGCCCCCATCGTGCCGCACTTCGTCGAATACGCCGGCGAGGAGTCGAGCTCCAAGCGCGCCCGCGTCGGCGCTTCGGTCGCGGCCCTGGGCGCGGACGCGGCGGTGATCACCGCCCCGGCCTCGATCGCCTGGCTGTTCAACATCCGCGGCGGCGACGTCATTCGCTCGCCCCTGCCGCTGTCGCAGGCCATCCTGAACGCCGACGGCACGGCCCGCCTGTTCATCGAGCCGGCCAAGGTCACCACCGACCTGCCCGCCTGGCTGGGCAACCAGGTCTCTCTGGAAACGCCGGACAAGCTGGCCGAGGCGCTAGGCGATCTCTCGGGCAAGAGCGTGCTGGTCGATCCTGGCCAGTCCTCGGCCTGGTATTTCGACATGCTGGCCGCCGCCGGGTCGAGGATCGTGCGGGCCATGGACCCCTGCACCCTGCCCCGCGCCTGCAAGAACGACATCGAGCTGGACGGCACGCGCGAGGCGCACAGGCGCGACGGCGCGGCCCTGACCCGCTTCCTGCACTGGCTGGCCACCGAGGGCCAGGTCAATCCGCCGGACGAGAAGGAGGCGGTCGCCAAGCTGGAGGCCTTCCGCGAGGCCACGGGCGTGCTGAAGGACCTCAGCTTCGACACCATCGGCGCGGCCAACGGCCATGGGGCCCTGCCCCACTATCGCCCGACCGAGCGCAGCAACCAGCGCGCCGCCCTGGGCTCGCTGCTGCTGGTCGACAGCGGCGGCCAGTACCTGGACGGCACCACCGATGTCACCCGCACGGTGGCGATCGGCCAGCCCAGCGCCGAGATGGTCCAGCGCAACACCCTGGTCCTGAAGGGCCACCTGGCCATCGCCCGCCTGCGCTTCCCGGCCGGCACCACCGGGTCGGCCATCGACGCCCTGGCGCGGATGGCGCTGTGGGCCCACGGCCTGGATTACGATCATGGCACCGGCCACGGCGTCGGTGTCTATCTAGGCGTCCACGAGGGCCCGCAGCGGATCTCCAAGGCCCCGAACGTCATCGCCCTGCAGCCCGGCATGATCGTCTCGAACGAGCCCGGCTACTACAAGGACGGCGAATACGGCATCCGGATCGAGAACCTGGAGGTCGTCATGCCGGCCGAGCCGGTCGGAGACGGTGACCGTCCGATGCACCGCTTCGAGGCCCTGACCCTGGCCCCGATCGATCGCCGCCTGGTCGACAAGACCCTGCTGACGCCCGAGGAGGTGGCGCAGTTCGACGCCTATCACGCGCGCGTGCTGCGCGAGATCGGGCCTCGGGTGGAGCCGGAAGTGCGGGCGTGGATGGAAGAAGCCTGCGCGCCGCTATGACCTAAATCCCTCTCCCCCTGCGGTAGAGGGTGGCCCACGAGTGGGTCGGGTGAGGGGTCGCGTCGGGCGCGCCGAGAAACCCCTCATCCGTCATCCTGCGGATGACACCTTCTCCCGCAAGGGGAGAAGGAAATCTGTCACTTCAACCGCGTCCACTTTTGGGTCTTGCACAGCGGGGCGACGATGCAGCCCTTCAGCTTCAGTTCGTTGTCGCTGAGCAGCTCGATCGTGCCCGAATAGACGCCGCCATCCTCGGGATTATAGACCTTGCCGCCAGTCCACTTGGTCGGGCCGCCGGTGAAGTCGTACAGCATCTGCAGGTTCTTCAGCGGTCGCCCGCGCTGGGCGGCGTCCTTGTTCTTGGCGTCCTTGCGGCCCGGATCGGCCTTGATGGGATCGGAGGTCACCAGCTTGCCGCACAGGCTGTTGCCGCAGCGGGCGATCTCGACCTGGCCGCCATTGCTGGGCGTGGCCCACAGGCCGGTGACGTCGGCGGCGAAGGCCGAGCCCGACGCGAAGGTCAAGGCGGCGGCGATCAAGGCGGTGCGAAGCATATGTGTCTCCCTAGTGCGCGGTTGAAACGCGCGTTTGGGTCCCTCGTTGCGCGATCCGCCCAGTCAGGACAAGGCCGAAGGCGAAAACGAGGCGGGATTTCGACTTGCGGCGATGCGCCTCAGCGCGCGAAGGCGGGTCGGCGATAGCGCGGCGCGCCCTTGGGCGGCGTGTAGCCGTCGGAATCCAGCCGGCCCAGGGTCATGCCCAGCCTTCCCGGCAGGTCACGCACGTGGGTCACCGCGTTCACCGACGCCGCCGCCAGGGCCACCCGTCCGCAGGCATAGGCGTCGGCCGCCGCGTCGTGGTGGGCGAAGTCGACGCCCAGATGGCCGCAGACCACGTTCAGCTTGTGTGACGGCAGGTCCGGCCAGACGCTGCGCGCCACTTGCACCGTGCAGGTGTAGTCGAAGCCCGGCGGCCGGACGCCGTAGTGCTCGCTGGTCCGGCGGATCACGCTGATGTCGAACGAGGCGTTATGGGCCAGGACGAGCGCGCCCTCCAGCTCGGGCCGCAGACGCTCCAGCACGTCCGGCCACTCGTCGGCGTCCGCGACATGCTCGGGCCGGATGCCGTGAAAGGCCATGTTGAACGACGCGAAGCGGTTGCCCGGCGGACGGATGTAGTGGTGCTCGATCCGCGCCACCTCTCCGTCCTCGATCCAGGCCAGGCCGATGGAGCACGGGCTGGACCGCTGCTCGTTGGCGGTCTCGAAGTCGAGGGCGATGACCTTCATGGGGCCACCATCGCCAGCCACTCGTCCTCGGTCATCACCTGGACGCCTAGCTCCGTGGCGGTCTTCAGCTTGGAGCCAGCGCCCGGCCCGGCCACCACCAGGTCAGTCTTCTTGGACACCGACGAGGCGACCTTGGCGCCGAGGCCTTCGGCCTGGGCCTTGGCCTCGTCGCGGGTCATCTTCTCCAGCGCGCCGGTGAAGACGATGGTCTTGCCGGCCACGGCCGTGTCGGTCTTGGGCTTGGCGACCGGCTGGATGTCCAGCTCGGCGACCAGATTGGCGACCTTGGCGCGGTTGTGCTCCTCGGCGAAGAAGCGAGCCAAGGATTGGGCCGCCACCGGACCGACGCCGTCGACGGCGGCCAGGTGCAGATAGTCCTCCCCCGGCGCGCCTGAGGCGGCGGCGGCCAGGCCCTCGGCGAAGGCGTCCCAGGTCCCGTAGCGCTGGGCCAGGGCCGCGCGCGCGGGCTTGGTCAGCTTGGGGACCGCGTGGCCGATCTTGATCTCCAGGTCGGCGGCCTCGGGCCAGGGGTCGGCGACCAGGCCGCCCTTCCCGGCCTCGACCAGCAGCTCCAGCGCCTTGGGTCCGACGCCCTGGGCGGTCGACAGCTCCAGATAGGTCTCGCCCGGCAGGCCCTTGGCGGCGGCTTCGGCGGCGGCCTGAAGGTCCTCGAAGCGGTCGAAGTTGCGAGCCAGCACCGTCGAGGTCGTCTCGCCGATATCGCGCGCGCCCAGGCCGTAGATCATCCGGTCCATGCCGATCGTGCGGCGCGCCTCGATACCCTTCACCAGGTTGTTCACCGAGGTCTCGCCATAGCCGTCGCGCTCGCGCAGGCCCGCCAGCTTTTCCTCGTCCTTGGCCAGCTTGAAGATGTCGGCCGGCTCGGTGATCCAGCCCTCGTCGAAGAAGGCCTGCAGCTGCTTCTCGCCCAGGCCCTCGATGTCGAAGGCCCGGCGGGAGACGAAGTGGCGCAGGTGCTCGACCCGCTGGAACGGACAGGCGAACTCGCCGGTGCAGCGGCGCACCACCGACTCCTGGCCAGAGGCCGTGACCTCGCGGGCCAGGGGCGTCTGGAGCGGGCACGGGCAGACGTGCGGGAATTCGTACGGCTCTGGCGCCGGATCGGGCCGCGCATCCAGGGCGACCTCGACGATCTGCGGGATCACGTCGCCGGCCCGCTGGATCACCACGGTGTCGCCGATGCGCACGTCCAGGCGCGCGATCTCGTCGCCGTTGTGCAGCGTGGCGTTGGTCACCGAGACGCCGCCGACCGTGACGGGCTTCAGCCGGGCCACGGGGGTGATGGCCCCCGTGCGGCCCACCTGCAGGTCGATGGCCTCGAGGATGGTGCGAGCCCGCTGGGCCGGGAACTTGCGGGCGATGGCCCAGCGCGGCGAGCGCGAGACGAAGCCCAGGCGGCGTTGTTGTTCCAGGTCGTCGACCTTGTAGACGACGCCGTCGATGTCGAAGCCCAGGGTCGGACGCAGAGTCTCGAACTCGGCGTAGACATCCAGCAACCCTTGGGCGTTGTCGACGCGACGGGCCGGCGGAGCCGTGGTCACAAAGCCCCATTCCTGGAGCTTCTCCAGCGCGCCCCACTGGGTCTCGGCGAATGGCTCGGACACCAGGCCCCAGGCATAGCCGAAGAAGCGCAGCGGCCGCTGGGCGCTGATCTTCGGATCGATCTGGCGCAGCGAACCGGCGGCGAAGTTGCGGGGGTTGGCGTAGGTGCGCTGGCCGGCCTCCTCGGCGGCCTGGTTGAAGGCGGCGAAGGCGGCGAGCTCGACATAGACCTCGCCGCGCACCTCGATGACGTCGGGCCAGCCCGAGCCCTTCAGGCGGTGGGGGATGTCGGCGATGGTGCGCAGGTTGGCGGTGACGTCCTCGCCCACTCGGCCATCGCCCCGCGTCGCGCCCTGCACAAGGACGCCCTTCTCGTAGCGCAGCGAGGCCGACAGGCCGTCGATCTTGGGCTCGGCGGTGTAGGCGACGGTGTCGCTGGGCGACAGCCGCAGGAAGCGGCGGATCCGGGCGTCGAACTCGGTCGCCTCGTCGTTGGAGAAGGCGTTGTCCAGGCTGAGCATCGGCACGCCGTGCTCGACCGGGGCGAACTGCTCGGCCCGCGCCGCGCCGACCCGCATGGACGGGGAGTTGTCGCGCACCAGGTGCGGGAAGCGGGTCTCGATGTCGAGGTTACGGCGCTTCAGCGCGTCGTACTCGGCGTCGCTTATCGTAGGCGCGTCCTGCTGGTGGTAGGCGATGTCGTGCGCGGCCAGGGCGTCGGCCAGGGCTTCCAGTTCCTCGACGGCCTGGGCTTCGGTGAGGTCGGCGACGGGGATCTGAGACACGGGCGGCGAATCCGAAGGCAGGAAGATGCCGGGACGTTAGCAACCTCGCCCGGACCGCGCGAGGTCGGGATCAGGCCATCAGGGCCCGGGCGGCCGCCCGCGCGGCCTCGGTGACCTCGGCCCCCGACAGCATGCGGGCGATCTCCTCCTCGCGCTGGGCGGGGCTCAGCGGCTCGACCCGCGTGCGGGTCGAGGTGTCGTCCCCGGACTTGGAGATCCGCCAGTGGGCGTCGCCCCGCGCGGCGACCTGGGCCGAGTGGGTCACCACCAGAACCTGGGCGTTGGCCGCCAGGCGCTGCAGGCGCAGGCCCACGGCGTCGGCCACGGCGCCGCCGACGCCCTGATCCACCTCGTCGAAGATCATCAAGGGCTGCGGACCGCCGCCGCGACCAGCCAGGGCGGCCTTCAGCGCAAGAGCAAAACGGGCCAGTTCGCCGCCCGAGGCGATGGTCTCCATCGGACCGAACGGCGCGCCGGGGTTGGTCGAGATCTCGAAGGCGATGCGGTCCAGGCCGGTCGGACCGGCGCGATCCTCGGGCAGAGCCTCGACCGCGACGCGGAACCTGGCCTTTTCCAGCTTCAACGGCGCCAGCTCGGCCTCGACGGCCTTGGCCAGGGTGTCGCCGGCGGCGCGGCGTTCGGCCGACAGGGCCTCGGCGGCGTAGAGATAGGCCTCGCGGGCCTCGGCGGCCTCCTGGTCGGCGGCCTTGAGGGCGTCCTCGGAGGTCTCGATGGCCTGCAGGCGGGCGGCGAACTCGGCGCGCTTGGCCGGCAGGTCCTGGACCAGGACGTTGAGCTTGCGGGCCATGCCGCGCAGGGCGAACAGGCGCTCCTCGGCCTTTTCCAGGCGGTCGGGCTCGAATTCGAAGGATTCGGCCACGGCGTCGATGGCGGCGCTGGCTTCCTGGGCCTCGACCAGGGCGCGGTCGACGGCGTCGCAGGCAGCCTGCAGCCGGACCATGGCCGCCCCGTCGGCGGGCGCGCCAGCCTGCAGGGCCCGATCTCGCGCGCGTTCGAGCGCGCGATAGGCCTGGGCCAGCTTGCCCGAGAAATCGCCGCCCAGGGCGTCCTGGGCCGAGGCGACGTCGGTGATGACCTTCTCGGCCGAACTCAGCAGCGCCCGCTCCTCGGCCAACGCCTCTTCCTCGCCCTCGCGAGGATCAAGGCGGTCGAGTTCGGACAGACGGAGCGTCAGCTCCTCGGTCTCGGCGGCGGCGCGGCCGGCCAGGTCGCGCAGGGCGTCGGCCTTCTCGCGGGCGGCGCGCCACGCGCTCCAAGCCGAGGCGACCGCGCCCACGCTGACGCCGCCGAACGTGTCCAGCAGGCCCCGGTGGGTCTTGGGGTCCAGCAGGCCGACGGTCTCGTGCTGGCCGTGGACCTCCAGCAGCAGGCCGCCCAGGTCCTTGAGCACCCCGACGCTGGTGGCCTGGTCGTTGACGAAGGCTCTGGAGCGGCCGTCGGGCGACAGCTGGCGGCGCAGGACCAGGTCCTCGTCGCGGGCGTAGTCCAGGCCCTTGTCGTCCAGATAGGCGAAGGCGGGATGGTCGGCCGGCAGGGCGAAGATCGCCGTGGCCGAGGCGTGGCCGGCGGCCCCTCGGCGCACCAGGCCGGCGTCGGCGCGCGCGCCGGTGGCCAGGCCCAGGGCGTCGAGAATGATCGACTTGCCGGCCCCGGTTTCGCCGGTCAGCGCGGTCAGGCCCTCGCCGATGGCCAGGTCCAGGCTCTCGATGAGCACGACGTCACGGATGGAGAGGCCGATCAGCATGTTGCGCAAGATCGCCGGGAATCAGGGTTTTTGAAAGCGCAAAGGTAGAACGAAACAGGACCGACCGTCCGATACTGGCGTCGGCCCCGTCGCGGCTACATGCCCAGGACGCCCATCAGGCCCTTCTTGGCCTTCTTTTCGCCGGGAGGCGCCAGGGTGCTGCTCTTGTCGCGCGACAGGGCGCGCTCCAGGGCGTTGCGCTTGGCGCCGGCCTTCAGCGGCTCGACGGCGGGCCGCAGACCGTTGTCGTTCAGCAGCTTGTAGGCGTCAGCGTACCAGCGGTCGCCCGGGAAGTTGTAGCCGAGGACCGCGCCGTTGCGCTTGGCTTCCTCGTTCAGGCCCAGGGTCAGATAGGCCTCGACCAGGCGGAACAGGGCCTCGGGCGTGTGCGAGGTGGTCTGGTGGCGCTCGATCACGGTCTTGAACCGGCCGATCGCGGCCAGGGTCTGGCCGTTCTTCAGATAGTAGCGACCAATGGCCATTTCCTTGCCGGCCAGCTGGTCGTTGACCATGTCGATCTTCAGGCGCGAGTCGGTGGCGTATTCGGTGTTCGGATAGCGCTGGACCACGTCGCGCAAGGCCGCCAGGGCCTGCTCGGTGGCGGCCTGGTCGCGGTTCACGTCGACGATCTGCTCGAAGTAGCAGATGGCCTTCAGATAGAAGGCGTACTGGGCCGACGGATTGCCCGGATACAGCGAGATGAACCGGTCGGCGTCGCCAATGGCGTCGTTGTACTGGTTGCCCATGTAGTGGGCGTAGCCGGTCATCAGGATCGAACGGCGCGACCATTCCGAATAGGGGTGCTGGCGCTCGACCTCGCGGAAATAGTCGACGGCCTCGTTCCAGTTGCCGCGGTCCAGGCGATCGGCGCCCGTGGAATACAGCAGTTCGACGGGACGCTCTTCGTAGGCGAGGGTCGGCTTCTTGGACTTGCCGGCGCAGCCCGCCACCGACACGGCGGCGAGCACAGCGGCGATGGTGACGGCCGAACGTCCCGAAAAATTACGAAGCACGGAGTCTCTCACCTTCGAAGCAAACGCGCGCCCCAGCGCCGTGCAAGGCTTCTACACCACGCCGTGAAAGGCGCAAATGCGAAGGCCGAACGCGGAGCCGGGTAGCCCCCTAGACCGCTTCAGCCAGTTCCGACGCGAGAGCGCGAAGGCGCCAGGCGCGCGGCTGGGACAGCAACGCTCTAACCACGGCGTTATTGAGGCCGTGACCGGCCAGAACGCCTTCGAAGCGGCCGAGGATCGGCTTGCCCAGCACATAGAGGTCGCCAATGGCGTCCAGGGCCTTGTGGCGCACGAATTCGTCCGGGCGGCGCAGGCCTTCCGGGTTCAGCACGCGGTCGCCGTCGATGACCACGGCGTTCTCCATCGAGCCGCCGCGGGCCAGGCCGATGGCGCGCAGGGCCTCGACGTCGCGGACGAAGCCGAAGGTCCGGCACTCGGAAAGCTCGGCGCGGAACGATTCTTCGTCGACGGTCAGGTCAACGGCCTGGCGACCGATGGCCTTGCTGCCGAAGGCGATCTCGAAGGCGACCTCGAAACGGTCCGACGGCAGCAGGCTGGCGCGCTTGTCGCCCTCCTCGACCGTGATCGGAGCCAGGATCTCGATGTACTGGCGAACGGCTTCCTGCTTGCGGCGGCCGGCTCGGTCCAGGATCTGGACGAAGGGCTCGGACGAGCCGTCCATGATCGGCACTTCCGGGCCGTCCAACTCGACGACGCAGTTGTCGATCGACAGGGCCGCCAGGGCCGCCATCAGGTGCTCGATGGTCGAGACGCGGACGTCGTCGCCGTTACCGATGACCGTGCCCAGTTGCGTCTGGCAGACCGCCTGGGCGGTGACGGGGACGCGATTGTCACGGTCGTGCACGTCGGTCCGCACGAAGACGATCCCCGCGTCGGGAGCCGCCGGACGCACCGCGACGCGCACGTGCGCGCCGGTGTGCAGGCCGATCCCCGCGAAGATCACCGGTCCTGCGACCGTGTGCTGAAAATAACCCGAAGCCGACACCAGAGACCCTTATCGTTGGACGGAAGGCTCTACGGCCATCCTATCGCCCCGGCTAACCATGTAGGAAGGATGCTGCGTCGCGGCAAAGCAAGTCCTGTTTCGGATTGTTACGCGCTAAGCGACTGACTTTGTTTCACTTTTATTACGATCGCGCATGCGTCGAAACAGAACGCCGATCGGCGATCCGTGCTCGGGATTCTCTTGCCTCGCTCCCCTAGCGGGTGGCGAAAAGCCGGACTAGGCTCCGCCGCCAGATGGGATAACCGTTTCCGGGAAATTGGGTTTCATGATCAAGAGCTTGCGTTTCGCGGCCTCGGCCGCCGTCCTCGCCGTCGCCCTGGCCGGCGCGGCCCACGCCCAGGCTCCCCAAAAGCCTCACGTCTTCACCGCCAAGGACATGGCCAGCCTGGACCGGCTGAGCGATCCGCGGGTCTCGCCGGACGGCCGCTACGTGCTCTATACGGTGCGGACCCTGGACTATCCGGCCAACAAGGCCTCGATGTCGCTGTGGGTCGCCGACCTGAAGACCAAGATGGCCCCGCGTCGGCTGAAGATCTCGGACGGCGGCGCGTCGAGCGGCCGCTGGAGCGCCGACGGCAAGGCCATCTACTTCTCGTCCGGCCGCGCGGGCGGGACCGAGCAGGTGTTCCGCACCGACGTGACGGGCGAGACGGCGACCCAGGTGACCAAGGCTCCGTTCGACGTCCTCGCCTACAAGGTCGCCCCGGACGGCAAGACCATCGTCGTCGCCCAGGCCGTGTTCCCCGACTGCGCCGACTTCGCCTGCACCGAGGCCAAGCTGGCGGCCAAGACCGCGACCAAGGCCACCGGCGTGGTCTATGACCGCCTGTTCGTCCGCCACTGGGATACGTGGAACGACGGGACCAAGAATCACCTCTTCGCCTGGACCCTGGGCCCGGACGGCGTGGCGATGGGCCAGCCGGTCGACCTGATGAAGGGTTTCGACGGCGACACCCCGACCAAGCCCTATGGCGGCGACGAGGACTTCACGGTCAGCTTCGACAGCAAGACCGTGGTCTTCTCGGCCAAGGTGGCGGGCAAGGACGAGCCCTGGACCACCAATTACGACATGTGGGGCGTCCCGCTGGACGGTTCGGCCAAGCCGGTCAACTACACCGCCGACAACAAGGCCTGGGACACGACCGGGATCGCGTCGCCGGACGGCAAGCTGATCGCCTATCGCGCCATGAAGCGGCCGGGCTTCGAGGCCGACCGCTTCGCGATCATGATCTATGACGAGACGACCCAGAAGGTGCGCGAGCTGGCCCCGACCTGGGATCGTTCGGCCGATTCCATCGCCTGGAGCGCCGACGGCAAGACGATCTACGCCACGGCCCTGGACGTCGGTCAGGGCAAGCTGTTCGCCATCGACGTCAAGACCGCCAAGGTCACCGCCCTGACCGGCGAGGGCCATGTCACCGCCTTCGACGTCTCGCCCGCCGGCGTCGTCTATGCCTCCGACTCGCTGAAAAGCCCGTCCGAGCTGTTCCTGCTGGCCAAGAAGGGCCCGCCGGTGAAGATCGCCAGCGTTTCCAGCGAGACGCTGAAAGACGTCGCCTGGGGCGAGCCCGAGCAGTTCGACTTCAAAGGCTGGAACGACGAGACCGTGCACGGCTTCGTGCTGAAACCCGCCAACTTCGACCCGGCCAAGAAGTATCCGGTGGCCTTCCTGATCCACGGCGGTCCGCAGGGCTCGTTCAGCAACAGCTGGTCGTACCGCTGGAACCCGCAGGTCTACGCCAACGCCGGCTACGCCGTGGTGATGGTCGATTTCCACGGCTCGACCGGCTACGGCCAGGCCTTCACCGACGCGATCAGCCAGCACTGGGGCGACCGCCCGCTGGAGGACCTGCAGAAGGGCTGGGCCTTCGCGACCCAGAAGTACGGCTTCCTGGACGCCGACCGCGCCTGCGCCCTGGGCGCCTCGTACGGCGGCTACATGATCAACTGGATCGCCGGCAACTGGAACGCGCCCTGGAAGTGCCTGGTCGACCACGACGGCGTCTTCGACACCCGCTCGATGGGCTACGCCACCGAGGAGCTCTGGTTCACCGAGTGGGAGAACGGCGGCACGCCCTGGACGCCGGGCAACACCTTCCAGACCTTCAACCCGGTCGACCACGTGGCCAACTGGACCAAGCCGCAGCTGGTGATCCAGGGCCAGCTGGATTACCGCATCCCGGTCGAGCAGGGCCTCTCGGCCTTCACCGCCCTGCAGCGCAAGGGCGTGCCCAGCAAGCTGCTGTACTTCCCCAACGAGAACCACTGGGTCCTGAAGGCCCAGAACTCGGTCCAGTGGCACAAGGAAGTACTGGACTGGCTGGATCAGTGGACGGGGAACACGCGGCCGGGGAAGTGATCGCCTGACCTCCCCTTATCCGCTCATCCCCGCGAAAGCGGGGACCCAAGCCGAGGTTGGATCTTAGTCACCGCCTCGCCATAGCCCGAGAGTCAGCTTGGGTCCCCGCTTTCGCGGGGATGAGCGGTGTTGGAGTATGGGCGAGCTACAGCCTTCCGGTCGCCACCGCGAACGTCAGCCGCGCCTTCTTCTCCAGCTCGCCCATCTCGCGGCCGCCGACATAGGCGCGCGCCAGGGCCGCCGGGGCCACGGCCGGGAAGGCCGCCACCGGCAGCCCCCTCACCTCGCCTCGCGCGGCCTTCAGCTGCGCCTCGACACGGCGCTTCAGGTCGGCCTGCGTCCAGTCCGCCGGCAGTCGGTCGCGGCCCGCCTGCTTCAGCCGCCACAGGCCCGATAGCCCCCAGGCCCGCGCCGCGCCCTTGACCGCGTGCGGGTCGGCGCTCGCGTCCAGCCGCCGGGCGGCCAGCACCGCCAGCGCCCCGGCCGTGCCGTCGACATAGGCCAGCACCGCCGCCTCGTCCCTCAGGGGGCCCTCGTCCAGGTCGGTGAAGCGGGCGTCGGCCAGGGTCGCCAAGACGTTCGGATCGAGGCCCGAGGCGGCCAGCGCCTCGACATTGGGATGCTTGCGCGGGGTCTTGCCGGCCGCGATCTCTTCCATGGCCTCGCGCCACCAGGTCAGGCGGATCTCGCCCATCAGGGCGTTGGAGACCCCGCCGGCCACCCGGGCCAGCTCGTAGTTCATGGCGTAGAGCGCGATGACGTCGGCCCGGGCGGCGGCGTCGCCGATGAACCGGCTGGCCAGCCAGCGGTCGGGATCGACGCGGCGGACGAGGTCGTCGAGGGTTTCGGTGTCGGCCATGGTCTCGAAACGAAGAAGGCCCGCCGGATCGCGGCGGGCCCTCCCCTTACACCAATTTTCTCCGGCGTCAGCCGAACAGCGTCTGGTTCATCGCCATGGTCGCCAGCATCGGGATGCTGAGCAGGGTGTTGGTGCGCGAGAACAGCATCGCCGTCTTGGCCGCCTTGGCCTTGGCGTCGGCGTCGGCCTCGACCAGGCCCAGGGCGATCTTCTGGTTCGGCCAGATGAAGACCCAGACGTTGAAGAACATCACCGTGGCCAGCCACATGCCGGTGCCGATGAAGGTGAAGCCCATGTCGACGCCGGGCGTATAGCCGCCGGCAAGGCCCAGGGTCGCCGCTTCCAGCAGGTAGCCGCGGCTGAACGCCAGGATCACGCCCATCACCCAGGTGGCCAGGGCCGCCCAGCGGAACCAGAACAGCGCTTCGGGCGCGATGTACTTGCTGACCGCCGGCTTCAGCTCGGCCGGGATCTGCGGCATCACCCGGATCTGCACGAAGTTGAAATAGTACAGCAGCCCGATCCACAGGATGCCGAACCAGACGTGCAGCAGGCGGAAGATGGCCTGGAAGTAGCTGCTGTCATGGCCGTGCGGGCTGTGCCCGTAGCCGATGACGATCACCAGCGCCAGGATGACGCTGACGATGATGGTGTTGCGGAAGTTCGAAAGCAGTCCAGACATCGGTTTCCCCCTCGGATCCCTATTGCTTGGGCGCGACCATAGGACTGTTCGGGGGAGTCGGCAAAGTTCCGGGAAACGGGGGTCTTCCAAGGCGACTCGAGGCTGTTGCGGCCTCGGCTAAAGCGGTGTGGTTTACCGTCCGGCTTCTACGCCGCGAAGATGGGAGCGTCGCTTGTCCCTTGAACAGTTCACCGGAAAGTGGACCCACCCGGACTATCCGCCGGAAAAGGTCGCAGAGCCCGACCTGGACGCCGTCGAAGCGCGGTTCGGCTTCATGCTACCACCGGACTACCGGCAGGCGGTCCTGGCGTACGGCCTCCCTCGGCCGGGCATCGCCCTGCTCGACGGCATACTCGCGGCCAACGCGGACTTCGCCGACGTGTCGGGCTTCTTCAATCCCGAGGAGATAATCCGGCTGACCGACGATTGGCGGGGCGGCGGCATGCCGGACCATCTTGTGGCTTTCGCCAACGATTGCGGCGGCAACCTTTTCTGCTTCGACTCCCGTCCCGGTGCGGACCGATCGGCCGTATGGTTCTGGGATCATGACGATGGCAGCGTGACGGTCGCCGCCGACAGCTTCACGGCCTGGATCGAGCGATATACGGCCATCGAGCCCGCCCCTGAGGGCTGGGAGCCTTAGTCTTAGACCGCGATCAGCGCCGCCGCCATCCGGCGGCCCTCGCTGGCCAGGACGTTATAGGTGCGGGCGGCGGCCTCGGTGCTCATGAACTCCAGGCCCACGCCCGCGGCCTTCAGCGCGTCGCGCACGGGACGCGGCGGCAGGGCGTTGACGAGGCCCGTGCCCAGCAGGATGAACTCCACCGCCGCGCCGGCCGCGAGGACCTCGGCGAAGTCCTCGGGCTTGAGGTCGGCCAGGGCCGTCACATGCCAGTCGCGCGGCTGGTCGTCGAGGACCAGCAGCGAGCCGGGCCGCCAGTCGCCGGCGACCCGAAAGCCGCCGCCGCCCCAGGCGTCGATGGACGGCGGCTGCCGCATCAGGGCCGCGAGGCCGCGCCGAGCTTGATCGGCGTGGCTTCCTCGTCGCCGCGCTTGACGCCCCAGATCAGGATCATCGGCAGGGCGATATAGATCGACGAATAGGTGCCGATGACGATGCCGAAGATCATGGTGGTGACCAGCGGCTTCAGCACGGGACCGCCGAACAGCA
Organism: Caulobacter segnis; assembly: GCF_019931575.1. Taxonomy (NCBI): domain Bacteria; kingdom Pseudomonadati; phylum Pseudomonadota; class Alphaproteobacteria; order Caulobacterales; family Caulobacteraceae; genus Caulobacter; species Caulobacter segnis. The sequence continues at coordinate 1,684,575 of NZ_CP082923.1, read as the reverse complement.
GCGTGCCGCCCAAGGCCAGCAGGGCCGTGGAGCCGGTGATGATCGTCCGCGACAGACGCTCGTTTTCCGACAGGTCGATGATGTCGCGCAGCGGGGTCGTCTTGTACTTGCGCAGGTTCTCTTTCAGACGGTCGAAGGTGATGACCTTCTCGTTCATCGAGTAGCCGATGACCGTCAGCAGGGCCGCGATCTCGGTCATCGAGAACTCGATGCGCGTCACCGAGAGCAGGCCCAGGGTCAGGACGATGTCGTGGATCACGGCCACGACGGCGCCTGTGCCGTACGACAGGCCGAAACGGAACCAGATGTAGCCGAGGGTCAGCAGCAGGGCGACGCCCAGGGCCTTGAAGCCGGACATCAGCAGCTCGCCCGAGACCTTGGCGCCCACTTCCGAGCGGCTGGTCACCTTAAGGTCCGGGAAGCGCTTCACCAGCTCGGCCTCGACCTGCTTGGAGGCGGCGCTGGCCGACTCGCCCTTGGCGGGCAGGAACTTGACCATCGCCGTGTTCGGCTCGCCGAAGCCCTGGACCTGGCCGTCATGGGCGCCGATCTCGTCCAGCGTCGTGCGCAGCTGCGCCAGCGGCGCCGGGCGGGACATGGCGATCTCCAGCGAGACGCCGCCCTTGAAGTCGATGCCCAGGTTCAGGCCTTGCAGGAACAGCGAGGCGATCGCCCCGACGATCAGGATCGCCGAGAGGACGGCCGCGACGGGCGCCCAGCGCACGAACTGGTAGTGGGTCGAGCGCGGGATGTAGCGAATGAGGGGCCAACGCATGGTCGGGTCTCCTATGCGATCGGCAGCTGCTTCGGCTTCGTGGTCTTGAACCACCAGCCGATGAGCACTTGAGTGATGAAGATGGCGGTGAACAGCGACGTGAACACGCCGATCACCAGGGTCCAGGCGAAGCCCTTCACCGGGCCCGAGCCGAAGCTGAACATGATCAGGCCCGAGATCAGGCTGGTGATGTTGGCGTCCAGGATCGAGGTCAGGGCCAGGCGATAGCCGTGGTCGGCCGCCGCCATGGGCGTCCTGCCCGCATTGGCCTCGTCGCGCATGCGCTCATAGATCAGCACGTTGGCGTCGACGGCGACAGCCAGGGTCAGGATCAGACCGGCGATGCCCGGGAAGGTCAGGGTCGCCTGGGTCATCGACATGATGCCGATGATCAGCAGCACGTTGACGACCAGGGCGATGGCCGCGAAACCGCCGAACAGGCCGTAGGCCAGGATCACGAACACGAACATGGCCGCCGCGCCGATGGCCAGCGAGATCGAGCCGGCCTTGACGGCGTCGGCGCCGAGCTCGGCGGTCACGGTGCGCTGGTCTTCCACGTTCAGCGGCGCGGGCAGAGCGCCCGAGCGCAGCAGCAGCGACAGCTCGTTGGCGCTGTCGACCGTGAAGTTGCCGGTGATGATGCCGGTGCCGCCGGTGATCGCGCCGTTGATCACGGGCGCCGAGATCACCTTCTTGTCGAGGACGATGGCGAACTTCTTGCCGACGTTGCGGGCCGTGGCGTCGCCGAACTTGCGGGCGCCCACGCCGTTGAAGGTGAACTGCACGACCGGGTGGCCGGTCTGCGGGTCGAACTGCTGCTGGGCGTTGGTCAGTTCCTCGCCCGAGACCAGGGCGCGCTTCTTGAGCACGTAGTACGGGGAGTACGCGTCCTCGCTCTGCAGCACTTCCGAGCCGGGCGGGATGCGGCCGGCCTGGACGTCTTCCGGCGTCACCGTCTCGTCGACCATCTGGAAGGTCAGCTTGGCGGTCTTGCCGATGACGCTGCGCAGCTTCTCCGGATCGCTCTCGCCGGGCGCCTGGATCATGATCCGGTTGTCGCCCTGGCGGTTGATCGAGGGCTCCTTGGTGCCCAGGCTGTCGATCCGGCGACGGATGGTCTCGATCGACTGCTCGACGGCCTTGGCCGCGTCGGCGCGGATGGCTTCCGGCACGTAGCGGATCTCGATGCGCTGGTCGCCCTTGCTCGAGATCGAGACGTCCTTGCCGCCGATCACGCCGGTCATCGGCGCGCCGATGTTCTTGCGCAGCAGGTTCAGGGCGTCGTTGTAGCGCGAGGCGTCACCGATGCGGACGCTGACCACTTCCCCCTGCTGAACCAGCTCGCCGAACGGGATCTGCTCGTTGCGCAGCTGGGTGCGAACGTCTTCCACCAGGTTCGACAGGCGCTCGCGGTGCAGGGCGTCGGTGTCGACCTCGTACAGCAGATACGAACCGCCTTGCAGGTCGAGGCCGAGATTCAGCTTCTGGTGCGGCAGCCAGCTGGGCATGGCGTCCAACGTCTTCTGCGGAAGCACGTTGGGCAGGGAGAACAGAATGCCGAAGATCACCGACAGGGTTACGGCGATGATCTTCCAGCGGGAAAGGGTCAGCATGGATCGGGACTTTTCAGGCGGCGCCAAAAACGCCTAGCGAACGGGTTAGCGCCTTAGTTCTTGGCGTCGTTGGCGGCGGCCGGCTCGCCCTTGGCGCGGACCTCGGTGATCATGCCCTTCACGACCTTCACCGTGACGCCCTGGGCGATCTCGACGCCCACTTCCTTGTCTTCGACGCGCACGATCTTGCCCAGCACGCCCGACGAAAGCACGACGCTGTCGCCGCGCTTCAGGTTGGAGAGCATGTTCTGGTGCTCCTTGGCGCGCTTCTGCTGGGGACGGATCAGCATGAAGTAGAACAGCACGACCATCAGGAGGATGGGCGCGATCTGGATAATCTGAGCGTTCAGGTTGTTCATAGGGACTCCGAGAATTCCGTAAGGCGCGCCGCCTTTAGATAGGGTCGCGCCAAGTCGGCGGAAGCTATGCGTTCGCCTCCCCTTTTGCAATGCAAGCGCACCCGGTATGCAGCGTGCCCATGACTGACGCGATCTCGTCCTCCACTGGGCCCCTGCTCGCCCGCATCGCCGACGCCCTGGAACGCCTGGCGCCGCCGCCCCCGCCCGCTCCGGACTTCGGGGCCGCGCGCCTCTTCCGGCACGAGCCCCGGGACGGCGCCTTCGTCCCCGCGCCGGACTATCCGCTGCCGCTGGATTCGCTGGTCGGGATCGATCGCCAGAAAACGCGCTTCGTCGAGAACCTGCGCCGCTTCGCCGTGGGGCTGCCCTGCAACCACGTGCTGCTGTGGGGCGTGCGCGGCACGGGCAAGAGCTCGGTGACCAAGGCCGCCTTCGTCGCCCTGGCCCGTGAATTCCCCGACCTGAAGCTGATCGAGGTCGATCGCGACGAGGTTGCGGCCCTGCCGCCGCTGTTCGACCTGCTGCGCGCCCGGTCCGAGCGCTTCGTGGTGCTCTGCGACGATCTCTCCTTCGAGGACGGCGCCGCGGCCGCCAAGGCCCTGAAGTCCGCGCTGGAGGGCGGCGTCTCGGGTCCGCCCGAGAACGTCCTGTTCGTCGCCACCTCGAACCGCCGCCACCTGATGCCGCGCGACCACGTCGAGCGCCAGGGCGCCATCGCCGCCGCCGAGAACGCCGAGGAGGAGATGAGCGTCTCCGACCGCTTCGGCCTGTGGATCGGCTTCCCGCCGATGGATCAGGACACCTACCTGGCCGCCATCCGGGGCTATGTCGAGCAGTTCGGGCTCTCGGCGCCCGACCTGGAGCGGCGCGCCCTGCAGTGGTCGACCCAGCGCGGGGCCCGCTCGGGCCGCGTGGCCTGGCAGTTCGTGCGCGACCTGGCGGGCGAACTGGGCGTCAAGCTGCCCGCCTGACCGTAATGTGGCGCGTAGTCGTCGGATTTTGGCGTTTGACCTGAAGCGCGCCAGCGCAAGCCGCGCTTAACTGGGCTCCTCGCGACCCCAGGAGAGCGCCATGCCCGCGACGTTCAGACATTTCGCCATCAACGCCGACGACACCGCCCGCGCCAGGCGCTTCTACGAAGGCGTGTTCGGCTGGCGCTTCGACCCGTGGGGGCCGCCGGACTTCTACCAGGTCAAGAACGCCGGCCAGGGCCTGCTGGGCGCCCTGCAGGGCCGGCGCGAACTGGTCCCGGGCGTCCGCATGGCCGGCTACGAGGCCAGCTTCGGCGTCGAGGACCTGAAGGCGACCATCGCCGCCATCGAGGCCGGCGGCGGCAAGATCGTCATGCCGCCCTATCGCATCGAGGGCGTCGGCGAGCTGATCTATTTCGAGGACACCGAGGGCAATCTGGTCGGGGCCATGCAGTACGACCCCGGGGTGTTCGATTGACCTCGGGCGGCGACGGCTTCGACGTCCGCACCTACGCAGCGGGACTGCACGCCGGGACCGTGCTGCCCGCCCACGCCCATGGCTGGGGTCAGCTGATCTTCGCCGCCTCGGGCGTCATGCAGGTGATCACCGAGGACGCCGCCTGGACCGTGCCGCCGACCCGGGCCATCTGGGCTCCCGCCGGCGTGCGCCACGCCATCGTCGCCCGTGGCGAGGTGGCCATGCGCACGCTCTATATCGACCGGCCGCGCGCCGATCCCCTGCCCGCCCAGCCGCGCGTGATCGCCGTCGCGCCGCTGCTGCGCGAGCTGATCCTGCACATCCTGTCGGTCGGCATGCTGACTCCAGATCGCCCCGAGCACGACCGCCTGGCGGGCCTGCTGGTCGACCTGCTGCTGGCGGCGCGGACCGAGGACCTGGCGCTGCCCCTGCCCCGCGATCCTCGCGCCCTGCGGCTGGCCGAGGCCTGGCGCGAAAGCCCCGCCGACGCCCGCGACCTCGCCGAAGCCGCCCGCGCCGCCGGCGCCAGCCTGCGGACGCTGCAGCGCCTCTTCCCGCGCGAGACCGGCCTGACCCTGGAGGCCTGGCGGCAGAAGGCTCGGCTGGTCCACGCCGTGGTGCGCCTCTCGGCCGGGGCCAGCGTCACCGAGGCGGCCCTGGACTGCGGCTACCAGAGCCAGGCGGCCTTCAGCGAGGCCTTCGTCCGGCAGTTCGGCGTGTCGCCGGGGCGGTTCAAGCGATAGGGCTTGCGCCACGATCAAATTCGAGAATATTTCTCGATTATGAGATTCTCAACCGATCCCGCGCCCTCGGACGCCTCCGACCTGGCCCTGGCCGGGCGCCTCGAGGCGCTGCGTCATGAGCGCGGCCTGTCGCTGGACACCGCCGCCAGCCTGACGGGCCTCAGCCGCGCCACCATCTCGCGGATCGAGCGCGGCGAGACCAGCCCGACCGCCAACGCCCTGGGCCGGCTGTGCGGCGCCTATGGCCTGACCATGTCGCGGCTGATGGCGGCCGTCGAGGAAAACAGCCCTCGCCTGCTGCGCGGGGCCGAGGCCGCCCGCTGGCGCGATCCCGAGAGCGGCTATCTGCGCACCCTGATCGCGCCGCCGAACGTGGACTACGCCACCGAGCTGGCGCTGGGCGATCTGCCGGCTGGGGCCGAGATCCACTATGACGGCCGCCAGGCGCCGGGGCGCGAGCAGTTCTTCTACCTGCTGGAAGGCGCGCTCAGCCTGGACGTCGAGGGCGAGACCTACGCGCTGACGCCCGGCGACTGCCTGCGCCACCGGGGTGTCGACGCCACCCGCATCGGCAATCCGGGCGCCGTCCCAGCCCGCTACCTGATCATCAACAGCACGACGACCTGAGCCATGACCGCGTTCCGCATCGTTCCCGGCGACTTCGACGACGCCCGGGTCGCCGCCCTGCTGGCCGGCCACTTCGCCGCCATGCGCTCGACCGGGCCTGAAGAGAGCTGCCACGTCATGCCGCTGAACGCCATGCGCGAGGCCGACCTCGACTTCTTCGCCGCCTGGGACGGCGAGACCCTGGCAGGCGTCGGCGCGGTCAAGCGGCTGGGCGGCGGGCACGGCGAGATCAAGTCCATGCACACGGCCGCCGCCTATCGCCGCCGGGGCGTGGGTCAGGCGACGCTGGACCACCTGGTGGCCCACGCCGTCGCCCTGGGCCTGACCCGCCTGAGCCTGGAGACCGGGGCCGGCGACTTCTTCGTCCCAGCCCGGGCGATGTACGCCCGCAACGGCTTCTCGGAATGCGAACCGTTCGGCGACTACAGGCCCGACCCGAACAGCGTCTTCATGACCCGGGCGCTCTGAACGGAAAACGGCCCGCCTCTCTCGAAGCGGGCCGTCCCGAATGCAGCGGCGCGGAAACCTTAGCGCGGCAGCACCAGGCCCGGATCGACCGGCTTGGCCTTGTCCTTGACCGTCGGTGCGTAACGCATCTCGAAGTGCAGCTTGGTCTCGTTGGCCCCGCCGGTGGCGCCGACGGCGCCCAGCGGTTCGCCCTGGCGCACGTCCTGCTGCATCTTGACGTTGATGCTGGAGAGGTGGGCGTAGGCGGTGACCCAGCCGTCGGCGTGCTTGACCAGCACGAGGTTGCCGAAGCTCGGCACCTGGTTGCCGGCATAGGCCACCTTGCCGTCGGCGGCCGACAGCACCGGCGTGCCCTGCGGCGCGCGGATGTCCAGGCCGTCGTTGCGCTGTCCCGGACCGTTGGAGCCGAAGCCGGAGATGATCTCGCCGCGCACCGGCCAGGCGAACTTGCCCTTGCCCGAAGCGATGATCTCGGCCTCGGTCGGGGCGGCGCTGCTCTCGATGATCGGGCGCGTGGCCGACGGCGGCGGGGTGACAGGCTGGGCGGCGACGGGCGCGCTGGGACGCGGATAGCTGTTGCCGCTGGGCGTGTAGGGCACGGGGCCGGACGGCGTGCTGGGCGTCGGCGCGGGGCGCGGGGTCGGCGTCTCGGCCCGGGCGTAGGTGTTCGACGGCTCGGACGGACGGGCCGCCGTGGTCGTGGTCCTGATGGGGCCCCTGTCCTTGTAGCCGTCCGGCAGGACGATCTTCTGGCCCTTCTTGACCGAGGCCGTGGAGCGCAGGTTGTTCTCGGCCGCCAGCGACCGGACGCTGACGTTGAAGCGCTTGGCGATGTCGCCCAGGGTGTCGCCGCTCTGGGCGACATAGGCCTTGTTGGTGGTCGCCGGCCCCCGGATCTTGGCCCCCGGACGCAGGGTCTTCTTGGTGCTCAGGTCGTTGGCGTCGGCCAGTTCGCTGACGCTCATGTCGAACTTGCGGGCGATCGAGGTCAGGGTGTCGCCCGACTTCACCGTGTGGACCTGGCGCGGCCCGGCCACCGAGACGACGGATCCGGTCACGCTCAGCGTGGTGGTGCTGACGGTGGCGGGCTCCTCGTCGATCGGCGCGGGGCGGGTGGACGCCCTCGGACGCGTCGTGGTCTGAGCGGGCGTCTCGTCCGCCACGACCGTCGAAGACCCCGGCGCCCCCGGAACCACCGTGGTGGTCTTGATCGGACCCTTGTCCTTGTAGCCGTCCGGCAGGACCAGCTTCTGACCCTTGCGGATCGCCGAGCCAGTCTTCAGATCGTTCTCGTCGGCCAGGGCCGCGGCGGTGACGTTGAAGCGCTTGGCGATGGCGAAGATGGTGTCGCCGGTCTGGACGACATAGGCCTTCTGCTCGCTGGCGGGGCCGTTGATCTTCTGGCCCAGACGCAGGGTCTGGCCCTTCTTGATGTCGTTGTCCTTGGCCAGGTCGTTGACGTTGACGCCGAAGCGCTTGGCGATCGAGGTCAGGGTGTCGCCGGACTTCACGACATGCACCTGCGGCTTGCCCGCCGCGTCGACCACCGGACCGGTGACGCTGGTGGTGACCACGGTCCTGGGCGGAACCGCGCGCAGCACGGGCTGCGGCGCGGGGGCCGGGCGCGGCGCCGGCGCGGGCGGCAGCTCAGAACGGGTCACCGGCGGCAGGGACTGGGTCGGGATCGGCTGGGCCGGCGGCAAGGCCTCGGCGGCGTCGGTTTCGGTCGCGGGCGCCGTGGCCTGGGGCGCGGACTGGGATTGGCTGGCCGGGCCCTGGCTGATCGGGAAGTTCGGCGTCGGCATGCTGCGCGGCGGCGGCGCGGTCTGGCCTTCGCGCGCCGGATACTGCGGCGCCTCGGTAGCACAAGCGGAGAGCGTTCCAGCCGTCAGGGCGATCACCGCCGCTTGCGTCCACAACTGCCTCATAACGTCTCCTTTCCCGCCGGGGCCACCAGAGGGCTCCGCCAGGGTGAATCAATCTTTAACACCGAAGGACACGGAAGCCGCGCCCTCCAAACTCACTGGTCCTTGGCGACGCCGGCCAGCAGGGGCACGAAGCGCACGTCGCACAGGATCTCGACCCGGAAGCCCCCTTTGCCGTCGCCGGCGTAGCGGCGAAGGCTCTGCACTGGCCCCTTGCCCACCGGCGCGACCAGCACGCCGTTGGGTTTCAGCTGCGAAAGCAGCTTCTTGGGATCATCTTCGGCCGCAGCCGTGACCATAATGCGGTCGAACGGCGCCTGTTCGGCCCAACCTTCGCCGCCGTCGCCGAACTTGGTGATGACGTTGGTCAGGCCCAGCTTGTGGAAGCGCCCCTCGGCCTCCTTCATCAGCGTCCGGTAGCGCTCGATCGTGTAGACGAGGCGCGAGACCTTGCTGAGGATCGTGGTCTGGTAGCCCGAGCCCGTGCCGATCTCCAGCACGCGCGCGCGCGGCTCGACGGTCAGGGCCTGGGTCATCAGGCCGACGATGAACGGCTGGCTGATGGTCTGGCCGCAGGCGATCGGCAGGGCCGAGTCCTCCCACGAGCGGTCCTTGAACAGGTCGGGCGTGAACAGGTCGCGCGGCGTGGTCTCGATGGCCTTCAGCACCTGAGGATCGGTCACCCCCTGGTCGCGCAGGGCCTGCATCAGGCGCGGCAGGTCGGCCTTGGCGTTCTCGGCGGCCTTGGTCGTCCGTCCGCTCATGCGTCCTTCACCTTGGGCGGAGCGCCTCCCAGCACGCCCTTCAACGCGTGGACGGTCTCATGGTGCGTCAGGTCGATGTGCAGCGGCGTGACCGAGATGCGGCCCTCGTAGATGGCGCGCAGGTCGGTGCCCTCGGCCGGCTCCGACGCCTTGGCCGAGAAGCCCATCCAGTAGTAGTCGCGGCCGCGCAGGTCGGTGCGCTTTTCCATGTTGCGCAGCAGGCCGTCGCGGAAACCTTGGCGGGTGACCTCGACCTCGGTGACCTTCTCGGGCGCCAGAGCCGGGAAGTTGACGTTCATCACCACGTCGGCGGGCCAGCCCACCTCCAGCAGGCGGCGGACGATGCCGGGGCCGAAATGCTCGGCCGTCTCCCAGTGGGCGACGATCTCCTCGTGGAAGAAGGTCATGGTCTGCGACAGGGCGATCGACGGGATGCCGTGGGCCATGCCCTCGATCGCGCCGGCCACGGTGCCCGACAGGGTCACGTCCTCGGCGAGGTTCTGGCCGCGATTGACGCCCGACAGCACCAGATCCGGCTGGGGACCGTCGATCAGCTGCTGCACGGCCATCATCACGCAGTCGGTCGGCGTGCCCTCGACGGCGAAGCGGCGGGCGTCCAGCTTCCGCACGCGGATCGGGTCAGACAGGGTCAGGGCCCGGCTGGCCCCCGACTGCTCGTATTCCGGCGCGCAGATCCAGACGTCGTCGCTCAGGGCGCGGGCGATCGTCTCCAGGGCCTTCAGGCCCGGCGCGTTGATGCCGTCGTCGTTGGTGAGGAGGATCCTCACGCAGCGCCCCCGATGTGCGTCACGCCGCCCATATAGGGCTGCAGCGCGGCCGGGATGTGGATGCGGCCGGCCTCGTCCTGGTAGTTCTCCAGCACGGCCACCAGGGTGCGGCCGACGGCCAAGCCCGAGCCGTTCAGGGTGTGGACGAAGTGGCCGCCCTTCTCGCCGGTCTTGCGGTAGCGGGCCTCCATGCGGCGGGCCTGGAAGTCGCCGCAGTTCGAGCACGAGCTGATCTCGCGATACATGTCTTGCGACGGCAGCCAGACCTCGAGGTCGTAGGTCTTGCGGGCGCCGAAGCCCATGTCGCCGGTGCACAGCAGCATGGTGCGGAACGGCAGCTCCAGCTTCTTCAGCACGGCCTCGGCGCACTCGACCATGCGCTCATGCTCGGCGTCCGACTGGTCGGGCGTGGTGATCGAAACCAGCTCGACCTTGTAGAACTGGTGCTGGCGGATCATGCCGCGCGTGTCCCGGCCTGCCGAACCGGCCTCGGCGCGGAACGACGGCGTCAGGGCCGTCAGGCGCATTGGCAGCTCTTCCTCGGCCACCAGCTGCTCGCGGACGATGTTGGTCAGCGAAACCTCGGCGGTCGGGATCAGCCAGCGCTCGTCGGTGGTGTGGAACAGGTCATCGGCGAACTTCGGCAGCTGGCCGGTGCCGAACAGCGCCTCGTCGCGCACCAGCAGCGGCGGGCTGATCTCGGTGTAGCCGTGCTCGACCGTCTGCAGGTCCAGCATGAACTGGCCGATCGCGCGCTCCAGGCGGGCGATCTCCTTCTTGAGCACCACGAAGCGCGCGCCGCTCATGCGGGCGGCGGCTTCGAAGTCCATGCCGCCGAGGGCCGCGCCCAGGTCGACGTGGTCCTTGGGCGCGTTCAGCTTGCCGGCCGGCAGAGCCTTGGCGTCGCCCCAGCTGCGCTGCTCGACATTGCCGTGCTCGTCCTCGCCCGCCGGAACCTCCGGCGCGGGCATGTTCGGCAGGCTGGCCAGCAGGTCCTTCAGCTTGCCGCCGACGAGGCCTTCCTCTTCGGCGGCGGTCGCCATGACGCCTTTCAGCGCCTCGACCTCGGCCATCAGGCGGGCAGCCTCGGCCTCGTCCTTCTTGGCCTTGGCCATACCGATCAGCTTCGAGCTCTCGTTGCGCTTGGCCTGGGCTTCCTGCAGCGCCGTCTGGGCCGCGCGCAGCTGGGCGTCAAGCTTGACGGCCTCGGCGGCCGCGCCCGACCGCCCCTTGGCCGACCAGTGGCGGTCGAAAGCTTCGGGATTGTCGCGGATGGCCTTGATGTCGTGCATCGAACGCTAGCTCGGGAGAGGTAGGAGAAACGCCCTCTCTAAGGCGCGTCGGCGGGGGCGCCAAGCTTTCCGGACGGCCCGCCGGGCTCTCCACGGCTTCGTGATCCCGAGCGGGGGAGCGATCGCCAGCGTCGCATTGCTCGAAATCGGCGAAATTCGAACGGTGCGACCGGATCACGAGGGTCGAAAAGGCGCCTTATTGCCCGCCTAGAGGCCAAACGACACGAAATACCCAACTGTTAACGGCGATTAGGCGCGCTTCCACACGCGGGCTTAATCCCGATGACGGAAAAGCCGCGCCCAATTCAGTACGCGTCCTTTTCAGCGGCCATCCAGGCCCTCCCCGATATAGACAGGACTACCCAAACCATGAAGACGTTCGCCGCTTTCGCCGCCCTCGCCATCGCCGCCGCTGTCGCCGTTCCGGCCAGCGCCAAGACCGCCGCCGAAGTGCGCGTCTCGATCTCGGGCAAGAACTCGGTTCAGATCGAAAACGAGCTGAAGTCGGCCGCCGCCTCGGTCTGCGCCGGCAATGGCGGCCAGGACTGCATCGACGGCGCCCTGATGAGCGCCCACCGCCAGCTGGCCTCGATCCTGCGCACCCGTGAAGCCGGCAAGGCTCCGGCCACCGACACCGTCTCGGTCGTCCGCATCTCGCTGAAGGGCAAGACCCGCGACCAGATCCACGCCGAAATCCGCACGGCCGCCGCCACGGTCTGCCGCGCCCAGCCGAACTTCAGCGTCGTCAGCTACCAGGCCTGCGTGACCGACACGGTCCGCGCCGCCAAGGCCCAGCTGCAAGCCCGCATCGGCGACGCCGCCTAAACCAAACATCAGAGCGCGGCGGACGCCACGCTCTGGACTTTCACTCGCGTATTTGAGTGGAACGAAGGGCTCCGCGGCTCAAGCCGCGGGGCCTTTTTCCTTGCCCGCAACGTGGGAGACGTCAGACCGCCACGACGTCCGTGCCGGCTTCCTCGTCCTCTTCCCGCTTGCGGCGGCGCTCGATCAGCCACACGCACCAGATCGAGACCTCATAGAGCAGGCACAGCGGCACGGCCAAGGTGATCTGGCTGATGGGATCCGGCGGGGTGACGATGGCCGCCACCACGAAGACGGCGACGATGGCGTAGCGACGGCCCGCGCGCAGCATCTTGGAATCGACCAGTCCCGCCAGGCCGGCCAGCGACAGCACCACCGGCAGCTGGAAGCTGAGCCCGAAGGCCAGAAGCAGGGTGGTGACCAGGGTCAGGTATTCCGACACCCGGGTTTGCAGCACGACCTTCACGCCCTCGCCGACGATCTGCTGGCTCAGCGAGAACCACAGCACGAACGGCAGCATCACGTAGTAGACCAGCGACGCGCCCATCAAGAACAGCAGCGGCGAGGCGATCAGGAACGGCAGGAAGGCGTTGCGCTCCTTCTTGTACAGGCCCGGCGCGACGAAGCGGTACAGCTGCCAGGCGATGATCGGGAAGGCCAGGATGATGGCCCCGAACGCCGCCAGCTTGATGTTGGTGAAGAACTGCTCCAGCGGCGCGGTGGCCTGCAGGGTGATGTCGGCCAGCGAGGCGGCCGGAACCTTCTTGATACCGACCAGGGCCAGCAGCAGGTCGAAAGAGCCGTGATGGCCGCCGGCGTCCTGCACGGCCTTCAGCCCCTCGGCCACCGTGAACGGGCGGACCAGGAACAGGAAGATCGGCTTGACGAAGGCGAAGCAGATCCCGAACGCCACGGCGATCGCCGCGACACAGATGATCAGGCGCGTGCGCAGCTCGATCAGGTGGTCCAGCAGGGGCGCGCGCGAGGATTCGATCTCGTCCTCGGTGTCGTATCCGATGGTCTTGTCGTTCACGAGACGATGTCCGAAGCGGTCGAGCCGGCCTTGGCCGCGCGCTTACGCGGCGCCGGCTTGGCCTTGGGGGTCTCGACGGTAATGTCCTTGTTTCCAGCCGCCTTCTTGCGCGGGGCCTTGGCCGGCTCGACGAGCGTGGGCTCGGCCGCGGCGACCGTCTTCTTGCGCGGCGCGCGCTTGGGCTTCTCGACGATTTCCGCCTTCGGCTCGGGCGCCGTGTCCACGGGGGGCAGGATCGAATTGTCGGTGGTCAGCGCCGGATTGTGGATCTCGCCGCCGGCATAGGGATGCATCTGGGTCGCGCCGCTGGACAGCGAGGCGTCGATGTCGGCGAAGACCTGGTCCACGCCCACATCCTTGGCCGCGTCGGCGGCTTCCTGCACGGGATTGGCGAACTGGCCCGAGCGCATGGCCTGGACCTCGCGGCGCAGCTCGTCCAGTTCGGACTGGCGCGCCATCTCGTCGAAGCTGGCCCGGAACTCCGAGGCCATGCCGCGCATGCGCGCGACGAACTGGCCGAGCTTTCGCAGGAGAACGGGCAGGTCCTTGGGTCCGACCACGATCAGGGCGACGGCGGCGATGACAAGGAGTTCTGTGCCGCCGATATCAGGAAGCATGGACGCGCCTTAGAGCGGCGGAGCGCGAAGGCCCCCCGCGTGGTTGGATCGTCGCGCGCGGAGAACCCCTCCCCGCGCGCCTCAAAGCCTTACGACTTGCGAAGCTCTTCGGCTTCCTGCTCGGTGCGCGGCAGCGAGCCCTTGGCCTTGTTGTCGGCGACTTCCGTGCTGACGTCATCCTTCAGGCCGTCCTTGAACGCCCGGATGCCCTTGGCCGCGTCACCCATGATGCCCGACAGCTTGCCGCGGCCGCCGAACAGCAGCAGCACGACGACGGCGACGATGATCCAGTGAATAGGACCGAAACTTCCCATAACCGAGACTCCTTGCGACAGCGCCAGATAGCCGCTGCGACGCGTCGTTACAACATGTCGGAGAATATAGGCGCTCGCGGGGCCGCCGACCATCGTTCGCCCATGAGGCGACAGGTTGCGTGAGCGGCGGCAAGTTCTGCTCGGTCAAGTTGACCGCCTGGTGAAGCTTCCCCGGATCCCTTGCGCCACAAGCCTTTGAAAAGTCGCGCTTAGCTTGGCTGGCGCGCTTCTTGCCAGGATGTCGCACCCTTTGAGTTCGGGAGCGCGTCCGCATGTCGATTTCCGCGATCGGTTCTTCCTCGGTCTACAGCCCCTATGGCGGTGTCGGCGCCTCGACGTCCTCGCCGGTCGGCGAGACCTCGGCCAAGGACGAGTTCCTCAAGTTCCAGGCCATGACCCCGGCCCAGAAGATGCGGGCCATGATGCTGGCCAAGCTGGGCGTCACCGAGGAGCAGCTGAAGGCGATGTCGCCCGAAGAGCGCAAGAAGGTCGAGGACAAGCTCAAGGACATGATCAAGCAGCAGGTCCAGAACGATCCCGACAAGAAGGGTCAGAAGGGCCTGGTGGCGGATATCCTGGCCTAGGTTCAGCCAAGCTCTGTTAGCTCGGTATTCCAACCACCGCTCATCCCCGCGAAAGCGGGGACCCAAGCCGAGTCAGAGGATTGGTCGCGGCTTTACCAGCCCCCCCGCGCCGCTTGGGTCCCCGCTTTCGCGGGGATGAGCGGATGAGGAGGACCGCGCTATTTGCTGAAAATCAGCCTAGCCGTCCGCCTTCTCCGGCTCGCCCAGGAAGTCCTGGGCGAATTCCGGCGTCTCGCCGTCTTCCAGGTCCAGCGGATCCTCGTCCTCGCTGGCGCGCAGCCCCAGCGGATCGGGCACGTTGAAGCCCGGCGGCAGGTTCATTTCCAGGAGGCCGGCGGCCTTCATCTCGGCGATGCCGGGCAGGTCGCCCAGGTTGGCCAGGCCGTAGTGCTCCAGGAACGCGTCCGTCGTCCCGAACGTCACCGGCCGGCCCGGCGTGCGCCGGCGGCCGCGCATGCGGATCAGGCCCAGCTCCAGCAGCACGTCGATCGTGCCCCGGCTGGCCTGCACGCCCCGCACCGCCTCGATCTCGGCCCGGGTCACGGGCTGATGGTAGGCGACGATGGCCAGAGTCTCCTGGGCGGCCTTGGACAGGCGGCGCGGCTCTTCCCGCTCTTCCGTCATCAGGAACGACAGGTCGTTGGCGGTCTGGAAGCGCCAGCGCCCGGCCACGCAGGCCAGCTCGATCCCCCTGCCCTCGTAGCGCAGGCGCAGGGCCTCGAGGGCGGCGGCGATGTCCGCGCCCTCGGGGAGGCGCTTGGCCAGGTCGACGTCGCTGAGCGGTTCGGCCGCCGCGAACAGCAGGGCCTCAATGCAGCGCTCGACGAAGAGGGGTTCGAGTTCGACGGTCATTCGGTGATTTCCAGCGGCTCGGCCCGAGTCCGCAAGTAGATGTCCTTGAAGTGCTCCAGCTGGCGCGCCTCTAGGACGCCCTCCTTCACCAGCTCCAGCGACGCCGACAGGGTCGAGGCCAGGTACGAGGCCGGCGTGGGGCCGTCCTCCTCCTCCAGCACCCGTTCGATCGGGGCGATGGTCGACAGGACCGTCCAGTCCTCCATCTTCGGCAGCAGGCTGCGCAGGCGGTCGCGGGCGTCTTCCAGCGGATAGGCGGTCGGCGGACGCGGGGCGTAGTGGCGGCTGTGCTCGCGCTTGCGCTGCTCGATATAGGCGCTCATCAGGCCGTAGAGGTCGCCCTCCAGCCGGGTCGAGGAAACGATCTTCACCGCCTCGGGGTCGCCGCGCATGAAGACGTCGCGGCCCAGGATCGGCCGGTCCTTCAGGGCCTCGACGGCCTTGCGCATCACGTCCAGCTTGGCCAGGCGGAAGGCCAGCTGCGCGGCCATCTCCTCGGCCGGCGGCTCCTCGGCCTTGGCGCGCTCGGGCTTGGGCAGCAGCAGGCGCGACTTCAGGTAGGCCAGCCAGGCGGCCATGACGAGATAATCGGCCGCCAGGGCGAAGCGCACGCGGCGGGCCTGCTGCACGAACGCCAGGTATTGCTCGGCCAGGCGCGTGATCGACAGCTGCAGCAGGTCGACCTTCTGGCTGCGAGCCAGCGCCAACAGGACGTGCAGCGGGCCTTCGTAGCCGTCGATGTCGATGACGAGCGCGGCGCCGTCCTCGGCCGCCTCGTTGGCGGCCTCGAAGTCGAATGTGGGCTGGAAGCCCGTGCTCAAGCGTACTTGCCGTCGAAGGCGGCGTCGAAGCGCGCCCTGGCCTCGGCCACGTCGAAGGGCTCCGGAACCCTGACCAGGCGGCCCATCACGGCCTGGGCCCGGCGGCGCGCCTCCTTGCCCATCCGGCCGACGCCAGACATCACGGCCTTCATCTCGGCCATGTCGCCATTGCAGTGCAGGACGACGTCGCAGCCGGCCGACAGGCTGTCCTTGGCGCGCTGCTTGAAGTCGCCCGACAGCGCCTTCATCGACAGGTCGTCGCTCATCAGGAGACCGTCGAAGCCGATGGACTCGCGAATGATCTTCTTGATGGCCTTCTTCGAGGTCGTGGCCGGGTTCTTGCGGTCGATGGCCGTGTAGACGACGTGGGCCGTCATCGCCATCGGCATGTCGGACAGCACCCGGAACGGCGCGAAGTCGCGGGCGTCCAGCTCGGCCAGCTTGGCCTTGACCACCGGCAGTTCCAGATGGCTGTCGCTCAGGGCGCGGCCGTGGCCGGGAATGTGCTTGATGATCGGCAGGACGCCGCCGGCCAGCAGGCCTTCGGCCGCCGCGCGGCCCAGGCTCGCCACCTGCTCGGGCGTGTCGCCATAGGCGCGGTCGCCGATGATCTCGTGAGCCTTGGGGTCCGGCACGTCCAGCACCGGCACGCAGTCGACATTGATGCCGAGCGACAGCAGGTCATGGGCGATGAGGCGCGCGCCCAGGCGGGTGATCTCGCGGGCGACCAGCGGGTCATTGGCGACCAGCTCGCCATAGGCGCGGCCCGGCGGATAGGTCCGCCAGTGCGGCGGCTGCAGGCGGGCGACGCGGCCGCCCTCCTGGTCGATCAGGATCGGCGCGTCCGGCCGCCCGACGGTCTCGCGCAGCGCGGCGGTCAGGGCGCGGACCTGGTTGGGGTCGGCGATGTTGCGCTTGAAGAGGATGAAGCCCCAGGGCTTCACGTCCCTGAAGAAGGCGACCTCTTCGGCCGTCAGCGTGGTCCCGGCGCAGCCGAGGATGGCGGCGGATGAAGAGGCGCCCATCAGCAGGCTCATTTGACGAAGCAGGACTTGCCCGAGGCCGAGATCGCCTCGCAGAAGGCCTTGGCGGCCTCGCGGCTGGCGAAGCCCGTGACCGAGGTGCGGTAGAGGGTCGAGCCGTTCTTGTCGATCGCCTCGACCTTCTTGCCCTTGCCGGCGGCCAGGCCGGGAGCCAGGCGCGTGGCTTCGGTCCAGGCCTTGTCGGCCAGGGCGGGCGACGAGAGCGCGCCGATCTGCACCGAGGCCGGCCCCGTGGCCCCCGAAACAGAACTCGGGGCGACAGGCTTGGTCGCGACGGGCGCCGGCGTGGCGGCGGCGACCTGAACCGGCTTGGGCTGAGCGGCGACAGGCTTCTGGTTGGCGGCGGTGGCCAGGGACTCGATGGTGGGCGCCGGCTTGGCGGCCGGGGGAGCCGTCGGCGCGGGCGCGGCGGCCGGCAGGGCGGCGGTCTGGACCGGCGCGGTGGGCAGCGGAATCGCCGGACGCGCCTGCGGCTCTTCCGGCGGCGCGGCGAAGGTGGCCGACGGCTGGGCCTCGTCGCTGTGATAGATCTGCAGGCCCGCGGCGGGATCCTGGGGCTGGCTGCCGGCCGGCGGCGGGGTCTTCATCTGGGCGACCTCGGTCCCGACCGCCTGCGGCGGCTCGTTCGGACCGCGAACGCCGCCGCGATAGATCATGACGACGGCGACGACCAGCGTCACCAGCACCACCGCGCTGATGATCAGGGTCATGGGCAGCGGGCGCGCGCCCCGCACGGGCTGACGCGCGTCGAAGGACAGCGGCGCGTCGGTGGGCGGCGTATAGGCCCCGCGGTGCGGATCGGACATCTCAGGCAGGCTCCAGATACTCTTAAAGCCCCAAACAGGGGACGCACGGATCGAACGATCGAATCAGACGCGCGCGCCCCGAGGTTACCCCAACGGCGGCCCGTCTCAGAAGCGTCCACCCGACCAGGAGTCCGTAGCCTTAAGGCTCAGTTCCAGACGTCGAGGTGGAACAGCTTGCGGTGCTCTTCTATCGCGAAGCGGTCGGTCATGCCCGCGATATAGTCGCAGACCACGCGGGCCCGGCCGGCTTCGTCGCGGTTCTGCGACTTGTTGAACCAGACGGTCGGCAGGACCTCCGGCTCCCGCAGGAATAGCGCGAACATTTCGCCCAGAATACGGCGCGCCTGGCTGCGGGTGCGGTTGACCTTCCAGTGGCGGTACATGCGCTCGTAGAGGAAGCCGCGCAGGCGGGCCAGGTCCTCGGCCATGTCCGGCGAGAAGGCGACCAGCGCGTGATCCAGGCCGCGGACGTCGTCGGCCGACGACACGCCGGTGGCGGCGGCGCGCTGCAGGGTCTCGCCCATCACGTCGTCGACCATGGCCCCGATCATCCGGCGCACGGCCTCCAGGTGGGTCAGGCGCGCGTCGAGGTCGGGACGCTCGCTCTTCACGGCCGCCAGGATCGGACCGATCAGCGGCACGTCCATCAGCTCGTCCAGGCTGAACAGGCCGGCGGTGACGCCGTCGTCGACGTCGTGGTTGTTGTAGGCGATGTCGTCGGCCAGGGCCGCGACCTGTGCTTCCGCCGAAGCCCAGGTGTCCAGGCCCAGCTTGTACTCGTCGTCGTACTTCTGGATCGCCTTCCAGGACGGCTTGCCCAGCTTGTTGGTCACCGGACCGTTGTGCTTGATGATGCCTTCCAGGGTCTCCCAGGTCAGGTTGAGACCGAGGAAGTCCGGATAGCGGTGCTCCAGCTCGGTCACCACGCGGAAGGTCTGCACATTGTGGTCGAAGCCGCCGTACGGCTTCATCTGGATTTCCAGCTCGTCCTCGCCGGCGTGGCCGAACGGCGGGTGACCCAGGTCGTGACCCAGGGCGATGGTCTCGGCCAGGTCGGCGTCCAGGCCCAGGGCCGTGGCCAGCGAGCGCGCCACCTGCGCCACCTCCAGCGAATGGGTCAGGCGGGTGCGGAAGTTGTCGCCCTCGTGCGCCACGAAGACCTGGGTCTTCTCCTTCAGGCGGCGGAAGGCCGAGGTGTGGATGATGCGGTCGCGATCGCGGGCGAACGGGGTCCGGGTGCGGCTCTCTTCTTCCTTGAAACGACGCCCCTTCGACTTGAACGGATCTTCGGCGTAGGGCGCGCGAGGAACGAAGTACGGGGTGGAGGACATGAACCGCCTTTAGCGCTTTGGACGATTTGGCCCCTTCCGAAGAGGCCGCGACACCCTCATATAGGCTGAAGGTGACTTTTCCACAGCCATGACCCAAGTAGACTTAACGCTTTCCGAAAACGCCGCCCGTCGGATCAAGGCCATCGCCAGCAGCGAGGGCCGGCCGCTGATGCTGCGCGTCGCCGTCGACGGCGGCGGCTGCTCGGGCTTCCAGTACCGCTTCGACCTGGTCGACACCGTCGAGGACGACGACCTGAAGGTCGAGCGCGACGACGCCGTTGCCCTGGTGGACGTCGTCTCCCTGGCCCTGCTGAAGGGTTCGGAGATTGACTTCGTCGACGAACTGGCCGGCGCCGAGTTCCGGGTCCGCAACCCGAACGCCAAGTCCAGCTGCGGCTGCGGGGTCAGCTTCTCGATCTAGGGTCGCGGGTCAGGCCCGGTGACGGGCCGCGACCTGGAAACGCGGCGGCTGGGCCTTGGCCGCCTTCAGCTCGGCCAGCGCGTGGCGGACGATCTGGACGCCGCCCTGCAGCGCCAGGCCGGCCATCACGGCGGCGACCGCCAGGTCGGGCCAGCGCGTGCCGGTCCCCAGGACGCCCAGCGCCGCCAGCATCACCGCCACATTGCCGATCGCGTCGTTACGCGAGCAGATCCAGACCGAGCGCATGTTGGCGTCGCCATTGCGGAACCTGAACAGCATCACGGCGGTCACGACATTGGCGATCAGGGCGGCCAGGCCGACCGCGCCCATTACCGGCGCCTCGGGCGTCGCGCCCTTCCAGACGCCCCACAGAGTCATGCCCGCGACCCAGCCGCCGAACAGCAGCATGGTCGCGCCCTTCAGCAGCGCCGCGCGGGCGCGCCAGGTCAGGGCCAGGCCGACCACGCCCAGGCTGATGGCGTAGTTCGCCGCGTCGCCCAGGAAATCCAGCGAGTCGGCCTGCAGCGAGGCCGAGCCCGACATCAGGCCCGCCGCCCCCTCGACCGCGAACATGCCGGCGTTGATCGCCAGCGCCAGCCACAGAGCCAGCCGCCAGCGCCCGGCCGGGGGCTGGTCGGTCTTGCAGAGATCGTCGCCGCAGCAGTTGGCCATGTCTCACCTCTGGATGCGAACGACAGCCTGCACCGCGTCGCGACGACGGGGTCAAGTGGGTTCTTAGGCGCGCGCCGACTTGAGCGCGCCCCTCATGGGCCCTAGCCTCGCGCCGCTGTTTGGAGCCGTCGATGCGCATCGCCACCTGGAACGTCAATTCGATCAACGCCCGCCTGGAGGGCGTGCTGGCCTGGTTCGAATCGGAAGCGCCCGACGTCGCCGTGCTGCAGGAGATCAAGTGCGTCGACGAGAAGTTCCCGGCCGAGGCCTTCGAGCGGCTCGGCTACAACGTCGTCGTCCACGGCCAGAAGACCTATAATGGCGTGGCCCTGCTCTCGAAGTTCCCGGTCGAGGACGTCCGCAAGGGCCTGCCGTTGCTGTCCGAGGACGAGGTCGACGAGCAGTCGCGCTATGTCGAGGCGGTGATCGGCGCGCCAGTCCCGTTCCGGGTTGTCGGCATCTACCTGCCCAACGGCAATCCGATCGGCACCGAGAAGTTCGACTACAAGCTCTCGTGGATGCGCCGGCTGCACGCCCACGCCCAGGGCCTGCTGGCCTTCGAGGAGCCCCTCGTGATCCTGGGCGACTACAACGTCATTCCCGAGGCGGAGGACGTGGCCAATCCCGAGGCCTGGCTGGGCGACGCCCTGTTCCAGCCCGAAAGCCGGGGGGCGTTCCGGGCCCTGAAGAACCTGGGCTTCACCGACGGCTACATGCAGGCCGACGGCGCGCCGGGCGGCTACACCTTCTGGGACTATCAGGCCGGCGCCTGGCAGCGGAATCTCGGCATCCGCATCGACCACCTGCTGCTGTCGTCCCAGGCCGCAGACCGCCTGACCGACGTCGTCATCCATCGCGACGAGCGCGACAAGGAAAAGCCTTCGGATCACGTTCCCGTGGTCGGCCACTTCCGAGACTAGAAGCGACCTCGACAAACCTCAGGTTTAGCGAGAAGTATGTGAGCACTCACTTCGGAGGTTCGCATGCTCGCTGTTCTTCTGATGTTGGCCCAGGCCGCGCCGGCCGCGCCGCCGAAAAGCCCCACCCCGCCCTTTTCGGCCCTGGTCTCTCCGACGGAGTCCGCACGGTACGCCCTCACCCACGGATGCCTGGCCGCCGTACGCCGCAAGGCCAAGCTGGCTGACACGCCCAACGCGTTCATCCTCCTGGTCGATCGCAAGCGCGGGATCTACCGGATGAACGGCGCGGGCACGGTGCTGATGAGCGACACGCCGCCCCAGGTCGGGTGCTACATGCGGGTCATGGACGGCGACCCCGAACGGCTGCGCGAGATGGCCCTGTTGCTCCTGGCCACCGAGGCCCCGACGACCCCGCTGGTCGACAGCGGCCCCGGCTCGCGTGATTCCGTCGGCTCGTTCCGGCAGGAGAGCCACTGCGTCACGATCGGCGGTCGCCGTATGGCGGTGCTGATCTCGACCTCGAGCGCGCCCCGCCGGCCCAAGATGCAGCTATCGCTGGTTCCCAACGCCGGCGACGCCTGCGTCGGAAACGCTCGCCCCTGACCCCTGTTTCGGAATCAGGACTCTCGCTAGCCTGCGTCCACTATGAGCGAGCTCGCGCGTCTTTTGCTGTTCGTGGCCATCGCCGGGTCGGCGGTGACGTTCCTGGGCAGCCTGGCCATCTGGTACGGCGACGAGGACCGGCGCATCCGCCGGGCCCTGCGCAACGTCCTGAAGGGCGAACCGGAAGGGGTGGTCGTCGCCCGAGGACGCGGACGCGGCGCGGGCTTCTCGTTCGCCACCAACCTGATGGCCGTGGCGTGGGACCGGGGCGGCTGGTGCCTGCTCTACCGCCTCGACGAGCTGGTGGGCGCCGAACTGCTGATCGACGGCCAGGTGATGGGCCGGGTGTTCCGGGGCGAAAGCCGCCGGGCCATCGACCATGTGTCGCCTCAGGCCGAGACCGTCACTCTGCGCCTGGTGTTCGACGATCCGCGCCATCCCGACTTCGCGCTCGAGCTGTGGGTCCCCGGCGACGAACTGCGCCGCGAGAGCCGCTCGCCGGCCGAGCTGGTGCAGGAGGCCAACCGCTGGCTGGCCCGCTGCGAGGCCATCGTCCGCCGCCCGCTGCCGCCGCGCCCCGCGCCCGCCGCGCCGCCCGCCGCCGCTCAGGCCTCGACGCCGGTCACGCCGCGTCCGGCCGCCGCCGCGCCCGCGCCACGCCCCGAGCCGCCCCACGAGCCGCCCCCCCAGCCCTTCGTCGAACCGTTCGATGACGAGATCGAGGACGACGACTTCCAGTCGCCGCCGCCCCTGCCCGACACCCCGCCACCGCTGTCGCGCCGCTCGTCGTTCGACGACATCCCGCTGACCGCCGCCCGGCCGGTCTCGCGTCCGACCACCCCGCCTCCGGCGCCGCCCGTCCCGCCGCCGCCGCCCGCCCGGGAGGCCGAGCTGGACATGTTCGGCGATCCGCCCTGGGACGACGAGGACGTCGCGCCCGTCCCGCCCCCGGAACCGAGCTACAAGCCCGTCTCGAAGGCTCGGCGCGAAACCCCCAGCGACCAGGACGAGCTGCCGTTCGACCTGGACGACTGATCCATGACGATCACGCTTTCGGGAACTTCGCCTTTTCGATTGCTGCGACGCACACACGAGCGTAAAGCGCCGCCGGCCGGACGTGAGCCGGCGCTTTGGAGCCTCGAGCTTTAAATGGCGGGCCAAGACCCCCTCGCCGCATCCGTCTCCGACACCCCCACAACCCAAACCCACCACACCGGTCACGCGGCCTCGCGTTTCTGGCCGTTGGCGCTGGGCAGCGTGGGCGTCGTGTTCGGCGACATCGGCACCAGCCCTCTCTACGCCTTCCGCGATGCGCTGGCCGAAGCCGCCCGCGACGGCCTGGTCCGCCCCGAGATCATGGGCGTGCTGTCCCTGGCCCTGTGGGCGCTGATCCTGGTCGTGACGGTCAAGTACGTCCTGTTCCTCATGCGCGCCTCCAACAAGGGCGAAGGCGGGGTGCTGTCGCTGATGGCCCTGGCCCAGCAGGGCGCGGCCGGTCGCACCGGCCTGATCTTCGCCCTCGGCGCCATCGGCGCGGCCCTGTTCTACGGCGATGGCGTCATCACCCCGGCGGTCTCGGTGCTTTCCGCCGTCGAGGGTCTGAAGTCGGTCAGGGGTTTCGAGCACTGGTTCGGGACCCAGGAGGTCATCGTCGTCAGCCTGGTGATCCTGACCGCCCTCTTCTCGTTCCAGGCCAAGGGGACGGCGAAGGTGGCCGGGATCTTCGGGCCGATCATGGTCTGCTGGTTCCTGTGCCTGGGCGCGATGGGCGTCTGGCACATCAAGGACGACCCCAGCGTGCTGGGCGCGATCTCGCCGACCTACGCCGTCTATTTCCTGACCCATCACGGACTGACCGGCTTCCTGGTGATGGGCGCGGTGTTCCTGACCGTGACCGGGGCCGAGGCCCTGACCGCCGACATGGGCCACTTCGGCCGGGGACCGATCCAGTTGTCGTGGTTCGCCCTGGCCCTGCCGATGCTGGCCCTGAACTATTTCGGCCAGGCGGCCCTGGCCTCGAAGGCGCTGGCCGTCGCCGAGGCCTCCGGAAACGCCCTGCCCAACGCCGACTGGTTCTTCCTGATGGCCCCGCACCAGTGGCGCCTGGGCCTGGTGCTGTTTTCGGCCGTCGCCACCGTCATCGCCAGCCAGGCGGTGATCACCGGCGCCTTCTCGCTGACCCAGCAGGCGATCCAGCTGGGCCTGCTGCCGCGCATGGACATCAAGATCACCTCGAAGACCGAGGCCGGCCAGATCTATGTCGCCCCGATCAACTGGCTGTTGTTCGTCGGCGTCGTGCTGGTGGTGCTGTCGTTCCGCTCGTCGTCCTCGCTGGCCCACGCCTACGGCATCTCGGTGACGGGCACGATGGTGGTGACTACCCTGCTGGCCTTCATCGTCGTGCGCCACGTCTGGAAGTGGAGCCTGTGGGCGGCCCTGGCGCTGATCGTGCCGCTGCTGCTGCTGGACCTGACCTTCTTCACCGCCAACCTGCTCAAGGTGCTGACCGGCGGCTGGGCCCCGCTGGCCCTGGGCGCGGGCCTGTGCCTGCTGATGTCGATCTTCGTCACCGCCACCGAGCGCCTGCGGGCCAAGCTCAGCAAGGATGGCCTGCCTTTCGCCGACTTCCGCGAGATGATCCTGCGCCGCTCGACGGCCTCGACGCCCGGCACGGCCGTGTTCCTGACCTCGGACCCGGACACCACCCCGCCGGCCCTGATGCACAGCCTCAAGCACTTCAAGGTGCTGCACGAGCGCAACGTGCTTCTCACCATCGTCAACGAGACCCGCCCCTACGTGCCCGACGACGAACGGATCGAGACCCGCGCCCTAGACGACCGCTGGTGGCTGATCTCGCTGCGCTACGGCTACATGGAGAGCCCGAACATCCCGCAGGCCCTGGCCGCCTGCCGCAAGCAGGGCCTGAAGTTCGACATCATGAGCACGTCGTTCTTCGTCAGCCGCCGCACGATCGTGCCGTCGACGGCCAGCGACGCCCTGCCCAGCTGGAAGCGCAAGCTGTTCACCTTCCTGACCCGCAACGCCGCCGACCCGACCACCTTCTTCCACCTGCCGCCTGGCCGCGTGGTCGAACTGGGGACCCAGGTCAGCCTGTAGGGCGCGTCTCGAAGGCGATCCAGACGGCGGTGGCCAGCAGGGCGATCGCGAAGATCCGCCGCGCCCGGACGCCGTCGCCGACGGCGGCGATCCGCCGGGCCAGGCCGTCGGACGACAGCACGATGCCGCCGTGCACAGCGATGCTGACCAGGATATGGATCCCGCCCAGGATCAGGGCCTGCGCCATGGGCGAGGCGTGCCCCGGCTGCACGAACCCCGGCAGCAGGGTCACGTAGAACAGGGCAGCCTTCGGGTTCAGGAGATTGGCCAACAGCCCATTGCGGAACAGGGTCCAGTCCGTGACGCGGCCGGGGACGGTCTCGGCCTTCTCGCCGCCGCGCCAGGCGTCGAGCGCTAGCCACGCGACATAGGCCACGCCCGCCCAGCGCAGCAGTTCGTACAGCGGGCGATGCGCGCCCAGGACCTTGGTCACCCCCGCCGCCGAGGCCAGCATGTAGACCAGGAGGCCGCAGGTGATCCCGGCCACGGTGACCAGGCCCGCGCGGCGTCCCTCGACGGCCGACAGCCCGGCGAGGTAGCCCATGTTGGGACCGGGCGTCAGCTCGATCAGGATCACCGCCGCGAGGAACGGCGCGATCGCGCCGGGATCGACGGGCCAGGCCTCATGCGGCATCGGCGGCTCCGCTCACGAGAGGATCGCCCGCTAGGCTTCCGCCGCCTGCTCGACGGCCAGGGCCAGGTCCAGCGCCCGGGCGGCCTCCTCGCCACTCACCACCGGCCGGGGGGCCTCGCCGCGCACGGCCTTCAGGAAGCCCGCCACCGACAGACCCAGCGGGTCCTTGCCGGCCGGCGTCTCGGTGAAGTTCTCGATCAGCGGGAATGGGGTGGTGTTGCGGAAGGTGCGGGCCAGGAAGTCGATCTCGACCTCGCCCGAGGGATAGACGACCTTCATGGTCCGCTCGCGGGCCTCGGCCACGCGCGAGCTGTCGAACACGGCCGTGAAGCCGTTGTCGAAAGTGGCCTCGGCCTTCACCCAATCCAGAGAGGTCGAGCGGGTGATCGCCCCCTCGGCCTCCACCGCGATCGGCTCGCCGTCGCAGAGCGCCAGAGCCAGGTCGATGTCGTGGATCATCAGGTCCAGCACCACCGAGACGTCCAGGTTGCGGTCCGAGGGCGTACCCCGGCGGACGGCTTCCAGGCGCAGCGGCTGCTCGGGAATGTCCAAGAGGCCCATGGCCTGGAACACCACCCGTTCCTGGTGGCCGCAAGCCAGCGGCAGGCCCGCCCATGCGGCGACGGCGACCATCTTGTCGGCGTCCTCCGGCGTCACGGCCAGGGGCTTTTCGGAATAGACCGGCTTGCCCGCCTTCAGCGCGGCCAGGGCGGGCGCGGCGTGGTGGACGGCTGGCGCGGCGACCGTGACCACGTCGACGGCGGCCAGGAAGGCGTCCATGTCGTCGAAGGCCTGGGCGCCCAGCGGGCCGGCCAGGGCCTGGGCGCGGGCCAGGTCGACGTCGTACACGCCGACCAGGGTCACGCCCTCCAGCTCGGCGTACTTCTTGGCGTGATAGCCGCCGAACACTCCGGCGCCGACGACGCCCGCCTTCAGGTCTTGAGTCATGCCGACTGTCTACCGCGCTTCGTCATCGCATAGAAGGACTGGAGCCTTCCGTAAGGGCGCGCTAAACATCCGTTTAAATTAGCAACGCTTGGCCAAGCCAAGGGGAGGAACGTCATGACCACGTCGCGCGAGATCCGTCTGAAAAGCCGTCCCGTGGGCCTGCCCAAGGCCTCGGACTTCGAGGTGGCCAGCGTCGAACTGCCCGCCCCGGGCGATGGCGAGGTGCAGGTGAAAAACCTCTGGATGTCGGTCGACCCCTACATGCGCGGCCGCATGTACGACCGGCCCAGCTACGTGCCGCCGTTCCAGATCGGCCAGGCCCTGCAGGGCGGCGCGATCGGCGAGATCACCGCCTCCAACGACCCGGACTTCAAGCCGGGCGACATCGTCAACTCGATGTTCGGCTGGCGTGAAGCCTTCAACGCCCATCCGAAGTCGCTGGCCGCCGCCGGCATGGGCGCGATCACCAAGATCGACACCCACGGCATCCCGCCCCAGGCCTTCCTGGGTGTGGCCGGCATGCCGGGCATGACCGCCTATGTCGGCCTGTTGCGCGTGGCCGCACTGAAGGACGGCGACGTGGTCTTCGTCTCGGCCGCCGCCGGCGCGGTGGGCTCGGTCGTCTGCCAGGTCGCCAAGCTGAAAGGCCACACTGTGATCGGCTCGGCCGGCGGGCCCGAAAAGGTGGCGTTCCTCAAGTCGATCGGCGTCGACCATGTCATCGACTACAAGGCCACGCCCGACGTCGTCGCCGAACTGGCCAAGGTCGCCCCCAAGGGCATCGACGTCTATTTCGAGAACGTCGGCGGCGTGCACCTGGAGGCGGCGCTGAATTCGGCCCGTCCCTTCGCCCGCTTCGCCCTGTGCGGGATGATCTCGCAGTACAACGAGACCGGTAAGCCGGAAGGCCCGCCCAACATCATCCTGGCCGTCGGCAAGAGCCTGCGCCTGGAGGGCTTCATCGTCTCCAACCACTACGACCTGTTCCCGCAGTTCGCCAAGGACATGAGCGAGTGGATCAAGGCCGGGAAGATCACCTGGAAGGAGACGGTCGAGAACGGCGTCGAGCGCGCCCCGGACGCCTTCCTCAAGCTGTTCTCGGGCGAGAACCTGGGGAAGATGCTGGTGAAGCTGGCGTAGGGCCCGTCAGCCGCGGGGCTCGAGCTTCGACACCTCGAGCCCCGTCGAGGTCTTCTTGAACTGGAACTTCACCCGCGCGCCGGGCGTGATCGGCGCTTCGGCGATCACGTCGGCATAGACCTTGAACTGGTCGCGGCCAGGCTTGAGGCCCGCCGCGCTCGCGCCGTCGTGATCGAGCGTGAGAATCTGGCCGTCCAGGCTCGAAACCACCCCCTGAGCGTCATAGGCCGGCAGCGATTCCGTCGACGGCATGGCCTGAACCACGGTCGGATTTGAATGGCCTTCCTGTGAAGCTTTTCCGCACCCGGCCAAGCCCAACATGGCGATAATTGCGATAAAGTGTCGGAAATTCATAGCCTTACAGAAATTCCCCAGATGGGCGAGCGCCGCTCGCGCGGCGCGTTTGCAATGTTTTTTCTCGCACCTGCGAAATCGACGTGATTTCTGGTAGCGAATTTGTGATCGAAGTTTTACTCTAAGAAACAACCGGCGGCTCTCCACGCCGGTTTTCGACCGTCACGGAGCCGTCACACACCCCATCACCCTCCCCTAGCGGAGGCGCGGCGGGGCGGAAAGAGGCTCTAGGCGTCGAAACACGCGGAGAGAGCCCGGCTCGCCGGAAAAGTCCGAGATCTGACGATATGAGCGATCGCTCCGCCCTCTTCGACGTGCGCTCCTCCACGAGCGTGACCCTCGATCAGGTCGTCCGCCGCGAAACCGTCGAGATCCCGGCCGAGGCGCCGCTGGCCATGCCAGTCCAGCCGCTGGGTTTCTGGCAGGGCGGCTCGCGCCGCGCCGCCGCCCTGGTCGCCGACATGACCATGCGTCGCTGGATCGTGGCCCTGGCGACGATCGTCATGGGCTTCGCCGGCTGGAAGGCCACCTTCGACACCGTGGCCCTGGGCGGCGTCACCCGCCTGGAAGGCGTGGTCCTGACCCTGCTGGCCCCGCTGTTCCTGGCCCTGTCGCTGTGGTTCTGCACGGCTGTGGCCGGCTTCGTGATCCTGCTGGGCAAGCCCAAGGACCCGCTGGGTATCGACAGCGAGGCGCCGATGCCCAAGCTGCACACCCGCACCGCCATCCTGATGCCGGTCCATAACGAGGACGCCGCCGCCGTCTTCGCCCGCCTGCGCGCCATGGACGCCTCGATCGCCGAGACGGGCATGAGCCGGCACTTCGACATCTTCGTCCTCAGCGACACCCGCGACGCCCAGGTGGCCCTGGCCGAGCAGGCCTGCTTCGCCCGCTTCCGCCGCGAGGCCCACAGCAACGTCTTCTATCGCGTCCGCAAGGAAAACACGGGCCGCAAGGCCGGCAACGTGGCCGACTGGGTGCGCCGCTGGGGCAGCGCCTACGAGCACATGCTGGTTCTGGACGCCGACAGCCTGATGACCGGCGAGGCCATGGTCCGCCTGGCCGACGCCATGGAGCGTCACCCGGGCGCAGGTCTGATCCAGACCATGCCGATGATCATCAACGCCCAGACGATCTTCGCCCGCACCCTGCAGTTCGCCACGCGCCTGTACGGCCGCGTCGCCTGGACGGGCCTGGCCTGGTGGTCGGGTTCGGAGAGCTCCTTCTGGGGCCACAACGCCATCGTCCGCACCCGCGCCTTCGCCGAGACCTGCGGCCTGCCGCACCTGGCCGGCCCCAAGCCGTTCGGCGGCGAGGTGATGAGCCACGACGCCCTGGAAAGCGCCCTGCTGCGCCGCGGCGGCTGGAGCGTCCACCTGGCCCCCTATCTGGAAGGCTCGTACGAGGAGAGCCCCTCGAACCTGCTGGACTTCGCCACCCGCGACCGCCGCTGGTGCCGGGGCAACGTCCAGCACGTGCCGCTGGTCGCTCTGCCCGGCCTGCACTGGATGAGCCGCCTGCACCTGGTGATCGGCGTGCTGAGCTACGCCCTGTCGCCGCTGTGGTTCATCGCCCTGTCGGCCGGCATCACCTCGCGCGCCCTGATGCCCGAGCTGAAGAAGGCGGCCTTCACCATGGCCGACCTGCAGGCCGCCGCGCACGCTCTGATCGACTGGCGCGAGATCCAGGCCACCGCCTGGGCGATGATCATCACCTTCCTGCTGCTGTTCGGGCCCAAGATCATGGGTTCGATCCTGGTCTTCTCGCGCAAGCACGAGACCAAGGGCTTCGGCGGCAAGCGCCGCATCGCCGCCGGCCTCGCCGTCGAGATGCTGCTCTCGGCTCTGGTCGCCCCGATGCTGATGTTCACCCAGACCCGCGCCATCGTCGAGATCCTGGCCGGCAAGGTCGGCGGCTGGGCCACCCAGCGCCGCGACGCAGACAAGGTCGCCTTCAAGGAGGCCTGCGCCGCCATGGGCTGGGTCAGCGCCACGGGCCTGGTCCTGGGCGGGATCTTCTGGTTCACGCCGGACCTGTTCACCTCGACCGCCCCGATCCTGCTGGGTCTCGTCCTGGCCGTGCCGCTGACCATGCTGGGCGCCCACAAGGTCGCCGGCCTGAAGCTGAAGACCAACGGCCTGTTCATGACCCCGGAAGAGCGCCGCCCGCCGGCCATCGTCCGCGCGGCCCTCGGCCCGTCGTGCGAGCCGCCGATCCGCTGGTTCGCCCGCAACGGCCGTCCGATCGGCCCCACCACCAAGATCCGCGACGCCGCCTGATAAGCCCCGTCAAGCGCTTTCCTGGACTGTTCGGCGCGCTCTCGGCGGAGTAGAAGC
Source organism: Caulobacter segnis (assembly GCF_019931575.1). Classification (NCBI taxonomy): domain Bacteria; kingdom Pseudomonadati; phylum Pseudomonadota; class Alphaproteobacteria; order Caulobacterales; family Caulobacteraceae; genus Caulobacter; species Caulobacter segnis. Next base: position 1,654,404 of record NZ_CP082923.1, on the reverse strand, counting down.
GCGGCTTCTTTCCCTCGACGGAGCCGCGTGCCGTGTCGCGTCTGTTCAGCGCCTATGTGATCGTCGACTGGAGCGCCGCGGCCAAGCCGACGACGGGCGCGGACTCCATCTGGATCGGCGTCCTCAAGCGCGACGTGCGCTTCCGCCTGACCTTCGAGAGCTACAACCCCGCCACCCGCGCCGAGGCCGAGACCCGGCTGGCGGCGATCCTCGACGACCTGAAGAAGCGCGGCGAGCGCGCCTTGGTGGGCTTCGACTTCCCGCTGGGCTTCCCGCGCGGCTTGAGCAAGGCCCTGGCCCTGCCGGGCGAGACGCCCTGGCGCGCGGTCTGGGACCAGCTGGCCAAGATGGTCAAGGACAAGGTCGATAACACCAACAACCGCTTCGGCGTCGGGTCGGAGATCAACCGTCGCCTGACCGGCGGCCCCTTCCCGTTCTGGGGCTGCCCGCCCAAGGACGCCCTGACGACGCTGCAACCCAAGCGCCCGCGCGACCATGGCCCGGACGATCTGCCCGAGTTCCGCTACGCCGACGAGGCCGCGAAAGGCGCGCACTCGATCTGGAAGCTCTACTACAACGGCTCGGTCGGCGGTCAGGCGATCGTCGGCATCCCGGCCGTGCGCCGCCTGAAGGACGCGCGCGGCGAGGCCGTGCGGGCCTGGCCCTTCGAGACCGGCTTCAAGGCCCTGACCGAAGCCGACCTGGACGGCGTGGCCGTGGTGGTGGCCGAGGTCTATCCGTCGCTGGTCAAGGCCGTCCCCGCGGCGGGCGAGGTCAAGGACCTGGCCCAGGTGCGGGGCCTGGCCGAGCACTTCGCCAAGCTGGACGAGGCCGGCAAACTGGGTGCGATCTTCGCCGCGCCGAAGGGGCTGACCGAAGAGGCCGTGGCGGCGGCCGAGACCGAGGAAGGCTGGATCCTGGGGGCTTAAGCCGCCTCGGCCGCCAGCCTGCGATCCCGCCAGTCCAGCATCCGGAACCGGGTCAGCAGGAACGCGGCCGCCAGGAAGCTGGTGATGATGATCGAGATCAGCACCCCGTTCAGGCCCATGCCGCGCGGGATGGCCAGCCACCAGGCCAAAGGTCCCATGACCAGGGCGTAGCTGATCAGGTGGGTGATGGTGGGGATCCACACCTCGCCGCGCGCCCGCAGCGCCTGGGCCGCCACGACCTGCACCGCATCGGGCGCGAAGAACAGGCAGCTCAGCGCCATGGCCGGCAGGATCAGGGTCAGGGCCGCCGGGTCGGTGGTGTAGGCCAGGGCCACCCAGTGCTTGGTCGGATAGAGCAGCAGCCCGAACAGCGTGCCGATCACGGCGATCACGGCGAAGGCGATCCAGCCGGCCCGCTTCATGCCCGCCGGGTCGCGCGCGCCATAGGCCCGGCCCACCTGCACGGCGGTCGCCGTCGCCACGCCCAGCGGCACCATGAAGACGATCGCCGAGACGTTCAGCACCACCGCGTAGGCGGCCACGGCCAGACCGCCGATCCAGCCGCAGATCAGGTTCATGCCGGCGAAGGCCGAGACCTCGAAGAAGTTCGACGCGCCGGCGCCGTAGCCGATGCGCCGCTGCTCGGCCTCGGCCGGCCTGTCGCGGACCGGCTTGTCGAAGACGCCCAGTTCGCGGGCCTCCTTCATCCGGGTCACATAGATCGCCAGGGCCGTCGCCAGCGCCAGGCGGGCCACGAAGGTCGACCAGGCGCCGCCCGTCGCGCCCAGGGCCGGCAGGCCGAAGGTTCCCGGCACGAACAGCAGGTTGGCCGCGAGGTTGACGATGTTGGCCAGCCACATGAACACCGCGCCGGGTCCCGGCCGCCCCAGACCCTCCAGCCAGAAGGTCAGGGCCACCGACACCGAATAGATCGGCAGCGACAGCGAGAAGACGATCAGCGGCAGGGTCGCGCCGTCGGCCAGCCCGTCCTTCAGCCCCATGCTGTGCAGGAACAGCGGCCCGAACAGCGCCAGCAGCGCCATCGACCCCAGGCCCAGCCACAGGCCATAGCTCAGCCCCCGCCGCAGCACCGCGCCGGTCTCGTGGCGCTTGCCCGCCCCGATGGCGCGGGCGGTCATCACCTGCACCCCGACCAGCAGGCCGACGTTCATGGTGATGAAGATCGAGGACGGCGCCCAGGCCATGGCGTGGAAGCCCAGCTGGCGGGCCGAGAAGTGGCCGACGACGATGGCGTCGGTCAGGCCCATGACCATGATGCCCAGGCGCGACAGCACCACCGGCCCCGCCAGGCGGAGCAGGTCGATGAGGTCGGTCAGAATGGGGCCGCGCGGCCGCTCCGAGGGAAGCGCCGCTTCGGCCGCGTCGCGCGGCATGGTCATCACCAATGTCAAAGAAGGCGCGCAAGGTGGCGCATGCCCGTTTTCCGGGCAACCCGCATTTAGTCACGCTTGGAACATCGCGCCAGCCCAGTGGTTTTCCGGGCGCAGTCCTCAGGAGCGCGCCATGGCCCAGACCCAGACCCCCGAGTTCGAGAACAGCGCCGACCGCGTCGCCCAGGCCGAGCGCGACATCCAGGCCCCGCTGGACGCCAAGGAGGCGCGATCCTTCAAGTCGAAGGACGAGACGGCGGAGAAGGACGATAGGCGCGCCCACGCCATGCAGGCGGGCGCCCGTCCCTATCCCGCCCCGCCCTTCCCCGAGCAGCACCAGGCCAAGCCGGGCGAGGAATGGAAGCTGGATCCCGCCCCGATGTACGACGCGCCCTTCTACAAGGGGTCGGGCAAGCTGGAGCACAAGGTCGCCCTGATCACCGGCGCCGACAGCGGCATCGGCCGGGCCGTGGCGGTGCTGTTCGCCCGCGAGGGCGCGGACGTGGCCATCGGCTATCTCAGCGAGGACAAGGACGCCGAGGAGACCAAGGCCGCCGTCGAGAAGGAGGGCCGCCGCGCCATCTTGCTGCCCGGCGACGTCGCCGACCCGGCCTACGCCAAGGCGGCGGTCGAAAAGACCGTGGCCGAGCTGGGCCGACTGGACATCCTGGTCAACAACGCCGCCTTCCAGGAGCATGTCCTCGACTTCGAGGACCTGACCGAGGCGCACTTTGACCGCACCCTGCGGACCAACCTCTACGGCTATTTCCACATGGCCAAGGCGGCGGTGAAGCACCTGCCCAACGGCGGCTCGATCATCAACACCGGCTCGGTCACCGGCCTCCTGGGCAACAAGGACTTGCTGGACTACTCCCTGACCAAGGGCGGCATCCACGCCTTCACCCGGTCGCTGGCCACGCACCTGATCGACAAGGGCATCCGCGTGAACGCCGTCGCCCCCGGCCCGGTCTGGACCCCGCTGAACCCGGCCGACAAGCTGGGTCCGCAGGTCGCCGAGTTCGGGGCCAGGACGCCGATGAAGCGGGCGGCGCAACCCGAGGAGATCGCGCCGGCCTATGTCTTCCTCGCCTCGCCCCAGACCTCGAGCTACATCACTGGCGAAATCCTGCCGATCATCGGCGGCTACAACGGGGGCTGATGCTCGGTAAGGCGCGCTAGTGCGGCCACACCTCGGCCAGCACCTTGGCCTTGCCGTCCTTCAGGCTGACCTCCATCGACGGCTCGTCCGGCTTGCCGGCGGCGAACAGCTCGTAGATCACCATGCCGTCGGTCTGCTTGCTCTCGATGACGCGGACCGGGGTGATGGCCTTGGCCGAGGCGGCGGCCGTGTCGCGCACCAGCTTGGGCGCGGTCGACCAGGCGATGTCGCGCTGGGTCTCGACGATCTCCCAGCGGCCGTTCTTCTCCAGCAGGTCGAACTCGATCTCCGAGCCGTCCGGCATCACGCCCTCGATGTCGTAGTAGCGGCGGTCGGCGCGTTCCTTCAGCTCGGCCTCCTTGATGATCATCTGGGGCGCGGCGGCCTTGACCACCGAGACGACGGCGGGCGGCAGGTTCTTGGGCGCGACCTCGGTGACCTTGGTCTTGGGGCCGTCGGCCAGGGCCGGCAGCGGCGCCAGGGCCAGAACGGCGAGGGTCAGGACGAGAGAGCGGTTCATGGCGTTCTCCTTTGAACTCGGGAAGGAAGGCGCTGGTTCTAGAATCCCGACGCTGACACCCGCCTGACGCATGCTATGCAATCAGCGCCCAATACGGAGTCGCAAATGGCCCGCCGCGTCGCCCTCGTGTCCCTGCTCGTCGCCGACTACGACGAGGCGATCGCCTTCTATGTCGGCAAGCTGGGCTTCACCCTGGTGGAAGACACCGACATGGGCCACGGCAAGCGCTGGGTGGTGGTCTCGGCGGGCAGCGACGGCACGAACTTCCTGCTGGCCCAGGCGGTCGGCGACCAGGCCCGGGCGATCGGCCAGCAAGGCGGCGGCCGCGTCTGGCTGTTCCTGCACACCGACGACTTCGCCGGCGACCACGCCCGCATGAGCGCCGCCGGCGTCACCTTCCTGGAAGAGCCTCGCCACGAGGCCTACGGCACGGTGGCGGTGTTCGAGGACCTCTCCGGCAATCGCTGGGACCTGCTGCAACCCAAGAGCTGAGTACAAGATGGCCCGCCTGCTGACCCTGATCGCGGCGGCAGCCGCGCTTTCCGTTTCCGCCGCCCAAGCCGCGCCGAAGATCCGCGTGCTATATCTCGACCAGTCGGTCGGCTTCGTGCACCGACCGGTCGCCCGCCCCGAGAACAGCAACGGCCCCTCGCCGTCCGAGATCGCCCTGGCCGAGGTCGCCGCCAAGACCGGCGTCTTCACCGTCGAGTCCACCCAGGACGCGCGGGTGATCACGCCCGAGAAGCTGAAGGACGTCGACGTCCTGGCCTTCTACACCACCGGCGAACTGCCCATTTCGGCGCAGGCCTGGACCGCCATCCAGGCGTGGGTCGAGAGCGGCAAGGGCGGGTTCATCGGCCTGCACAGTTCGACCGACACCCACTGGGACTACACCGGGCCCGGCCAGACCTACACCGCCTTCATCAACGGCAAGTTCGCCGGCCATCCATGGACGCAGGGGACGCCGATCACGGTCCAGGCTTTGGGCGGCAAGGACCCGCTGAACGCCGCCTGGCCGGCCCGCTTCACCTTCGCCGAGGAGATCTATCAGTACTCGGACTACGACCCCGCCAAGGTCCGCGCGCTGCAGGCCCTGGACTTCACCGAGACGCCGCTGAAGCGCCCGTGGTTCGTGCCGATCACCTGGACCCGGCAGATCGGCCAGGGGCGGCTCTATCACACCAATCTGGGCCACACGCCCAGCACCTGGGACGATCCGCGCTATCGGGCCCAACTTGTCGACGCCATCCGCTGGACGGCGCATCGCGCCGCGGGTTCAGCCAAGCCCAACCCGGACGAGCAGGCCCTGTGGGCCCTGCGCTCGCTGCTGGCCTATGACGGCCGCCCCAAGGCCGAGGTCGAGGCCCGCGTCGCCAGGCTGGCCAAGGCCGATCCGGCCTGGCTGCGCGACGCCGCCGCCCGCACCGCCGCCCTGCGTCCGCTGTGGCCGGCCAAGCCGGACAGCGACAAGGCGCCGTTCGAAGCGGCCTACAAGGCGGTGCTGGACGAGGTGGTGGCCAAGTCCGGCGGCTAGTCCGTCCCGAAGGCCTCCGCCGCATAGGTCCGCAGCAGGGCGGCGACATCTTCCGGCCAGGCCAGGATCCGCGCCTCGAACCCCGCGCCGTCGCCGGCGAACAGGGCCCGCATGGCCTCCTCGAAGCCCGGCAGGTCGCCGCCGATCGCCGAGGCGAAGCGGTAGGCGGCCTCGCGGGCGGCGCGGATGCGGTCGGGACCTTCGCTCTCGCGACGGGCGGCCTCGACCAGCTTGCGCAGGGCCACCGACGCTCCGCCCGGCTGGCTGGCCAGCCAGTCCCAGTGGCGCGGCAGCAGGGTGACCTCGCGGGCCGTCACGCCCAGCTTGGGCCGACCGCGTCCACGTGGCGCTTCGGGGGGCGGGGCAAGGCGCGCGGCCAGCGCCTCGGGCCCACCGCTGAGGTCGAAGTCGACGCCCCGGCCGTCGGGTCCGAAGATCAGAACGCCCGCCTCCCCCGCCAGGCGCTGGGCCGCCAGGGCCGCGTCCAGGCGCGAACCGACCGCCACGCGCCGCTGGCCGTGGAAGACCACATAGGCCTCATCGCCGCTGTCCATCACATCAGCCCTCTGGCGCTCAGCGTCGCGATCCAGTGCTCGCGGCGGTCCTTCAGTCGGCTGTCGCGGCCGAACCTGTCCAGCCCCTCGGTGTCGACGGCCTCGACCGTCTCGAAGACGAAGGCCTCCGCGCCATGCGCGTTCCAGGCCGCTTGCAGGCTCTTCTCGCGGTGCGAACCCTGGCGCAGAGAGAACCAGACGCCGTTCTGGCGGGTGGAGAGGTCCGGCGTCGCGCCGACCCAGGCCTCACCGGTCGCCGCGCAACGCACGGCGTAGATCCCGGCCTCGACCTCGCGTTCCTTGTATGCGCGCAGCAGCGCCTTGCGTCCGGACATGGCGACCTCCCAGGGGAATCCCGAAACGCGCCTTTTACCCGGACGGAATACGAAGTCAATAATATCCGGGTAAATTACCCTTGGACCGACGGCCGATAGGCGATGTAGCCGCGCTCGACCATGCGCCGCGTGGCCTCGTATACCGCCGACAGCTCGTCATAGGCCGAGTGCAGGTGGGCCAGGCGCGCGACCTGGGCCTCGGACAGCGTGGTCCCCGCCTCGGTCATGGCGGCGGCCTCGGCCACCCACTTGGCGCGGGCGGTGGCGGCGGCGACGGCCAGGCGCTGGAACCGTTCGGCGTCCACATGGGCGACGGTCGCGCCCAGCACGGCCCTGTTCGAGGCGAAGGCGGTGTAGTCGATCTGCTCCAGATAGCCGCGCAGCCGGCGCTGGACCTGGGGATCGACGTCGCTGGGCTCGAAGTGGTCGCCCACGCGGCGGGTGCTGGATGTCATGATCGCCATGACGGTCTCCGATCCGGCCAAGAAGGCCGTTTGGGAAAAGAAGCCTGCGCCAGACAGTTTAAGGACGGGTTAGCCTTGCCGCCCCCGTCCCCCTTGCCCATCCCCTAGCTGAGCAGCTTGCGGAAGCTGATCCGAACCGTGCGCCCCAGCGGGTCCAGGTAGTCCTTCTGATAGGCCTGCGGCGTGGCGCCGTTCTGGTCGCGAACCGTCTGCTTGGCGTCCAGCAGGTTCTCGAAGTTCAGCGACACCTGCGCGCCCTTCAGGATCGGGAACTTGTCGACCGCCTTCTTGCGCGCCGGGACGCTGAAGTTGGCGAAGAAGTTCACGCCCACGGTGGCCAGGTCCGAGAAGTACAGGGTCTGGCCGCCGGTCGAGCCGCCGTCCACCCAGGTCGAGGCCTTCCAGGTCCCGTTGAAGCGCATGCCCAGGCCGTCCTTGAAATAGCCGCCCTGGACCTGGACCTCGTGCCGCGCCTGGCCGGTGCGCGAGCTGATCGCCGCGCCGTCCAGCTGGTCGAGGACCGGCAGGCCCTTGCGGATGGTCAGCTCATCGGTCAGGCGCCAGGTGTGGTAGACCGACAGCTGGAACATCCCCTGCCCCGGCCGCATCATGCCCATCGGCGGGCCGCCGCCGCCCGGACCACCGCCCGGGCCGCCAGGACCGCCGCCGGGAGGACCGCCGAAGCGCATGCCGCCCCCGCCGCCCGGACCACCGGGCCCGCCGCCGAAACGACCCGCGCCGGGTCCCGCCGCGCCCGGCGTCGGCTGGCCGACCGGCTTGAACAGGTTGAAGCCCCAGCGGATGTTCTCGCTCTCGGCGCTGGCGAAGTTCACCGGCCGGGCGTCGATCGCCAGCAGGCGTCCCGTGGAGTCGCGCGTGAAGCGCTCGGGGAACGCGGCCTCCAGGTCCGGGGTGATGGCCGGGAACGAGGCGATCATGTTCTTGGTCTGCGACCGCGTGTAGGTGGCGTTGAAGGTCAGCTCGACCTTGTCGATCGGCTTGTAGTTCACCCCCAGCTTCTGGACCTGGCGGTTGTCGTTGCGCAGGGCGGCGTTGCCGCCGTCGGTGCGGGTGATCAGCACCGTCTGGCCGGTCGTGAAATCGAACACCGAGACGTTCGGGGTCACCACCAGCGGATCGTTGATCTGGTTGGTGGTCGGCGCGCCCTCTTCGTCGGTGTAGCTGGCGATGAAGCTGATCTTCTTGATCGGGCTCCAGTTCAGGCCGCCGCCCAGGGTGGTCAGCCCGCCCAGGTCCGACAGGTCGTCGTAGCCGACGTTGAAGTTGGCCGAGAGATCGCCGGCCTTGGCCAGGAAGTCCTGGCGCGTGCTGGTCAGCGGCAGGTTGAAGCTGCCCTGGAAGCTCTCGGTGGTGCGGGTGATGTCGCGCGTCGTCGTCACGCCCGAACGGACGGTCTTGGAGTCCAGGCCCTTGCTGTTGGCCCCGACCTTGAACGTGGTCTGCAGCGGACCGGCCGGCAGCTGGAACAGATTGCCGTTCAGCACCAGCTCGGCGCTGGCCGAGGTCGAGACCGAGTGGGCGGTGTCCGCGGCGGCCGTTTTGTAGAGGCTGGACGAGATGGCGCCGAACGGATTGACGGTCGGGTCGCCGGCGGCCACGGCCGCCTGGAAGGCCGAGGCGTCGACACCCCGCCCGGTCGTGGTGTCGGTGGCGGTGCGGTCAAAGTCGCCAGTCAGGTTCCAGCGCCAGTCCCTGACCCGGCCGTTGGCGGCAGCGCTGAGCTGGGTGCGCAGGGTGTCGACGTCGCGCGCCATCGAGCCCGCCGCGTCGATGTAGCGATAGCCGGTCACGGCGTTCGAGAACGGTGAGAACGGACTGCCGGCCGGCAGGGTGAAGGTCACGCCGGGCAGGCCCAGCAGCGCGCGGCTGCTGGTGTCCTCGAGATTGCCGCTGATGGTCAGCTGGGTCTGCTTGTTGAGGTCGCGGCTGTAGGACCCGCGCAGGGTGGCCTTGTCGGAGCGCGAGATCAGCGAGCGGTCACGCGTCAGGTCGCCGGTGTTGTAGGCGTTGGCGTTCGAGGCGTAGTCCGACAGACTGGCCTTGCCGGCCTGGGCCGCGGTGGGCGCGCCGGCAAAGGTCACCGTGCTCCCCGCCAGGGCCGAGAGCGCGGGGTCGATCTCGCCGCCGTTCACGCCACTGACATTGCCGACCAGATCGAATGGCTGACCGTTCGGCGAGCGGACGATGTCGCGGTCCTTCTCCAGCAGATAGGGATCGTGCGACAGCTGCAGGTCGAGGTTCCAGCGCCGATCGCCGTCGATATGCACCCGGTTGCCGCCGACGCCCGGGGCGACGCGACCGCCGTCGGTCGCGACCGTCGCCTGGGCCTGGGTCATCAGGGCGTTGTAGTTCTTCTTCAGGATGATGTTCACGACACGCTGGTCGGCCTTGTAGCCGTAGCTGAGCGCGACCTCCTCGGGCAGGATCTGGAAGCGCTCGATGGCTTCCGGCGGGACGCCCTGGATTTCCTGGAAGCCCGAGATGCGGCGGCCGTTGACCAGCAGCACCGGTCCGCTGCTGGCGTCGCGGCCGCGCGTGCTGGTGGTCTGGGGCGTCAGCATGGTCAGCAGCTCGCCGATGCTGGCGGCGCCGAAGCTCTGGATCTCGGCCTCGTTCAGCTCGATCTCGGGCTCGATATTGCCCTCGACCTTGCCGCGCGGGTCGGCCTGGATGGTCAGGCCCTCCACCTCGTTGGGCCCGTCCTCCTTGACCTGGGGTTTCTTCTGGTCGTCCTCGGCGACCACCTCGGGCGGTGTCGCCAAGGGCGCCGGCGCGGCCGAGGCGGCGATCGTCGGATCGAGCGCGGCGGCGGCCAGCCCGTACAGAAGGATGGTCGAAAGGGTCATTCAGGCCCACGAAAACACGAGTGACGGAGGACGCCGGCCCTTGCCGGCGCCAACGCTGAGTTGTCGCTCTTACGGGGCCCCGCCCCGCGTCGCAACGCCCCCCCGGCGTTAAGAGAAGGCAATGCAGCACAAAGCGCACACTGGTGTGTCTTCGAACGCCGATATCTCGGGCGAAGCATTGAAATATCGTCACATTTTCGGCGACGAGGTGTTGCAGCGGAAATGATGTTACAAATACGAAACAAACTGCGCTGTTACGACGCGGCCCGCCCGAAAGACCAGAGTCGGGCATCGCTCGCCGGGGCCCGCCGCCGAGCGACGCAACCTAGGCGCGCTACCGCTCCAGGAAGGCCTGGAAGCCGCCGTAGATCATCCGCTTGCCATCGAACGGCATGTCGGACTGATAGGCCTTCAGGCGCTCATCGGCCATGACCTTGGCGTTGATCTCGTCGCGGCTGGCGCGGTCCTTGTAGGTGATCCACGAGAAGACAACGATCTCGACCTCCTTGGCCTGGACGGCGCGCGGGAACGAGGTCAGCTCGCCATAGGGCACGTCGTCGCCGAAGCACTCGACGTAGGACAGCGCGCCATACTCCATCCAGACCTCGGCCCCGAGCCGGGCCATCGCCTTGTAGGCGTCCAGCTTGTCCTTCGGCACCGCGAGCACGAAACCATCGACATAGGCCATGACGTTCCTCCTTGATCGTCTTTGACGGACCAAGGACGCTCGGGCCCGGACGGTTCCGACAGCCTAGCGGGCGTCCTGGCGGATTTTTTCCATCAGCCCCTGGATCGCCTTGGCGTGGCCGGCCATCAGGTCGTTCTCGGGGAAGACGGTCAGCGGCATGTCCGGGACGAGGCCCCGGCCCTCCAGGTCTTCTCCCCGAGGCCCCTTGTAGAGCTCGGCCGGCAAGGCCATCAGCCAGCCGTTGGGCAGCGGCTTGGGCAGCTGATCCGAGAACGCGCCGCGCGTGGTCCCGCCCACCTGCTTCACGTTGGGCAGCGCCTTCATCATCAGGGTGAAGGTCTCGCCGGCGCTGACGGTGACGTCGCTGGTCACCAGATAGACCGGCCCCGTGAAGCGCACGCCGCTGGCCGGCTCGATCCGTAACGGCTGCGGCGGCGCCTTGGCCCCGACGGCGACCTTGGAATAGGCCAGGCGCGGCTGCTCGGCGAAGCGGGCGGCGACATGCTGGCTGATCGTGTCGTAGCCGCCGCGGTTGTTGCTGACGTCGACGATCACGGCCTTGGTGCCGGCGAAGGCCGCCAGGGCCTCGTCCAGCACCGCATCCAGGGGCCGAGGATCGTCGGGCGCGGCGTTGCGGGCGAAGGCGCCCATGGTCACCAGGTTCAGATAGCCGATGTCGTCGACCCGTCCCCAGAAGACGCGGTTGTTGGCGGCCTGTCGCCCGCGTCCCTGCAGCACCTGGGTCAGGATCCCCTCGCGATAGGCCTGCAGCCAGGCCTTCTCATCGCCCGCCGGATCGGCGGCGCGGACGCGGGTCAGGGTCGCCGCGTCGCCGGGCTCCAGGTCGCGGCGCGCCCCGTCCACCATGCCGTGCAGGTCGACATGCGGGTCGTCCAGCCCCGCCAGCAGGCCCGACAGCGCGGTCCACAGCTGGAAGTCGGTGGCGGTCGGCGAGACCTTGGCCAGGGCGGCGGCCTTGCGCGCCGGCCAGTCCAGCTTGCGCTCAGCCGAGCGGGGATAGAGCTCGGCGAAGCTGTCGGCGGCGAAGGCGACGATGCGGTCGGGGGTCCAGCCGGCCGCGCTGATGCAGGCGTTCGGCAGGTTGGGCAGGCGGTCGAAGACATAGCGCGTCCCCCCGTCGGGATCCCCCGTCAGGGTGATGGTCCCCTGTCCCTCGGCCCGCCACGAGGTCATTACGCCGTCGGGATCGGGCTCGCGGCGCGGATCGGGGTAGCAGGCGTCGCCCGCCGTCTGGAACAGTTGCGCGCCCTCGGGCCCGAACTGCACGATCCAGCCATACCCCTGCGCCTTCCACGCCCCACGCAGCTCGGCGGCGACCGATCCGCCCTTGGGCTGGACGGGCCAGAAGGGGCTTTCGGCCAAGGCCGGCGCGGCGATTGACAGAACGGCGGCGGCCGCCAGGAGACTCAGACGCTTCATGGGCGCGACGGTGACGGGCCGCCTGCCCGCACGCCAGTGAAATCGCCTAGCCTATGAGGACGGCCTGCGGCGGGCGGCGCAGAGAGCGCGGCAATTCCGGTCCATAGCCGAAACGGACGACAAGGTCTGGGCGGCGTGCTGGCTCGCCCAGCCACGCGGCCATCCGGCGGCGCGTCGGCGGGTCCTCGACCGGCTGGTTCAGGAAGGCCAGTTTCAGGCCGACGGCCGTCGCCGTCAGCGCGAAGCGGGTGAAAGCCCGCCCCACGGCGATCCAGCCGGCGGGCGTTTCGGTCGGACCGGTAAAGATCGCCGCGCCCGCCGAGCTTCTCATCCAGCGCATGACGCGATCGGCTTCGCCCGTCTTCGTCATGACCACCGGCAGCAGGCGCTCCCCCAACCATCGCGGCGCGGAGAGGTTGCCGGAAGCGGCGGTGAACAGGCCATCCCGTCGCGCCAAGGCCTCCCCCGCGTCGAAGCGGATCCAGTCGGTGAGTTCGCGCATGAAAGCCTGATCGGCGAGCTGGGCGTCGTTTCCGGCCACGATCATGTCGGTCAGATGGGTGCGTGCGTCAGCGTCCAGCACCCAGCGAAGGCCCACGCCCTGTCCGACGGCGCTCTCCAGCTGTCGGAGCGTGGCCGCGCCCACGGGTCTTCCATCATATGCGGTTCGCGTCGACGCGCGGCGCGGTATGGCCTGGAACAGCGCGGTCTTGCGAGGCGACAGGCTGGAGAACGCAATCCGCACGCCGCCGTCGGGCAGGATCTCCGGCTCGCCCGCCCAGCCGTAGCCGAGCCCGGCCTGCAGCAGGGTCTCCAGGGCGCAGCCCAGACTGACGAACAGGTGATGGTCGTCCGGGTCGACGACGGGCGTACGCCGCGAAAAGTCCGGCAGGATCTCGATCGCGCGCGGTCCGAGCTGGAAGCGCCAGGGCTGGGTGTTGTGCCCGTTCGCCGCCAGGGTCGCGGCGCGAACCAGGGCGATCATCGGCACGGTCCCGCCGTCCAGGTCCGGCAGACGCCACAGGTCCCGGACGGCTTGATCGTAAGGTGACGCGCCGCCGGAACATCCCACGACCAGCAAGGGCGTGGCGGCGATCAGGGCGCGGCGGGTCGGCATGGCGGCGGCTCCGAAAGCCTAGCCCTAGCCGATCCTCCTCGTCCCGACCTTGCGGCGCGTCAACCGGTCTACTCGGTCTTCAGGTAGATCTCGCTCCCCTGCTCTTTGAACTTCTCGCTCATCTCGGCCATGCCCAGCTCGGCGCTGTTGGGCGCCTTGCCGGCCGCGAAGTCGCGGACTTCCTGGCTGATCTTCATCGAGCAGAACTTGGGTCCGCACATCGAGCAGAAGTGGGCGGTCTTGTGCGCTTCCTTCGGCAGGGTCTCGTCGTGGAACTTGCGGGCGGTCTCGGGGTCCAGGCCCAGGTTGAACTGGTCCTCCCAGCGGAATTCGAAGCGCGCGCGACTGATGGCGTCGTCCCACATGGCCGCGCCGGGGTGGCCCTTGGCGAGGTCGGCGGCGTGGGCGGCCAGCTTGTAGGTGATGACGCCGGTCTTGACGTCGTCGCGGTCCGGCAGGCCCAGGTGCTCCTTGGGCGTGACGTAGCAGAGCATCGCCGTGCCGAACCAGCCGATCATCGCCGCGCCGATGGCCGAGGTGATGTGGTCGTAGCCAGGCGCGATGTCCGTGGTCAACGGGCCGAGGGTGTAGAACGGGGCCTCGTGGCAGTGCTTCAGCTGCTCGTCCATGTTGGCCTTGATCTTGTGCATGGCCACGTGGCCCGGCCCCTCGATCATCACCTGGACGCCGTGGTTCCAGGCCACCTTGGTCAGCTCGCCCAGGGTGCGTAGTTCCGAGAATTGGGCCTCGTCGTTGGCGTCGGCGGTCGAACCCGGGCGCAGGCCGTCGCCGAGGCTGAACGACACGTCGTAGGCGCGCATGATCTCGCAGATGTCCTCGAAGCGCTCGTAGAGGAAGTTCTCCTTGTGGTGCGCCAGGCACCACTTGGCCATGATCGAGCCGCCGCGCGAGACGATGCCGGTGACCCGCTTGGCGGTCATCGGGATAAACGGCAGGCGCACGCCGGCGTGGATCGTGAAGTAGTCGACGCCCTGCTCGCACTGCTCGATCAGGGTGTCGCGGAAGACCTCCCAGTTCAGGTCCTCGGCCACGCCGTTGACCTTCTCCAGCGCCTGATAGATCGGCACCGTGCCGATCGGGACGCTCGAGTTGCGGATGATCCAGTCGCGGATGTTGTGGATGTTGCGGCCCGTGGACAGGTCCATGACCGTGTCGGCGCCCCAGCGGGTGGCCCAGACCAGCTTGTCGACCTCGTCGGCGACGGTGGAGAGCACCGCCGAGTTGCCGATATTGGCGTTGATCTTGACCAGGAAGTTGCGGCCGATCGCCATCGGCTCCAGTTCGCCGTGGTTGATGTTGGCCGGGATGATGGCGCGACCGCGGGCCACTTCCTGGCGGACGAATTCGGGCGTCACGAAGTCGGGGATCGCGGCGCCGAAGTCTTCGCCGTCGCGCACGCACGGGCGGTCCTGCTCGCGGCGCAGGTTCTCGCGGATGGCGACATATTCCATCTCGGCGGTGATGATCCCCGCGCGGGCGTATTCCAGCTGGGTGACCAGCTTGCCCGGCTTGGCGCGATAGATCTTGCGCCCCTGATCCGGGAACTCGGGAGCCAGGTGCTTGCCCTGGGCGAAGCCATTGTCCTCGGGCTTCACCAGGCGGGGCTGAGTGACTAGCTCGACGTCGCCGCGCGCCACGACCAGGGCCTCGCGGGTGCGCGGCAGGCCCTTCTCGATGTCGATGGCCACGCTTGGGTCGCTGTAGGGGCCCGACGGGTCGTAGATGGTCACCGGCGGCTCGTTGGCCGACGGGTGGACGGCCACCTCGCGGAACGGCACGCGAATATCGGGAAACAGCTCGCCGGCCTGGTAGACCTTGCGCGAGCCGGGGATCGGGCCGGTCGAGATGGTCTCGGCCACGGACTTGATGGTGGTCTGGATATTCATTTCGGGCGCTCCTCAAGCTTCAAGGAGACCCGGACGTGTCGTGCTTAAGTCGGTTTACGGACGGACGATAAGCCCCGATCCGCGTTCCCTCCCTTCGCCGGCATGACCCGGATCAGGTTCTACGGGTCAGGGCGAAAGCCCAATCTCAGCCGCGCGAGCGACCCCCCGGTGAACAAGGGTCGGACACTAGGCGCGTTGACGCGGAGGTCAAGGCGCAATGACAGCGCCTGGTGACAGGAATTTCACTTGCCGATCCGCGCCGCGACCGCCGATCAGAGACCCATGTTCTCCTGGAGATCCCCATGGTCCGCCGCCTGATCCTGCCGGTCCTCTGCGCCCTGGTCGCCACGCCCGCCCTGGCGCAGGAGGCCTATCCCCGGAAGATCCCCGCCGCCGGCGGCGAGGTGATCATTCCGACCGAGCGTCACCAGAAGTCCTATGACGAGATCAAATACGCTCCCGCCCGCCGGGTCGGCGACACCCTCTACGTCTCGGGCGTCATCGTCGGGCGAGCCAAGGACGAGGGCACGGACCCGGAGTCGTTCAAGAAGCAGGTCCGCCGCGCCTTCACGGCGCTGGACACCATCCTCAAGACATCGGGGGCGAGCTTCGACGACGTGGTGATGATCAACAGCTTCCACGTCTGGGAAGGTCCTGATCAGCCCGCCCCGCGCCGGGAGCAGATCGCCATGATCAACGCCGTGAAGAGCGAGTTCATCAAGGGTCCGAACCCGGCCTGGACGGCGGTGGGCACGACCGGTCTGCTGGCGCCCGGCGGGATCGTCGAGATCCAGCTGATCGCCCACGTCCCCGGCAAGTAGCGGCTAAAGCCGCGACGCCGAGAAGGTGTCGCAGGCGCTCGGATCGCCCTGGTCGTAGCCGCGCGTGAACCACCGCATGCGCTGGGCGCTGCTTCCGTGGGTGAAGCTGTCGGGCACGACCTGGCCTTGGCTGCGCTTCTGGATGGTGTCATCGCCGACCGCAGCCGCCGCGCCCAGGCCGTCCTGGATGTCCGACCGGTTGATGACGATCCGGCCGCCGGAGGTCTCGCCCGCGTGCGCGGCCCAGACGCCGGCGTAGCAGTCAGCCTGCAGCTCCGACCGTACCGAGCCGCTTTCCTCGCCGCGCGCGCCCAGGCGACGGGCCTGCTGGTCGGCGCCCAGCAGGTGCTGCACGTGGTGGCCGATCTCGTGGCTGATGACATAGGCGCGGGCGAACTCGCCCTGGGCGCCGAAGCGGGTTTCCAGGTCCTGCCAGAACGACAGGTCCAGATAGACCTTCTGATCGGCCGGGCAGTAGAACGGCCCCATGGCCGACTGGCCCGTGCCGCAGCCGGTGCCGGTGGCCTGCTTGTAGAGCACGATCGCCTCGGGCGGCCGGTAGTCGACGCCTTCGTTGCGGAGGATCGGCGACCAGACCTCGCGGTTCGAGGTCTCGATCACGTCGACGAACTGCCCGTCCTTGTCCGTGACCTCGCCGCGCACGCCCTCCTGCTGGACGGGCTGCTGCAGACTCTGCGTCGCTTCCATGGTCGTGCGCGGATCGATGCCGAACACGAAGTAGCCGATGGCCGCCAGCACCACCGCCCCGATGCCGCCACCGGCGATCCCGACCGGTCCCAGACCGCGCCGATCCTCGATGTTGCCGGACCGACGGCCCCCTTGCCACTCCATGGGTGATCCTCGCTGCTAGCGTTGTTTCGGTTCGCTGGCCGGCCGGATGGCCCGCATGCGCGCATTGCTCTCGGCCAGGGCGGCCTGCGTCAAGCGGTCGAGCTGGCTGGCGGAGGCGGAAAGCTCGGCGTCGCGCCGGTTCTCGTTCTCGATCACGCGCGGCGGCGGGACCGTCAGGGCGCCCGCGCTCGGCGCGCCCCGCTGGGCGTCCAGCGCCCGCAGCCTCGCCGCGCTCCGAGCCTGCTCGTTGGCGTTCGAGGCCTCGATCTGGCTGGCCAGCAGGTCGCGCCGGGCGTCCTCCAGGGCGTGGGCCGCGGCGTTGCGAGCCTGCAGGGCGCGCAGGTCCTGGGCCCGCGCGACGCCGCCCAGCGCCGCCAGGCTGACCGACAACAGAAGAACGCCACGCCTCATCGGGCACACCTCGCCATGGACGGCCCGACGACGCGTGGAGCGCTTAGGGCCGCTTGACCGTGAAACGCGCGAGCTCGGTCTTCGGCGCCAGCCAGTCGGGCTTCAGTTCTGACGCTCGCGAATAGTCCTTGTAGGCCGCCGTCAGGTCGCCCAGGCCCTCGTTGGCCAGGCCCCGGTTGAAGAAGGCCTTCTCCGGATCCTTGACGCCCAGCGACAGGCCCTTGTCGATCTGCTCGACGCCTTCGCTGTAGCGCTCCTCGCCGACGAAGGTCGCACCGCGGTTCACATAGGCCTCGCCCAGGTTTGGATCGATGCTGGCGGCTTGGTCGAAGTCGGCGCGCGCGGCGGCGAACTGGCGCTGTCGCATCTGCAGGACACCGCGGTTCACATAGGTGCGGGCGCGGTCGCGGAAGTTCAGGGTCTCGACTTCGAGGGCCGTCGTGCAGGCCAGCACCGCGCGGCTGTCCTCGCGGCCTTTCAGGGCGGCGTCGGAACACTCCTGGGCCGCGCCGCTGCCGATGATCAGGGTCGAGGCTTCCGTCGCACCGGCAAAGGACAGAAGCGCCGCCGCGCCCAGCGCGGCGAGCGGAATCGCTCGGGTCATGTCGTCCTCCCTGGAGCCGGACGTACGTGCGCCGGCTCTCGATGAGGCATCATACCACCATCGCGCCCGACACGCTCGCATCGCGCGCGGGCCGTGGTAACAGAGGCGGCGAGTCCCTTCAGGACCCGCGTCCACAAGGTTTTTGGCATGCATCTCGCCCGCTTTCCCCGCGCCCGCTTCGCCCACCTGCCGACCCCGCTGGAGCCCCTGCCCCGCCTCGGCGCCGAGCTCGGGATCGACCTCTGGGTCAAGCGCGACGACTGCACGGGCCTGGCCGGCGGCGGCAACAAGACCCGCAAGCTGGAGTTCCTGCTGGGCGAAGCCCTGGCCCGGGGCGCCGACACCCTGGTGACCCAGGGCGCGGTCCAGTCCAACCACGTGCGCCAGACCATCGCCGCCGGCGCCCGCTTCGGCCTGAAGACCGAAGTGATCCTGGAAGAGCGCACCGGCTCCAAGACGTCCGACTACATGGGCAATGGCAACGTCCTGCTGGACAAGCTGATGGGCGCGACGATCCGTTACGTTCCCGGCGGCGCGGACATGGTCGCCGAATTGGAAGCCACAGCCGAGAGCGTCCGCCAGCGCGGCGGCAAGCCCTATGTCATTCCCGGCGGCGGCTCGAACACGGTGGGGGCGCTGGGCTATGTCGACTGCGCCCGCGAACTGGTGGTTCAGGCCGACCAGATGGACCTGAAGATCGACCGCCTGGTCACCGCCACCGGCAGCGCCGGCACCCATGCGGGGCTGGTCGCGGGCTTCGCGGCCCTGTCGGTCGACATCCCGATCCTGGGCTTCGGCGTCCGCGCGCCCAAGCCGAAGCAGGAAGAGAACGTCTTCAACCTGGCCGTCGCCACCGCCGAGACGATCGGCGCCCCCGGTCGGGTCAGGCGCGAGGCCGTGGTCGCCGACTGCGACTATGTCGGCGAGGGCTATGGCCTGGTCGACCAGGGCGTGATCGACGCCCTGGCCCTGGCCGCCCGCACCGAGGGCCTGCTGCTGGATCCCGTCTATTCGGGCAAGGCGATGAAGGGCCTGATCGACCAGGCTCGCAAGGGCGCGTTCAAGGGCGAACGGGTCGTGTTCCTGCACACCGGCGGCGCCCAGGGATTGTTCGGCTACCAGAGCGTGCTGGAACCGGCGCTGGGCTGAGGGACCACACCATGAGCAAGGTTCTGGGCGTTCTCGGCGGCATGGGCCCGGCCGCCACCCTGGACTTCCTGGCCAAGCTGCAGGCCGCCACGCCGGTCAAGCGCGAGCAGGACCATCTGCGGGTGCTGGTGGACATCAATCCCAAGGTGCCCGACCGCAATGTCAGCACGTCCGATCCCGGCCCCGTGCTGGCGGCGATGGCCACGGGACTGCGCGACAGCGGCGCCGAGGTGCTGGCCATCGCCTGCAACACCGCCCACGCCTATGCCGAGACGGTTCGCGCGTCGGGCCTTCCCCTCGTCGACATGCTGGAGACGGCGGGCCTGGCCGCCCGGGCCAAGGGCGCCAGCGTCGTCGGGGTGCTGGGCACCAGCCTGGCCTTAAGCCTCTACCGCGACCGCTTCTCGTCCATGGGGCTGGAGGTGGTGATGCTGGATGACCACGAGCAGGTCGAGTTCATGGCCCTGCTGTATCGGATCAAGCAGGGCGACCTGGGCGAGGCTTCGCGCGAGACCATGGCCGCCCTGGCCCACCGCTTGGTCGGCAAGGGCGCTCAGAGCGTGGTGGCGGGCTGCACGGAGGTGCCGCTGGTGCTGTCGGCGGCGGACCTGTCGGTTCCGTTCCTGGATGCGACGGAAGAACTGGCCAGGCGCTGCGTGGCCGTGTGCCTGGGCGAGGCGCTCTAGCGCGTCAGTGTCGGTCGCGTCTCGTCACGCGAGGCTTCGAACATGCCGACCAGCGCCGCCACGCCACGCGAGTTCCGGGCCATGCGCAGCAGCGCCGCCCGCGCGGGAGGCGTGTCGGCGATCTCGGCCTGTCGCTCTAGACGCTCGGCTTCGCTGAGATGGTGGCTTTGGCTTCCCATAACGTAAAGATTTACAGAAGATGAAAGCACCCGCCATGCGACCGCTGGACGCACGGCGCACGTTGTTCGAGGAATAGCGTGCGCCCGATTGTCACGGGCCTGTCAAAGCCAAGCATAGCCATGAATGAAAACGCCCCCGGACCTTGGGTCCAGGGGCGTCGTCCTGTTCCCCAACAGGACGGCGTCGGCAGCGCTGAACTTCGAGCGCGGCGGCGTCGCCTCAAAAACTTGATGGCCGTCATTTCGCCGAACCAGGATCGCCAGGCAACGCGTCCGCCTGTCGCAGGCCCCGTTTCGGGGAATCGGCCAAGTTAGAAGTCGTTTGCGTTCAATCCCGCGCTCGGAGCCCACCCGCCTCCGCCGCGACGAGACGCCGCACGAGACGCATCGCCGGGGCCGTCACAAAAATGGATGGCCAAATCGATGACACCGGTAGCAAACTACAATCAGATCGTCGCGCAAGACGACGGGGCCCGCGTCGGCCCGGGAGGAACGCTAAAGGCTTGCCCCTTCCGGTACGCTGCCGGCTCCGCGTCCGTCGGAGTCCTTGAATGCCGCTCAGCCCCATCTCCCGCCGCCGCCTGATGGCCACCACGGCCGCCGCCTTCGCCGCCGCCGGGACGCTCCGACCACTGCAGGCCCTGGCCCAGACCAGCAAGGCCCAGGCGCTGGACGTCATGAAGAAGGCTTCGACGTTCATGGTCGAGAAGGCCGCCTACAAGGGCGGCTACGTCTGGAGCTACCTGCCCGACTTCTCGCGCCGCTGGGGCGAGATGGAAGCCTTCCCGACGATGATCTGGGTGCAGCCGCCCGGCACCGGCACGGTCGGCCACCTGTTCCTGGACGCCTATCACGCCACCAAGGACGAGTATTACTACGACGCCGCCTGCAAGGCCGCCGACGCCCTGATCGCCATCCAGAACCCGGCCGGCGGCTGGAACTACATCGGCGACATGGCCGGCGAGGCGTCGCTGAAGAAGTGGTACGACACCATCGGCAAGAACGGCTGGCGGCTCGAGGAATTCCAGCACTACTACGGCAACTGCACCTTCGACGACGAGGGCACCGCCGAGTGCTGCAAGTTCATGCTGCGCATGTACGTCGAGAAGAAGGACCCGAAGTACAAGGCCGCCTTCGAGAGGGCCCTGAAGTTCGTCCTGGAGAGCCAGTACCCGGTCGGCGGCTGGCCCCAGCGCTATCCGCTGAAGGACGAATTCCACCACCACGGCAACCCGGACTACACCAGCTTCATCACCTTCAATGACGACGTGGTCGGCGAGAACATCGAGTTCCTGATCATGGTCTACCAGGCCTTGGGCGACAAAACCGTCCTGGAGCCGATCCGCCGGGCCATGGACTGCTATGTCGCCTGCCAGCAGCCCGCGCCGCAGGCCGGCTGGGGCCTGCAGCACACCGTGGCCGACCTGAAGCCGGCCAGCGCCCGCACCTACGAGCCCAAGGCCTTCGCCACCC
Organism: Caulobacter segnis; assembly: GCF_019931575.1. Lineage (NCBI taxonomy): Bacteria > Pseudomonadati > Pseudomonadota > Alphaproteobacteria > Caulobacterales > Caulobacteraceae > Caulobacter > Caulobacter segnis. The sequence goes on along the minus strand of NZ_CP082923.1, from coordinate 1,633,324 downwards.
ACGCCTCGGCCAGCTGCGTGTCGCAGCTGCTGACCTTCTACCAGCTGACGGGCGACCCGAAGTACCTGGCCCGCGTGCCCGAGGCCCTGGACTGGCTGGCCTCGACGCGGCTGCCCAACGACGTCATGCCCGGCAAGGCCCGCTATCCGACCTTCGTCCAGATCGGCTCGAACAAGCCGCTCTACGTGCACCGCACTGGCTCGAACGTGGTCAATGGCCGCTACTACACGGACGAGAACCCGCAGAAGACGGTCACCCACTATTCGTCGTTCCGGAACGTGGACGTGGCCGGCCTGCGCGCCCGCTATGAGAAGCTGAAGGCCACGCCGCCCGAGGAGGCCAGCAAGCACTCGCCGCTGAAGGGCCAGCGCCCGCTGCCCAAGTACTTCATGGTCAAGGACCTCTCGGTCGACGACCTGACCGTCGGCGGCGACCTCTCGAGTTCGGCGACCAAGGGCGTCAGCGCCGATCCGGCCAAGGTCGCCAAGCTGACGGCCGAGCTGAACGCCGAGGGTTGGTGGCCCACGCCCCTGACCCAGACCAGCCAGCCCTATATCGGCGACGGTCCGGCCACGCCGACCCCGGGCGACTTCTCGGAGACCAAGGTCGGCGACAAGTACGACACCTCGCCCTACCCCGACCCCCACCCGGCGATCGGCATCTCGACCGGCGCGTTCATCGCCAACATGGCCACGCTGATCAAGTTCGTGGACGCCTAGCGGGTTAGGCGATCAGACGCGTCTCGGCCGGGATCACCTCGGCCAGCAGCCGGCCGAGCGCGTGCTGATAGATCGCGATGTCCCTCTGGTTCTGCGCCAGCAGTTGGCGCAGGGCCTTGGGGCTCAGCTGCGTCTCGGCGGAATCCTCGGCGCGGGTGACGTTCAGGCGCTCCACCCGCGACAGTCGTCCCTCGAAGGCCATGTCGGCCCAGGCCAGGGACTCGTAGGGGTGCTCGCAGACATAGAACCAGACCATGCGGTCGACCAGCGTTCGCGCCGCCGCCAGGTCCCGCTCGTAGACCGGCGACCACCCCGAGCCCGTCAGCTGGCGAAAGTGGTGGTCGTAGGTGTGCAGCACCACCGCCGGGTCGTCGCAGGTCACGAAATCGTTCAGCGACAGGGTCTTGGCCAGGCTGACCGCCCGGAAGCGCGGGTCGCGCGCCTGGACGTCGGAGATCTCCACCACGTGCCGGAAATAGCGATAGACCGAGACCACGCGATCGACCGGCCAGCGGAAGTTGGTCGCCGCCGAAATTCCCTCGCCCACCGCGTCATAGATGTCGAAGCCATAGTGGCCGGCATAGAAGTCGTAGCCGCCGAACGCCTCGTAGCGGCCGGCGTGCTGGGCGTGCTCGGTGGCGTCGTCTTCGATGCGCGGACAGCGGCGCTCGGCCGTGAACAGACGGCTCAAGGCCCCGACGACCGACGTCCCGCCGGCCTTCGGATTGTGAAAGAAGAACAGCCGCTCGACCAATCCACGCCTCGACGCTAAAGAGGCGCCGATTCACGGCGCCTCAGGGTGTCGAACGAGGAAGCGCTGCCATTCCGTCGCCAATCCGGCGACGACCTTGTGAAAAACGTGGCTTTTTGCGTCGCGCCGGAAAACATCCGCATCCGGAACGAACACGCACAATCCGCAACGTCAGGAGTCGGCGCGCCTCAGGGCCGCCCGCACGACATCCGGCGCGTGATCGATCACCGTCAGATAGGCGGTCAGGGCGGCGTCAGGGCGCACGTCGCCATGCTCCAGGTCTTCCAGCAGGGTCAGGTCGATGTGGAAGACCCGGGCGAAATCGGCCTGGCAGAGCCCGGTGCGCCAGCGCACCGCCTGGACCAGGGCGCGGGCGGACCGCGCGCGGGAGGGGGCGGCGGCTTCGTCGATCGCGGGGTCGGCGGGTCGGGTCATCATCGGTACGCTCCTACTGGCGGCCTCCCCTCTGACGGTCTTTTAGGACGTCCCGATTGCAGAAATTCGACGGCTTTGAGTCATAGGGCGTCAAACCCGCGAACACGGACAGCGCCTAGCGCGGCGTCGCCAGCGCGCGAGCCTTGGCGTCGACCTGGTCCACGCCCCGCAGCGGATCGCCGGACGCCTCCAACATGGTGTTGAACACCTTCAGGTCGCCGGTCGTGATGTGCTTGACCTTCTTGTCGCGCGACCATTCCAGCCCGATCAGCTGGCCCAGGCGGCAGGCCTTGGGCAAGAGGGCGGACTGCTCCTTGGCGCCGCCCTTGGTCAGCAGCTTGCCGACGATGTCGTTCCAGTTCGGCGCCCCGGGCATGCAGAACGGCAGATGATCGCAGTCGCCGGTCCAGAAGCGCTTGTACCAGCGGGTGTGCTCGGCGGTGTCGTACTTCAGGCCCACGCTGGGGGCGACCACGCCTCGGCAATCGCCTCGCACGAACTCCTGGGCGCTCGTGGCGGCGTTGGCGGCGCCGGCGGCCAGGAGCGCCGCGGCGAAGATCGGACCGGACAGACGGATCAAGAAACGAAACCCTGAGACAATCGGAGCCGTTCTTAAGAGCGATCCTTCGACAAAAATGCGGCGGTGGCCTCGATCGCCTCGACCAAGCCTACCCGTTCCAAGGATACACCCTCGGGCAAGCTTGAGAACAGACGCGTCGGCGCGGCCGCGTCCAGCATGACGAAGACGCCCCGGTCGTCGGCCCGGCGGATCAGGCGCCCGAAGGCCTGGCTGATACGGGCGCGGGCCACGGCGTCGTCATAACCCTTACCGCCGAAGCGCAGGCGGCGGGCCTTGTGCAGTACGTCCGGACGCGGCCACGGCACCCGATCGAAGACCAGCAGGCGCAGGGACCGGCCCGGTACGTCCACGCCGTCGCGGATAGCGTCGGTGCCCAGGAGGCAGGCGTCCTCCTCGGCGCGGAAGATGTCGACCAGCGCGCCCACTTCCAGGGGGTCGACGTGCTGCGCATAGAGAGCAAGGCCATTGTCGGCCAGGGGCGCGGCGATGCGTTCGTGCACGGCCTTCAGCCGGCGGATGGCGGTGAACAGTCCCAGTCCCCCGCCCCCGGCGGCCAGGAACAGCTCGCGCATGGCGGCCGAGACCTGGCGCGGGTCCTCCTTGTTGACGTCGGTGACGACGAAGGCCTTGGCGTGGTTCTCGTAGTCGAACGGCGAGACCAGCCGCAGGACCTTGGGCGCGGTCGGCAAGCGGGCCGCGCCAGTGCGCATCTCGGCCAGGGCGAACGGATCCTCCAGGGCAGGGTCCACCAGCGTGGCGCTGGTCACCAGCACCCCGTGGGCGGGCGACAGCACCGCCGCGCGCAGCGGCTCGGTCGGATCCACCCAGTGGCGGCGGCAGGCGGCGTCGACGACGCGGCCGTACAGGAAGGTCGCCTCGAACCAGTCGACGAAGTCCGGGTCGGTCTCGCTGGGATCGACGTCGTCCTCCTCGATCGCCTTCAGGATCGAGCGCCAGGCCGGCAGGGTCATGCGGGCGCGACGGTCCAGCCCCCGCAGCGCGCCCTCGATGCGGGCGCGTTCGGACGGGGCCAGGTGCTCGGCCTCCTCGTCCAGCACGTCCTCCAGGGCGCGGGCCAGGGCCAGCAGCGGGGCCTCGATCGCGGCCAGGGCCTTGGCCGCTTCCGGCGCGCGCTCGCGGACCAGGTCGATCGGCGGGCGGGCGTCGCATTGCAGGCCAAGATCGGCCCCGCCACGGTCGCTGGTGCGGGCCCGCAGCTGCTCGATCACCGCGACCAGAAAGTTCTCGATCGGCCCGATCGGATTGATCTGGCCGTCCGGCGGCGCGACCCGGCCCGACCAGCCCTCGCCCGGCAGGGCGGCGGCGGCGTGGATCGCCTGGCCCATCGCCTGCCGCGCGCCTTCACGGTCGCCCAGGATGTCGAGCAGGCGCGCCTCCAGGCCCCGTCCCCGCCGGCCGCGCCCCTCGGGTCCGCGGATCCAGCGGCGCAGCTCCGCAGCCTCCGCGCCCGACAGAGCGGCCGAGAAGGCGCTGTCGGCGGCCTCGAACAGGTGGTGGCCCTCGTCGAAGACGATGCGCTTGAGGCTGGTGGTCTCGTTGTCGCCCTTCAGCCCCCGCGCCGTCCGGGCGCCGTCGAAGGCGGCCTGGGTCAGGACCAGGGCGTGGTTGGCGATGACGATGTCGGCGCGCTTGGACGCCCGCACGGCCTTCTCGATACAGCAGATGCGATAATGCTGGCAGCCGGCGTGGATGCACTCGCCGCGTCGGTCGACCAGGTTCGAGGGGCTGGCCTGGGCCGACGGCGGAACCGCGGACAGCGTCGGCAGCCAGGCCGGGAAGTCGCCGCCGGTCATGTCCCCGTCCCGCGTCGCGCGCGCCCAGCGGGCGGTCAGGGCCAGGCCGATCAGGTCGCCATTACCCAGCTGGGCGCCGTTGATCTGTTCCTGGAAGTTCAGCAGGCACAGGTAGTTCTCGCGCCCCTTGCGGACCACCGCCTTCTTGGCCCGCTCCTTGGGGTCGGGATAGATCGACCGGCTCTCGCGCTCGATCTGGCGCTGCAGGGCGCGCGTGTAAGTGCTGACCCAGACCGAAGGCCCGTTGGCCTCGGCCCACAGCGAGGCCGGCGCCAGATAGCCAAGGGTCTTGCCGACGCCGGTGCCGGCCTCGGCCAGCATCATGCGCGGCTCGCCCTCACGCTCGCGCGGCTGGAAGGCGTAGGCCGCCTCCTTGGCGAAGGTGGCCTGGGCCTCGCGGATCTCTTCCAGGCCCGAGCGTTGCAGCAGCTCGGTCAGGCGCTGGCCGGCGCGTTCCGGATCGATGGGACGCGAGCCGGCCTCGCCGGGCGGGGCCTGGTCCTCCCACTCGGGCAGGCGGGCCCAGACGTCGAGGCCCGAGCCCCGGAACTGGTTGCCGACCGGGACCGAGCGCAGCGCGCCGATCACGGCGGGTCCCCAGGACCAGCCAGCCTTGGCCAGGGTCTCGGCCACGGCCAGGGCCTCCTCCCGCGACGGAACCGGCGTCAGGGCCAGCTCGCGCAACAAGGCGTCGGCGCTCTCGCGCAGGCTCTGGGCCTGGTCGGGGGCACCATGCGGCTCGGCCAGGCCCAGGGCCATGGCCAGCCCCACGGCCGAGGGCGCGCAGAAGGTCGCCGGACGGGCGAAGGCGTGCAGCTCCAGCACGTCGAACAGGCGCGGGTTCCGCGAGGGCGGCGACAGGTTCAGGCGTCGAGCGGTCATGGCCGCGTGGGCCACCAGCACCGGGCCGTGCTCGAACAGGTCGCGGGCGTCCGGCGCGCGCAGCATCCGGCTCTCGCCGCCGCCATCGGCCATGCCGGCGCGCGGCCCGGGCAGGACGACCAGGGCGGGGGCCAGGTCCAGAGTCGGCGGGAATGCGGTCACGCGAGTCTGTTAGCAAAAGCCGGGTGAAACAGAAAGGGAACATGCTATATCGCGGTCGATGCTCGCGGCTGACGCCCTTCCTCCCAGGTTTCGAGACTGGTTCGCCGCCCGCGGCTGGAGCCCACGCGAGCACCAGCTGGCCATGCTGGAGAAGGCCCGCCAGGGGCGCGGCGCCCTGCTGATCGCCCCGACCGGCGGCGGCAAGACCCTCGCCGGCTTCCTGCCCAGCCTGATCGAGCTGTCCGAGCGTCCGCCGCGCAACGCGCCGGCGGGGGTCCACACGCTCTACATCTCGCCGCTGAAGGCCCTGGCCGTCGACGTCGAGCGCAACCTGCTGACCCCCATCCGCGAGATGGGCCTGCCGATCGTGGCCGAGAGCCGCACCGGCGACACCGGCGAGAGCCGGAAAGCGCGTCAGAAGGTGAGACCGCCGGACATCCTGCTGACCACGCCCGAGCAACTGGCCCTGTTCTGCGCCTGGGAAGGCGCGCGCGAGTACTTCGCCGACCTGCGCTGCGTGATCATCGACGAGGCCCACGCCATCTGGCCCAGCAAGCGCGGCGACCTGCTGGCCCTGGGCCTGGCGCGCCTGCAGAAATTCGCGCCGGCGATGCGGCGGGTCGGGCTGTCGGCGACGGTGGATGATCCGGACCTGGTGCGGAAGTGGCTGGGCGCGGGCGAGGCGGTCGATCTCGTCCTCGGCTCGGGCGGCGCCCAGCCGGTCGTCGAGGTGCTGGTCTCCGGCGGCCGCGTGCCTTGGGCGGGCCACACGGCCGAGCACGCCATGGCCGAGGTATATGAGATCATCAAGCAGGCCCAGACCGCGCTGATCTTCGTCAACACCCGCTTCCAGGCCGAGTTCGCGTTCCAGCGGCTATGGGAGCTGAACGACGAGGGCCTGCCGATCGCCCTGCACCATGGCAGCCTGTCGGCCGAGCAGCGCCGCAAGGTCGAGGCGGCCATGGCGCGCGGCGAACTGCGGGCCGTGGTCTGCACCTCGACGCTCGACATGGGCATCGACTGGGGCGACGTCGATCTGGTCATCCAGCTGGCCGCGCCCAAGGGGGCCTCGCGGATGGTCCAGCGGATCGGCCGCGCCAACCACCGCCTGGACGAGCCCAGCCGCGCCCTCTTCGTCCCCGCCAGCCGCTTCGAAATGCTGGAGTGCCGCGCCGCCGCCGACGCCATCCTGGAGAACCACCTGGACGGGGATCCGCCCCGCGTCGGGACCCTGGACGTCCTGGCCCAGCACATCATGGGCTGCGCCTGCTCCGAGCCCTTCAAGCTGACCGAGCTGTATGACGAGATCCGCTCGGCCGGCCCCTATGCCGAGCTGTCGTGGGAGGATTTCGAGACCGTCGTCGACTTCGTCTCGACCGGCGGCTACGCCCTGCGCACCTACGACAAGTTCCGCCGCATCGTGCAGACCGAAGGCGGCTTCTGGACCGCCCGCAACGCCCAGGCTCGCCAGCAGCACCGGATGAACGTCGGGGCCATCGTCTCGCCGGGCATGATCAATATCCGCATCGGCGGCGGTCGCCGTCCGATGGGCGGCCGCAAGATCGGCGAGGCCGAGGAAGGCTATTTCGAGCAGCTGACGCCGGGCGACACCTTCATCTTCGCCGGCCAGGTCTGGCGCTACAACAGCCTGGTCGGGGCCGACGCCTTCGTCTCGCCCGCCCCCAACGACGACCCGAAGATGCCCAGCTGGGGCGGTTCGAAGTTCCCGCTCTCGACCTATCTGGCCAGCCGCGTGCGCCAGATGATGCACGACGAGCGCGAATGGATCGCCCTGCCCCCGGACGTCCAGGAATGGCTGTCCTGGCAGAAGATCCGTTCGGCCGTCCCGGGCGATGGCGAGATGCTCCTGGAGACCTTTCCGAACGGAAAGCGGTTCCACATGGTCTGCTATCCGTTCGACGGGCGCCTGGCCCACACCACCCTGGCCATGCTGCTGACCCGGCGGCTGGACCGCCTGGGCGTCGGGCCGCTGGGTTTCGTCTGCAACGACTACGCCCTGAATTTATGGTCGCTGCGGCCGATGGACGGTCTGGATCTCGACGAACTGTTCGCCCAGGACATGCTAGGCGACGACCTGGAGGCCTGGCTCGACGAGAGCTTCATGATGAAGCGGGCCTTCAAGCACTGCGCCCTGATCGCCGGCCTGATCGAGCGCCGCCATCCCGGCGCCGAGAAGTCCGGACGGCAGGTGACCTTCTCGACCGACCTGATCTACGACGTGCTGCGCAAACACCAACCCGACCACCTGATGCTCCGCTGCGCCCGCCACGACGCGGCCACGGGCATGCTCGACATCGCCCGGCTCGGCGACATGCTGACCCGCGTGAAGGGTCATATCCGCCACATGCCGCTGGACCGCGTCTCGCCGTTCGCCGTGCCGATCATGCTGGAGATCGGCCGCGAGCGCGCGCCCGGCGACGCCGCCGGCGAGATGATCCTGGCCGAGGCCGAGAGCGACCTGATCGCCGAGGCGATGCCATGACCCGCTTCCAGTCCTCCGCGTGCGGCGGCCTGCGGGTCGCCCTGGCCAATGTCGAGGTCATGCTGCGCTGGTCCGGCGCCCTGTGGCTGGAGCGCGAGGGCGCGCTGATCGTCGCCGACCTGCATTTCGAGAAGGGCAGCAGCTACGCCGCGCGCTTCGGCCAGATGCTGCCGCCCTACGACACCCGCGAGACCCTGGACCGGCTCGACCGCGAAATCGCCCTGCTGGCGCCCAGGCGTCTGATCTTCCTGGGGGACAGCTTCCACGACGGCGACGGCGAGGCGCGGTTAGCCGAGGACGACTACCACCGGGTGGAGAGCCTGGCCTTGGGTCGCGAACTGGTCTGGGCGGTCGGCAACCACGACGCCGACGGCCCCAAGGTCCTGCCCGGCGAGATCATCGACGAGGCGGCGATCGCCGGTCTGACCCTGCGCCACGAGCCCCTGCCCGGCGTCCAGCTAGGCGAGGTGGCCGGCCACCTGCATCCGGCGGCCAAGATCACCAGCGGCCGCGCCACCACGCGCCGGCGTTGCTTCGTCACCGATGGGCAGCGCCTCGTGCTCCCAGCCTTCGGCGCCTTCACGGGCGGGTTGAACATCCTGGACGCGGCGTTCTCGAACCTATTCGCCGGCCCTATGCTGGCCGGCGCCCTGGGGCCCAGCCGTGTGCACGCGGTGGGGATGAAGTCGCTGCGGCCTGACTAGAGGGCCACGGGCGGCGCTACATATGCAGCGCCTGCTCCAGGGAGAAGGCCAGCGAGATCGCGGCGCCGGCGGTCAGCAGGGTGCGCATGCGCGGGCGCCAGGTGGGGCCGTCGTGGTCGGTGACGTCCCAGACCCATTGCAGCAGGAAGACCAGCAAGAAGCCCGACAGTTGCCAGGCCGGGTCGAACTTCAACTCGCCCAGCAGGAGGCCGAAGCCGGCCAGGGGGAACAGCAGCGACAGGCCCAGCACCGACCAGCGCGGGCTGGGGTTCTCGATTTCCAGGCCGCTACGCACGCCCCCGAAGTACGAGACCATCGCCGCCGAATAGGCCAGCAGGGCGACCAGCGACGACTTCTGGATGGCGGCCGGGCCGTAGCAGAACAGGCCCGATGCAATGAAGAAGGGAATGATGGTCGACAGACCAAAAACCCACACCGCCGGCGGCACCGGCGTCCGCCCCGCAACGGACTCGTTCATCAATCAACTCCTTCGGAAGGCGACCGAAGCCGCCCACCCTGCCCCGAGCGCGACTATTACCGACACGAGCCCATAGGTCCACGGACGATCTTTCGCGAACAGATACAGCGCTCTCTCCGCGCCGGCCTTCTCCACGATCAATTCCCGGTCGCGGATCGAGACCGGCTTGCCGTCCTGGAACAGCACGATGCGGGCGGTGTACCGGCCGATCGGCGCCTCGGCGGGCAGGTCCAGCTGAGCGCGGAACAGGCCCTTGTCGACGAAGCGGACGCCTTGCGGGTCGGCCGCGTAGAGCCCGGCCTTCTCCTTCAGGCGCAGCACCGCGCGCCGCCAGTCCAGATAGTCCGCGCCCAGGCGGCTGACCACGACGTCGCGGACGCCGTAGGTCGTCTCGACCCGCTGCTCCAGCGGCGCGGCGATGGCCAGGTGCTCCAGCCCCGCCCCCAGGTGGCGCAGCGGCGCGAAGCCGGCGATGTCCTGCAGCGGCCGGGTCGAGGCCACGCGGTAGAAGCCCGGCGCGCCCCGGAACACCACCGGGCGGCTGTTCAGCCACAGGCCCGCGACCTGGGTCTTGCGGGCGATGCGCAGCGGCGTGTCGGGACCGCGCACGATGACGACGATGTCGCTGGGCCGGTCCTTGGGATCGAAGACCGCGCCGTACAGCACGATCCGCGCGCCCCGGAAGCCGGAGCTGACCCGGATCTCGGTGTCGGTCAGGGCGGCCGACACAGCGGGCGCGGGAGGAGCCTCCACCAACGGAATCGTGGGGGGCGGGATCATCGCGCCGTCCCCGTCATCAGCACGAAGGCTTCCTCGGGCCTCAGGAACAGGTCCGCGCCCATGCGCAGGCCGACGGCGAGCACCAGCAGGGCCAGCAGCGCCCGCAGTTCCTCGGCGCGGAAGCGACCCGAGGCTCGCGCGCCCAGCTGGGCCCCGATCACCCCGCCGATCAGCAGCAGGGTCGCCAGCACGATGTCGACGGTCTGGTTGCGGCCCGCCTGCAGCACGCTGGTCAGCGAGGTGGTGATGACGATCTGAAACAGGCTGGTGCCCACCACCACCGGCGCGGGCATGCGCAGCAGGTAGATCATGGCCGGCACCAGGATGAAGCCGCCGCCTACGCCCATCACCGCCGACAGGATCCCGACGAACACGCCCAGCAGGATCGGCGGGATGACGCTGATATAGAGGCGGGAACGCGGAAAGCGGACCTTGAACGGCAGGGCGTACAGCAGAAGCGGTCGGCGATCGCGGCGCGGCTTGGGCGGCTGGCCGCTGCGGCGGCGCAGGATCGCCCCGACGGACTCGATCAGCATCAGCCCGCCGATCACGCCCAGGAACAGCAGGTACGAGACCGAAACGGCCAGGTCGGCCTGGCCGATCAGCCGCAGCCAGCGGAACACCTCGACCCCGACGAATGAGCCGATCGCCCCGCCGCTGGCCAGCACCGCCCCCATCTTGAAGTCGACCACGCGCTTCTTGCTGTAGGCGATGACGCTGGAGACCGACGAGGCGGCGACGTGGTTGGCCTCGCTGGCCACGGCCACGACGGGTGGGATGCCCATGAACACCAGCACCGGCGTCATCAGGAAGCCGCCGCCGATGCCGAACAGTCCCGAGATGAAGCCCACGAGTCCGCCCAACGCCACCAGCAGCAGCGCATTCACCGAGACCTCGGCGATGGGAAGGTAAAAGTGCAAGCTTCGCGCGGCCCCTTGCGGATTCAGGGTTACCCTGATTGCCGGCTGGGCGCGCGGGCGTCAACGCGGAGCGGACGTTCGGCTTAGCGCGCGTAGACCGACAGGCGGTTCAGCGTCTCGCCGTCCACGGTGCCCGAGGCCGGCAGGCCCTGGTCGCGCTGGTAGGCGGCGATGGCCATGCGCAGGGCCGGCGAAGCGACGCCGTCGCGCGGCCCCTGGTAGTAGCCCAGTTGCGACAGCACGCCCTGGGCCAGGCCCAGATTGGCGTTGGCGGCCGGCGCGGCGGTCGACAGGCTGGCCGTCGATTGCGTCTGCGGGCGGAAGGCCTCGGCGGAACGGTCGGCGGTCTGCTGGGCCTCGGCGGTCAGCTGGGCGCGCAGGACGGCGGCGCGGCTGCGCGCCTTGGCGTCACCGGCGCGGCCGGCGATGACATACCACTTGTAAGCCTCGGCCGGATTCCGGATGACCCCGTAGCCGCTCTCGTAGAGCTGGGCTAGGTTGTACTGGCTGTCGACCAGGCCAAGGTCCGCGGCCTTGCGGAACCAGACGGCGGCGGTGGTCACGTTGCGCGGACCGCCCTCGCCGTTGAAAGCGTAGAGCGCCAGGTTGTGCATGGCGCGCGGATCGCCGCCGGCCGCGGCGCGCTCGCTCCAGCGGCGGGCCTCCGGCATGTCCTGCTTCAGGCCGCCCTTGCCGCTTTCCAGCAGCTTCGAGAGATAGAACTGGGCGGTGGGATAGCCGCCGTTGGCGGCTTGCTTCAGGGCGTCGAGGCCCGAGCGGTCACCGGCTTCGATCTTGCGGACGCCGTCCTCGAACAGGGCCTTGGCGTTGTCCGAGGGTTGGGCCGGGATGACCTCGCCCTGGACGGCGGTCGCCTGGCCGGTCGTCAGGGCCACGGCGGCGCGCGGCGCGGCAGGGCCGGCTTCGGCGCCGTTGACCGCGACATCGGCCTGACGGCCAACGATGGCGGAGGCGACACGCGGCGACGCGGCGCCCGAACCGTCGCTGTTCAGGAGCAGCAGCCCGCCCACGCCGGCGCCGAGCGCCGAGGCGGTGCCGACCGCGACCGCGACGGTAGCTACCGTTGCGCCGAGGCGGTTCTTAGCCCTCTTGCTGGTGAAGCCGCCAAAACCGCCGAACAGCGAACCGGACTTGGCGCCCTTGGCCTTCTTCTCCGGCTTGATCCCGCCCTTGGCTTCGGCGGCCGCGGCGGCGCGCGCGGCGGCGCGGGCCTGCTCGATGATCTCGCGGGTCGACATCGGACGGGGCGGTTCGGCGGGCGCGACATCGGCCGCTTCGGGCTCGGCCTCGTAGCGCGGCGCATCCGGCTCGAAGTCGTCGGCCATGGCGTAGTCGTCTTGGCCGAAGCCGCGCTCGTCCAGCTCGGCAGCCGGGAACTCGTCGTCGTCAAAGGGCGAGGCGGGCGACAGCGCCGCGGCGCCGAACACGTCGTCTTCGTCATCGACGATGTCGTCGTGGCCGCTGAACGAGGCGGCCTGGCTGAAATAGCTTTCCTCGAACGGCGAAGCCGCCGGCGGCGCGGCGCCAATCGGTTCGGCGGCCGGCGCCGTCTCGGGCGCGGGGGCCGGAGGAGCCTGCTCCAGCTTGCGCTGAGCGTCGTGCAGCCGCGTGTCGATCTTCTCGCGCGCTTCCTCCAGCATGCGGAGCGTACGCTCCTCGCTCTGGCGGATGCGGTCGACCAGTTCCTGGCTGGAACGCTCGTGACGCTGGTTCAGGCGCTCGGTGACGCGAGAGACCTGCTCGCCGACCTCGTCGATGGCCAGGGCGTTGCGGCGTTCGGCGCTGCCGATGCGCTCGGCCAGCTTCTCGGTGATGCGGGCGATCTCGCCGCCCAGCTTCTCCAGCGCCTGAGCCTGGACATTGTCGTTGCGGGTCAGCTTGTGCTCGACGGAGGCGGCGATGCGGGCGACTTCCCCGCCGACCTGCTCGATCGCGGCGGTGTTGCGCTGTTCGGCGGCCTGGACACGGCGGTTGAAGGCGTCGGCGACGCCGACGAACTCGCGGCCCATGCGCTCGATGGCCTGGGCCGAGCGCTGCTCGGCGGCCTGCACGTGAGCGGCCATCTCGCCCAGCTTGCGCTCCATGCGGTCGAAGCGGCCGTCGGCGCTCTCGCGCAGCTTGGCGGCCATTTCCAGACGGGCGGCCTCCATCTTCTCGCTGAGGCTGGCGGCCAGGCCGCCCAGGCGTTCCTGGACGCCGGCAGCGGGGTTGGCGCCTTCGACGGCGCCCAAGCGCTGATCCAGCGCCGAGAACGACGAGCCCAATTCGCGCAGAGCCTCGCTGGTGCGGGTTTCGGCGGCTTCGAGACGCTCGCCCAGACGCGCCACGACGGCGTCGACCAGGGCGGACGGATCTTGCGGAGCGGCGGAGGTTTGTTCGTTCAGACGGGCTTCCAGCGCCGCGATCGCTTCGCGGGTGCGGGCCTCGCCGTCGTAAAGATGGCTGGCGACCTTGCCCAGGGCCCCTTCCAGGGCGCGCAGGGCCTCGGCCGAACGCGGCCCCGCCGCCTCGGATTCGATGCGGCGCACGCGCTCGCCGGCGCGGGCCTGCTCGGTCTTGAGCTCGTCCACAGCACCTTCGAAACGAGCGGCGACGGCGATCTGTTCACGCTCGGCCTGTCCCAATCGCGTGAGCGCGTCGCGGACCGAGTGGTCGATGCCGGAAATGGCGGCGGCGTTACGGCCTTCGGCGGCCTCGATGCGCTTGGTCAGGCGGTCCAGGGCCGCGGCCACGCGGCCGACCTCGTCCGCCGGATGCTCGGCGACCTCGATGCGCGACGGCGCGTTATCCTTGACGATTTCCAGATAGGCGCGGCTCGGCGTGTTCCCGGAGCCGGCATGGTGCTCAGCCCCCTGACCATCGCCCTCGATGATCATGCGATTGAGCCATTCGCCCAGAGTCATGCCGGAGCGACGCGCGAGGTCCTTGGCGACCTCCCGTGCCTTGGGGTCGATCCCCTTTACGCTCCATGGCGACGCCGCCGTCATGCGAATCGATCTCCCCGCATCTGGGGAAAACGCTAGTCAGCGATTCCTGGGGTGTAAACGCGACGAAAACGCCAGATCTAGTGGCCTGGCGATTCACTGTGGAGGAATCGGAACAGAGTCCCAAGGTTCTGTAGCGCGCTTCAAATGCAAGAGGGTTAACGCGGGTTAACCATTTGCCAGGCGGATTGTCGCAGGCCTAGAAGCGGCCATGGACCTGCCCCTGACCGCCGCCGCCACGGCCGTGTTTCTCGTTCTCGCCGTTCTGTTCGGCTGGCTGGGCGCCCGTCCCATTAACGTTTTAAAGGGCCCGCGCCTGGTTCCGTGGCGCCCGCTGATGATGGTCTGCGTGGTCGCCCTGATGCTGATGATGGTGCATCTGGTGAACCTGCTGGGCGTCCAGACCGGCAACCCGCCGCGCTACTAGGTCGCGGCCGGCGCGGGGGCCTTCTTGGGCCGTTTGGTCAGTCCCGACATGCCGCCGGAGGACAACAGACCGATATCGGCGAGCAGAAAAGGGATCGCCCACTTGTGGGGCGCGGCAATGTAGCGCGGCTGCCAGACCGGGTCGTACTTGTCCTTGTACCGGCGCACGCCCTGGAAATTGTAGATTTCCTCGCCGCGCTCGTAGAGCAGCCGGCCCACGCGCGACATGATCGGGGCCAGGGGACGGTCCTCCAGCCCGGCCAGCGGGGCCATGCCGAACTCGAACGCCTGGTAGCCCTCGTCCTTGCCCCACTGCAGCAGCTCGACGAACAGGTAGTCCATGACGTTCTTGGGCGCCTCGTCGGAATAGCGCATCAGGTCCATCGAGAACGAGGTCTTGCAGGCCGTCAGCCACAGGGTGGCGAAGGCGACGATCTTGCCCTCCTCGCCACGCACCACCGCGACCGGGAACTCAGCCACGTAGCGCGGGTCGAAGCCGCCCATCGAGAAGCTCTTCTCGCCGCCGGCGTGGTGGCTGAGCCAGGCGTCTGAGATGGCCTTCAGCTCATCCATGATGCCAATGGCCGCGCCGACCGGCAGGACCTCGAACGCCGCCCCGCCCTCCCCGGCCTTGCGCCAGTTGCGGCGCAGGACCTCGCGACGGCGGCCGACCAGGCTGAAGGCTTCCAGCGGCACAGCCGCGCTCTCGCCGGTCTTCTGGATGGCCAGGCCCAAATCGACGGTGTCGGGTAGATCCTCGGGACCCAGGCCATAGAAGCCCGCCCGGGCGGCGTGGGCGTCGGCCAGCTCGCGGAAGCGCCAGAACAGCTCCATGCGCTCCTCGTCCTTGCCGACCGGCGGGCCCAGGGCGATCCACGACCGCCCCCGCACGCCGAACATCAGGAAGCTCTCGCCCGAGGCCGAGAACAGGAAGCGCTTGTCGCCCAGCAGGGCCAGGTTGGCGCTGGGTTCGGCGTCCTCGGCCTTGGCCAGGATGGCGCGGACGCGGTCGAACTCAGGGTCGGTGTCGTCGACGACGGCGGGCGTCGCGGCCGTGGCGATCAGGCGCCAGACCCCGACGGCCAGCAGCACGATGGCCGCGGCCACCGACGAGCGGATGGCGCGGGCGGCCTCGTCGTGGTCCTGCAGGACGCGGATCCACGACTTGTCGGCGAATTCGGTGTGGTTGAACGACCACCAGCCCAGCAGGCCCGCCCCGGCGATCACGGCGCCGGCCGACAGCAGCCAGCCGGGGGTGATCTCCATCTTGGTCAGGGCCGCCTTGCGCGGGAAGGCGTCGTGGAACGGAACAATGGCCAGGAAGCAGACGGTCAGCATCGCCGTCTCCTCCCAGTTCAGGCCCTTGAAGATCGCCAGCACCGCCGAGGCGGCCAGCACGGTCAGCGCCGCCCACCAAGCCGCGCCCAGCCGCGCGCGCAGGCCGAACGCCAGCAGCAGCAGCAGCAGGCCCATGATCGAGGAGAAGAAGTGGCTGATCTCGATCAGCAGGTCCGGCGCGAAGGCCAGCAGCAGCAGGAAGCGGGTCGGCTCGGAAGGGGTGGCCCCCGAGGCCAGCAGCATGACCCCGGCCGACGCGGTCAGGATCGCCGCCAGGGTCGGGGCGATCGCCAGGGCCGCGGGCCTGAAAACGGTCGAGGACATCCAGATCCCGAACAGACGAATCCCTCACGGGATCCAGCAATGGGTCCTCGTATAGCGCGCAAAGCATGACAGGGTCGCGGGCGATGACGCGAACGATCGTTTGAATCGACTTGCCGCCGCCGTCGGCTGGCGTAGTGTGGGCCGCAATAACCGTCCGCTTAGGGAGATGAGACGATGGCCGATTTCGGGGGAACCGAGCTCGACGCCTTCCGCGCCGAGACCCGCGCCTGGCTGGAGGCCAACTATCCGAAATCCCTGAGCGCCCCGATGGGCGAGGACGAGGCCCCCTGGGGCGGCCGCAAGATGGTCTGGAAGAACCCGGACGCCAAGCTGTGGCTGGACCGCATGGCCCAGAAGGGCTGGACCGCCCCGATGTGGCCCAAGGAATACGGCGGCGGCGGCCTCTCCAAGGCCCAGAACAAGGTGCTGGAGCAGGAGCTTCGCCGCCTGAAGGCCCGCCCGGCCCTGATGAGCTTCGGCGTCTGGATGCTGGGCCCGGTGCTGCTGGAATACGCCACCGAAGAGCAGAAGCAGCGGTACCTGCCGCAGATCGTGCGCGGCGAGATCCGCTGGTGCCAGGGCTACAGCGAGCCCGGCGCCGGCTCCGACCTCGCGTCCCTGCAGACCAAGTGCGAGGACAAGGGCGACCACTACCTGATCAACGGCCAGAAGGTCTGGACCAGCTACGCCGACCAGGCCGACTGGATCTTCTGCCTGGTGCGCACCGACACGGCCAAGAAGCACGAGGGCATCTCGTTCGTGCTGTTCGACATGACCTCGCCCGGCGTCGAGGCCCGCCCGATCAAGCTGATCAGCGGCTCCTCGCCCTTCTGCGAGACCTTCTTCGACAATGTGAAGGTCCCCAAGGAGCAGCTGGTCGGCAAGCTGAACGGCGGCTGGGACATCGCCAAGCGCCTGCTCCAGTACGAGCGCCAGAACATCAGCGCCTCGGGTTTCGGCGGCGGCGGCGGCCTTTCCCCCGTCGAGGCGGCCAAGACCGAGATCGGCGTCGACGCCGAGGGCCGGATCGCCGACGGCGACTTCCGGGCGCGCCTGGCGGCCCATTCGATGGACGCCCACGCCTTCATGCTGACCGTGCGCCGGGCGGAAGCCGAGTCCAAGCAGGGCTCGGGCCCCAGCGCCGCCGTCTCGATCATCAAGTACGCCGCCGCCAAGATGAACCAGGATCGCACCGAGCTGCTGGTCGAGGCCCTGGGCCTGCAAGGCCTGGGCTGGGAGGGCCAAGGCTTCGCCGCCGAGGAACTGGCCGCGCCCCGCGCCATGCTGCGCGCCAAGGGCAACTCGATCGAGGGCGGCACCAGCGAGGTGAACCTCAATGTGGTCGCCAAGCGCGTCCTGGGCCTGCTGGACCATCAGTAAGCCATGATCGAGTTCTGGTACGAGTTCGCCTCGACCTATTCCTATCCGGCGGCCATGCGCATCGAGCGGCTGGCCGCCGACAAGGGGGTGGCCGTGGCCTGGCGGCCCTTCCTGCTGGGCCCGCTGTTCCATGAGCAGCAGGGGCTGAACGACAGTCCATTCAACGCCTTCCCCGTGAAGGGCGAGTACATGTGGCGTGACCTGCAACGGGTCTGCGACAGCCAAGGCCTGCCGCTGCATCACCCCAGCCAGTTTCCGCGCAACAGCCTGCTGGCCGCCCGCGTGGCGATCGTCGGACTGGAAGACGGCTGGACCCCGGCCTTCAGCCGCGCGGTCTACCAGGCCAATTTCGTCGACGACCTCGACATCGGCAGTCCCGAGGTTCTCAGCGCCCTGATCGCCGAGGTCGGCGCGGGCCCCGAGCACGTCCTGGCCGCCGCCCAGTCCGATCCGATCAAGGCCAGGCTCAAGGACCATGTCCGCCAGGCCAAGGAACGCGGCCTGTTCGGCGCGCCCAGCTTTCTCACCGCCGACGGCGAGCTCTTCTGGGGCAACGACCGTCTGGAACAGGCCCTCGACTGGGCCCTCCGTCATCAATCCAGGGAGCACGCCTGATGGCCGTCCTGACCGAAGAACAGACGATGCTGCGCGACGCCGCCAAGGGCTGGACCAGCGAAAGCGCCCCCGTCGGCGCCCTGCGCAAGCTGCGCGACGGCAAGTCCAAGCAGAGCTTCGATCCGGCCGCCTGGGCCGAGATGGGCGAGATGGGCTGGGCCGGGGTGATCGTCCCGGAAGACTATGACGGCTCGGCCTTCGGCTATCTGGGCCTGGGCCTGATCCTGGAGGAGACCGGCCGCACCCTGACGGCCTCTCCCCTGCTCTCCACCGCCATGATCGCCGCCTCGGCCCTGCAACTGGGCGGTTCGGACGACCAGAAGTCGGCCTGGCTGCCCAGGATCGCCACCGGCGGGGCGGTCGCCACCCTGGCCGTCGACGAGGGTTCGCACCACGCCCCCGCCCGCACGGCCCTGACCGCGACCAAGAGCGGCTCGGGCTACGTGCTGAACGGGACCAAGACCTTCGTGCTGGACGGCGAGGCCGCTGACCTGCTGATCGTCGTCGCCCGCACCGGCGGCGCACCGGGCTCGACCGACGGGCTGACCCTGTTCCTGGTCGCCGGCGACGCGCCGGGCGTCGCCCGTACGCACCTGTCGCTGCTGGACTCGCGCGGCGCGGCCCGGATCGCCTTCGACGGCGTCGAGGTCGGCGCGGACGCGGTGCTGGGCGAGGTCGACAAGGGCTGGGCCGTCCTGGAGCCGGTGCTGGACCGCGCCTATGCCGGCCTCGCGGCCGAAATGCTGGGCAGCGCCAGCGCCGCCTTCGACGTCACCCTGGACTATCTGAAGACCCGCACCCAGTTCGGCCAGGTCATCGGCACGTTCCAGGCCCTGCAGCATCGCGCCGCTAAGTGGTTCACAGACCTGGAGACCACCCGCTCGTGCGTCGAGGCCGCGCTGGAGGCCCTGGACGCCCAAAATACAAAAGGGGGCGCCGACAGCCGCGCCCTCGCCTCCCTGGCCAAGGCCAAGGCCAGCGACCTGGTGCACCTGGCGTCCAACGAAATGGTCCAGATGCACGGCGGCATCGGCATGACCGACGCCCACGACGCCGGCCTCTATATGAAACGCGCCCGCGTCACCGAGGCCCTGTTCGGCGGCGCCAGCTTCCACCGCGATCGCTACGCCCGCCTGATGGGCTTCTGACACCGCTGGACAAGAGGGACGCTTGACGCGCCCCAGATCTGAGGCCGCCGATTTCGGCGGCCTTTTTTCTTGCCGATATCAGATCACCTTAAGTTGCGCCTCACCTTGATTGAGTAGTTATGTCGGGGAGTCGACAAAGACCTGGAGCGCCAAATGGAGGGCGAAAACAGAGAGTTTCGAGGACTCTTCTATTTTTGCCGCGCTCCTGACTGGATTGTGTCGGCTAAGCGACGGCGCCTCCCATGCCGCCAACCTATAGCTTGCAACCCTTGCCGTGAGACGGCGTTCGATTCGGCATGACTGGGCCGTTAGCGACCTTGAAGAACCGCTTGCTTTCCGCATTGCCGTCCGAAGACAGGGCCCTGCTCACGCCTCATCTCTCCACGGTCGATCTCGAGAAGGGCCGCTTTCTCTACGATCCGGGCGACCTGATCGATCAGGTCTATTTCCCGAACGACTGCGTCATCTCGCTGATGACCCTGATGGAGAATGGCGCGGCCATCGAATCCGCCACCATCGGTCGCGAGGGCGCGCTGGGCCTGATGGCGGCCGTTGCGCCGCGCCAGTCTCTGAGCCGCGCCATCGTCCAGGCGCCCGGCTCGGCCCTGCGCATCGCCGCCAGCCCGCTGCATGAGGCCTGGACCCGCAGCGCCGTCCTGCGCGACCTGGTCGACCGCCACAACGAGGCCCTGTTCGGCCACGCCATCCAGTCGGTGGCCTGCAACGCCCTGCACGCGGTGGAGGCGCGCTTCTGCCGCTGGCTGCTGTCGTGTCACGACCGCATCGACAGCAACACGGTCAGCCTGACACAGGAATTCCTGGCCGACATGCTGGGCGTCCAGCGCACGACCGTGACGGCCGTCGCCGGCTCCATGCAGGCCAAGGGGCTGATCCGCTATCGTCGCGGCGTTGTGGACATCCTGGACCGCGCCGGCCTCGAGGCCATGGCCTGCGAGTGCTACGGCGCGGTGCGCAAGAGCTACGAGCGGCTGCTGCCGGCTTCGTTCGGCTAGTTAGCGGCGGCGCGCTGCGCCCGGCGCATGGGCCAGGCGCAGCAGGTTGGCCGCGCCCGGCGCGCCGAATGGCGTCCCGGCCACGACCAGCAGGCGCTCGCCCGGCGCGACCAGGCCCAACTCCAGCGCCTTGCTCGAGGCGTCGGTGGTGACGACCTCCAGGCTGTCGGGCTGGGCGCTGACGCGAGGCTCGACGCCCCAGACCAGGGCCATGCGACGCACGGCGTTGATCTCGGGCGACAGGGCCAGGACCGGCTGCAGCGGGCGTTCCCGAGACAGGCGCCGCGCGGTCGCCCCCGTGGTGGTGAAAGCCACCAGGCACTTGGTCGAGCCGGCCTTGGCCGCGCCGGCGGCGGCGACCACCAGCACGTCGGCGTCGTCGTCGTCGTGCTTCTGCTCGGCCTGCATCAGTTCGGGCCAGCGCGGGTCGCGCTCCACCCGCTCGATGATGCGGTTCATCATCGACACCGACTCTTCGGGATATTCGCCGGCCGCCGATTCCGCCGACAGCATCACCGCGTCCGCGCCTTCGTAGACGGCGTTGGCCACGTCCGAGGCCTCGGCGCGGGTCGGCGTCGGCGAGCTGATCATCGACTCCAGCATCTGGGTGGCGACGATCACCGGGATGCCGCGCTCGCGCGCCGCCCGCAGGATGACCTTCTGGGCCACCGGCACCTCCTCGGGGGCCATTTCGACGCCGAGGTCGCCGCGGGCCACCATGACGCCGTCGCAGAGGTCGAGGATCGGACCCAGCACCTTCAGGGCCTGGGGCTTCTCGATCTTGGCCAGGACCGCCGCGCGGCCTTCGACGATGCGACGCAGCTCGGCCATGTCTTCGGGGGCCTGCACGAACGACAGGGCGATCCAGTCGACGCCCAGGCGCAGGGCGAAGGCCAGGTCCTCGCGGTCCTTGGCGGTCAGGGGCGACATCGGGATGACGACGTCCGGCACGGCCACGCCCTTGCGCTCGGACAGCTTGCCGCCGTTGACGACGGTGGTGTTGGCGTAGCCCGGACCAGCCTCGGTCACGGTCATGCGCAGCTTGCCGTCGTCCAGTAGCAAGGTCGCGCCCGGCCGCATGGCGGTCAGGATCTCCGGATGCGGCAGATGCACCCGCGTCTCGTCGCCCGGGGTCGGGTCACTGTCGAAGCGGAAGGCCTGGCCCGCCTGCAGGATCACCGGACCGTTGGCGAACTTGCCGACGCGCAGCTTGGGGCCTTGCAGGTCGGCCAGGATGCCCAGCGGACGGCCGACGATCGTCTCGGCCTCGCGGATCGCCGCGTAGACGGCCGCGTGGGTCTCGTGGGCGCCGTGGCTGAAGTTCAGGCGGAACACGTCGGCTCCGGCCTTGGCCAGGGTGACGATCATGTCGAGCGAACTGGAGGCCGGACCGATCGTGGCGACGATGCGGGAGCGACGGGCGCGGATCATGCCGTCGCTCCTTCTTTAGCTAGTTCGATGGACAGAACGCGTCGCCCTCGTTGGACGCCAACCGCAGTTCCGTGAACGTGAGCGTCATGCGCCCCGACGTGGACAGGGAGAACGGGGACGAAACATGCGCCACGTCCGCGCCCTTGGCCATGAAGCAGGAAAGTTTGATCTTGGCCGTACGCCATTCGCCGATTTTCGCACCTGACAACGTTGACGTCACGTCTACCGCCGCCCCGCAGGATTCGCCACAGACTATCCCAAGGGAAACGGGTTTCTCTGGGGACGCATCGACGCGGTAACGGATCATGACGGCCATATCGCCGGTGGTTTGGCGCGACAGGTCGACGGGCTGGCCCAGCACGCTCAAGGCGCCCGCCCCCTCGCCGCTCCAGACAGCCTGGCGCGCGTTCTCCTGCGCCCCGGCGTCGACCGCCTTCACCGACACCGCGCCAGCCGCGTTCATCGTCCACGGCGCGGGGACGTGGCCGGCCACGAAGTAGCGGTCGACATTGACCGCCGCCGAGGCGGAGCCCGGGTTTTCCGACAGCTGCGCGACCTTGCCCGGCTTGGCGTAGCTCAGGCCATAGCCATAGGCGAACAGCGGATCGTAGCCCGGATCGCCGACATTGATCGGCTCCTGGTCGGCGCGCTTGGGCCAGCTGAACGAGAGCTTGCCGGTGAAGTCGTTGCGCGGCTTGCCGGCCGCATCACCGACCAGCACATCGGCAACCCCGCCGCCTTCCGAGCCCGGCAGCCAGGCCGCGACGAAGGCGTCCGAGGCGTTGATCTCGGGATTGGTCCACAGCGGCCGGCCGCTCAGGAACACCGACACCACCGGAATGCCCGCCGCCTTCAGCTTCTTGAGCAGGGCCAGGTCGGTCTTGTCGCCGGCCTGATACTCGACGCTGGCGATGTCGCCCTGGAACTCGGCATAGGGGTTCTCGCCGAACACCACGACGGCCACGTCGGGCTTGGTCTTGAAGGCGCCGTCGACCGCCAGTTCAGCGCTGCCGCCGCCGCCCTTCACCGCCTCGGCGATGCCGCCATAGATCGACTGGCCGTGCGGGAAGTCGCTGTTCTTGTTGCCGGTGCCCTGCCAGGTCAGGGTCCAGCCGCCGGCGGCCTTGCCGATGTCGTCGGCGCCGTCGCCGGCCACCAGCACGTGGGCCGAGCTCTTCAGCGGCAGCACGCCCTGGTTCTTCAGCAGCACCAGCGACTTGCGGACCGCCTCGCGAGCCACCGCGCGGTTGGCGGCCGACCCCAGGAGCTCATATTTGCCTTCGAGCGGCCGCTTGTCGGCGAAGAGACCCGCCTTGACCTTGACCCGCAGGATGCGGCGCACCGCGTCGTCGATCCGCGCCATCGGGATCTGGCCCGACTTCACCTGGGCCAGGGTGTTGTCATAAAGCCCCTTCCAGCTGTCGGGGGCCATGATCATGTCCATGCCAGCCAGGTAGGCCTGGGCGCAGTTGGTGTTGGTGCAGCCCTCGACCTGGCCGTGGGCGTTCCAGTCGCCGACCACGAAGCCCTCGAAGCCCAGCCGGCCCTTCAGCACGTCGGTCAACAAGCTCTTGTTGCCGGTGTGCTTGACCCCGTTCCAGCTGGAGAACGAGACCATCACCGACAGGATGCCGGCGTCGATCGCGGGCGGGTAGCCGGCGGCGTGCAGGCGCACCAGCTCCGCCTCGGAGATCTTGGCGTCGCCCTGGTCCTTGCCGCCCTCGGTGCCGCCGTCGGCCAGGAAGTGCTTGGCCGAGCCGGCGACATGGCCGGGGGCCAGCGGCTTGCCGGCGACCAGCGCGCCCTGCAGGCCCAGGGTCATCGGGCCTGAATAGGCCTTCACCACCTCAGGATCCTCGGCATAGCCCTCGTAGGCGCGGCCCCAGCGCTCGTCGCGCGGCACGGCCACGGTCGGGCCAAAGGTCCAGTCCGCGCCCGTGGCGGCCATCTCCAGCGCCGTGACCTCGCCGATGCGGCGGATCAGGTCGGGATCGCGCGCCGCGCCCAGGCCGATGTTGTGCGGAAAGATGGTCGCGCCGACGACGTTGTTGTGGCCGTGCACGGCGTCGACGCCGAAGATGATCGGGATCTCCTGGTGACCGCCGCGCTTTTCCAGCGCCGCAGCGCGGAAGGCGCGGATCCATTCGACCCAACGCTGGGGCGTGGCGCGGTCATTGCCGTCCGGAGCGCTGTTGCCGCCGACCAGGACCGAGCCCAGGCGATATGTCTTCAGCTCCTCCGGCGTGATCGAGGCGCCGTCGGCCTGGATGGTCTGGGCGACCTTCTCCTCGACGGTCATCTGGCTCATCAGCTTGGTGACGAAGGCCTCGGTCGATGCGTCGGTGATCGTCGCCGGGCTGTGGGCCTTGGGCCAGGCCTCCGGGTGAGCCGTCGCCGCCGAGGCGCCTTGGGTCTGGGCGAGCGCGCCCTGCGCCAGACCGCCGGCGAGGATCAAGGCCAGGGCGGAAGCGGCGGCGAGACGACCGTATGCGGACATGTTGTTTCCCAGGATACGCCCGCCCCCCGGCGGACCATGTGAAATGTCGAGAAAGACGCTCGGCGCGGCGCTTGCGGGGTGACCGCGCCGAGCGAAAGAAAAGCGGTCAGGGCCGCTTGGAGGGGAGTGATCGTGCGCACAGGATGGCGCGACGGGCGCTGGTCAGGCCAGGCGGGGTCATGGCGTTTCCTCCTGACGCCGCCTTTCCGTGGGCGACCGTCTTGATCGCACCGATCTCACGTCGATTGGACAGCGCTGTCAAGCACAATATGATTGCGGTAACATCCGTGGGCTCGGCGAAAACGCCCTAACGGGGCGCTGTTCCCGTGGATTCCCGGACCACCAGCTCGAAATCCAGCAGGCGCGACGGCGGCGGCGCGCCCTCCTCCTGCTCGACGCCATGCATCAGCATGTCGGCGGCGGCGCCGGCCATCGCGAAGATCGGCTGGCGCACGGTGGTCAGCTGCGGCCAGGTGATCTTGGCGCCCGGCGTATCGTCGAAACCGGCGACCGACAGTTGGGCCGGCACGTCAAGGCGCAGGCGGTTGGCGACGGCCATGACGCCCAGCGCCATGTCGTCGTTCGAGGCGAAGACGGCGGTCGGGCGATCGGCCCCGCTCAGCAGCCTCTCGGCGGCTTCGAAGCCGGAGCGGAACGAGAAGAAGCCTTGCGCCACCCGATCGTCACGAACGACCAGGCCGGCGTCGCGCATGGCGTCGACGAAGCCCGCGTGGCGGCGGTGCGAGGCGCCGTGGTCCGGGTGGCCAATGATGAAGCCGATGTCTCGATGGCCCAGGCCGATCAGGTGCCGGGTCATCTCGTAGGCCGCCAGCCGGTCGTCCATGCTGACCCACGGCGCGCGATCCAGGTCGCCGCCGGGCGCGATGCGCACATAGGGCACCCCTTCCCGCTCCAGCGCGGCCAGCACGATCGGATGGTCGCTGAGCGGCGGCGTCAGGATCACCCCGTCCATGCGCAGGGTGGCCAGCATCGGCGCGACCTGGTCCTCGACGTCGATCGTGGAGTCGATAGGCTCGACGATCAGGTGATAGCCCTCCTGACGGCACCGCGCGATCGCGCCCAACTGCACGTCGGTGACGTAGCCGGGGCTGGGATTGTCGAAGAAGACGCCGATCAGATAGGCTTTCGAGCCCGCCAGACTGCGGGCCGAGATGTTGGGCCGGTAGTTCAGCGCGGCCACGGCGGCCTGCACCCGGTCGCGGGTGTCGGCCTTGACGTTGGGCTCACGGTTGAGGACCCGCGAAACGGTCTTGATCGAGACGCCGCTCTCGCGCGCCACGTCGTGGATCGTGATCTTGGCGCTCAATTCCGTCCCTCGCCGCCCCGATTCGTTCGGTGTGGCGAATACTAAGGCATGACAAGGCTGTCATGGCGAGCCCCCTACGACCACGACGCCCAAACTGGGAACGGGCCGGCTTTACACGCTCAAATCGAGCCGAGTATCCAGAGGTTGCAGCGCCGCGAATGGCGTTCGGGGAAGAGAAATGTTCAAGCGGAACGCATTGGCCCTGGTGGCCACGCTCGGCCTGATGGGCGCAAACACCGCGCAGGCCCAGGTCGAGCAGGATCCCGTCGCGCGACTCAACCAGCTGGGCCGCTACGCCGGCCAGGCGACCGTTTGCGGGGAGTTCGGCTTCAAGGTCCACCAGGAGAGGGTCGAATCCTACGCGAACAGCGCCATCGCCCTGGGTGCGCGCGCCGGCTTCTCGGAAACCCTGTCGTACACCTACGTCAAGAACGCCATGGACAATGCGATGCGGCAGGCTCAGCGCGACATCGCGGCGATGTCCCAGGGCGACAACGAAGATGAAGCCAGCCTCGCCCAGAACGTCCGCGGCCAGGCCCGCAAGATCATCGCAGCCTGTCGCGAGGTCGCCCGCGATCCGGCTGGCCGCACCATCGTCACCGACTCCTCGCTGAGCGACGACATCCTGCTCCGCAACGCCACCGATGAGCTCCTGATGCCCACGGGCTACGCCAGCTGGCAGACCCCTTACATGCGCGCGGGGGCGGACATGATCCAGGCGGTCACCGTCTGCAAGACCCATCTCACACGCGCCCAGTCCGACGCCTATGTCGCCGAACTCTACGCGCCCAATCGCTTCCCGGCGGCGGTCGAGAACAAGGCGCGCGCCTATTTCGAGTTCTGGAAACGCCGCGATGAGATGTCCGACGTGAGCCTCGACGCCACGCAGTGCAACCGCCTGCTGACCGCCCGCGCCGATAAGCTGAAGGCGGCAAGGTAACGGACGGGGTGGCGGCCGCCCGGCGAACCGCCACCCGCGCCCCAAAAACGCCAAAGCTGCGCGCGTGTATGGCCATGATCAACGCTCGGGGCGGAGGGCTGCTCGAATGAAACTGTCCGGTGTGCTGGCGGCCATGGCGATCATGTCGATCGCGCCGCCATTGGCCTTCGCGCAATCCCCGTCGATACCGCCCGAGATCATGGGTCGCTTCGACATCCTGGGCCGCCTCGCCGGCGATGCGCCCTCCTGCCAGGTTCTCGGCTACGGCCTTCGCGACCAGGACGGAAAGGCCTTCGACGAGGCGGTGGCCCGGTACGGCGAGCGCGTAGGGGTCTCGGCCCAGGACGCCGCCGCCGCCGTGGCCGCCGCCAAGGCCGACGAAAACCAGGCCATGCGCGCCAAGATGGACGCCGCCCAGGCGCGCCTCGATGATCCCAGCGCCGATCGGGCCTTGAGGGACGCGGTCGAGGAGTTGGCCACCAAATGCCGCCGCGCGGTCGACGATCCCATCGGCTCGACCCTGATGACTCCGCCGGTCGGCAACATCCCGACGGTCGTGCGGCGCTATGTCGACAGCCTGCTGGAGCCGAAGGGACGCGCCGGATGGCAGACGCCCTTCATCCTGGGCGGCGGCGAACTGGCCAGGACCGTCGGGGCCTGTCAGGCGCGCCTGACGCGGGCCCAGGTCCAGTCCGCGCTGGCGCCGCTGAACCAGCCCTTCCTCTTCGCCCCCGATGTGCTGGAGCTGGTGAAGCCCTATTTCGCCAAGCGTCAGGCGGCCGGCCGCGACAAGCCGCTGGGCCTGAGCGCCGCCCAGTGCCAGAAGCTCATCGCGAAGAAGACGATGGACATGCAGAAGGCCGGTTACTGACCGGACGCGATCAGGAGACCGCCGCCCGGCCCTCCGGCGTCAGGGCCACAGCGGCGCCGATCAGGGCCGTGTGCGGGTGCAGGATGACGTGGGTCGGGATCGCCTGGGTGAAGCCCGACAGGCGCCCCTTGGCGTCGAAGCGCTCGCGGAACGGGCTCTTTTCCAGGATGTCGATGATCCGGGGGGCGATGCCGCCGGCGATAAACACGCCGCCGCGCGCGCCCAGGGTCAGGGCGGCGTCGCCGGCCGTCGAGCCCAGCACCGCGCAGAAACGGTTCACGGTCGCCAAGCTGTCGGCGCAGCCTTCGACGGCGCGTTCGGTGATCTGCTTGGCGGTCAGGGTCTCGACCTTGCGGCCCTCGGCCTCGCCGAGCGCGACGTGCAGGTCCTCCATGCCCGGACCCGACAGGATGCGCTCGACCGAGACACGGCCGCCGTTCAGCTGCTTGGTCAGCAGGCGCAGCACCTCGATCTCGACCTCGTCCAGCGGCGCGAAGGCGACGTGGCCGCCTTCGGTGGCCAGCGGGATCTCCTGGCCGTGACGACGCACCAGGCCCGCGACGCCGAAGCCGGTGCCCGGACCGAGGATGGCCAGATCCCCCTCGCCCGAAGTCGGCAGCGGGCCGACCTGGCGCAGGTCCTTGGGCGCCAGGCGCGGCGCGGCCAGGGCCTGGGCGGTGAAGTCGTTGATCAGCTTGGCGGCGCGGAAGCCGCCGGCCCGGCGCAGGCCGTCCTCGGAGATCCGCCAATCGAGATTGGTCATGTGAACCTGGCCGTGGTCGATGGGCCCCGCCACCGCCACCACCGCCTGGTCGGGATGCCTGACCCCGACCTTCTGCAGATAGGCTTCAATGGCGGCCTCGGCCGTGCCGTAGTCCTCGCCCTTAAAGGCGGTGGGCTCGATCAGGCGCGGGTCCTGACCGTCGAATTCGACCAGGGCGAAGCGGGCGTTGGTGCCCCCGATGTCGCCGACGAGGCCGAGACCCCCGCTGTGATTGCCGTCCATGACCTGATGCTTCCTCAAGCAAAGACGGACGCGCCGGCGTCGGCCGCGCCGACCCCCGCTCGCATCCATCCGAACAGTTCCCTGCCAAAGCCCGGCTTGGACGCCGGGACGTTCGCTGGCGTGCGAGCCAGCAGGGCCGCCTCGTCCACCAGGATTTTCAGTTCGCCGGTTTCGGCGTTGACGCTGATCACGTCGCCGTCCTGGACATAGGCCAGGGGCCCGCCCTTGGCGGCTTCGGGCGTCACGTGGATGGCGGCCGGGGTCTTGCCCGAGGCGCCCGACATGCGGCCGTCGGTGACCAGGGCCACCTTGTAGCCGCGGTCCAGCAGCACCGAGATCGACGGCGACAGGTTGTGCAGCTCGGGCATGCCGTTGGCCGACGGCCCCTGGAAGCGGACGACGACCACGACGTCGCGATCCAGCTCGCCGCGCTTGAAGGCGGCGATGAAGTCTTCCTGCTCCTGGAACACGGCGCAGGGCGCTTCGATCACGTGGTGCTCGGGCTTCACGGCCGAGATCTTCATGACGCCGCGCCCCAGGTTGCCGGACAGCAGGCGCAGGCCGCCCTCCTTGCTGAACGGGTCGGAGACCGGACGGACGATGGCGGTGTCCAGGCTTTCCTGCGTCCCCTCACGCCAGGTCAGGACGCCGTCCTCGAGGATCGGCTCCTGGGCGTAGAGCGACAGGCCGGCGCCGGCGATGGTCTGGACGTCCTCGTGGACCAGGCCGGCCTTCAGCAGCTCGCGGATCACGAAGGCCATGCCGCCGGCGGCCTGGAAGTGATTCACGTCGGCC
The DNA here is from genome assembly GCF_019931575.1 of Caulobacter segnis. Classification (NCBI taxonomy): domain Bacteria; kingdom Pseudomonadati; phylum Pseudomonadota; class Alphaproteobacteria; order Caulobacterales; family Caulobacteraceae; genus Caulobacter; species Caulobacter segnis. Next base: position 1,604,480 of record NZ_CP082923.1, on the reverse strand, counting down.
GAGCCGTTCGGATAGACGCGGGCCAAGAGCGGGGTGGCCTTGGAGATGTCGTCCAGGTCCTCCAGGGTCAGCTGGATGCCGGCCGCGTGGGCCATGGCGACGATGTGCAGGGCCAGGTTGGTCGAGCCGCCGGTAGCCATCAGGCCGACCACGCCGTTGACGATCGACTTCTCGTCGATCATCCGGCCGACTGGGATGAATTCGTTGCCCTTGTTGGTCACGGCGGCGGCGCGGCGCGCAGCTTCCTTAACCAGGGCCTCGCGCAGCGGCGTGTTGGGATGCACGAAAGCCGAACCGGGCAGATGGAAGCCCATCAGCTCCATCAGCATCTGATTGGTGTTGGCCGTGCCGTAGAAGGTGCAGGTGCCCGGGCCGTGGTAGCTGGCGCTCTCGGCCTCCAGCAGTTCGGCGCGGCCGACCTTGCCCTCGGCGTAGAGCGCACGGATGCGGGCCTTCTCGCTGTTGGGCAGGCCCGAGGTCATCGGGCCGGCGGGCACGAACAAGGCCGGCAGGTGGCTGAAGGTCAGGGCGCCGATCACCAGGCCCGGCACGATCTTGTCGCAGACGCCCAGATACAGGGCCGAGTCGAAGGCGTCGTGGGTCAGGGCCACGGCCGTGGCCATGGCGATGACGTCGCGCGAGAACAGCGACAGCTCCATGCCCGGACGGCCCTGGGTGACGCCATCGCACATGGCGGGCACGCCGCCGGCGAACTGGGCGGTGGCCCCGACCTCGCGCGCGGCGGCCTTGATCAGCGCCGGATACTCTTCCAGCGGCTGGTGGGCCGACAGCATGTCGTTATAGGCCGAGACGATGCCGATGTTCGGCGCGTTCGGATCCAGGGCGCGGACCTTGTCGACGCCCGGCGAGGCGGCGAAGGCGTGGGCCCAGTTGGCGCAGGACAGCTTGGCGCGGCCAGGCTGGCTCTCGATCGCGTGCTGCATGTTGGCCAGGTACGCGGCGCGGCTGTCCTTGCTGCGCGCCACGATGCGGGCGGTGACTTCGGCGATGACCGGGTTCAGGCTCATGGCGATCTACTCCGCCCAGAGGATGCGGACCTTGGCGCGGTCCTGCTTCAGGATGGCGGCGACCGGCAGGGCCGGATCGACGTCGCCTTCCAACAACGCTTTCTTGGCCGCGCCGGTGACCAGCAGCACGATCAAATCCGTGCGCGTCAGGGCGGCCAGGGTCAGGGACAGGCGCGGGATGTCCGGGGCCGGATCGCCCGGCGGCACGGCCAGGACCGAGCGCTCGGAGTGAAGATCCAGGCCGCGCGCCAGCACCGGATTGCCCGGGAACAGCGAGGCGAAGTGGCCGTCGGGACCCACACCCAGCAGCACCACGCCGAACGGCGCGGCGGCGTCAACGCCGTCCTGGGCCAGATAGGCGCTTTCCTCGTGGCTGACGCCTTCGATGAACAGCGGCGCGAACTCGGCCTTGGCAGCCTCGTCCTTCAGCAGGTGACGACGGACCAGGCCCTCGTTGCTGCTGGGATCGGTCGGCGGGACGAAGCGCTCGTCGGTCAGTGTGACCGTGATCTTGTCCCAGGGCGCGGTCATGCCGGCCATGCGGTCATAGACCGGGGCCGGGGTCGAACCGCCGGTCGCGGCGAAGCCGGCCTTGCCGTGGGTCGCCACGGCCGTCGTCAGCGCCCCGACCAGGATCGAGGCGGCGGCGTCGTAGAGGGCTTCGCGCGAGCCGAAGGCTTCCAGCTTTGCTGGTTCCTGGGCCATGCTCAAGCCTTCCAGGACCGGCCGCCGGGCGAGATCAGGCCCTGCGAGGACTGCGGCCCCCAGGTGCCGGCGGCGTAAGGCGCGGGCTCGATGCCGGCCTCGGCCCAGGCGGCCGAGACGCCGTCGATGAACCGCCAGGCCTGCTCGACCTCGTCACGGCGCACGAACAGGGTGCGGTCACCGCGGAACGCGTCCACGAACAGCTTCTCGTAGGCGATGCGGCGACGGCCGCCGCTCTGGCCGAACGACAGCGACAGCGGCAGCGACTGCAGGCGCATGCCCTCTTCCGACAGGCCCGGACGCTTGTTCATGATCGTCAGCGAGATGTCTTCGTCCGGCTGCAGGTCGATGACCAGGCGGTTGGCGCACAGTTCACCGTCGGTCAGCGGGCCGAAGATGTTGTGCGGCAGCGGCTTGAACTGGACGACGATCTGGGTGCGGCGGTCGGGCAGGTTCTTGCCGGTGCGCAGGAAGAACGGCACGCCGTCCCAGCGCCAGTTGTCGATCGCCACCTTCATCGCCACGAAGGTCTCGGTCTTGGTGGCCTTGCCGACTTCCTCGACATAGCCCGGCCGGGCGCCGCCCTCGACCACGCCGGCCACGTACTGGCCGCGCACCGTGTCGTGGGCCACGCTCTCCTTGGTGAAGGGGCGCAGGCTGCGCAGAACCTTGACCTTCTCGTCGCGGACCGCGTCGGGGTCGAAGCCCGACGGCGCCTCCATGGCGACGAGGCAGAGCAGCTGCAGCATGTGGTTCTGCACCATGTCCCGCAGCGCGCCGTATTCATCGTAATAGGGCCAGCGGTCGCCGACCTTCTCGGTCTCGGCGATGGTGATCTGCACGTGGTCGATCGTGTTGCGGTCCCACAGGGGCTCGAACAGCACATTGGCGAAGCGCAGGGCGGTCAGGTTCTGGACCGTCTCCTTGCCCAGATAGTGGTCGATCCGGAAGACTTGGCTCTCGTCGACCACGGCGGCGACGGCGGCGTTGGTGACCTTTGAGCTTTCCAGGTCGCGCCCCAGGGGCTTCTCCAGGATCAGGCGGGTCTTGGGCCCCGTCAGGCCGGCCGCCTGCAGCGCCTGGCAGGCCGGGCCGTACAGGCTGGGCGACAGCGAGAAGAAGATGACCAGGTCGCCGTGCTCGCCGATCCGCTCGGCCAGCTTCTTGGTGTCGTCCTCGCTGGTGATGTTGGCGGGCACGTAGTCGAGGCGGGCGGCCAGGCGGTTCCAGACCGCCTCCTCCACCGTCGCGCGCTTGCCCAGTTGCTCGCGCACCAGGGCCTTGTAGCCGGCGGCGTCATGGTCCGCGCGCGCTACGCCGATGATCCGCAAGTCGTGCGGCAGCAGCCGATCAAGTTCCAGGAAGTACAGCGAAGGCAAAAGCATTCGCAGAGCCAGATCACCCGCGCCGCCCAGCAGCACCAGGACCTCGCGGCCGTTCTCGCCGTCGTCTTTCTTCTTCACCAATGTCGTCCACCCTATGACAACGTTGTCATGACATGCCTGCGGCAGAAAGGCAAGCGCTCCAGCTTCCTCCCGTCATGTGGGACGGAGGACGCGCCTTAACTAGGCTAAACGTCTGGAGGCCGCCATAAGACCAATCGGCTTTCGACGGGTGAATTTTAGGTGACGGGGGCTCGCTCGAAGGCCGATCATGCCTCGAAGCTCAGCGAACGGGCGTTGGCGCGAAAGGCTCTGCCCTACCGGGAGGCGCGCGCCGGCGAGCCGGCGGGCTGGCCGGTGCGGAACCTGTCCTTCATCCGGCCGATCCAGCCGTTGAAGGCCTCGTTGTCGGCCGTGACGCGGCTGAAGTCGGACGCCGACAACGATTCGACGCTCAGCCCCTGCAGGGCCACGCGCAGGCCGTCGGGATTGCCGGCCGAGTCGATGAAGCCCGACCAGCGCTGGCGTAGGCGCGCCAGGGACTTGTCGTCGTCGGCCAGGCTGTAGGCCACGGCCGCGCGCAGCAGGCGCGCCTCGTCGCCCGGCGCCAGCGCGCCCGGGGCCTTGAAGCGGTCGCCCAGCGCGCGCTCGTACAGCGCGCCCGCCGTCGGCCAGGTGTGCTGCTTCCAGGCGATCTCGGCGCGGATCTCCTGGCCGTCGCGGCTGCTGTCCCGCTCGATCAGCTCGAGGGCGTCGTCATAGCGGCCCAGGCTCATCAGGGCGCGGGCGGTGGCCAGGCGACGCTCGGCGTTCAGGGCCGGCGGCAGGATGGTCGTGCGCGTGCCGTTGATCGCGTCCAGCGCGTCCTCGGGCTTCTTGTTCATCAGGTAGATCCAGGCCAGGTCGGTGGCGACCTGGGCCTTGGGGACGCCGTTCAGGCGGTTGTCGACCTGGTACTTGAGCAGCTTGGCCGCGTCGTCCAGCAGGTCGACGTCGACCAGGCGGCGCACCAGGTTGCGGACCATCTGGTCGCCGTCGGCGCCGATCGGGGTCAGGTCCTGGAAGTCATAGAACAGGCCCACGGCCTGGATCGGCTGCATGCCGTCGGCCAGGCCTTGCAGGAACAGCTGGCGGAAGGTGTTCGACAGGTCGTTCTGCAGCGCCACGGCCTCGGGGCGGTCCGGCAGCTGGCGGCCGGCCGAACGCAGCACTTCCAGCGCCTCGCGGTAGCGGCCCTGGTCGATATAGAGCTTGCCCAGCGCCCGGATGACCTCCAGTTCGACGCCGTCGCCGCGCCAGCGATAGCGCAGCTGGTTCAGGGTCTCGGCGGTCTTGGCGGCGCTGATCTGGCCCTTGGCGTAGCCCAGCTGGGTGGCGTGCAGCATGGCCGGCGCGGCGATCCGGTCGATCGGCGCGCGGGCGATGGCCTCGAACATGCGGCGGGCCCGGACCTTCTCGCCCTTGGCCTCGAAGACGCGGGCCTGGGTCAGGCGGATGTCCAGCTGGTCCTCGACCGGGATCTTGGGCTGGGCCAGGGCCTTGGCGATCACCTGCATCGCGCCGGTCAGGTCGCCGACGCCCAGGGCAGCCTGGGCCTGGGCGTGCAGGAAACGCGCGCGCCAGATCGGCGGGAACAGGTCCAGCGCCCGGCCGCCGCCCACGAACTTGGCGCGCGCGTCGGCCCACTGGCCCTGCTTGGCCGAGATGTAGCCGCGCCAAAGGGCGCTGGACGGGTCGTCGGACAGGACGGGCGAGGAGAAGTCGGCGTCGGCCTCGGTCAGGCGGCCGGCCTGGACCTTGGCCACGCCGCGCAGACCCCGGAACTCGGCGTCGCCCAGCAGGACCTGGTGCTTGCGGCCCGCCGCGTTGAGCACGCCGATCGCCTCGAACGACATCTGCGAGCCGACCAGGAAGCGGGCCAGGGCCATGCGGGCCCCGGTGTCGCTGTCCTTCCCGTCGCCTTCCGGCGCGGCGGCGATGGCGTTCTGCAGGGCGTTGTAGCGGGCCAGGAACCCGCCCGAGCCGGTCTTGGGCCAGTTGTCCAGGTCGATCAGGGCCGGCATCGACATCGGCTGGGGCGCGCCGGCGGCGGCCTCCTCCGGCGGCGTCGAGGCCGAGACCGGCGACAGGGCCAGCCCCTTGGGCCGGCCGATGCGCAGCAGGTCGCCGTCGGCCTGCACCAGCAGGTCGGCGGCGTAGGTCTCGATCGCCAGACCCTGCACGGACTGCAGCAGCGCCATCTCGACATAGTCGCGACGCGACGGCAGGCCCTTGGACGGCGCCAAGGCCGGGGCGACGATCATCTTGTCGCCAACGGCCGGGTCGGCGACCCACACCGCCTTGGTCACGCCCGAGACGGCGGCCGACAACGTTGCGGGCTGGACGCTCTCGTCGCGCGCGACCTTGATGACGTCCGGGCTCTCCTGCGAGCCGGGCCCCAGGCTGATCTTCCAGAGACCGCCCTGCCCTTCGGCCACGTAGGGCGTGCCCGACTGGGCGACGATGCGCAGCGCCGTGTAGTCCGGGCCCTGGAAGGCCTGGAGCTTGGAATAGCGGATGCTGGACGCCGGCAGCTTGCCGATGTCGAGGCGCGCGGGCGTGTCGAACACGATCCACACCGCCTCGCCGCGTCGGAACACGGCGGCGCCGGCGGGCGCGGCCCAGTTGAAGCTCAAGGTGACCTGCTGGTCCTGGCGCGCGAACTCGACCTTGACCACGCCGCCGGCGGGCATCGGGTTGGGACGGCCGACCGGCGCGGCCGACGCCGAGGTCTGGCTGGCCGGCGGCGCGCCCGGACGGGCGAAGATGTTGACGAAGTCGACGCCGTCGGCGTTGCCGAGACGCGCGTCGGCGTCGTCAGTCAGGTTCAGGACGATCTCGAGCACGCCGTTGACGCGGCGGGCCTCGGACGACTTCACCCAGCGCGGCGGGGCGATCTTCAGGGTCGAAAGGTCGGGATTGGCGTCGCGGCTGAACCGCATCACCAGGGTCTGGCCCTCGCGATGCGAGACCATGCGCGCGCCGCCGGACCAGTGGAACTCGACGCGCGAGAAGTCAGCCGCCTGCGCGACGCGCACGTCCAGCGCGCCGCGCGCCGCGACGGGCGGCGGCGCGGCGTAGCCGGACGGCGCCAGCGTGGCCGCGATGCACGCGGCGGCGACGCTGGAGCGCAGGAACTGGCGAAGCGTCATGGGCCTCCCTTAACCAGCCTTCTTGGGAGCGGCCTTCGCCTTCGGCGCGGCGTCGGGGGCGCTGCCGGCCAGGCCCGCATCGGCCTGCTGGGCCGGCGCGGCGCCCGGGGCGGCCGCGGCGTTGTCGGCGATCGCGGCCTTGCCCTTTTCCACGGCCGGATTGCTCAGGCGCGAGGCCAGGCGCTCGGTCAGGATCTTGGCTTCGCCCGGAGCCATGTTGGCCAGGATCATCGCCAGGGTGCGTTCCTTCATCTTGGCGGCGATCGGCAGGCGCACCTCGTCCGACAGCAGGGTCATGCGGGCGGCGGCGTCCTTGGGCTTCATGCCGGCGTAGACGGTGACCAGACGGTCGACCTCGGCCTGCTTCTGGGCGTCGACCTGGCCCAACAGGCCCTGGATGTCGCCCTTCAGGCCGGTCAGGGCCTTCATCTTGGCGTCAAGCTTGGCCTCGGCGGCGGCCAGCAGCTGCAGCTGGACGTCGATGTCCTGCTCGCGCTGGTCCAGCTGGCCGCGACGGGCGCCCAGGCTCTGCAGGATGCGCAGCTCGGCGGGCGAGAGGCCGGCCTCCTTGGCCAGGGCGTCGGCCGAGGGGGCGCAGACGCGCGGCGGCGGCGCGTTGGCGGCGGCCGGCTGGCCCGCGGCTTCCGCCGAAGCCGCTTGTTCGCCGCCCTTCTTGCCTTCCGGCTTGGCGACGCCCTCGGCGAAGGCCTTGGCCCCGCTGAGCAGGTCCGGCAGCGACTTGGCGCCGGCCATGGCGTTGACCGCCAGCACGCCGCCAACGGCGATGCCGACCAGGGGAAGGATGCGCGGAACGTTCTTCATCGGCGGGGAACTCGGGGGTTGCTTCCAAGACGCGAGCCATCGCCCGGCCCGTCGAAGAGGTCATCATCGATCCGCGCCCGTGAACGCGGGGTTTCGCGGGAGGCGCCAGGCGCTCCCAGGGTCGGGCGAGCGGTCGGCGGAAGGCGGTCCTCGCGATCCAGCAGGCGCTCGAAATCCTCGGCCTTCAGCCGACGCTCCGACGGCGACGCGGGCTTGGGCTCGCCGCGCGCCGGCGACGGCCGCTCTTCGCGTTCGACACGGTCAGGGCGGGCCTGGGGCGTCGCCGACGGGCGGTGGATCCGTTCGTCCAGCTGGGCCGCCAGGGCCTGGGCTCGCTCGATGCGCACCGCCAGGGTGTCGGCCGCCTCGTCGGTGGCCGCGCGCAGGTCGGCCAGGCCCTGCTCGGCGCGGGCCGCGGCCTGGTCCAGTTCCGCCACGGCCTTGGCGAAGCCCTCGTGGCTGTCGCGCAGAGCCTTCAGACGGCGCTCGAGACGCCAGCCGAAGGCCAGCGCCGCGATCAGCAGCACCGCGAGGAATCCGTTCATGGCGAAGGCGACGAGGCTCATTTCAGCTTCTGCACGGCCTTCTTGGCGGCGGGCGTCAGCGGCGCTTCGGCCCGCACGGCGATGGAATGGTTGCGACGGCCCATGCGGCCGCGCGTCAGCGGGATGGCCCCGGCGCGCAGCTCGACCAGGCTGTCGGGCGTGGCGTTCAGCATCAGCGTGTCGCCGACCTGCATGTTCAGCACCCGCGAGAGCGGCACCTGCTGTTCGTCGAGGACCGCGCGGACCTCCATCTGGGTGGTCCACAGCTCGGTGGCCAAGTGGCCTTCCCAGATGTTGTCGCGACCGAACTTCTCACCCATGAACTGCTGCAGCAGCATCTTCCGGATGGGTTCCAGCGTGGCGTAGGGCAGCAGGAGTTCGATGCGGCCGCCGCGGTCTTCCATGTCGATGCGCAGCTTGACCAGGATGGCCGCGTTGGCGGGACGCGCGATGGCGGCGAAGCGCGGGTTGGTCTCCAGGCGGTCCAGCGAGAAGCTGACCGGGTGCAGGGGCTCGAAGGCGCTCTTCAGGTCGTGCAGCACGACCTCGATCATCCGCTGCACCAGCACGCGCTCGATCGTCGTGTAGGGACGGCCCTCGATGCGCATCGCCGCCGTGCCGCGACGACCGCCCAGCAGCACGTCGACGATCGAGTAGATCAGGTTCGAGTCGACCGTCAGCAGGCCGTAATTGTCCAGCTCCTCGGCCCGGAACACGGCCAGGATGGCCGGCAGCGGGATCGAGTTCAGGTAGTCGCCGAAGCGGATCGAGCTGATGTTGTCGAGGCTGACCTCGACGTTGTCGGAGGTGAAGTTCCGCAGGCTGGTGGTCATCAACCGCACCAGGCGGTCGAAGACGATTTCCAGCATCGGCAGGCGCTCGTACGAGACCAGCGCCGAGTTGATGATGGCGCGGATGCCCGTGCGGTCCTCGCCGCCGTCGCCGGAGAGATCGAAGCCCAGCAGGCTGTCGATCTCGTCCTGGTTCAGGATGCGCTCGGAGCCGCCTTCGCCGCCGCCGTCGTCCCAGCCGCCCATGCCGCCGGAAAAGTCGCCGAACTCATTGGCGCCCTCGCCGCCGCCCTCGAAGGCGCCGGGGGGATTTTGCGAAGCCCATTGGGCCATCGCCTCCTGATCGTCGAATTCGTCCGCCATGTCGTTTCGCCCAACCAGCCCGAGGACCTAGTTGATCAGCATCTCCTCGATGAGGACCGCATTCACCTTGGCCGGCGCGGCGACCATGTGCACACGGCGCACCAGTTCGGCCTGAAGCATGAAGGTGCCCTGGCTGCCGTTCAGGTCCTCCGGACGCAGTTCGCGAAGGAAGACCTGGAACATGCTCTGCAGTCTGGGCAGATTCTCAGTGAGGACATCGCCCGTCTCTTCGTCGGGAAGCTCGAAGGTCAGCTTCAGCTTCAGGAAGGTCGACTTGCCGTCGGCCGTCTGCATGTTCACGACGATATCGGGCAGGGTGTAGAAGAAGATCCCGTCGGGGCCTTCCTTGATCACGGGCGCGGGGCCGGCCGCGGCGGCCGCGCCTTCGCCTTCCTTCTTCTCGCCGTGACCACCCTCTTCCTTCTTTTCCTTCTTCTTTTCCTTCTTTTCCTTGCCGTGCTCGGCGTCGCCCTCGGCGGCCGGCTTCGGCTTCATCAGGAAGAACGCCGCGGCCCCGCCGCCGCCCAGCACAAGGACGCCCGCGGCGATCGCGATGATCAGGATCGGAGGCTTCTTCTTAGCCGGAGCTTCGCCCTCGGCGCCCTCTTCGCCTTCGGGAGCGGGAGCTTCCTTTTCAGGTTTCTTGGCCACGCGCGCGGTTCCTTGGAATCTATGCCCGTACACATGCGGGGGACATGGTTAACGATGTGTTTTGGAGGCCATTTGGTCGCAGGCTGAATCTGCCCGGCAGACTCCGACCAACACCCCCGCGTTAACCTTCCTATTTGTTGATTTATAACGCGTTTTAGGACTGGCACGAAGGTTGCTTCAGGGGATGCGGCGCATTTGTCGCGCCAGCCGCCCGAGTTAACTCGCCATGGACAACGCGCTCTACGTCGGCCTTTCGCGTCAGATGACGCTGCGCCGCCAGCTCGACATCGTGGCCAACAACATCGCCAACGCCAACACCACCGGCTTCAAGACCGAGGACCTGATGGTCGCCACGGAACAGGCCAAGCCGGCCAAGACCCTGGACGGCAAGTCCCCGGTCAAGTTCGTCATGGACACCGGCGTCGCCCGCGACTTCACGCAGGGCGCGATGACCAAGACGGGCGGGGATTTCGACCTGGCGATCGAGGGCATGGGCTTCTTCCACGTCCAGACCGCCTCCGGCGACCGCTACACCCGCGACGGCCGCTTCACGACCAACCCGGAAGGCCAGGTGGTCACCGAGCAGGGCAATCCGGTCCTGGACGAGGGCGGCGGTCCGATGACCATCGACCCGACGCTGGGCCCCGTCTCGATCGGCAAGGACGGCACCGTCAGCCAGGGCGCGGTCCGCGTCGGCCGCATCGCCGTGGTCCGCCCCGACGACATGGCCTCGATGGCCAAGGACGGCGACAACCTCTACCGCAACACCACCAACACCACCCTGCAAGCCGCGCCGGACGCTCGCGTCCACCAGGGCATGCTCGAATCCTCGAACGTCCAGCCAGTCATCGAGATCACCAAGCTGATCGAGATCCAGCGCGCCTACGAAGGCGTCGCCAAGATGATGGACAACACCGCAGAACTGTCCCGGACCGCCGTCGAGCGGCTGGGCAAAGTCAACTAAGGGACGCTAGCCCATGCAAGCTCTCCGCACCGCCGCTTCGGGCATGTCAGCGCAACAGCTGAACGTCGAAGTCATCTCGAACAACATCGCGAACATGAACACCGTCGGCTTCAAGCGCCAACGGGCAGAGTTCCAGGACCTGCTGTACCAGCAGGTGGAGCGCGCGGGTTCGCAGTCGTCCAGCAACGGCAATGTCGTCCCGACCGGCGTGCAGGTCGGCGGCGGCGTCAAGGCCGGCTCGGTCTACCGCATCACCGAGCAGGGCACCCCGACCCTGACCGACAATCCCCTGGACATCGCCATCCAGGGCAAGGGCTACCTGCCGATCCTGCTGCCCTCGGGCGAGACGGCCTATACCCGCGCCGGCAACTTCTCGACCAACGACCAGGGCCAGATCGTCACCGAGGACGGCTACACCGTCCAGCCGGGCATCACGGTCCCGCAGAACGCCACCGACATCATCATCGGCAAGACCGGCCTGGTGCAGGTGAAGCTGGACGGCCAGACCGACCCGCAGACCATCGGCCAGATCCAGCTGGCCACCTTCATGAACGAAGGCGGCCTGGAACAGATCGGCGACAACCTGCTGCTGGAAACCGCCGCCTCGGGCGCGGCCAACCTCGCCGCCCCCGGCGAGCCGGGCTTCGGCACCCTGCTGCAGCACTACACCGAAGCGTCGAACGTCGACGCCGTCACGGAAATCACCTCGCTGATCACGGCCCAGCGCGCCTACGAGATGAACTCGAAGGTGATCACCACGGCCGATCAGATGCTCCAAGCCACCTCGCAGCTGCGGTCGTAAGCTCATGAAGGCCTTCCTCCTCGCCGCCGCCGCGACCGTCGTCATCACCGCGCTGGCCGCCCCCGCCTTCGCCGGCGCCCCGGTGACCCTGCGCATGGACACCACCGACGCCGACGGCCGCGTCACGCTGGGCGACCTGTTCGACGGCGTCACCGGCCCGGCCGCCGACATGGTGGTCGCCGCCCGCATGGGCCCGACGGCCGTGCTCGACGCCGGCCAGGTGCAGGTCTCGGCCCGCCGCGCGGGCTTCGACTGGGCCAACACCAACGGCATCCGCCGCATCATCGTCCGCGAAGGCGTCGACAACGGCGGCGTCTCGGCCAACGGCCGCGGCGTGGCCGGCGCCGCCCGCGGCAACGTGGAAGTTCTTGCCTACGCCCGCAGCATCACGGCCGGCGAAATCGTCCAGCCGCAGGACCTGATCTGGGTGAAGATGGCCGGCGCCCCGGCCGACGCTCCGCGCGACGCCGACGCCATCATCGGCCTGGCCGCCAAGCGCCCCCTGCGTGAAGGCGCCGCAGCCCAGACCCGCGACGTGGGCGCCGCCCAGGTCATCAAGAGCGGCGACCTGGTCACCGTCACCTATGACGACGGCGGAATTTCCCTTTCGCTTCAAGGGAAAGCCATGGCCGCCGCTTCGACCGGCGAGGTCTTCGCCGTCCAGAACACGCTCTCGAAGAAGATCATCCAGGCCGTCGCCACCGGTCCTGGCGCCGCCGCCGTCGGCCCGCAGGCCCAGAGCTTGCAAGCCCGTTCGCAACCCGTCCGTTTCGCCGCTCGCTAAGAGGTAGCCCACCCCATGCGTCGCCCCGCCATCATCGCCGCCGCCGTCCTGCTCGCGCCGCTGGCCGCCTGCTCCACCGTCCAAGAGGCCGTGAAGGGCCCGCAGCTGGCCCCGGTCGGCTATCCCGCCGAACTGGCCCCGATGCAGCAGCAGTACGTCTCGGCCCGCGAGCCGACCCCGCAGTCGGCCTCGGCCAACTCGCTGTGGCGCGTCGGCGCCCGCGCCTTCTTCAACGACCAGCGCGCCAGCCGCGTCGGCGACATCCTGACCGTGATGATCGACATCGACGACAGCGCCAACACCAAGAACCAGACCGCGTCCTCGCGCACCTCGAACATGAAGGCCGGCATCCCGAACCTGCTGGGCCTGGAATCGAGCCTGGGCAAGGTCCTGCCGGGCGGCTTCGACCCCGCCAACGCCCTGAACACCAACTCGGCCACCACCAACGCCGGGGCCGGCAGCGTCCAGCGCTCGGAAAAGATCAGCCTGACGATCGCCGCCGTGGTCAGCTCGGTGCTGCCGAACGGCAACATGGTCATCCAGGGCACCCAGGAAGTCCGCACCAACGCCGAGCTGCGCCAGCTGACCGTGGCCGGCATCGTGCGTCCGGAGGACATCTCGTCGGCCAACACCATCAAGCACACCCAGATCGCCGAAGCCCGCATCAGCTACGGCGGCCGCGGCGACATCAGCCGCGTGCAGAAGACCCCGGCCGGCCAGTCGCTGGTCGAGAAGTTCTCGCCCTTCTAGGCGGGACGTCTTCGGACAAGATCGTCGGGCGCGGCGGCCGTGAGGCTTCCGCGCCCGATGTGCTTTCAGGAGCCATTCAGGTCCGCGCCGCGTTGATCGGGCGAGGAGGACCATCCATGGCGTCCCGCATCGCCCTCGCCGCCTTGGCGCTCTTGACCGCCGCCCTGGCAGGCTGCGCGCACGAGAAGGCCGGCATGACAGGTTATCGCTGGTCCTATCTGGAAGACGGAAGCGACGTCCCTCGCCTGGCCTACGGGCGTCCCAACAGCGACGACGTGGTCCTGATGATGAGCTGCCAGCCAGGCCAGGATCGAGTCGACGTCTCGGCCGTGGGCCTGCAAGGTCAGGAACTGGTGCTGGCGTCGGGTCGTACCGAAAGCCGCTTCGCCGGCGCCAGGATCGAGGACGCGATCAGCGAAAGCGGCGTGCTCGAGGCGCGTGGCAAGGCCAGCGCGCCAGCCCTGAAAGGCTTTCAAAAGTCCGGCGACCTGGCGCTGCTCGCCAAGGGCGATCGCTACAGCCTGGCGGCGGCGTCAGCCGATCGCGGTTACGTCCGCGCGTTCTTCGCGGCCTGCGGGGTCTAGGCCCGGCGACCCGCGCCCGCAGCGCTGACATTGTCCATGCCCAGCGCCGACAGCGCGCCGCGCAGGATGCCCTCGGCGTCGAGACCGGCCTGGGCGTACATGGCGTCGGGCTTGTCCTGGTCCTGGAAGACGTCGGGCAGGCACAGGGTGCGGATCTTCAGGCCGCGATCGAAGGCGCCATGCTCAGCCAGCGCCTGCAGCACGAAGCCGCCGAAGCCGCCCATGGCCCCCTCCTCCACTGTCACGATCGCCTCGTGCTCGCGCGCCAGGCGCAGCAGCAGGTCGATATCCAGCGGCTTGGCGAAGCGGGCGTCGCAGACCGTGGCCGACAGGCCGCGCGCGGCCAGCAGGTCGGCGGCCTTCAGACTTTCGGCCAGGCGCGTGCCGAACGAGACGATGGCGACGCTGGTCCCCTCGCGGACGATGCGGCCCTTGCCGATCTCCAGCGGGTCGACATGGGCCGGGATCTCCAGCCCCAGGCCCTCACCGCGCGGATAGCGGAAGGCGCTGGGACGGTCGTCGATGGCGGCGGCGGTGGCGACCATGCGGGCCAGCTCCACCTCGTCGGCGGCGGCCATCAACACCATGCCCGGCAAGGCGCCCATGAAGCCGATGTCAAAGCTGCCGGCGTGGGTGGGGCCGTCGGCGCCGACCAAGCCGGCGCGGTCCATGGCGAAGCGCACCGGCAGGCCCTGGATGGCCACGTCGTGCACCACCTGGTCGTAGCCGCGCTGCAGGAAGGTCGAATAGATCGCCGTGAACGGCTTCATGCCGTCGGCGGCCAGGCCGGCGGCGAAGGTCACCGCGTGCTGCTCGGCGATGCCGACGTCGAACGTACGGTCCGGGAAGGCCTTGCCGAACAGATCAAGGCCCGTGCCCGAGGGCATGGCGGCGGTGATGGCGACGATCTTGTCGTCCTTTTCCGCCTGCTTGATCAGCTCCTGGGCGAAGACCTTGGTGTAGCTGGGCGGGCCGCCGGCCGACTTCTGCTGCTGGCCGGTGACGACGTCGAACTTGACCACCGCGTGCAGCTTGTCGTCCGCGCCCTCGGCCGGGGCGTAGCCCTTGCCCTTCTGGGTGACGCAGTGAACCAGCACCGGCTTGTCGCCGAAGGCCTTGGCGTTCTTGAGCACGCTGACCAGGGCGTCCATGTCGTGGCCGTCGATCGGGCCGACATAGTGGAAGCCGAGTTCCTCGAAGAAGGTGCCGCCGGTGACCATGCCCCGGGCATATTCTTCCGCCTTGCGGGCAGCTTCGCGCATCGGGGTCGGCAGCTTCTCGACCACCGTCTTGCCCAGCTTGCGGACCGAGCGATAGGCGCCGCCCGAGACGAGGTTGGCCAGGTAGGCGCTCATGCCGCCCACCGGCGGGGCGATCGACATGTCGTTGTCGTTGAGGATGACGATCAGGCGCTTGGTGGTGTCGGTCGCCGCATTCATGGCCTCGTAGGCCATGCCCGCACCCAGCGAGCCGTCGCCGATCACGGCGATGACGTGGTTGTCCTCGCCTTTCGCGTCGCGCGCGGCGCAGAAGCCCAGGGCCGCCGAGATCGAGGTGGCCGCGTGGGCCGCGCCGAACGGGTCGTATTCGCTCTCGGTCCGCTTGGTGAAGCCCGACAGACCGCCGCCCTGGCGCAGCGTCTTGATGCGGTCGCGCCGCCCGGTCAGGATCTTGTGCGGATAGGCCTGGTGGCCGACGTCCCAGATGACGATGTCACGGGGAGTCTCGAACACGTGGTGCAGGGCCACGGTCAGCTCGACCACGCCCAGGCCCGCGCCCAGGTGGCCGCCGGTCACCGACACTGCGTCGATCGTTTCGCTGCGGACCTCGGCGGCCAACTGCTTCAGGTCGGAGACGGAAAGCTCACGCGTATCGGCCGGAGAGGCGATGGTGTCGAGCAGAGGCGTTTTGGAGGACATGTCGGAAGAAAGCGCGGTCAGTTGCGGCGGTCCAGCACGAAATCAACGCTTTCGCGCAGATGTTCGGCTCGTTCGCCAAAGATTTCGAGATGGGAACGCGTCTGCTCGGCCAAAAGCGCCACGCGCTCCTTGGCCGCATCCAGTCCCAGCAGGGTGACGTAGTTGGCCTTGCCCTTGGCGGCGTCCTTGCCGCCGGCGGCCTTGCCGAGGGTCTTTTCGTCGCCCTCGGCGTCCAGGATGTCGTCGACGATCTGGTAGGCCAGCCCCAGATCCTGGGCGAAGGCCATCAGGGCGGCGCGCTCGGCTTCCTTGGCGCGGCCGATGATCAACGGGATCTCGAAGGCGAAGGCGATCAGGGCGCCGGTCTTCAGGCGCTGCATGCGCGCCACCGCGCCCAGGTCGTCGCGAACGCCCAGGATGTCGATCATCTGGCCGCCGGCCATGCCCTTGGCGCCGGAGGCGATGGCCAGCTTGCGCACCAGTTCCGAACGGACATGGCCGTCGTCATGGGTGTCTGGGTGGGCCATGATCTCGAAGGCCGCCGTCTGCAGGGCGTCGCCGGCCAGGATGGCGGTGGCCTCGTCGTACTGCTTGTGAACGGTCGGACGGCCGCGACGGACGTTGTCGTCGTCCATGGCCGGCAGATCGTCATGCACCAGGCTGTAGGCATGGATGCACTCCAGCGCGCAGGCCGCGCGCAGCACCGGCCGCTCGGGCAGGTCGAACATCTTGCCGGTCTCGAGCGCGAAGAACGGACGCAGGCGCTTGCCCGGCCCCAGCGCCGCATAGCGCATGGCCTCGGTCAGGCGGGTCTCGGGGCCGTCGGCGCGCGGCAGCAGCTCGTCGAGCGCCACGGTGACGATGTCGGCGGCCTGGACGATCCGCCTGGCCAGGTCAGGAGGGGCGAGGTCGGTCAAGGGCGGCTCCCCCTGGTCGGACGGACGCCCCCCATCAGTTGAACTCGGCCGCTTCGGCCGCGACGGCCCCGCCCTGCCCCAGGACGATCTTCTCGACCTTCAGGCGCGCGGCCTCCAGCTTCTTCTCGCAGTGGGCCTTCAGGGCCGCGCCGCGCTCGTAGATGTCGATCGAGCGTTCCAGCGCCGCCTGGCCGGACTCCAGTTCCTGAACAATGCGCTCCAGCTGCGCCAACGCTTCCTCGAAGCTGAGGGCGGAGATGTCAGCGGGGATGCTCGCGGCGTCGGTCATTTCTGCTCTCGGGTGAACGGCCGTCAGCCTAGTGGCGACGGGCGGCGCGGGCAACGGCCTAGAGCCTAGGCGCGGTTAAGGGAAGAGGCTTATTGGGCCTGGGTTCGGCGGAAGCGCTTTAGGCTCCAGTAGCCGTGACCCTCGTCGACCAGCTTCGCCAGCCCACGCTTCTTGAGGGCGGCGGCGATCATCCAGTTGAAGAAGCCGTGCGCGACCACCAGCACGTCCTGCCCCCCGTCCGCCAGCTCGACCAGCAGGTCGGCGGCCTTGCCGGCCCGCATCTCGGCCTCGGCGCGGGTCTCCTGGCCGCCGTGGTTGTTGAAGAACCACCACCAGAAGCGGGCGAAGAAGCCCAGGCGCTTGGGCGACATCCTCAGCCACAGCGGCCAGGGCGGCGGCGGCAGCGGAGCCTCGATGAAGGTCGGGTCGGTGGCGAAGGCGCGCCCGGCGACCACCGCCTGGGCGGTCTCGATCGAGCGACGGCGGGTCGAGGCGATGATGACGCCGGCCTCGCGGGCGATCTCGATCAGCTGGTCCGGCGGCGCCTGGCCGTCCTTGAGGCCGCCCAGTTCGTAGCGCGCCCACCACTCGCCGTATTCGGGCGCATTGAGGCGGATCTGGCGCGACAGGGCGGGTTCGCCGTGGCGGGCCAGGGTGATGACGCCCGGTCGTACGGGCGGGGTCGCTTGGTCGGCGGTGGTGACGTCGGCCATGTTGAAGAGAAGGCGGTGGGCCCGAGAGCCGTTCCGTCCCCTCACCCCTCCTGAAGAGCGCGTACATGCGCGGCGGCGGACCGCCCCAGCGCCTGGAGGTCGTAACCGCCCTCGAGCGAGGACACAACCCGGCCCTTGGCGCGGGCCTTGGCCACCGAGACGATCGCCCGCGTCGCCCAGGCGAAATCGTCCTCCTCCAGGCTCTGGGCGGACAGGGGATCGCGGGCGTGGGCGTCGAAGCCGGCGGACACGATGAGCAGCTCGGGCGCGAAGGCGTCGACCTTGTCCATCAGCCCCTCGAATCGCGCGCGCCAAGTCTCGCGCGGCGCATGGGGCGCGACGGTGGCGTTGGCGATGTTGCCCACGCCGCGCTCCGACGGGTCGCCCGTGCCGGGATACAGCGGCGACTGGTGGATCGAGGCGAAGAACACGGTCGGGTCGTTCTCGAACACCGCCTGGGTGCCGTTACCGTGGTGGACGTCGAAATCGACGATCGCCACCCGCTTGAGGCCCGCCGCCTGCGCCGCGCGGGCCGCCACGGCGACGTTGGAGAAGACGCAGAAGCCCATCGCCACGCCCGGCTCGGCGTGATGGCCCGGCGGCCGCACGGCGCAGAATGACCGCTCGGTCTCGCCGACGGCCACGGCCCGCACGGCCGCCGCGCAAGCCCCCGCCGGCCGCCGCGCGGCCGTCAGGCTGCCGGTCGACAACACGGTGTCGGGGTCCAGCGACCGCCGGCCGTTGCTGGGCGCGGCGGCGAAGACGGCGTCGACGAAGCCCTGGGGATGCACCCGCAGCAGGTCCTCGACATCGACCAGCGGCGCGTCCCTCGGCTCCAGGGCCAGGTTCGGATCGTCGTTCAGCGCGTCGATCACCGCCCGCAGGCGCTCGGGGCTCTCCACGTGGCCGTGACCCGGCTGGTGATCCAGCATGTCGAGATGGGTGTAAAGCGCCAGGGTCATGGCTCAGCCCGCCTTGCGCGCCGGCTCGGCCGCCACGCCCAGGACGTTGGCGTCGCCCCAGGCCTTGAGCGCCGAGATCACCGGCTCCAGGCTGCGCCCCTTGGCCGACAGCGCATATTCGACCCTCGGCGGCACCTCCGCATAGACCGTGCGGACAATCAGGCCGTCGCGCTCGAGTTCGCGAAGTTGCTTGGTCAGCATGCGCTGGGTCACCGCCCCCAGCTTCCGCCCCAGCGCGTTGAAGCGCATCCGCCCCTTCAGCAAGTGGAACAGGATCACGCCCTTCCACTTGCCGTCGATCAGGTTCAGCGCGGCCTCCACGCCGCACTCCTTGGGATCGTCCATCGACTGCCTCACGGTATACAAATGGGTACTACATACAGAAAATGACCGTACTTGCTAAGATCGTAGCCTAGCGCGATCTCCTGCTCGCGGTTCGAGACCGCCGTTTCTTTGGAGATCAACATGAAGATCGTCGGCTTCCGCGAGCTGCTGCCCGCCACCGATCCCAACGCCCTGCTCGACCTGGAGGCGCCCGATCCCGTGGCGACCGGTCACGACATCCTGGTGCGGGTGAAGGCCGTCTCGGTGAACCCGGTGGACACCAAGGTGCGCGGCCGCGCCCAGCCGGCGCCGGGCGAGGTCCGCGTGCTGGGCTTCGACGCCGCCGGCGTGGTCGAGGCGGTGGGCGAGTCGGTGACTCTGTTCGCCCCCGGCGACGAGGTGTTCTACGCCGGCGCCATCGGGCGCCAGGGCTCCAACGCCGAGCTGCAGCTGGTCGACGAGCGCATCGTCGGCAGGAAGCCCGCCAGCCTGGACTTCGCCCAGGCCGCCGCCATGCCGCTGACCTTCATCACCGCCTGGGAGCTGCTGTTCGACCGCTTCGGCGTCCAGCGCGAGGGCGGCCAGGGCCAGACCCTGGTGATCATCGGCGGAGCCGGCGGCGTCGGCTCGGCCCTGATCCAGCTGGCCCGCAAGCTGACGAAGCTGACCGTCGTCGCCAGCGCCTCGCGCGACGAGACCCGGCGGTGGGTCGAGGAACTCGGTGCGCACCACACCTTCGATCACACCAAGCCGCTAGTCGAAGAATTGAAGCGCCTAGGCCTGGACGCCCCGGCCTACATCGCCTGCCTGACCCACAGCGCCCAGCACTTCCCGCAGGTGTCCGAGGCCATTGCCCTGCAAGGCAAGATCGGCGTCATCGAGGCCGACGGCGATCTGAATATCCGCCCGCTGCAGGCCAAGGCCGCCTCGATCCATTGGGAATACATGTTCGCTCGCCCGCAGGGCACGCCGGACATGATCGAGCAGCACAGGCTGCTGACCGAGGTCGCCGACCTGGTCGACCGCGGCGTCCTGCGCACCACCCTCACCCAGGTGGTCGGCAAGATCCGCGCGGCCGACCTGCTGGAGGCCCATCGCATCGTCGAGCGCGCCCGCACCGTCGGCAAGGTGGCGCTGGAAGGCTTCTAGAGCGCGTTGCAAAGGTCCGGTCCTGGCGGCTACCAAGTCGCCATGACCGACACCCTCCGTAGAGCCACCATCGAAGACGCCGGCGCCGTGTCCAGCCTGGGCGCGCGCACCTTCACCGAGACCTTCGCCCACCTCTACCCGCCCGAGGATCTGGAGACCTTCCTGGCCTACGCCTATGGCCTGGAACGGACGCGGGGCGACCTGGCCCATCCCGACAAGGCGACCTGGCTGCTCGAGGACGAGGACGGCGAGGCCATCGGCTACGCCCTGGCCGGCCCCTGCGACCTGCCGCACGACGAGGTCGCGCCGGGCGACGGCGAGTTGAAACGGATCTACGTGCTGAAGAGCCACCAGGGCGGCGGCCGCGGCTCGCGACTGCTGAACACGGCGCTGGACTGGCTGGAAAAAGACGGCCCGCGCCGCCTGTGGATCGGCGTCTGGTCCGAGAACTTCGGCGCGCAGAAGCTCTATGGCCGCATGGGTTTTGCGAAGGTCGGCGAGTACCACTTCCCGGTCGGCGAGACGCGGGACCTGGAGTTCATCCTGCGACGGGGGTGATTGCGTCCGCTTTCAGAACCCTCCATTCTCTCGAACATCTGTTCGAAAGCCGCGCCGATGTTCCTTCGCTTCTTCTCCGAGCTCCGCCAGGCCAAGGTGCCGGTCAGCCTGCGCGAGTACCTCCTGCTGATGGAGGCCCTCGACAAGGAGGTCATCGATCGCTCGGTCGAGGATTTCTACTACCTGTCGCGCGCCAGCCTGGTGAAGGACGAGAAGAACCTCGACAAGTTCGACCGCGTGTTCGGCCACGTGTTCAAGGGCCTGGAGACGGTCAATGAGGGCCTGGCCGCCGACATCCCGGAGGAGTGGCTGAAGGCCCTGACCGAGCGGTTCCTGACCGACGAGGAGAAGGCCCAGATCGAGGCCCTGGGCGGTTTCGAGAAGCTGATGGAAACCCTGCAGGAGCGCCTGCGCGAACAGAAAAAGCGCCACGAGGGCGGCAACAAGATGATCGGCTCGGGCGGGACCAGTCCGTTCGGCAACAACGGCTACAATCCCGAGGGCGTACGCATCGGCCAGGACAAGAGCCGCCACGGCCGGGCGGTGAAGGTCTGGGACAAGCGCGAATACAAGAACCTCGACGACTCGGTCGAGCTGGGCACCCGCAACATCAAGGTCGCCCTACGGCGCCTGCGCAAGTTCGCCCGCACCGGCGCGGCCGATGAGCTGGACTTGAACGGCACGATCAAGGGCACGGCCGAGAAGGGCTACCTCGACATCCAGCTGCGCCCCGAGCGCCGCAACGCCATCAAGGTGCTGATCTTCTTCGACATCGGCGGCTCGATGGACGGCCACATCAAGCTCTGCGAGGAGCTGTTCAGCGCCGCCAAGACCGAGTTCAAGAACCTGGAGTTCTACTACTTCCACAACTGCCTCTACGAGACCGTCTGGAAGGACAACAAGCGCCGCCACACCGAGAAGATCCCGACCTTTGACGTGCTTCACAAGTTCCCGGCCGACTACAAGGTGATCTTCGTCGGCGACGCGACCATGAGCCCGTACGAGATCACCTATCCGGGCGGCAGCGTCGAGCACTGGAACGAGGAGCCGGGCGCGATCTGGATGCAGCGGGTCACCGACATCTACCAGAGCTGCATCTGGCTGAACCCGACGCCCGAGCGGCACTGGGACTACACCCAGTCGATCGGGGTGATGAAGCAGATCCTGTCCGACCGCATGTATCCGCTAACCCTGGAGGGCCTGGACAAGGCGATGCGGGAGCTGGTCCGGGGCTAAAGGCTCAGCGGCTTAGTGCGTGGTCGCGGGCGGATCGCCCGCGTGACCGCTGATGTCGGCGGTCGACGCCTGGCCGACCAGGGGCACCTTCACCTCGGCGTGGTCATTGGCGATCGTCGCGCCGATCTTGAAGTTCGAGGTCGTCGCGCCGCCCAGCAGGATGAAGACGTCCTCGGCACCGTCGCCGTTCAGGTCGAACCCGACGCGCGTGCCGGCCACGGCGGTGTTCACGTCGGCCACCTGGCTGGCCGTCGCCTCGCCCAGAGTCGCGCCCTGGACAGCCAGGACGTCGCTGACCGTGGCCGTGCTCACGACCGTCATCTGGCCCCTGCCGAGAACGGCGAGGTGGTCGCCCCTGGCGGCCGAATAGTCGAGCACCACGCCCAGCAGCATCTCGGCCTTGCTGGTCGGCTCGTTGGCCGAGATCAGGAAGGTGTCGGCGCCCGCGCTGCCGGAGGCCACGACCCGGGCGTTCATGACGATGCGATCGTCGCCCGCGCCGCCGTCGATGCGATCGATCTGCCCCTTCTGGGCGCCGCCGCCGTCCACATAGTCGTCGCCCGCGCCGGCGGCGATCGTGTCGCCCTCGGCCGTGCCGACCAGAACGTCGTCGCCGGCCGTACCGGCCATCGTGTACTTGGCGCCGGTCAAGCCGGTCCCGGGCGCGGCGATGTCGCTCCCCCCGGTGATCGTCAGCTCGTACAGGCCTTCACGGGCCTCCTCGGCCTGCGGCGCCGAGTCGGGCGAGGCGGAAGGGGTCGGGGACGGCGAAGCCTCGGCCTGCGCGAGATGCGACACCTGAACCGGCGCCAGGCCATCGTGGCCCTGCGCCAGGGTCTCGACGGCGACGCCCTCGACGACGACGGACTTCGCCGGCGGCGCGCTGGCGACCTGGCCCGACACGGCGCCGGCGGCGACCGACGCCGCCGGATGGTCCTGGGTGCGGTCCGCCTCGAGGTTCAGGGCCGCGATCAGCTTGGAGGCCACGCCTTCGATCGCCGGGTCGTCGACACGCGGCAGGTTCTCGAAGTTCAGGCGGCCGGCCTCGCCCAGCTCGACGCCGCGAAGCTCCAGATAGAGGCCCACGGCGATGACCAGCGACAGGAAGGACTGCGCCTCGCGGCTGGACGGGTTGAAGGCCACGACCACGCCGCCCTGGTCGTCGATGTTGGAGGTCAGCACCTGGCGCAGGGCGCCCCACAGGCTGCCGACCTGATGGAACATGTCGACGGCCGCGTCGTGCACCACGAACTGGCCGTCGATGCGGGCGATGTGGACCAGCACGTCCTGGTTGGCGTCGGTGACCACGTACCAGGGATCGCCGGAATCGGTCTGGCCGAACACGCCGTCGACCTCGCCATAGGTCGCGGCGAGCTGCTGGGTGAGCAGCATCAGCAGGCCCCGCTCGTTGGCGGACCAGTCGCTGGCCGGCGGCCGCGGGCTGAAGGCTAGGATCTCACCCATCTATCGTCTCGTCAGGCCTGCGCGGCCCGCTCGGTGGCGATCGGCTCGACCTCCTCGGTCAGGCCGTCGAACAGCAAGCGATGCAGTTCGGGCTCGTAATATCTCAGCAATGTGCGGGCGAAAGGCCCTGGATCAAGTCCCAGGCTTTCGGCCCAGACGGCCTGAGCCTCGATCGGCACGCGTCCGAGACCGTTCTCCACCTGGGAAACGAAGGTGTAGTATCGCAGGCCCGTCTTCTCCGCCAGCTCGGCCTGGGTGAGGCCCGCGGCCTCGCGCGCGGCCTTCAGCCAGCGCCCCGCCTCGCGACGAAGGGACTTGGTCAACGCCGCCTTGGCGGGATTCATCGCCGTTCTTGACATCGCACAGCCGCTTCCGCGCCCACCAGCGGGCGCTCCCTAGTTGTTACACATTGCATAAAAACGCAACAATCGAATGTCGGCCGCTCGCGAGGCCTTGCGGACCATCATCATTCCACATACAGTTTTTACGCAACTATTTTGAACGAAGCAGACGCATGTACGTTTCGATCGACCCCGCCCATTCCAGGGCCGCCGCTTTAGCGATCACGCCGCGCCTGTCGCTGGTGATGGTCGTCTACATGACCGGTCCCGCCCTGATGGAGAGCGTACGCCACGTCCTGGCCGAACCCCGGGTCGAGGAGTTCATCATCGTCGACAACGGCTCGTCCCTGGCCGACGCGGCCTGGCTGCGCGAGCTGGCCCGACGCGAGCCTCGCGTGCGTCTGCTGCAGGGCCTGGGCAATATCGGCTTCGCCCGCGCCGCCAACCTGGGCGCGGCCGCCGCCAAGGGCGAGGCCCTTGTCTTCCTCAATCCCGACGCCTTCCTGACCCCCGGCGCGATCGCGGCCCTCGCCGACGCCGCGCGCGATCGCCCCTCGCCCTGCATCATCGGGGCGCGGGTGTTCAACACGGACGGCACAGAACAGCGGGGCGCGCGACGCGGCGAGATCACGCCCGTCACGACCCTGCTTACCCTCTCGAAGCTTAGCGCCACCCTGCCCCCGCTGCGCCGCTTCGAGATCCACCGGGAGGGTGAGCCCCCGCCGCCCTACCCGGTGGACACCCCTACGATCTCGGGCGCCTGCTTCTACATGTCGGCGGCCGACTTCCACGTGCTGGGCGGCTTCGACGAAGGCTACTTCCTGCACGTCGAGGACATCGACCTGTGCTGGCGCGCGCGCAAGCAAGGCGGCTCCGTGCTCTTCCAGCCCGACGCCCGCATCGTCCACGTCGGCTCGACCAGCAAGGAAAACCCCCTGGTCGTCGAGTGGCACAAGGGTCGCGGCCTGGTCCGCTACTTCCTCAAGCGCGCCGATAGCAAGCGCCGCAAGGCCTTGGCCTTGGCCCTGGCTCCGCTGATCCTGGGCGTGGCCGTCGGCCGACCGCTGCTGCGCCAGCTGCGCCGGGGTCAGATGGGCCGTCCGGTCGAGCGCCTGGCCCCGATCGCCGGCTGACGGCTTCTCGGCGAACCGCGTTACCGCTATCTCTGGACGCGAACCGCCGGAGAGCGTCCCATGTCCCGCCTCGCCCTGCTCGCCGTGACCGCCATCCTGGTCGCCCAGCCAGCCCTGGCCCAGCGCCAACGGGGCGACGAGAGCTGGGGCCAGCCGGGCGTCTCGTTCCTGCAGTACCGCACCGACGCGGTCGAATGCGCCTATCGCGTGGGGCAGGACGCGTCGGTGGAGTACCCGCTTGTCGACCTCGTCTTCACCAGCAACATCGTGATCCCCGACGCCGAGAAGGACGTCGACATGCCGACGCGCGAGATGGTCGACGCCGCCGCCCCCAATCCGCAACGCATGACCCGGCCCTGGCGAGAAATCTCCAGCCAGTTGCAGGAGCCGCTGGCCAAATGTCTGGGCGAACGCGGCTATCGCCGCTTCCGTCTCACCAAGGACCAGGTGCGGGAACTGAGGTCCCTGTCGCCCGGGTCCAAGGCCCGGCAGGTCTACCTCTGGAACCTGGCGGTCGACCCCAAGGTCCAGCAGCGCCAGGTCGTGCGCCGCTAGCCCGCCGCCAGGGGCTTCATGCAGGCGGCCTCGATCACGCTCTCGTCGAAGGCGCCGGGCTCGGGCTTCGTCCAGCCGCGCTCCTCGAACGCATAGGCCGTCTCCGCGCCCTTCAGGTTGTTCTCGGGATAGCGATAGACCGCCAGGCTGCGGAAGGCCCGGGCCTGGCAATCGACGTCCTGCGCCATGCGTTCGGAGCGAAAGGTCAGGCCGGCCTCGGTCCGCGGGGCGCGGAACTCATGGCGCACCCAGACGCGCTGCCAGGCCCGGCCGGCGGGCGTCTTGCCGGTCTTGGCGAAGGTGATGATCCCCTTGTCCTCGCCCACGCCCAGATAGGGCCAGCCGATCCCCTCGATCCGCGTCGACCATTTCGGAAGCGGCGCCGCCTTCTGGCCGGGCGCGGTGATCGTCACGGAATCGACCTTGGACGACGCGCTCGGCTCGGTCGGCGCCGGCGCCGCCCCTTGAGGAGCCGCCTGCCCCGCCAGCAGCATCAAGGCCGTCAGCATGCCGATCATTGCCCGCTCCCCGCGCATTCGCCGCGAAAAGCCTAAACGCGAACGCGGTCATACGCCACCGGCGGTGATCTTGACGCTTGCGCCAAATTCGAACAGCCGTAAGAGTTCCCTACGGGTAAAGGGGAATACGTAGTGAGTCCGACCACCGACGCCGCCTCGCAAGAAGTCGAGGCCGCCGAGACCGAAGCCGCCACCAAGAACCTGGTCTTCGTCGCCGCCGAGCGCCTGTTCGCGCTTCACGGCTTCCAGAACGTGTCGGTGCGCGACATCACCGCCGCCGCCGGCGTGAACCTGGCCTCGGTGAACTACCACTTCGGGTCCAAGGACGCGCTGCTGTTCGAAATCTTCAAGCGCCGCACGGCCGAGCTCAACCGCGAGCGGGCCAAGATGCTGCACGAGGCCAACGACCGCAGCGGCGGGACCCCGTCGCTGCGCGATATCCTGGCCGCCCTCCTGACCCCGCCCCTGCGCTGGCTGGCGCCCGACCACGAGCGCCGCATCTCGCTGCAGTTCGTGATCCGCGCCCGCAGCGAGGGCACCGACGAGATCCGCCAGGTGCTGAAGACCGACGTCTCGCACCTGCGCCGCTTCTCCGACGCCCTGCTGCGCGCCCGCCCGGACCTGTCGCCGGAAGAGGTCTACTGGCGGCTGCACTTCACCCTGGGCATGCTGCACAACAACCGCTTCGCCGAGTTCGACCGCCTGAACGTGCTGTCGGAAGGCCAGACCAGCGAGGCCGACGTCGTCGCCCTGCTGGAGCGCATGCTGTCCTTCGCCGAGGCCGGCTTCCGCGCCTGAGGCTTCCCGGAACCTGGGCCATGCCGGCGCGTTGAGGCTCCGGCATGGGACGGCTGCGGATTCTTCACGAGACCCGGTACTACTATGAACGGCCGGTGCGGTTCGGACCGCAGCGGCTGATGATCCGGCCGCGCGACAGCCACGCGCTGCGCATCGTCGAGGCCTCGCTCCGCCTGTTTCCGCCCGGCGGCACGCGCTGGAGCTACGACGCCAACGGCAACTGCATCTGCATTTTCCAGCCCGACGGCAAGTCTGACGCCATGCGGGTGGCCAGCGAGCTGGTCATCGACCGCTATCCCGCCCCGCTGGTCCCGCAGCGGGTCGAGAACCCCGACACCCTGACGCCGATCGTCTACTCCCGCGAGGACCGCGCGACCCTGGAGCCGTTCATCGCCCCCGTCACCGACGACGAGGGCGCGGTGCTGCTGCGCTGGCTGCGCGGCCTGCAGGCCCATCGCGACGAGCCGGCCCTGGCCTTCCTGCTGCGCGTCAACGAGCTGATCCACCAGCAGTTCGAATATCGCACCCGCCACGAGCAGGGCGTCCAGACCCCCGTCGAGACCCTGCGGAAGCGCAGCGGCGCCTGCCGCGACCTGGCCTGGCTGATGGTCGAGGGCCTGCGCCGTCTGGGTTACGCGGCCCTGTTCGCCACGGGCTACATCCATTCGCCCGGGACCCAGATCCGCGGGGCTGGCGCGACCCACGCCTGGTGCGAGGTGTTCCTGCCGGACCTGGGCTGGCTGGAATTCGACCCCACCAACGGCCTCGTCGAGTCGCCCGACCTGATCCGCGTGGCCGCCACCCGGACCCCCGCCCAGGCGTTACCCGTCTCGGGCGCGATCATCGGCGATCCCGGGACCTCGCGTCTTCACGTCTCCGTGGACGTGCGTTTGGTCGACGAAATCGATCGCGCGGCGTGATAGTCTGAAGCGTACGGGAGAAGAAGCATGACGAGCGGCTTTCAGAACCAGAACCCCATGCAGGGCCTCTGCTTCCCGAAGTCGGAGCCCAAGGCCCAGCACGGTCAGAAGCCTGACAAGGACTGCGTGAAGATGAAGGAAAAGCGCACCTTCGAGCCCAGGCCGGGCCACTAGGAACAACCGCCCTCAGGCCTTCTTCAACGGCCAGAGCTGATCGACCGGCCGCCGGGTCACCTCGGCCGCCTTGGCGTGCAGGCTGGCGGGCGAGAGCTTGCCGCTCCTGGCCGCGGCGATCGTCCAGGCCTCGATGTCGCCGCCCGTCCGATCATAGCCGTCGGCCTTCAGCAGGCCGTACAGCCCCGCCGCCAGCACGTGCATCCCATCGTCGGCCTGCTCCCAGCGCGTATGCGGTTCGACCGCGAAGCCCAGGCGCTCGCTGACGATCTGCTCCAGCGCCTCGACCATGTCTTCGTTGAGCAAACCCTCCAGGCTGTTGTAGCCGAAGGCCGGGTCGTGCTCGGCGACGATCCTGGTCAGCAGCGCGTCCTTCTCCAGCACCGCCAGCGCCGCCTTGGCGGCAGGGCCATCCATCGGGAACGGCGGATGCAGCACCTCGTGGGCGGCGTTGCGCAACACGATCTCGTCGGGCCAGGCGATGCCGGTGATGAAGCGCTGCCCCTGCACGCGGATGCCATGGGGCTTGTTGAACCACAGCAGGACGATCTCCAGCGAGGCGTCCAGCGACCGGCCCAGCAGGCGCTCCTGCTCGGCGATCACGTCATAGCCGGCCAGCGTCTGGCGCAGGGCCGGCAGGCGGGTCTCGGCCGTCGGGGCCAGCATCCGTCGGCGCAGGTCCGGGAAGCCCGCCTGGCGCAGGCCGTCCAGCACCAGCCGCAGGCGCGGCCGGCGGGCAACGAACTGATCCCAGTCCTTGGCGTCCCAGTAGGCGCTGGCCTTGTAGGCCGGCAGCAGCGCCGTCTCGGCCGCGTCGAGGGCGGCGATCACCGCGTCCAGCGTCTCGGTCGGCCCGCCCGACATCAGGGTGCAGAGGCCCGGCCCCAGCAGCTGGCTTTCCTTGTCGGCCTCGGCCTGCAGGCTGGCCATCGCCGCCATCGCCGCCTTGGGCATGCGCGGCAGGATCTGCGCCAGTTCGTCCTTGTAGTAGCGGGCGTAGAAGTCCTTGCCCGACAGCGGCCCCAGGAAGCACAGGGCGTCGAAACCCTCGGACAGGCTGACCGTCCACCGGGTGCGGATCGGCGCGGCCAGGACCGGAGAGGCGGAAACAGCCGCCAGTCCACTCAAGGAGAGCGCGGCGGCGGTGAGGAAAAGCTGGCGTCGGTTCATGGCGCGGAGCTTCGCCGCCCCGGCTGTTTCGGTCTTGAAAGGATGTGACCGGCGCGCGTCTGGACCCCCGCGCGCCATCGGCGTAAAGCCCCCTCGTGTCCGAGCCGCCTTCAGAGCCCTCCCCCTCCCCGCTGTCGACGCGTCTCGTCTCGATCGCGGTGGCCAGCGCGCTTCTGATGGAGTTCATCGACTCCACGGCGCTCTCGACCGCCCTGCCGACCCTGTCGCGCGCCTTCGCGGTCGACCCGATCCACCTGAAGCTAGCCCTGACCTCCTACATCCTGGCCCTGGCGGTCTTCACCCCGGCCAGCGGCTGGGCGGCCGAGCGGTTCGGCGCGCGCCGGGTCTTCCTGTCGGCCATGATCGTGTTTCTGCTGGGGTCAGCGCTCTGCGGCCTGTCTCGGAACCTCGAAGGCCTGGTGGCCTCGCGGATCGTCCAGGGCCTGGGCGGGGCGATGATGACGCCGGTGGCGCGGCTGATCGTGGTCAGCGCCACGCCCAAGGACAAGCTGCTGACCGCCATGGGCTGGTTCACCATGCCCGCCCTGGTGGGCCCGCTGATCGGCCCGCCGATCGCGGGGCTTGTGCTCAGCGTCGCCGACTGGCCGTGGATCTTCTATATCAACCTGCCCGTCGGCCTGCTGGGCATGACCGCTGTCATGCGCTTCGTGCCCCGGAGCGAGCCCAAGCGAGACCTTGGCCGCTTCGACACGCCCGGCTTCATGCTGTCCGCCCTCGCGATCAGCGGCCTGGTGGTCGTGGCCGAGACCGCCGGCGTCGACCTGCTGCCGCCTTGGGCCCAGGTCGCGCTGCTGGCGCTGTCCCTGGCCTGCGGCCTGCTCTACTTGCGGATCTGCAAGCGCACGGGCCGCCCGATCCTGGACCTCAGCTTGCTGCGCTATCCGACCTACCGCGCCAGTCTTCTGGGCGGGACGCTGGTGCGGCTGGGCATCGGCGCCAGTCCGTTCCTGATGCCGTTGCTGTTGCAGGTGGCCCTGGGCTGGAGCCCGCTGAAGGCCAGCTTCGTCACCCTGACGACCGGCGTCGGCGTGCTGGTCGCCCGCCCGTTCGCGGCGGCGGGCCTCAAGCGGTTCGGCTTCCGCACCGCGCTGACGGTATTCGTCACTCTGACGGCGCTGTTCACGGCCGCGCCAGGCTTCTTCGCGCCGGCGACGCCGATGTGGCTGATGATGGGGATCCTGACCCTGGGCGGGTTCTGTCGCTCGAACCAGTTCATCGCCGCCAACACCATCGCCTATGCCGACGTGCCGGAGACCTCGACGGCCGCCGCCTCGACCCTGTCGGCCGTGACCCAGCAGGTCGGCCTGGCCTTGGGCGTCAGCTTCGGCGGCGTCATGCTGCACCTGGCGCGCGGCGCCGACGGCGCCCTGACGCCGGACCGCTTCACTCTGCCGTTCGTGGCGATCGGCCTGGTGACTTTGCTGGCCCTGCCGGTCTATCTCGCCTTGGACAAGGACGCCGGCGCGGCGATCAGCGGGCGGAGCCGGACGGCTTGAGGCTTTCCTCTTCCCGTCGCTGGAAATAGGCGGCCTGGGCCGGTTCCTCGACGCCTCGCACCTTGGCGCTGTGCTGGATGGAGTCGATCTCGGCCCGCAGGCGGACGGCCGTGTCGAAGTCCTGGGCGGCGACCGCCTCGCCCAATTGTTCCTTCAGTTCGTCGAGATGGGACATCGGCGCCTCCATGGGAACGAGTCCCATGGAGAACGCGCGAGGCCGGGTTTAGCCGCGCGCCGCCGCGATGCGGGCGCGGGCGATCTCGTCGGCGACCAGGTTGGCCGGGCGCTTCTCGGCGATCGACTGGTCGATGACCTCGGCCAGGGTCTGGGCCAGGCGGTCCAGCTTGCCGGCCACCCACGCGCCGTCGAAGGCGCTGCCGGCTTCCAGGGCGCGGATCTCGGCGGCCACGTTGATGATGCCGCCGCCGTTGATGACGTAGTCGGGGGCGTAGAGGACGCCGCGATCGAACACGGTCTGGCCGATCATGGCGTCGGCCAGCTGGTTGTTGGCCCCGCCGGCGATGACCTTGACCTTCAGGCGCGGCAGGGTCGTCGCCGAGATCGCGCCGCCCAGGGCGCAGGGGGCGAAGACGTCGGCCTCGACATCGAAGATGGCGTCGGCCGGCACGATCGTGGCGCCGGTCTTGGCGGCCACCTCGTTCAGGGCGGCCTGGTTGACGTCGGCGATGGTCAGGACCGCGCCGGCGGCGTGCAGCTTCTCGGCCAGATAGGCGCCGACATGGCCGACGCCCTGGATCGCGACGTGGACGCCGTTCAGGTCGCGCTTCAAGGCGCGCTCGACACAGAGACGAACGCCCCGGAACACGCCCTCGGCGGTGACCGGCGACGGATCGCCCGACGCGGCCGCATGACCTTCCAGGCCGGCGACGAAGCGGGTGGTCTTGCGGGTGTTTTCCAGGTCGGCCGGCGAGACGCCGACGTCCTCGGCCGTCCAGTACTGGCCGCTCAAGGTTTCGACGGCGCGGCCGAAGGCCTCGAACAGTTCCGGCGTCTTCTGGCTGCGGCTGTCGCCGATGATCACGGCCTTGCCGCCGCCGAAGTCCAGGTCGGCCATGGCGTTCTTGTACGACATGCCGCGCGACAGGCGCAGGGCGTCGGTCAGGGCCGCATCGCTGCTGGAATAGTCCCACATGCGGCAACCACCGGCGGCCGGACCGCGCGCGGTCGAGTGGATCGCGACAATCGACTTCAGGCCAGTTTTTTCATCGAAGAAAGCGTGGACGCCTTCGTGTCCCTCGAAATCGGGGGAATCGAACAAGGTCATGCTGTCGGTCTCGCCTTGGCCAGAATGAACGTGGCGGCGGTGTACGCCGCCGCGCGACGTCTCACAAGCCCGCGCTTTGACGCTGCGACGACTTGCGTTTCTTGGGCTTGGGCGGGTCCAGCGCTGTCATGGCCGCGACCGTCGGCGGGATCGGCGGCGCGCCCGACGGGGGCCAGGGACCGGGCGCGTCGCGCAGAAAGGCTTCGGCGTCGGCCCAGACGGTGGAGGCCTGCCTGTCGACCAGCAGCAGGTGATAGCCCTTGGCGTAGTAGGCCGTCCGCGCGCCGGGCCTCAGGCGACCGACCGCTTCGACGGTCGGCTCGCGCGGGATGACCTGGTCGCGCGCGCCGTAGAACCAGGCGGTCGGGACATCGATCCCCCCCGTCGACCTCCAGCCCCGCTCCATCAGCCCGACCAGGCCGTAGATGGTGTCGGAGCGCGCGCCCCAGATCATCAGCGGGTCGCGCCCCATGCGGCGCAGTTCGTCGATATTGTCCGAGGCGGCGATGTTGCGCACCAGCCAGTCCGGCGGCTTGACCACCCATTGGCCGACCGTATGGGCGGTGACCCACAGGCTCATCCGGTTCGGCAGAGGCTGGTTCGACCAGCCCCAGACGGCCGGAGCGAACAGCATCAGCTTGTCGACCGGCGGCGGATTGTCCGAGGCCATGGCGGTGATGGCCAGCGCCCCGCCCATGCTGATCCCGGCCAGGGCGATCCGGGCGTTGGGATGCCGCTCGCGCAAGACCGTCACCAAGGCGCGGACATCGTCCAGCACCAGGGCTGTCGGCGCCCAGACGCCGCGTTCGGGCGAGCGGCCAAAACCCCGGACATCCAGGGCGTAGGTCGCGATCCCCCGGCTGGCCCACCACCCAGCCGCCAGGTGATAGGCGTTCGAATAGTCGTTCATGCCGTGCAGCCCGACGATCACCCATTCCGGCTCCCCGGCCGGCAGCCAGCGCATCAGGCCCAGCTCGGCCCCGTCGAAGCTGACGAAGCCGTCGTCGGTGATCCGGGGACCGCGAAAGCCCAGGGCCGCCAGGCCCGGCCCCTGCCGTAGCGGCGCGCAGGCCGACAGCGCGGCGGCGGACGCGGTCAGGATCAGGGCCCGGCGGTTCATCGGTTCAGAATGTCCGCGACCCGCCCACGAAGATAGGGCGCGACCTCGGCCTCGAACCACGGGTTGCGCTTCAGCCAGGCGGTGTTGCGCCAGGACGGGTGCGGCATGGGCAGTACGTTGGGCCCGAACTCGCGCCAGCGCGCGATGGTCTCGGTCATCGTCCTGCCGGTCCGCCCCGGCAGCGCCCAGTCCTGGGCGTAGCCGCCGACCAGCAGGGTCAGCTCGACATTGGGCAATTCAGCGAGAAGCGGCGCGCGCCAGGCCGCCGCGCAGCGCGGCGGCGGCGGATAGTCGCCGCCCTTAGGGTTCGTGCCCGGAAAGCAGAAGGCCATGGCCGCCACGCCGATCTCGGGCCTGCCGTAGAAGGTCTCGCGGTCGACGCCCATCCACTGGCGCAGGCGGTCGCCCGAGCGGTCGTTGAATGGCAGGCCGGTCTCGTGGACGATCCGCCCCGGCGCCTGGCCGGCGATCAGAATGCGGGTCTCCTCGCGCACCCGCACCACCGGCCTGGGAACATGCGGCAGGTACGGCGCGCAGGCCCGGCAGGCGGCGATGTCGGAAAGGATCGTGTCGAGCGGCATCGGCCAGGATTTAGGCGTCGCGCTCCAAACTCCAAGCTCGACTAGTCTTCGTCGCCGCCCGTTTCTTCCTCGAAGCTGGTCGGATCGCCTTCCAGGCGGGTGCGGATGCGATAGACGCCCCGGAATTTCTCCGGATTGACCGGCTTGTTGTGGCGCAGGATCACGACCTTACCCTCACGGGCCAGTTCGATGGCGTTGGTGCGCACGTGGCCCAGGATCTGCTGCCAGCGCTCGGGCTGGATCGCCTTGGCCACGTTCATCGGATCGATCGACTTGCCCTCAGGCAGCGCCGCCAGCTGGGACAGGATGGTGTCTTGGATCGGGGAGCTCATGGGCGCTCACTTGCCACGGATTGTCAGCAGACGCGAGCCCGCCAGCTTGCGTCGAAAGTCGCGCCCCTCTAACTGAACACCGATAAGAACAGGCATAGGGGATGGGGAATGGACGGCGGAAACGACATCTGGAGCGGTCCACGCCTTGTCGAGGACGGCGAGTGGGCCGGCTGGCGGACCTGGCAGGGCATGGATCCATTCGAGGACCAGTCCGGCCCCTTCTACTTCAAGGAAGACGCCGAGGGCCGCGTCACCGCCGGTTTCCGCGCCGAGACCAAGCACATGAACGGCGGCGGCTTCATGCACGGCGGCTGCATGATGACCTTCGCCGACTACTCCCTGTTCGCGATCGGCTGGAAGGCCCTGGCCGACAGCCGCGCCGTGACCGTCAGCCTGAACGGCGAGTTCATCGGCCCCGCCAGGCCCGGCGACCTCGTCACCTCCACGGGCGAGGTGATCAAGGCCGGCGGCTCTCTGCTATTCATCCGCGGCCTCATCTCGACGGGGACCGGCCCGATGCTGAACTTCTCGGGCGTGATCAAGAAGATCCGGGCGCGCGCTTAAGGCTGAACGCCCACTCCGTCACGGCGCGGATACGCAGCGAGACGGAGGGGCGCGCACAACCCTTTCAAACCCCCGCCTTCGCCGCCGGCCGCTCCATCATCGCCTTCAGCCAGCGGTTCACGTGAACCAGCTCGGCGTCCGGCCGGAAGCGCACCATCCGCGCGAAATCCAGGCCGGTGACGGCCAGGATGTCGGCGATGGTCAGGCGGTCGGCGGCGATGAACTCGCTCTCGGCCAGGCGGCGGTCGAAGACCTTCAGGGCCCGCTCGGCCGCCTTGCGGTTCGAGTCCGCCACCTCGGGGATCTGGGTCTCGATCGCCGCCAGGGCCGGATGACCATGGCGGACGGCCATCATCAGGGGCGTCGATAGCAGCATCTCGGCCCGCCGCGTCCACATCTCGATCACGGCGATCTCGCGCGGGTCACGGCCGAACAGGTTCGGCTCGGGATAGACGCTCTCCAGATAGCGGCAGATCGCCACCGACTCGGTGATGGTCGTCGCCTCGTCGATCTCCAGCGCCGGCACGTTGGGCAGGCCCGCCTTGGCCAGGTAGTCCGGCTGGCGATGCTGACCGCCGAAGATGTCGATGTCGACGATCTCGACGTCCTCGATCCCCTTCTCGGCCATGAACCAGCGGACCCGGCGAGGATTGGGCGCGCGGCGGCTGTCGTAGAATTTCATACAAAAATCCTCCCGGCTTTTGGCCGGGAGGATGATCTCATTCCGCAGCGGAACGGAAGCGTGGGCTTAAAGCCCGAACAGCGCCCGGGGCATCAGGCCGACCAGCGAGCCGGTCAGGCAGGTGGCGAGGAAGCCGGCCATCATGGCCTTCCACACCAGGCCCAGCACTTCCTGGCGACGCTGGGGCACCAGCACCGAGAAGCCGGCCACGTTCATGCCGACCGAGCCGATGTTGGCGAAGCCGCACAATGCATAGGTCATGATCATGCGCGTGCGCTCGTCCAGCAGCGCCCCGCCGACCTTCGACATCTGGATGAAGGCGGTGAACTCGGTGAGTATCAGCTTCACGCCCAGCAGGCCGCCGGCGGTGCCGGCCTCCTTCCAGGGCACGCCCATCGACCAGGCCAGGGGCGAGAAGACCACGCCCAGGCCGCGCGCGATGCTCAGCGGCTGACCGCCGACCGGCGGCATGACGCCCAGGATCTTGTCGACCATGGTGGCCAGAGCCACGAACACGATCAGGGTCGCGCCGACGTTCAAGGCGATCTGCAGGCCGTCGGTCGTGCCCTTCATGACGGCGTCGATCGCGCTGCCATAGGTCTTGTCCTCGGCGGCCAGATCCAGGTCCGCGCCCTTCTCCATCGGATCGGACGGCACGATGATGCGAGCCAGCAGCACGCCGGCCGGGGCCGAGATGATCGAGGCGGTCAGCACGTGGGCGGCGGCGTTGGGCAGCACGCCGGCCAGGATGGTGGCGTAGGCGACCATGGTCGAGCCGGAGACGCAGGCCATGCCGACCGTGATCAGCATGAAGAGTTCGGAGCGGCTCAGCTTGTCCAGATAGGCGCGGATGAAGATCGGGCCTTCGATCTGGCCCATGAAGATGGTGGCGGCGGTGGCCAGGGCCGGCGGGCCGCGCAGGCCTAGGGTCTTCTGGAACAAGAAGCCAAAGCCTTGGGCGGCCCACTTGAGGATCTTCCAGTGCCACAGCAGCGCCGACAGGGCGCAGACCACCAGGATCACCGGCATGACACGGAAGGCGAAGATGAAGCCCGCGCCCGGATTGCTGACCGGATAGGGCTGGTCGCCGCCGGCCAGGAAGCCGAATACGAAGGCCGTGCCAGCCTGAGTCGAGCTGGCCAAGCCCTCGACGGCGCCGTTGACGCCCTGCAGCAGCTGACGCGCCTGGGGCAGGCCGAACAGCACCAGCACCAACAGGACCTGGACGACGATGGCGGCGATCGCCAGCACCCACGGGAATCGTTTGCGATTCTCGGAAACGAGCCAGCATAGGCCCAAAGTGAGCGCCAGACCCGCCAGGGCCTGAACGTTCTCGGGACGGAACATCAAGACGAAGACCTTACAAAGAGGCGACGCCCCCGCGACGCCGACCAAGGGGCGAAGAATGACACCAAGTCAGCCGTCGCACGCAAGCGCCTTGCGTAAGGAATAGTTAAGGAAGGCGCCAGGCGCCTAAGTCAGAACCTTCTTACCGCGGGTCGCCCGTCATCCCGGGCGGCTCGGAAAGCCGTCCGGGATGGCAAGTGAGACGATGCTAGGCCGTGACGCTGGTTCCGCTGCTCGCCGTGCTGGACGAGGATGACGCGGTCAGCGCCGTGTCCAGCTGCGCCAGCAGCTTCTGCATCAGGTCGGCGGCGGCCGTGGAGCCCGAGATCAAGCTGGTCAGCGAGCTCGACGACGAGTCGGTCCCGGTCGACTGGCCTTGGTCGAGCATGGCGTAGAACTCGCCGCCGCTCAGCGAGCCGTCGCCATCCTGGTCGGCGGCCTTGATCAGGTCGGAGGCGGCGCTGGTCGCGTCCGTGCTGTCGGAGTCGTTGGCGGCGGCCAGTTCCTCGGCCGAGACGACGCCGTCCTGGTTGGTGTCCAGGCTCTCGAATACGCCGCTGGAGCCGCTCGAGCCGCTGGCCCCACCAGCGCCGCCGCTGGGCGGCGGGCCCGGCGGCGGACCGCGCATGGCCTGGGTCGAAGAATCGCTGGAGGCGGCGTTGGAGATGGCGGTCGAGATTTCCGCCGTCGACAGGCTGCCGTCACCGTCGCTGTCCAGGGCCGACACGATGTCCGAGGCCATCTTGCTGCTCGCGTCCGCGGGGGCGTCCGAAGGCGCGTTGGCGGCCAGGGCGGTGGAGATCTCGCTGGCGCTGAGCAGGCCGTCAGCGTCGGTGTCGCCCGCCGCCATCACCGAGCTGGCGACGTCGTCGACCGACTGGGTCGAGAGCAGCGCCGACAGCGTGTCGCCGCTGAAATTCCCGCCCGGCCCGCCGCCGCCGCGCATGGGCGGCGGACCTTTTTGCTGGCCCGAGCCCTGCACATTTTGCCCGATGGACGAGAATTCGCTCTGCGACAGCTGCCCATCGCCGTCGGCGTCGGCGGTCTTGAACACCGCCGCCTGCTGGAGCTGACGCAGCTGCGTCAGGTTCGTAGAGGACGTGAGGCTTGTGACGCTCATATCGCTCTCCCTTGGTTGAAGGCGTCGAAAGGCCGACGCCGGAGAGAGGGAGCCAAAAGTGTTCCAGGTTGCCGTCTGTTGCCGACCTGAAACGAAGCCTCAGCGGCCGGTCAGCTCTTCCACCAGGGCCTCGCGCTCATAGACCTTGCCCAGGGCCTCGACGATCGCCGCGGCCGAGACCGAGATGGTCCGGTTCCGCGCCCCCTCGTAGCCGTAGGCGCCGCCTAGCGACGGCAGGTTGCCGTCGAACGCCACGCCGATCAGCCTTCCAGAGGCGTCCAGCACCGGTGAACCGGAATTGCCGCCGATGATGTCGTTGGTGCTGACGAAGTCGAAGATCGTGTCGGGCTTCAGCCGGCTCCTAGCCTCCAGCCAGCGCGGCGCGGCGGCGAAGGGCTCGACGCCGGTCACCCGGTCGTAGAAGCCGGCGAAGGTGGTCGCGGCCGGGACGGCGGCGCCGCGCGCCTCCCAGCCGGCGATCTTGCCGTAGGACAGGCGCAGCGAGAACGTCGCGTCGGGATAAGCATTGTCGCCCAGCATCGCGAAGCGGGCCCTGGCGATCTTCTCGGCGGCGATGTCGACCGGTCCCGAGACCTCGGCCTCATAGGCGGCCCGGGCCGCGCGGGCGACGGGATCCGTGCGCAGGACGAAGCGGACCATCGGATCGTCCGAGGCCTCGACCGCCGCCAGACCGCCCTTCCAGAGCGCCATCCGGACCTCGGGATCGGCCAGCGCGCTCCCGGACAGCGCCTCGGCGACCCGCTCTGGGCTGTCGCGGCCCAGCAGCGCCCGGACCTGGGGCGCGTCGACGGTCAGGGCCTCGCGGGTCTTGAGCAGCCAGTGCTCCAGATAGATCCGCTCCAGCGCCGGATCGATCGGCGGCGCGTCGGCCAGCTTGCGCGCGATCAGCGGCAGGCGGGCGTCGGCGAATTCCGGCAGGCGCTCGGCCTCGGGCTTGGCCCGTTCCAGCG
This sequence comes from Caulobacter segnis, assembly GCF_019931575.1. Classification (NCBI taxonomy): domain Bacteria; kingdom Pseudomonadati; phylum Pseudomonadota; class Alphaproteobacteria; order Caulobacterales; family Caulobacteraceae; genus Caulobacter; species Caulobacter segnis. The sequence continues at coordinate 1,566,459 of NZ_CP082923.1, read as the reverse complement.
CGGCCCTGACCAGCAGGCGGGCGTAGTAGTAGAGCTCCGAACCGCCGCCCGCGCCGGCCTCGAGCATGCGCATGGCCGGGAACAGCTCGGCCGCCGCGTGCTGGGTCTTGGCGATGTCGTCCCAGGCGCCGGCGAAGCCGACCAGCGCCGGATCCTCGGCGACCTTGGCGCGCAGCGCGGCCTCGTCGCCCCGCTTGGCGTCCAGGAAGGCCTTGTCGTTCAGCGCCGCCTGCTTTCCCAGGCCTAGCTTGTAGCTGTTCTGGACCCAGGCCAGGGCCTGGCTGGCGGCGCGGGCCCGCTCGGCGTCGTCCCGCCCGAACTGGATCAGCCGACCGCGCAGCTCGGCCCGCTGCAGCTGCAGCATCGGCAGGACCAGATCGCGCTGGGTCTCCAGCTGGGCGACCGTCAGCTGGCGCTCGGTCGAGCCCGGATTGCCGACGACGAAGGTCGGCTCGCCCTCGGCCGGTGGCTTGCCGCGCCAGGGCAGGAAGTTCGGCGTCGCGGCCGGCGCGTCGTCGGCGTAGAGCCGCACGAAGGCGACGTCGAAGGCGTAGCGCGGGAAGTTGAAGTTGTCGGGATCGCCGCCGAACGAAGCGGACGCCGTCTCCGGCGCGAAGACCAGCCGAACGTCGTTGTAGCGGCGATACTTGTAGACCTTGTACTGGCCGCCCCGGAAGAAACCGATCGCCTGGCAGCGCAGCGTCTGGTCCTGGCCGCAGGCCGCCAGCTCGGCCACCGCCAGGGCCCCGTCGCGCGCTCGCACGAAATCGCGACCGGCCTTGCCCTCGGCGGCTGCGCGCACCTGGTCGGTGACGTCGATGATGGTCAGCAGCACCTCGGCCTGCATCCCGGCGCACTTGCGCTCGTCCTCGCGCGCGTCGGTCAGGAAGCCGTCCTGGACGTAGTCACGCCCGTCGCCCGACAGGACCTGGGCGCAGTCGGCGACGCAGTGCCCGTTGGTGAGGGCCAGACCCTCGCCGCTGACCAGCCCCGCCGAACAGCCGTTGGTCAGCCGCACGGCCGAGGCCTGGGCCGCGTCCAGCCAGGCGCGATCCAGGGTCACGCCATAGGCGGCCTTGATCCGCTCGACCGGGATCGCGTCGAAGGTCCACATGCCCTCGTCCGCCCGCGCCGACGGCGGCGCGGCCAGCGCCAGCGCCAGGCCAGACGCGGCGCCAAGGATCGTGAAGGGCGTGTTCGAGCGCTGCACTGGATCGTGGTTAGACCCGACAGGGGCGCCCAACCACCCCCTTCATCGCTCCAGGTGGATATTTCGTCCCTGAAATGCGCCTTACCCCGATTTAACTTGGACGTTCGCCGATCGCCGTTCATTGCTGCAACTATCGGTTTGGGGGAGCAAGAGTCCGAATGTCGTTGGCCTTGGCCACTCTTCTTTACGAGTGGCGACGTTACATGGCGGCCGTGGTCGCCCTGGCCTTCTCGGGCCTGCTCATCTTGGCCCAGGTCGGCATTTTCGTCGGCATCGGCAAGGGCTTTACCGCGCAGATCGACCGCGCCCGCGCCGATATCATGGTGCTGGGCCCGGGCGCCAAGGCCCTGTTCGGCGGTCCCTCGGGCCTGCCGCGCCGGATGATCCCGCTGGTCTACAGCCACCCGGAAGTGACCCAGGTCGCGCCGCTGGACGGCTCGGGCGGCCGCTTCCAGAACATCCTGTCGCCCGAGCAGCAGGCCAAGGAAGAGGCCCGCGCCAAGCGCGCCGGCAAGGGCAAGGGCGGCGGCGGTTCGGCCCGCAAGAGCGAGTTCGTCAACGTCACGGTGATCGACGCGATCCCCGGCTACGTGACCGTGCCGACCGACTACATGCAGTCGATGATCGAGGCCCTGCGTCGCCCCTACGCCATCGCGGTCGACGAAACGGCCCTCAAGCGCCTGGGCGTCAAGAAGGGCGACAAGGCGCTCTACAACGGCAAGACCGTCTATGTGGCCGTCGTCACCCGCGGCTATCCCAACATCATCCAGCCCACGCTGGTCATGTCGCGCGACACCCTGCGGATGCTGGGCGAGGCCGACACCGGTCAGCGCGTCGGCCCCCTGATGGTCGAGATCCAGGATCCGGCCCGCGCCGAGATCGTCGCGGCCCAGCTGAACAAGAAGGCCGACGGCAAGTTCCGCGCCTGGACCCGCCAGGAGCTGGCCGACGCCAACTCCAACGCCATGCTGGACGACCAGATCATCGGCATCATCCTGGGCTTCTCGGCCTTCCTGGGCCTGCTGATCGGGATCGTGATCACCTGGCAGACCCTGCGCGGCGCGATCATGGCCAATATCAAGGAGTTCGCCTCCCTGCGCGCCCTGGGCGTGTCGATGGGCGACCTGCGCAACATCGTCATGGAGCTCAGCTTCTGGGTCGGCATCGTCGGCGTCTTCGCCGCGGGCCTGCTGACCTGGCTGGTCTCGCTGGTCGCCGTCGCCGGCGGGGTGCCGATGTACTTCCCGCCGACGCTGATCGGCGTGGTCGCCGTCTTCCTGGTGGTGATCTCCATGGTGTCGGGCTTCCTGTCGCTGGGCATCCTCAAGAACAGCCAACCCGCGGACCTGCTGCGATGACCGGTGATAACGCGCACAAACGCGGCGAGACCGCGCTCGAGGCCAAGGGCCTAGTCAAGCGGTTCAAGACCGGCCGCACCTATATCGAAGTGCTCAAGGGCGTGAACTTCGACGCCAAGCACGGCGACGTGACCATGGTCATGGGCCCGTCGGGCTCGGGCAAGTCGACCCTGGTCGCCGCGCTCTCGGGCCTGCTGAAGCCCGACGAGGGCAAGGTCGCGGCCCTGGAAGCCAAGGACCTCTGGGCCCTGTCGAACGGCAAGATCGACAAGTTCCGCCTCGATCACTGCGGCTTCATCTTCCAGGGCTTCAACCTGTTCCCGGCCCTGACGGCCAAGCAGCAGGTGATGACCGCCCTGAAGTATCAGGGTGTCGGCAAGGCCGAGCAGGCCCGCCGCGCCCAGGCGGCGCTGGAGTCGGTGGGCCTCGGCCCCCGCGTCAACCAGCGCCCGTCAGAGCTGTCGGGCGGTGAGAAGCAGCGCGTCGCCATCGCCCGCGCCCTGGCCAAGAACCCGAACCTGATCTTCGCCGACGAGCCGACCTCGGCCCTCGACGGCAAGAGCGGCGAGACGGTGATCAAGCTGCTGCGCGCAGCCGCCACCGACCGCGGCGCGGCGGTGATCTGCGTGACCCACGACCCGCGGTTGGAGGCCTATGCCGACCGCGTCATCCACATCGAGGACGGCAAGATCCTGGACGACGTGCGGAGAACGCCCGACGCCAATCCTGCGTCGCTCAGCCACTGATTTTCTGGGGGAAATTCACGATGCCCGGCTTCCTGCGCCGACCCGCCTTCTACATCGTCCTCGTCGTCGCGCTGCTGCTCGGCGGCGGCGTCTTCTACATGAAGGGCCAGGCGGCCGAGAAAAAGAAGAAGCTCGAAGCCGCCGCCGCCCAGGAGGAGCCCTCCCCCTACGCGGCCATCGCCCAGGGCAAGGCCGATGTCGAGGGCGGCGTGATCCAGGTGGCCGCGCGCCGCCAGGGCATCGTCCGCGACGTCTATGTCCAGGAAGGCGACATCGTGAAGACCGGCCAGCCGCTGGCCAAGCAGGAGGACGACGACGTCCGCCTGGCCTCGCAGACCGCCGCCGCCAGCCTGGCCTCGGCCAAGGCCCAGCTGCAGCTCTTCCAGGTGCAGCTGCGCACCGCCCAGCGCGAGTACAACCGTCTGCAGGCCCTGAGCGCCTCGAACTTCGTCGCGGCCCAGCGCCTGGACGCCGCCAAGGATCAGATCGCCTCGGCCCAGGCCAATATCGGCGCCCAGCAGGCGGCCATCCAGGTCGCCTCGGCCCAGGTCGCCCAGGCTCAGTACAATCAGGAACTGACGATCATCCGCGCCCCGGCCGACGGCCGCATCGCCCGCCGCCAGGCCAATCCGGGCGCCGGCGCCTCGACCCTGAACGTGACCGCCATGTTCGACCTCGAGCCGAACACCCAGCGCATCGTCCGCGCCGAGATCGTCGAGGCCGACATCCCGAACGTGAAGATCGGCCAGGAGGTCGAGATCCAGCCCGAGAGCAACCCGGACCTGACCTATGTCGGCCGCGTCCTGCGCCGCGCCGCCGTCTTCGGCGCCCGCAAGCTGGCCTCGGACGATCCCAGCCAGCGCAGCGACGAGCGCGTCGTCGAGGTGGTGGTCAGCGCCGACGGCGCCCCGCTGCTGGTCGGCCAGCGCGTGCTGGTCAAGTTCATGAAGCCCGGCCAGAAGGCCGGCGTAAAGCGCGACAAGCCGACCCAGCCGGTGGCCGGCGGGATGACGAAGAAGAAGACGTAGGGGCGGTCAGTAAGAGAGCGGGCGGCGAGCCCCGCCCGCAGCTCGCGACATAAAAGCCCCCTTGAACCTTAGGTTGTCGATGCCACAATGGCGCGAGAGCGGGGGGGAGAGGCTTGGTGCGCGTACTGCTGTTGATGTTGACGTCCGTGCTCGTCGGAAGTCCGGCGTACGCGCAATCTGAACAGGTCCGTCGCGGACCTGCGCCGGGATGGGCCACGCAGTCCGGGCTCTTGCCTGTACCCGAAGTCGTCGATGGTCCGATGTTCGTCCGCCGCCAGGATGCGGAAGTACATCTCAGTGATCAGGGACAGGCGCAGTATATCGCCTCCCGCATCAAGATCCTGCAATCGGCCGCACTGCAGCTCGGCAACATCTCGATCGCCTGGAACCCGCAGGCCGGCGCACCGATCGTGCATAAAATAGACGTCATCCGGGACGGCCAAGTCACGGACGTTTTGAGCCAGGCCTCGTTCGAGGTCCTGCGTCGCGAGGGACAACTTGAAGAAGCTCGGCTCGACGGCGTCCTGACGGCCGTCCTCCGCGTGCCGGACCTCCGGGTAGGAGACGAGCTCGAGATCGAATTCACGACCTTCGTGAGCGATCCCACCCTAAAACGCAATCAATCTGGGCTTCTCATCATCGCGCCCAGTCCTTCGCCGGGGCGGTATCATCTGGGGCTTAGCTGGGATCAGGGGCGCGAGCCCAAGCTGAAGATGACGCCCGATATGGCCGCGGCCATGGTGAAGGGCGAGCGTTCTGTCGATTTTCGGTTCGACAATCCGGCGACCGTCTCGCCGCCGAAGGACGCGCCGCCTCGCTATCAGTGGCAGCGCACGGTCGAGTTCACCGATTTCACCGATTGGGCGTCCATTTCACGTCACTTCGCTCCCCTCTATGCAAAGGCGGCGACGCTCGCCCCCGACTCCTCTGTCAAGCGCGAGGCGAAACGTATCGCGGCGGCTCAAGCAGGTCCGCTTGACCGTGCGCGCGCCGCGTTGAAGCTGGTCCAGCAGGACGTCAGGTACATCTATGTAGGCCTCAATAGCGGCAATCTCACCCCGTCTTCCGCGGACGAGACCTGGCAGCGCCGGTATGGAGACTGCAAGGGTAAGACCTCGCTCCTATTGGCGCTTCTGCAGGAGCTTGGGATCGAAGCCGAGCCAGTGATCGTGAGCTCAGGCGGCGATGACGGCTTGGAACAGCGCTTGCCGATCCCGCAGTTCTTCGATCATGTTCTTGTGCGTGCGCACATTGATGGCGCGACCTACTGGCTCGATGGAACGCTGCCTCCTGTCGCGCAGCCAAGCGCGCGGCCAATCTTCCCGGTGAACTGGGGCCTCCCCCTGACAGCCGAAGGCAGCAACTTGGAAAGGCTGCCGCCAAAGCCCCTGACAACGCCCGACGAGATCAACCTGTTCGAAATCGACGCGCGAGCCGGCTTCGACAAGCCGGCGCGGATCGTGTCGACTCATATCGTCCGTGGCGTGCAGGGCCTTCAGGAGCAGTTGCAGTTTTCAACTGTGACCTCCGGGCAGTTGCTGGAGGCCTTCCGTCAGCGCGCCGTCGGGGAGACCTGGCAGACGATCGATGACGTCCGGTGGCGCTATGACGAGAAGGCCGAGGCAAGCATCCTGACAATCAGCGGCGTCGGCGCGATCGACTGGGATGACGATGGTGACGGTGCGAAGTCGCTGTCGCTTCCCGGCGGCGGCTTCAGTCCGCCCGAGCGGCGCGTCCGGGCGGACGACCAGAACAAGGAGCTCCCCTTCTATACCGCGCCCGAATACATCTGCCACGTCACGACAGTACAGTTGCCCAGTTCGACACAGCCAAGACAATGGTCGTCGGCGGCGAGCTACGACGCGCACTTGTTTGGTCGCAACTACTACCGCGCGTGGGAGCTGCGCGACGGAGCCGTTCGCATGGTCCGCGGATCGCGGATCGAACAGGCGGAGATCGACGCCGCGACCGCCCAGCGTGACAATGCCCGCATCGCCGGATTCGATAACAGCATGGGTTGGATTTCCTACAAGCCGACTGGACGAAAGGCCTCTGTCGGCGACGGAGCGACCGTACCGGCGACCTATGATTTCGATTGGACGGCCAAGGACGTTCCGTGCGCGGTAGCGACGAAACGTCCATAGATCCATGGAGCGCCAGGATTGGATGCCTCAAGGCGGTCTTACCGCACCCTCTGAACGTCGTACGCTTCCGGGCAGAGAGATCGATCGTGCTCGGACCGCTTACGGGGATTGAGCGGCCTCTATCCTCGGAATTCGCGAGATCGAATCCGGCGAATTCAAAGGCTTGTCGATTTTAGACGCCGCTGAATGATCCGCGTTGAATCCGGCCCCCATACTAGCTGCACCTGATGGCTTGAAAGGGACGTCCGCCGGCGATCGTGACGGCTGTCAGGGGTGGTCGAGCGGGTCGCGCTCGCCAGTGCGGGGGAAACTCCGCAACCGCGTCCTTCCCCGAGGTAGTCGACCCTGGAACACAGAAACGACCTCGGGCGCGGGCTGGCGACACTACAGGCGCGGGCTGAAATCGCCCGTGCGGTCCGGACCAGGCTTAGCCGGCCTGTCCGCCCGCCGGAGGCGCGTTCGGGAGCGGGCTAACACCCCGCGACCCGGAGGCTTTCGGACAACGGCTGCGCGGAGCGCTCTGGCTTCGTCGAAACGGTACTCAATACTCACACTCCGGGCGTCGCCCGGGCGCTCCGCGTCCCTTTCATCCCTTCAGCGGGCCAGCCGCGTGAAGGCGAAGAACCGTGCGCGCGGGCTCCCCTTGACGCCCCTCCTCCCGCGCCGCACAACACGGCCAAACCAAACACGCGTTTGAGGGAGACTTCGGCATGGCGGACATCCGCTTCGACGGCAAGGTGGCGATCGTGACGGGGGCCGGCGGCGGCCTGGGCCGGCAGCATGCCCTGGAACTGGCGCGTCGCGGCGCCAAGGTCGTGGTCAACGACCTGGGCGGCAGCGTCGACGGCTCGGGCGGCTCGTCCGAAGCGGCCCGGAAGGTGGTCGCCGAGATCGAGGCCTTCGGCGGCGAGGCCATCGCCCACGGCGCCTCGGTGACCGACGACGCCGGCGTCGCCGACATGGTCAAGACGACCATGGACAAGTGGGGCCGCATCGACATCCTGATCGCCAACGCCGGCATCCTGCGCGACAAGACCCTGACCAAGATGGAGCTGGCCGACTTCGAGCTGGTCATGCAGGTGCACGTGTTCGGCACCTTCAAGCCGATCAAGGCGGTCTGGGACATCATGAAGGCCCAGAACTACGGCCGCATCGTCGTCACCACCTCGTCGTCGGGCATGTACGGCAACTTCGGCCAGTCCAACTATGGCGCGGCCAAGATGGCGGTGCTGGGCCTGATGAACACCCTGAAGCTCGAGGGCGCCAAGAACGACGTGAAGATCAACGCCATCAGCCCGGTCGCGGCCACCCGCATGACCGAAGGCCTGATGCCGCCGGAAGTGCTGGCCAAGCTGGCCCCGGAATACGTCACCCCCGGCGTCGTCTACCTGGCCTCGGACGAGGCCCCGACCGGCGCGATCCTGACCGCCGGCGCCGGCGCCTTCGCCCTGTCGCGCATCTACGAGACCGAGGGCGTCTATCTGGGCGAAGGCGGCCTCTCGGCCGAAGAGGTTCGCGACAGCTGGGACAAGATCACCGATGAGGCGGGCCAGAAGGCCTACTTCAACGGCGGCGAACAGGGTCAGAAGTTCTTCCGAAAGATGGCCGGAGGCTGACGCTAGGGAAAGAACAGATCGACTCGAATACCTACGTTCGGCCAGTATTTGACATAACAGCGATTGATACGGGGGCCTTGCGCCCCCGTTTCTTTAACAGAACTGACAAAATTCACGTTCTGGACAATTTATAGCAACGCTCTTTGAACAGATGCGTTAAACGCGGCGCTTCTCGAGCGCCCGAACGGGCGTTCGACCCGCCTCTCCGTCCCCCAGAAGGTCGTAGTCACATGTCTCTCTCGCGTACCAGCCTCGCCGCCGGCGTCGCTCTGCTGGCCCTCGCCGCCGCTTCCCAGGCCTCCGCTTCGGCCTTCTACCTGCAGGAACAGTCGGTGCGCGGCACCGGTCGCGCCTATTCCGGCGAAGTCGCCGACAAGGGCGTCGGCAGCCTGTGGTGGAACCCCGCCTCGATCGCCGGCATCGAGAAAAGCGAAGGCTATTTCGGCCTGAACCTGATCCAGGTGGACTCCAAGGTCGTCAACAACGGCTCGACCATCACCCGTCCGGTCCCGGTGACCACGGCGATCGGCGGCGACAACACCGCCTTCGACCCGATCAATGACGGCGTCGTGCCGAACGCCGGCGTGGCGTTCCGCGTCAACGACAGGCTGTCGCTGGGCGTCTCGGTCGCCGCGCCGTACAACTTCACCACCGAATACAACGCCAACAGCTGGACCCGTTACGACGCGCTGAAGTCGCAGCTGCGCACGGTCAATGTCGACGGCGTCGTCGCTTACCGCGTCAACGACATGATCGACCTGGGTGTGGGCGTCACCGCCCTCTACGCCGACGCCGAGCTGACCAACGCCCTGCCCAACATCTCGCCGCTGCAGCCCGACGGTTCGCAGTCGCTGAAGGGCGACGGCTGGGCCTACGGCTACACGGTCGGCGCCCAGATCCACCCATCCAAGAGCCTGACGATCGGCGCCAGCTATCGCAGCAAGATCGACCAGAAGCTGGACGGCACCGTGAAGGTCGCCGGCCTGCTGGCCCCGATCCCCGCCGCCAACAACTTCACGGTCGACGGCCAGGCCAAGATTACCCTGCCCTGGATCGCCAACTTCGGCGCCCGCTGGGCGGTGAACGACCAGTGGACCCTGAACGGTTCGATCAGCCGCGTGGGCTGGGGCGAGTTCGACGCCATCCGCGTCACCTTCCCGGGCGGCTCGTCGACCAGCGTCCAGGACTATAAGGACGTGACGACCTACGCCGTCGGCGTCGACTACCAGGCCTCGCCGCGCCTGACCCTGCGCGCCGGCGTCCAGTACGACCCGACCCCGACGCCGGACGTCGGCCGCACCGCCCGCGTGCCGGACGGCGACCGCATGATGTACGCCGCCGGCGCCACCTGGGCCGCGACGGACAACATCAAGCTGGACGCGGCGATCAACTACATCAGCTTCGACGACACCAAGATCGCCCGCACCGACACGACCGCGACCAGCTCGGTCGTTCGCCTGAACGGCGACGTGACCGGCTCGGCCGTCGTGCTGTCGACGGGCGCCCGCTTCAGCTTCTAAGGCTGACGCATCGCTGAAACGAGAAGCCCGCCCGGAGCGATCCGGGCGGGCTTTTTCGTCAGTCGCCGATCGTTTTCCACAGGATCCTGGCCGCTTCGCCGAAGACCTCGGCCGCCTGCCCCTTGGGCTCGGAGATCACCGCCGGGACGCCCTGGTCGCCGCCCAGGCGCACGGCGATCTCGATCGGCACGCGGCCCAGCAGCGGGACCTTCAGGCGCTCGGCCTCGGCCACGCCGCCCCCCTCGCCGAAGATCGGGATCGGCGCGCCGGTCGAGGGATCGGCGAAGAAGGCCATGTTCTCGATCAGGCCCAGGATCGGCGTGGCGGTCTTCTCGAACATCGCCGCGGCGCGGCGGGCGTCGATCAGGGCGATTTCCTGCGGCGTGGTCACCAGCACCGCGCCGTCGATGCGCAGCTTCTGGACCAGGGTCAGCTGGATGTCGCCGGTGCCGGGCGGCAGGTCGACGACCAGCACATCCAGCGGTTCGCTCTCCGAGCCCCAGGCCACGTCGTGGATCAGCTGGCGCACGGCCGACGAGGCCATCGGGCCGCGCCAGATCATCGCCCGCCCCTCGTCGACGATGAAGCCGATCGACATCACCTTCACGCCATGGGCCAGCAGCGGCTGCAGCTTGTCATTCTCGAACAGCGGGTCGCCGTCTACGCCCATCATCTTGGGGGCCGAGGGACCGTAGATGTCGGCGTCCAGCAGGCCGACGCGCAGGCCCTGCTTGGCGAAGGCGACGGCCAGGTTGGTGGAGACGGTGGACTTGCCCACCCCGCCCTTGCCCGAGGCCACGGCGATCACGTGACGGACGTGGGCGGGCTTCTCGGCCTCCGGCGGCGGGACCATGCGGGCCTGAGGATCCTCGGTGACCTTGGCGCCCTTGCGCACCCGGGTCGCGCCCTCGGCGGCCTGGGCGGTCAGCACGACCTGGGCGGTCTCGATCCCCGGCAGCGCCGCCAGGGCCTTCTCGGCCGCCTCGCGGACCGAAGCGTAGGACGCTACGCGGCTGGCCGGGACCTCCAGCATGAAGCCGGCGCGGCCGTTGCGAACCACCAAGCCCTGCACCAGGCCGGCGGCGACCAACCCCTGCCCGCTGGCCGGGTCGGCGATGCGGTCCAAGACCGCGCGGGCGTCGTCGAGGGTAGCGGGATTTGCGCCGGTCACGTCAGTCGGGCCTCGTCTGCAGGGGGCCCTCATATCCGCGCGCCGGGCGGTATTTACAAGCCAGGGACCGCCCTTAGGGAGATCAGACCGACGCCTTCAGCAGGTCCATGACGTGATGCAGGCTGTCGGCGATGTGAATGCACTTCTCATGCATCTCCTCGTTCGGATCGAGGATGTCGGGGACCATCACGGTCATCATGCCGGCCGCGTGGGCGGCGCGGACGCCGGGGTGGCTGTCCTCCAGCGCCAGGCAGTGGACCGGGTCGACGCCGATGCGCTGGGCGGCCAACAGATAGGGATCCGGGTTCGGCTTGTGTTTGCTCACATCGTGGTGGGCGACCACCGCGTTGAACCGGTGCAGCAGGTCGAAACGGCCCAGATAGCGCTGGACGGCGGGCAGGCCGTTCGAGGTGGCGATGCCGCGCGGCAGGCCCAGGTCGTCCAGATAGTCGAGGATCTCGATCACCCCGGACTTCAGCTTGGTCTCGGCCGCCAGCAGGTCCTCGACGTCGGCCCAGACCCGCTCGAAATAGGACTGGACCGGGAACTCTTCGCCATAGAGGCCCCGCAGCATGACGCCGCATTCCGGCGTCGTCTTGCCGACCATCGAGGCGTAGGTCTCGCCCGTGAACTGGACCCCGAAGACCTCACCCGCCTCGATCATCGCCGCGCGATAGACGATCTCTGTGTCCAGCAGCAGGCCGTCCATGTCGAAGACGACCGCGTCGACGCGGCGGGGAAAGCTCACTGATAAAAGTCCTCGGTCTTGTAGCCCTGGAAGTAGAGCAAGGTCGTCAGGTCGGTGTGGTCGACCTTGGCGTCGGCCTGGGCCGCCACGATCGGCTTGGCGCGGTAGGCCACGCCCAGGCCGGCGGCCGCGATCATCGCCAGATCGTTGGCGCCGTCGCCCACGGCCAGGGCGTCGGCCGACGTCAGGCCCAGGGCGGCGGTTTCCTCCTCGAGGGCGGCCAGCTTGGCCTCCTTGCCGAGGATTGGGTCGCCCACATGGCCGGTCAGGGCCCCGTCCAGCTCGATCAGGGTGTTGGCGCGGTTCAGGTGGAAGCCCGCGGCCTCCGCCACCCGGCTGGTGAAGAAGGTGAAGCCGCCCGAGACCAGGGCGCAGCGCGCGCCGTGCTTGGCCATGGTGCGGACAAGGGTCTCCGCGCCCGGGTTCAGGCGAACCCGCTGGTCGTAACAGGACTGCAGCGCCTCGACGCCCAGGCCCTTCAGCATGCCCACCCGCTCGCGCAGGGCGCCCTCGAAGGCCAGCTCGCCGCGCATGGCGCGCTCGGTAATCTCCGAGACCTGTTCCTTGACGCCGGCGAAATCGGCCAGTTCGTCCAGGCACTCGACGTTGATGATCGTCGAGTCCATGTCGGCGATCAGCAGGCGCTTCTTGCGGTTCTCGACAGGCTGAATCGCGAAGTCGACCGGCAGATCGGCGAGGAGATTTGTATCCTTGGCCATGTCGGTCATTCGCGCCATGACCTGCGCCTTGGCGGTTTCCAAGAGGAAATCCGAGGCTAACGGCCCGAGGTGTTCGCGGCGTCTAGACAGCAGCCTTTCGACGCGCGACACGGCTTCATCGTAGGCTTCGGGATCAGCCCCCACGAGGGTGAGAACAGTCGGAATGACGGAGAGTTCGGACATCGCGCCCCGCATCTGGCTGATCGCGGGCCCGACCGCAAGCGGCAAGTCCGCCTACGCCCTGGATTTGGCCGAGCGGATCGGCGGCGAGATCGTCAACGCCGACTCCATGCAGATCTATGCGGGTCTGCGCGTGCTGACCGCCGGGCCCTCGCCCGAGGAAGCCGCTCGCGCCCCGCATCATCTGTTCGAGGTGGTCGACGCCGCCGTCGCCTGGTCGGTCGGCCGCTGGCTCGAGGCGGCGACCAAGGCCCTGGCCGAGATCGAGGCGCGCGGCAATCCCGCCATCGTGGTCGGCGGCACGGGCCTCTATTTCCGCGCCCTGACCCACGGCCTGGCCGACGTGCCGCCCGTGCCCGAAACCCAGCGCGAGATCTCCGGCCTGCTGTACGCCGCCCGGGGCGAGGAGGACTTCCGCGAGATCCTCAAGCCCCTCGACCCGGAGGCCGAGGCGCGGATCGAGACCGGCGACCGCCAGCGCCTGGTCCGCGCCCATGCCGTGGCCGTCGCCACCGGCAAGTCGCTGACCGCCTGGCAGACCGACACCAAGCCGGCCCTGGCGCCCGGCAGCTGGAAAGGCGTCATCCTGGATCCGCCGCGCGCCGAGCTCTATGCCCGCTGCGACGCGCGCCTGGCCGTGATGGTCGAGCAAGGCGCCCTGGACGAGGTGCGGGCCATGGAGGCGCGGGGCCTGGATCCTTCCCTGCCCGCCCTCAAGGCGGTCGGCTACCGCGAGTTCGCCGCCCATCTGCGCGGCGAGACCACGCTGGAGCAGGCCCTGGACGCCGCGCGGCAGGAGACCCGCCGCTACGCCAAGCGCCAGCTGACCTGGTTCCGGAACCAGACGCCCGATTGGGCCAGGACACCGGGAGGAGCGGTCAGCGCTCCGTGACGGTCGCCCCGCCGCGGACCAGCCGCGGCTTGACGGCCAGCTGATAGTCCTCGTCGAACATCTGGTCCTTGATGCGGTCCAGGGTCGCGATCACCCGGTCCTCGGCGGCGGTCACGGGCTTGGCGAAGACCTCGCAGGCCGTCCCGGCCGGCAAATCGGCCTGGCCGTTTTCCACGGCCATTAGTGGCTTGGTGGCGCCCTCCTCGCAGCCGAGCAGGCCGGTGATCGAATAGAAGCAGAGATCGCGCTGCAGATAGGACTCGACGGTCCAGGCACAGGGAATGGCCGACACCGTCACGCCTTCGGGCGCCGCCGGAACCGCGCCCGGCTTGGCGATGGTGCGCAGGAAGATCTGGTAGCGCACGACCGCGCTCTCGGTCTTGCCGCCCTTGGCCAGAGTCAGCGGCTTGGCCTTCTGCGCGACCGGCGCCAGCCGTTGCAGCTGCGGAGGCTGGGGCGCGGCGGGCGCCGGCGCGGTCGCGGCGGGAGGAGTCGCGGGTGGTGGGGCGGCTTGGACGAGCACGACGATCTCCAGGTTGAGCTTGGCCATGGTGAGCACACCGGCTCAATCTTGGCGATAGCCTGTGTTTGCAGGCTCGCGACTTGCCCCTATGGAGAGGGCCGACCAGCCCGAAGGAAGCCCCGATGCCCGACCTCCACGCCCTCGCCGAACGCGTCGCCCAGCGCCTGATCGCTCGGGGTGAGACCGTGGCCATCGCCGAGTCCTCGGCCGGCGGCCTGATCTCGGCGGCCCTGCTGGCCGTGCCCGGGGCGTCGAAGTTCTATGTCGGCGGGGCCGTCGTCTACACGGCCCGGGCGCGCCTGACCCTGATGGACATCCCGCAAAAGGCCATGGACGGCCTGCGCTCGGCCAGCGAGCCCTATGCGGTGATGCTGGCCCGTGTGGCCCGCAAGAACCTGAAGGCCAGCTGGGCGCTGTCGGAAACCGGCGCGGCCGGCCCCGACGGCAACCGCTATGGCGACGCGCCCGGCCATTGCTGCTCGGCCGTGGTCGGTGAAGAGGTCTCGGTCAGCGCCACTCTGGAGACCGGCAGCGATCAGCGCCCCGCCAACATGCAGGCCTTCGCCGCCTTCGCGCTGGAGCAACTGGCGCGGACGCTGGAAGCCCAGCCGGACGCCTAGACCGTCCCGAACAGGCTGTAGGCGAACTCGTCCATCGCCTTCTGGGTGATGCTCGTATTGTTCAGCAGCACGACGGTGGTCTGGTCGTCAAAGCGATGGCCCAGCACCGAGCGATAGCCGGCCGCCCTGCCCGTCTCCCAGGCGAAGACGCGCGGCAGGCCGTCGGCGAACAGGCTCTTCACCCGGCCGCCCAGGGCGTAGTCCTGGTCCGGCCAGCCCACCGTCAGCAGCGCCTTCTTGCTGGCCGGAGCCAGGAACCCGCCGTCGAACACGGCGTGCGCCGCCTTCAACAAGTCGCCCGCCGTGCTGACGTAACCGCCACTGGCGGCCATGAACGGGAAACGGTCATTGGACTGTCGGACCAGCGGCTCCAGCGTCCGGTAAGAGATCGCGATGTCCGGCGGGTCGCTCGGCGTGGTGCGCGAAAGGCCCAGGGGTCCGATCAGGAGGTCGGTCATCGCCTGGGCGTAAGACTTGCCCGTCACCGTCTCGACGATCGCGGTGACGATGATCCAGTTGGTCATCGCGTAGTCGAATTTCGTCCCCGGCTCGAAGGCCAGGTCGCCCGAGCACCACAGCTTCACCGCCTCGGCGGTCGTGAAGGCCTTCTTGAAGAGGTCGGGGTCCGGATTGGCCTTGGTCCAGGTCGAGAAGCCGTTCGGCACGCCGCTGATGTTGGTCATCAGGTGACGCAACTTGACCTTGCCTCCGGTGTCGGCGCGGTAGTCGGGCAGCCAGGTCGAGATCGGCGCATCCAGGTCCAGCTTGCCCGCCTCGACCAGCTTCAGCAGCGCGGTCGAGGTCAGCCATTTGGAGATCGAGGCGATCACATAGGGCGTGGTCAGGGTCACGGGCTTCCCGACCTCGATGTCGGCGGATCCGACGGCGCGCGAATAGATCGGCTTGCCGGCTCTGCCGATCAGCACCACGCCCTGGAACGGCTGGATCTTGAGGAAGGCGTCGACCGCCTGGTCCGCCGCGCCGCCCGACAGCACGGCCCCAGACGCCTTTTCGGCCAGACCGAACGCGGCCGCGCCGGCCAGAAATTCACGCCGTCCGAACACTGAGACGCTCCTCGATTGCGGGAGCGCGACCGTGAGAGGGAAAACCTGCCCCTGTCACGTGAAAGTCCGGTAAGGTCACACCGTCTAGAAAAGGCACATCCTTGCGGCAAAGCGCGCCTTGACGCTCCGACTGGCGCATGTCATGACCCGTTCCGTAGCTTTGGAGCAAGACTCGTGCGCAAAACCATGATCGTACTTATGGAGCGGCCGTCCGCGGCGTGACCTTAGAAGTCACGACGTAGTTCGGTCGCGCGCGCAAAGGTCCTTCGGGACCTTTTTTCTTTTCCAGCTTCACCTTTTCCCGCTTCCCGCCCCTTCCCCATCGGATCCGTCCCATGACCGCCCATCAGACCATCGAGAGCAAGGCTCCCGCCGACACCGCAGATCGCGCCATGACTGGCGCCGAGATCGTGGTTCGCGGCCTCGTGGATCAGGGCGTCGAGGTCCTGTTCGGCTATCCGGGCGGCGCGGTCCTGCCGATCTACGACGCGCTGTTCCACGAGCCGCGCCTGCAGCACATCCTGGTCCGCCACGAGCAGGGCGCGACCCACGCCGCCGAGGGCTACGCCCGCAGCTCGGGCAAGCCGGGCGTCGTCCTGGTCACCTCGGGCCCCGGCGCGACCAACGCCATCACCGGCATCATGGACGCCCTGATGGACTCGATCCCGATGGTCGTCATCACTGGCCAGGTCCCCACCCACCTGATCGGCACCGACGCCTTCCAGGAAGCCGACACAGTCGGCATGACCCGCTCGTGCACAAAGCACAACTACCTGGTCAAAGACGTCCGCGACCTGCCCCAGATCATCCACGAGGCCTTCAAGATCGCCACCACCGGCCGTCCGGGTCCGGTGCTGATCGACATCCCCAAGGACGTCCAGTTCGCCAAGGGCGAATATTACGGCCCGACCGAGGTCGCCTCGAGCCACGCCTATGCGCCAAAGACCAAGGGCGACGCCAGTCGCATCGCCGAGGCGGCCAGGATGATCGCGGGCGCGCGGCGGCCGATCTTCTACACCGGCGGCGGCGTCATCAACGCCGGCCCCAAGGCCAGCCAAGCCCTGCGCGAGTTCGCGGCCCTGACCGGCGCGCCGGTCACCTCGACCCTGATGGGCCTGGGCGCCTTCCCGGCGGCGGATCCGGCGTGGCTGGGCATGCTGGGCATGCACGGCACGTTCGAAGCCAACAACGCCATGCACGACTGCGACGTGATGATCTGCGTCGGCGCCCGCTTCGACGACCGCGTCACCGGGCGCCTGGACGCCTTCTCGCCGGGCAGCAAGAAGATCCACATCGACATCGACGCCTCGTCGATCAACAAGAACGTCCGCGTCGACCTGCCGATCGTCGGCGACGCCGGCAGCGTGCTGGAAGACCTGATCGCCGCCTGGAAGGCCGGCGGCCACCAGCCCAACAAGGCCGCCCTGTCGGACTGGTGGGCCCAGATCGACCAGTGGCGCGCCCGCCAGTGCCTGAACTATCGACGCTCGGACACGGTCATCAAGCCGCAGTACGCCATCGAGCGCCTGTACGAGCTGACCAAGGACAAGGACGTCTACATCACGACCGAAGTCGGCCAGCACCAGATGTGGGCCGCGCAGTTCTTCCGCTTCGAGGAGCCGAACCGCTGGATGACCTCCGGCGGCCTGGGCACCATGGGCTACGGCCTGCCCGCCGCCTTGGGCGTGCAGCTGGCGCACCCCAAGAGCCTGGTCGTCGACATCGCCGGCGAAGCCTCGATCCAGATGTGCATCCAGGAGCTGTCGACGGCGATCCAGTTCGACCTGCCGGTCAAGATCTTCATCCTGAACAACGAATGGATGGGCATGGTCCGCCAGTGGCAGCAGCTGCTGCACGGCGAGCGCTACAGCCACTCGTATTCGGACAGCCTGCCCGACTTCGTGAAGCTGGCCGAGGCCTACGGCGCCCACGGCATCCGCTGCGACGACCCGGCCGAGCTGGACGGCAAGATCCTGGAGATGATCAACAGCGACAAGCCGGTGATCTTCGACTGCCGCGTCGAGAAGCACGAGAACTGCCTGCCGATGATCCCCTCGGGCAAGGCCCACAACGAGATGATCATGGGCGAGGTCGAGGACATCGGTAACGTCATCGGCGAGGATGGCGCGGGGCTGGTCTAAGGCCCTCGCCCTCCACCATCCCTTTGGCATAGAAGCGATCCATGACCGCCAACGTCCAACCCGCTCCCGCCTCGGCCTACGACCTCAGCCCCACGGGCCAGGCCGAGCAGACCGCCACCTTCGCCCTCCTCGTCGACAACGAGCCCGGCGTCCTGCACCGCATCGTCGGGCTGTTCGCCGCGCGGGGCTACAACATCGAGAGCCTCACGGTCGCCGAGACCGACCGCAAGGCCCACACCAGCCGCATCACCGTGGTGACGCGCGGCACTCGCCAGGTGCTGGACCAGATCGAGGCCCAGCTGAACAAGGTCGTCAACGTCCGCCGCGTGCACGACGTGACCCGCGACCCCAACGGCGTCGAGCGCGAGCTGGCCCTGGTCAAGGTGCGCGGCTCGGGCGCCGATCGCGTCGAGGCCCTGCGCGTCGCCGACATCTTCCGGGCCAAGCCGGTCGACACCACGCTGGAAAGCTTCGTGTTCGAAATCTCGGGCGCGCCGTCCAAGATCGACAAGTTCCTGGACCTGATGCGCCCCCTGGGCCTGGTGGAACTTTCCCGCACGGGCGTCCTTTCCATCGAGCGGGGCGTCGAAGGCATGTAAGGGAGCTGGGCGATGAGCGGCCTGACCGGACTGATCGCGGGCCTCGTCCTCGCCGCCAGTCAGCAGGCCACGCCGCCCTCGCCCTATCCTGACCCGGCGACCTGGTGGTCGCCCGAGGTTCCCCGCCCGCCGTCCGAAGCCGAGCCGCTGTACAATCGCCGGCCGGCCCGCGATGAGCGCCCCATTCCGATCGACAACGGTGTCGAGCCCCTGCTCTACCGCCTCTGGGGCCTGCAGCCGCTGCAAAGCCAGGTGCTGCGCAGGGGCGAGCTGATCGTCGAGGTCTGGGCCCGGCCCGCGCGCGGCGTGCGCCAGGCCGTCATTCGCGCCACCCTGCGCCGCGACGGCCGCGCCTTCGTCCAGGCCCGCGCGGGCCTGGGCTGCTGTACGCCCGAGATCGGCCGCCGGGTCGACATCGACGCCGAGCTGGCCGGGGTCCAGATCCCGCCGCTCAGGGCCCTTGTCGCCGACCCCGCCTGGAGCCAGCCGCGCTCGGTCATCGTCGACTATGGCGGCGGGGCGGTCTCGGCCCTGTGCGTCGACGGCGTCTCGTGGGACGTCACCCTGCTGGTCCCCGGCCAGGCCCGCCACCTGCGCCGCGCCTGCGACGACGCCGAGGTCGGTTCGATCGCGCGGATCCTGGCGGCGGCGGTCGGCGCGGCGGTCGGCCGCGATCCACGCTTCGACGCCGTCCTGCCCAGGGGCGCGGACTTTTCCCGCCAGCAGAGAGCCTATGACGATCTGCTGGCCAGCGGCGGCGTTCTGAAGGCCGGGGACTCCAGTCGTCCCCAGCCGCCCGCCGTCCCCGTAGCGCCGGACGAGGCCACCGCGGACGGCGACGACCCTCGCTAGAATTCTAATGTGATACAGCTCACAGTTTTATTCGCGTAACGGCGTTATCTTCCCGCCACCATCGATCCTGGGAGGGACGCCATGACCACGCGTATCGCAGTCACCCGTGCGTTGAAGACCACTCTGATCGGGGCCGGCGCGCTGTGCGCCATCCTCGCGCCCACGACGGGCTGGGCCCAGTCCACGCCGACCATCATTCAAATCCCGGCGACCGGCGCTCCACCGCCGCCCGCGGGCATGAAGGTCACCTGCCTGGTGGGCCCCGACAGCCTGCAGTCCAGCCCCACCTGCCCCGTGATCCAGTATCAGGGCCTTTACACCTGGGCCTTCAGCTTCATCGACAACCGGGTGTCCTACGGGATCGCCACGTTCGACGGCCAGGCCAATCTCATCAAGAATACGACCCGCGACGGCGCCCGATACGTCTACAAGATGACGGTCGATCCGGCTTCGCAGACCGTCAGCGTCTGGGGCCAGGCCAACGCCAAGGTCGACGTCGCCTGGAGCAGCCTGCCCAGCGCCGCGCCGCAGGTGGCCCAGGTTCCGGCCAACGCGCCTCCGCCCGTTCCGGGCGGCCTGAAGGTCACCTGCCTGAAGGGGCCGAACACGCTGGAGTCCAGCCCAACCTGCCCGGTGGTGCAGTACAAGGGCCACACGACCTGGGCCTTCAGCTTCATCGACAACCGAGTCTCCTACGGCGTCGTCACCTATGGTCCCAACAACCAGGTGCTGGCCAACAACACCCAGAACGGCGCGCGCTACGTCTACAAGATCACCGTGGACTCCAACGCCCAGACCGTCAGCTTCTGGGGTCAGGGTGACGCCAAGGTGACCGTGCCCTGGTCGGCCCTGCCCTAGCGCCTAGGCGCCGGCCATCTGCTCGGGCTGTTCCCGCAGGCGCGCCACGTCTCGAAGCGGCGGCGCGCCGAACAGCCGAGCGTATTCGCGGCTGAACTGCGAGGCGCTGTCATAGCCGACCGTGTGGCCGGCCGTGGCGGCGTCCAGCCGTTGGACCAGGATCAGTCGCCGCGCCTCCTGCAGGCGGATCTGCTTCTGGTACTGCAGCGGCGACAGCGAGGTCACCGCCTTGAAGTGCTGGTGCAGGGCCGAGGCGCTCATCCGCGCCTCCTCGGCGACGGCGTCGATGCTGAACGGCTGGTCGAAGTTGCGCTTGATCCAGCCGATGGCCCGGTTGACCTGGCGCAGACGGCCGTCGCGGCGGGCGATCTGGGCCAGGCGCGGCCCCTGCGGGCCGGTCAGCAGGCGATAGAGGATCTCGCGCTCGATCAGCGGGGCCAGGATCGGCGCGTCCTCGGGGCAGTCCATAAGGCTGACCATCCGGCAGGCGGCATCGAACAACTGCGGGGTCATCGCCCCCGCCGACATGCCGCCGACCAGCGGCGCGGCGGCGTCGAGGCGTGCGACCAGGCCGCACTCCATCATCATCTCGCTGATCAGGTTGGCGTCCAGGACGATGCGGAAGGCCAGGTACGGCTTCTCCACCGAGGCCTCGATCACCTGCCCCGCCACCGGCACGTCGATCGACGACAGGAAGAAGTTCACGTCGTCGTATTCGTGGACGGTGTCGCCGACCAGCACGCGCTTGCGCCCCTGGGCCAGCACGCAGAAGGACGGGTCGTGCACGGCGTGCATGGGCTCGCTGGGCGCATGCACGCGGTACAGGTTGACCCTGGGGCAGCAGGTGTCGACCGGCCCTTCGTCCGGTGCGAATCGTTCAATCAGGGCGGCCAGCGCCTCGCGCGTGCTCATGGGATTTCTCTTGTTGGAACAGAGCCATTTGTAGGCCTTGCACGATCCTCCGTCACGTGACGCCGTTCGGTTCCGGAGGATCGTGCAATCATGTCGGAGCATCGGTCTACCGGCTGGACGCCCCCATGCCCCATAGTGGCCTCGTTCCGCTCTCCGACGCGGCAACTCCCAAAATCAGAGCTCGTGATGAGACGCTACACGCCCCGACGCGGCGTGACGGCTCCGCGCTGGTTCGTCGCCGTCCTGCTGGGCGGCACGGCCGCGCTGACCGCCGCGACCGCCGCGCTCCCCTCCGCCTCGCCCGCCCCGGCCACCCAGACCCAAAACTTCCAGATTGGGAGCATCGCCCGATGATGATGTCCGCCATCGTTCCCCACATCCCCGTCGCCGGCGTCTGGACCTCGCCCGACGGCCACATCTGCCTGGAGCTGCGCGCCGACGGCCGCTTCATCGAGACCCGCGACGACTTCGCCGATGTGTTCACCGGCGTGTATGTGCTGGTCGGCGAAACCCTGAAGCTGTTCGAGGACCACGGCGCGGTCGTCAGCGGCACCCTGTCCAACGGCCGCCTCAGCCTGGGGACAGTCGAACACCCGGCCTTCCATACCGAGGTCGAAGCCCCTATATTGTGATTGTCCGGCTTCGGCCGAACTATGGGGATAAACGCGCACGTAATAAGCGGACTGGACCCGGGTGCGATTCCCGGCGGCTCCACCAAATCTCTCCCAAGTTATCATGGGACTGCATGGGGCCGATCAGCATCGACAGACGTGTAAAGGTGTCTGCTTTCCCTCGGCTTGATCCACCGTTTCGGGTCATTTTTCTAAATGCGAACGATAACTTCGCTGAAGAGTTCGCCGTCGCCGCGTAATGCGGTGCAGGTGAATTCGCCTCTTAAGTCCTAGGGGTTCAGATCCCTAGGCGGGGCCCGGAGGGAGCCTGCCAACAGAATCCCTCCACTTTACCCCTACATCGCCACGCCATCGATTGCAGCTCTCCGGATTCCGCAGGCGCCCGCTTTGCGGGAAGCCTCCAACGCGCTACGTTCCCGGCTTCGTTTTTCAGTTCGAAGTATCGACCCCAGCGCATGTCCCAGACCCCACCGCCCGAAGACCTCATGCAATACGAGGCCATGGCCCAGGACGCCCTGCGCGGCGTGGTCAAGGCGGCCCTGAAGAAGGCCGCCGCTCCGGGCGGCCTGCCCGAGCCGCATCACCTGTACATCACCTTCAAGACCAAGGCGGCCGGCGTGTCGGGTCCGCAGGACCTGCTGGGCAAGTACCCGGACGAGATGACCATCGTCCTGCAGCATCAGTATTGGGACCTCGCGCCGGGCGACGCCTTCTTCTCGGTCACGCTGAAGTTCGGCGGTCAGCCCAAGCGCCTGTCGGTGCCCTACGCGGCGGTGACCCGCTTCTACGACCCGTCGGTGCAGTTCGCCCTGCAGTTCGCCGCTCCCGAGGTCATCGAGGACGAGCCGGAGCCTGAAGCCGAACCCGAGGCCAAGGCCCCCGCCCCGGCGGGCGACGAGGGTCCCAAGATCGTTTCCCTGGACCAGTTCCGGAAAAAATGAGCGACATCGCCTCGGACGCTCCCCAGACCCTGAGCGACGAGGCGATCCTCGCGCGCTTCCGCGCATCCAGGAACCAGCCGACCGGATCCCAGACCCTGGGCTTCGAACTGCTGGCCGTGCGCCAGGCCGATCGCGAGATCGAGGTCGGTTTCACGGCGCGCGCCGAGCTGCTCTGCAACCCGATGGGGCAGATCCAGGGCGGATATGTCTGCGCCATGCTGGACGAGTGCATGTCGGTGGCCGGTCTGGTCACATCGGGCATGACCCATGTCGTCCCCACCCTGGAGATGAAGACCAGCTTCCTGCGTCCCGCCATGCCCGGCGCGCTGCGCGGCGTGGGCCGCGTCGTGAAGTGGGGCCGCACGGTCTGCTTCATGGAGGGCGAGCTCTACGACGCCGAGGGACGACTACTGGCCAAGTCCACAGGCACGGCGATCCCGACGCCCTTCGCCAGCTTCAAGAAGAAATAAGGCCCTTTTTCAGAGAAAGGTCGGAGCCATGCGGAGAGCGGCGGCGGTCATCGGACTTCTGGCTTTGCTCTTCACGCCGCCGCAGCTCGCGCGCGCCGCCGGCCCATTCTCCAACTGGACGGCCGTGGTGGTGGCCGGCGACTTCCACGCCCATTCCGGCGGCCCGACCGAGGCCTTCGACAACGCCCGCCGCGACGTCTCCAAGGCGCTGGTCGCGCTGGGCTTCGACAAGGCGGCGGTCCAGCAGTTCTCGGTGCGCCCCGAACGCTATCCCGTCGATTCGCCCGGCCGCGCCGACGCCCGCGCCATCTATGACGCCCTGCGGATCCGAGCCCAGACGGCCAAGGCCGGCTGCCTATTCTACATCAGCTCGCACGGCAGCCCCGAGGGGGCGATTCTCGGCGAGGACGTGCTGCGCCCCCACCTGCTGGCCGCCATGCTGAACGACGCCTGCCCCGGACGTCCCAGCGTGGTGGTGATCTCCGCCTGTTTTTCGGGCGTGTTCATTCCGCCGCTGCAGAAGAGCGACCGCCTGGTCCTGACCGCCGCCCGCCCCGACCGGGCCTCGTTCGGCTGCGGCGAGGACGACAAATACCCGTATTTCGACGACTGCTTCCTCTCCACCATCCCCAGCGCCCGCGACTTCGCGGCCCTGGGAACCGGCGTCCAGGCCTGCGTGGCGCGCAAGGAGAAGGAGACCGGCGCTGAACCCGCGTCCGAACCCCAGGTGTGGATCGGCGCCGCCCTGCGGCCGATCCTGCCGCTATACGCCTTCGATCGCGCCAAGGCTTCGACGCCTTGATCGGTGATCGGGTTTGACCCTGGCCGCCAGCGCGCTACACAAAACCCTGGAAGTTTTCCGCTTCACCCAGGGGACATCGTTGACGTTGCGCGTTTCGTCCGCAGCCGCCTTCGCGGCGGCCTTCATCGCACTTTGGTCCTGGGGGGGACCGGAGGCGCGGGCGCAGGACGCTTCGCCGCCGCCCGCCGCGTCCGAACCGCCCGCCGAGCCGGTCCTGAATTCCGCGCCGCGCCCCTATAACAGCCTGCGTCCGCGCCGGACTCGGCCGGCGGCCCGTCCCGTCGCCGCGGCGACGCCCGCGACGCCCGCGCCCGCCGCCGCACAGGCTCCGGCGCCGACCGCCGCCACGCCGGCGCCCGTCCTGGCCGCCGCTGCGCCCCTGCCCGGGCCGCAGCTGGAAGCCTTCGTCGACGGCGTCGTCCGCCGCGCCATGAGTCGCGACCACATCGCCGGCGTCACCCTGTCGGTGGTCCAGAACGGCCAGGTCGTGCTGAAGAAGGGCTACGGCTTCGCCAACCTTGACCAGCGCAGGCCCGTCGATCCCGACAAGACCCTGTTCCGGGTCGCCTCGATCTCCAAGACGTTCACCTGGATCGCCCTGATGAACGAGATCGAGGCCGGTCGCATGCGCCTGGACGGCCCGGTCAACCTCTACCTGCCCGAGCCTCTGCAGTTGAAGGACCAGGGCAAGAAGACGCCGGTGCGCCTGCAGGACCTGATGACCCACACGGGCGGTTTCGAGGACCGCGCGCTGGGCCAGCTGTTCGAGCGCGATCCGAACCGCGTGCGGCCGCTCAACGACTATCTGCGCCAGGAACGTCCGCGCCGGGTGCGCGAGCCGGGCCTGTTGCCCAGCTATTCCAACTACGGCGCGGCCCTGGCCGGTGCGGCGGTCGCCAACGTCGTCGGCAAGCCCTACGAGCAGCTGGTCAGCGAGGAGATCATCCTGCCGGCCGGCATGACCCACACGACCTTCCGCGAAGCCCGCCCGTGGAACGACCGGCTGCCCGCGCCGATGAACGAGGCGCTGGCCGCCGAGCTGTCGGACGGCTTCTCGTGGACACCGATGGGCTGGAAAACCCGCCCCCGCGAGTTCATGGGCCAGATCGCGCCCGCCGCCTCGGCCTCCAGCACCGCCGGCGACATGGCCCGCTACATGACCCTGCTGCTGAACGGCGGCACCCTCAACGGCAGGACCATCTTCTCGCCAAAGACCGCCCTGGCCTTCCGCACGCCGATGTACCGGCCCGCGCCCGAGGCGGCCGGCTGGAACGCCGGCTTTATGGACATCGCCCTGCCCGGCGGCCGGCGCGGTTTCGGCCATGGCGGCGCCACCCTGTACTTCCACTCGAACCTGGTGATCGTTCCGGACCTGGGCCTGGGCATCTTCGTCTCGGCCAACACCGACAGCGGCGCGAATCTGCCCGCCACCCTGCCCTCGACGATCATCGAGCATTTCTACGCCGACGCCCCCGCCGTGCCGCCCGCCAGCACCCTGACCTATGACCAGGCCCGCGCCTACGAGGGCGACTATCTGACCACCCGCCGGGCCTATGGCGGGCTGGAGGGCTTCACCAACCGCATCATCGGCCGCGCGGCGGTGCGGGCCACGCCCGATGGCCGCCTCAGCATCATCGAAGGCGGCGTCGGCGCCCTGTTCAACGGCACGGACCGTCCTGGCGTGTTCAAGGCCGTCGACAGCCCGCTGACCCTGGTCTTCGATCAAAATGGTGACCGCCCTTCGCGCTTCTACGCCGCGCGCGGCTGGTCCACCTACGAGCGGATCGGCTTCTTCCGCTCGGCCAGCCTGCTGACCTGGACGGCGGCGATCGCCGGCCTGGCCAGCGCCGCCACGATCCTGGGCGCGATGGTCCGCAACCGCCGCGAGGCTCGCCAGACCCCGGTCCAGGCCCGCGCCAGCCAGATGCAGACCATGCAGGCTGTGCTGTGGCTGATCTCGGCCGCCTGCATGGGCGTGTTCGCCGCCAAGGCGACCGACCAGACCAACGTCTTCTTCGGCTGGCCCAGCGGTTGGCTGCTCAGCGGTTCGGCCTGCGCCCTGGTCGCGGCGGTGCTGAGCGTCCTGACCCTGGGCGCCCTGCCGATGGTCTGGCGCGGCGGACGTCGGGTCGATAGCTGGAGCGGCTGGCGCAAGGTGGCCTTCACCTTCACCGCCCTGCTGTTCGTGTTCCTGGCGGTTTTGCTAGGCCTCTGGGGCTATCTGCTGCCCTGGAGCTGACCGGCCGGGATCGGCTCAGCCCTCAAGCGTACGGCGCATGCGGTTCGTGTCCAGTTTCCGCACCTGGATGACGATCCGCTCGCGCTCGCCCGGCCGGCGCTCGACCAGCAGCCGGGCGACCTGGGCGTCGTCATGGAAGGCATAGCCCTTGATTGCGTCCAGCAGGGCCTTGGCCAGGTTGTCCAGGTCCATCCACGGCGGCTCACCGACATATTCCATGCCGATCTCGACGCTGAACTCGCCCCACGCTGGGCGCGAGCCACGCCAGGACTTGCGGAAGAACTCGTAGATCAGCGGCTTGTAGTACTTGCCCTGGGTGGTCAGGCCGTCGACCACGAGGGTCAGCTCCCCCCCAGCCTCGCGGGCGCGGACCTTGCCGTGGTGGGTCCAGTCGGCGCCGTCTAAAACCTGGGTCACCCGCCCATCATCCCGGCCAAGGCCATCACCGTGTTCCAATTGCGCGTGGTGCCGACGGGCGAACGCTTGGTCTTCTTCCAGTCCCGATCCAACACCGAGTCGGCGATGCTGATCGGAAAATCCAGATAGAGCTCGCAGGCGCCGACCGCAAAGCGCTCCGGCCCGGAAACCGCGGCGCGCAGGATCGTTTCGTCCTCGTCCGGAAGC
This sequence comes from Caulobacter segnis, assembly GCF_019931575.1. Classification (NCBI taxonomy): domain Bacteria; kingdom Pseudomonadati; phylum Pseudomonadota; class Alphaproteobacteria; order Caulobacterales; family Caulobacteraceae; genus Caulobacter; species Caulobacter segnis. The sequence goes on along the minus strand of NZ_CP082923.1, from coordinate 1,539,850 downwards.
GGCGACTTCAGGAAGTTGACGATGACGTGGCTGGGATGGTCCAGCGCCTCGGCCGCAAAGGGATTGCCGTCGATGATCACTTTCAACTGGGCCGCCGAACGGACCATGAAATCGGTGCGCAGGCCCATCCTGGCCTCCAGGGCGTCCTCGAGCCTGCCTTCCAGCGCCACGCCGCCAGGCTGGTCGCCCCAGAGCACGAGGTTGCCGCTGGCCAGGTAAGTCCGGGCCTCCTTGAAGCCGAGGTCCTGGGCGACGCCCAAAAGATCCTCCTTCAGCACCTTGCGCTTGCCGGTGTTGATCGAGCGCGGCAGGGCCACGTACGCATTCATCTGGGTCTCCTTCGCGCTTGCGAACATTGCCCTCCCGCCGCTCAAGGTCTAGACCGCGCTCGACCGTTTTTCCGGAGATCGCCGCATGACCGCCACGCGCACCGAGACCGATACCTTCGGCCCCATCGAAGTCGCCGCCGACCGCTACTGGGGCGCGCAAGCCCAGCGCAGCCTGGGCAACTTCAAGATCGGCTGGGAGAAGCAACCTCTTCCCGTCGTCCGGGCCCTGGGCATCGTCAAGCGCGCCGCCGCCGAGACCAATTTCAAGCTCGGCAAGCTGGACGCCGGCCTGAAGGACGCCATCGTCCAGGCCGCCAACGAGGTCATCGACGGCAAGCTGAACGACCACTTCCCGCTGGTCGTCTGGCAGACGGGCTCGGGCACCCAGTCGAACATGAACGCCAACGAGGTGATCTCGAACCGCGCGATCGAGATCCTGGGCGGCGTGATGGGCAGCAAGAAGCCCGTCCACCCGAACGACCACGTCAATATGAGCCAGTCGTCGAACGACACCTATCCGACGGCCATGCACGTGGCCTGCGCTGAACAGATCGTCCATGACCTGCTGCCGGCTCTGAAGCACCTGCACGCGGCCCTGGAAGCCAAGACCAAGGCCTGGGCAGACATCATCAAGATCGGCCGCACCCACACCCAGGACGCCACCCCGCTGACCCTGGGCCAGGAGTTCGGCGGCTACACCCAGCAGGTCGCCAACGGCATCGAGCGCATCGAGAGCACCCTGCCCAAGCTGATGCAGCTGGCCCAGGGCGGCACCGCCGTCGGCACCGGCCTGAACGCCCCGATCGGCTTCGCCGAGGGCGTGGCCGAGGCCATCGCCGCGATCACCGGCCTGGAGTTCACCACCGCCCCGAACAAGTTCGAGGCCCTGGCCGCCCACGACGCCATGGTGTTCTCGCACGGCGCCATCAACACGGTGGCCGCCAGCCTGTTCAAGATCGCCAACGACATCCGCTTCCTGGGCTCGGGCCCGCGCGCCGGCCTCGGCGAGCTGTCCCTGCCGGAGAACGAGCCGGGCAGCTCGATCATGCCCGGCAAGGTCAACCCGACCCAGTGCGAAGCCCTGACCCAGGTCTGCGTCCAGGTGTTCGGCAACCACGCCGCCCTGACCTTCGCCGGCAGCCAGGGCCACTTCGAGCTGAACGTCTTCAACCCGGTGATGGCCTACAACTTCCTGCAGTCGGTCCGCCTGCTGGCCGACGCGGCGATCAGCTTCACCGACAACTGCGTGGTCGGCATCGAGCCGCGCATCGACAACATCAAGAAGGGCGTCGAGAACAGCCTGATGCTGGTCACGGCCCTGAACGGCCGCCTCGGCTACGACATCTGCGCCAAGATCGCCAAGACGGCCCACAAGAACGGCACCACGCTGCGCGAGGAAACCGTCGGCGGCGGCTATCTGACGAACGAAGAGTTCGACCAGTACGTCCGCCCGGAGAAGATGGTGTCGCCGGGCTGATGCTCCAGCTGGTTCGTCTGTTCGACGAACTGCCGGACGGCTTCGACGACCTCGTCGCCGAGGCCTCCGGCGAAGGCGTGCGCAACATGGCCCTGCTGGCTGACGGCTGGTCGAAGGGCGCATGCTTCCAGGACGACGGCGAGGCGCTCCTCGTCGCCTTCCTGGCCGGAGAACTGGCGGGGATCGGCGGCATGACCGTCGAACCCGCCGCCGCCTCCCTAGGCTTTGGGCCCGCGCGCCGCCTGCGCCGCTTCTACGTCCGCCCGGCGATGCGCCGCCGCGGCGTCGCCACCGCCCTCGCCTCGGCCCTGATCCACGAGGGTTTCGACAGCGTGGACCTGCTGACGGTCAACGCCCAGGCCTCGGCCATCGCCCAGCCCTTCTGGGAAGCTCAAGGATTCTGCCCCGACAGCAGCGGGCCGTGGACGCACGTCCTGCGGCGCTAGCGCCGCACCACGTCGCGGCCGATCGGGGCCAGGGCGATGTAGGCCAGCTGCAGGTCCTTGATCGCGAACGGGATGCCGATGATCGAGATGGCCTCGGCGACGGCGACGACCACGTGCCCCAAGGCCAGCCACCAGCCGGCCAGGATAAACCAGATCACGTTCAGCACGGTCCCCAGCGGGCCCGTGCCGATGTCCGATCGGCCCAGGATCTCGCGGTGGACGATCTCCTTGCCGAACGGCCAGAAAGCGAAGCCGGCGATCCGGAAGGCCGCGCCGGCATAGGGCAGGCCCACGATGGTGATGGCCAGCAGCACGCCGGCCAGCAACCAGCCCAGGCCGGTGACCAGACCGCCGCAGACGAACCACAGAACGTTCAGGATGAAACGGATCACGGCCTTGCCCTCTAGGAAGGCCCGATGGCCTCACGATGCGTAGGTGGCCCGGTCTCGCCGCGCTGTGAAGGCCGGACGGCGCGGATTACGCCGAATTCACCGCCCCGCTCGACGCGGCGTCGGCCTTTAGGCCCGGCGGCTGACCGCGAAGTCGGCCAGCTCTTCCAGCGCGCCCCGCCAGTCGTTGGCCGGGAAGATCGCCAGCGCCGTCTTGGCCCTGTCGGCGTAGTCGGCGGCCAGATCCAGGGTGGCGTCCAGGGCGCCCGTGCCGATGATCAGTTCGCGGGCGCGGCGGAAGTCGGCCTCGGTCTGTTCGCGGCGACCGATGGCGCGCTCCCAGAACTCGGCCTCGCGCGGCCCCGAGCGGGCGATGGCCAGCAGCAGCGGCAGGGTCGCCTTGCCTTCGCGGAAGTCGTCGCCGGCGTTCTTGCCCAGGGTCTCGGTCGCGCCGCCGTAGTCGAGGGCGTCATCGGCCAGCTGGAACGCCAGGCCCAGGTTCAGGCCATAGGCCTTCAGCGCCTCGGCCTTGGCCGTGTCGACCCCGGCCGAGACCGCGCCGGCCTCCGAGGCGGCGGCGAACAGCTCGGCGGTCTTGGCCTGGATGATCTCCAGATAGACGGCCTGCGACAGGTTCAGGTCGTGGCTGCGCATCAGCTGCAGCACCTCGCCCTCGGCGATGACGCGGCTGGCGCGGGCCAGGATCTCCAGCGCCTTCATCGAGTTGGTCTCGACCATCAGCTCGAAGGCGCGGGCGAACAGGAAGTCGCCCACGAGCACGCTCTGGGCCGCGCCCCAGATCAGGTGCGCGGCGACCTTGCCGCGGCGCAGCTGGCTGCCGTCGACGACGTCGTCATGCAACAGGGTGGCGGTGTGGATGAATTCTACGGCGGCGGCCAGCTTCAGGCAGTGATCGTTATCCGACCCGGCCAGGCGCGCGGCGGCCACGGTCAGCAACGGACGCAGGCGCTTGCCGCCGGCGGCGATCAGGTGCTCGGCCAGGGCCGGGATGATCGGCACGTCGCTCTGCATGCGATCGGTGATCAGGGCGTTGACGCCCTTCATGTCGGCCTCGGCGAGGCGCACGAGACGATCCACCGAGCCCGACGTCCGGGGGAGGGTCGCTGTCGCTGCGTCCAAAACCATCGTCTCCTTGCGGCGCCCCCCTTTACTATCCGGCTCGGCCGGCGGAAAGCCAGCCGGGGACGAACCGTTGCGAGGGACAATGGTGGCGGGATAGGTCACGGTCAAGGCGAGCACAAGGCCTAGAAGCATTGGACGACCAACAGGTGACGGAGGATCGGGTTCTGGGCGGCCGCGTACGGCTGCGTCAGAAGCCCGACGGATACAGGGCCGGCATGGACGCGGCCCTGCTGGCGGCCGCCTGCGACGCCCTGCCCGACCAGCGCGTCCTCGAACCCGGATGCGGTGTGGGCGGCGCCCTGCTGGCCGCCGCGACTCGCCGGCCCGACGCGCTTTTCCAGGGCGTGGAGCGTGATTCCGCCGCCGCCGCCCTGGCCGCCGGCAACGCGGCGCTGAACGGCCTGGCCGACCGAGTCGCGATCCGCGAGGGCGACGTCGAGGCCGGCTTCCGGGCCCTGGCCCTGCCGGTGTTCGACGCGGTGATGACCAATCCGCCCTTCTTCGACGATCCCGCCGTCCTGCGCGCCCCCGCCCCGGCCAAGAGCGGCGCCTGGATGGCCGACGGCGGCCTTTCGGCCTGGACGAGCTTCTGCCTGAAGGCCGTGCGCGAGGGCGGGACGATCACCCTGATCCACCGCGCCGACCGCCTGGCCGACATCCTGGCGCTGCTGGCGCCGAAGGCCGGCTCGTTCAAGATCCGCCCGATCGCCCCGTTCGCCGACGCCCCGGCCAAGCGGGTGATCGTCCGGGCGGTCAAGACGGGCAAGGCGCCGCTGGTCCTGCTGCCGCCGCTGGTCCTGCACGACCGCGAGGGCGGCAAGCACTCGGCGCGGGCCGAGGCGATCCTGCGGGGGGAAGCGGCGCTGGACTGGTGAGCCATGCGTCCGCCACTTCACGCGGCTGACCGCTGAAGGCATGTGGGGAGGCGACGGAACGGCCCCGCTCAGCCTACCCCATCACCGCTTCGGGCCGGATCCAGGCGCCCTCCCCCGGCGACGGGGACGAGTTGATTGTGCGACAAAGCTGAACGCGGATCATTCAGCGGCGTGTAGAATCGACAAGCGATTGATCTCGCTTCGATCTTGCGAATTCCGCGGATAGAGCGCGCTCAATCCCCGTACCTTTGCTCGAAATCAACGTGTCATCCCGGACGCGCCAAGGGCGCGATCCGGGACCCGGGGTCGTCTTGCGACCCGTTGCGGGCGTTCGCCCCCTCTCCCCTTGCGGGAGAGGGTGGCCCGCGAAGCGGGTCGGGTGAGGGGTTGCGCTCCGCTATCCGGACAAGCCTTTCGACCCCTCACCCGGCCCTTCGGGCCACCTTCTCCCGCAAGGGGAGAAGGAAACTAAAGGTCCGCGATCCACCCCAAGCCGCCCTTCACCTCCGCAGGATCTTCTCCATCGCCTTGCCCTTGGCGAGTTCGTCGATGAGCTTGTCCAGGTAGCGGATCTCGCGCATCAGCGGTTCGGCCACCGCCTCGACGCGGACGCCGCAGACCAGGCCCTTGATCTCGGCCCGCGCGGGGTTCAGCGCGGGGGCCTCCGCGAAGAACGTCCGGAAGTCGGTCTCGCGAGCCAGTTGGGCCTCGAACGCCTCGGGACTAAAGCCCGTCAGCCACAGGATGATCCGGTCGACCTCGGCCCGCGTGCGGCCCTTGCGCTCGGCCTTGGCGACATAGATCGGGTACACGCTGGCGAAGCTGGTGGCGTAGATCCGGTGTTCGACCATCGTGCTTCCCGCCCCTACTCCGCGTACAGCGCCAGGGCCTGCAGGCACAGTTCCAGGCCCGTCAGGTCGCGCAGCGGGTCGGCGGTGACGATCACGAACAGGCGGCGGGCCTCGCCCCACAGCATGACCGTCTCGGGCAGGCCGTGGTCCTCGATCACGCAGCCGTCGCCGTCGCGCCAGACGCCGGTCTCGTCCAGGGTCGCGCCCAGGATCGTGTCCACGCGGGCGACGTACTCGGCCTGGACCTCGCTGGTGACATTCAGATAGGCGAAGGTCGGCTTGCCCAGTCCCGCCAACACCCCCGCCTCGAACACGGCGGCGGTGTCGGCCGAGGGGCCTCGGAACGGCGTCAGGTTGATCACCGCCGCGTCGGCCTGGCGCAATTGCGCCATGCGGGCGGCGTAGAACTGGCGGGCCTCCAGCTCGTCCCCGCCCTGGCTGGGCGGCGGGACTGCCGGGATCAGGGGCTCGAAGCCGGCTTCCAGGCAGAGCGCTCTCTGCCGGGCCGCGTGGGTCTCGGTGTCGGGGAGCCAGGCCTCGGGGCCGGCCAGCCATAGGGAACGGACAGGACGCATGCGTCTTACGTCTGGTTCCGAGGCGACGGTGTCAATGTCTACTGGACGACGGAATGAAGTTGATCGCGCGAAGAACCCTGCTGGCCGGTGGCGCGGCCCTGGCCTCCACGTCTGTCTCGACGCGCCTCTGGGCCGCCCCGCCCCAGCCCTGGATCGCCTATGAGCGCCGCCTGCGCGGCCTGCTGGACGATCCGCCCGGGGGCGACTTCGATCCGGACTTCGAAGAGACCCTGCTGGACCTCAACAACATCTTCCGCCGCCGCCAGGGGCCGGCCCCGCTGGCGTGGGATCGGGGCCTGTGCCTGGCCGCCCGCGCCCACGCCGCCGACATGGCGCGGACCGAGGTGTTCGACCATGTGACCCACGAGGGCTATTCGCCAGCCAGCCGCGTCGGCCTGCTGGCCCGCGACCTGGTCGGCGCGCCGGGCGAGAACATCGCCATGCGTCTCAACGCCTCCGGCGCGGTGACGGCGGACCAGATCATGGGCCAGTGGCGCACCAGTCCCGGCCACCGCGCCAACCTGCTGGCGCCGGGTTTCACCCATGTGGGCTACGGCGTGCTGCGCCAGGGCCCGCGCGTGATCGCCGTCGGGGCCTATGCCGAGGTCGCCGCGCGCCTGGCCGGCCCCGCCCCGCTGCGCGTCCGCGCCGTGGACGAGATCGCCCGCGCCCTCTCGAACGCCGCCCCGGCGATCCGCCAGTTCTCGGTCTCCGAACCCGGCGGCGAGGTGCTGACCACGACCTATGTCGAGGGCCGCTCGCCCAACGTGCTGCAGCCCGGAGCCTGGCAGCTGCGCCCGCACCTCTCCTCGGGCGAGCACCGCTACCAGGTGGCCTGGGGGCCAGTGTTCGTGCTGGGGTGAACCGGCGACCTTCCCCCGGAGCGCCGCCTTCAAATGAAGAGCCCCCGGCGCGGACGCCCGGGGCTGAACACTCAGTTGTCGCCGGGCGGGGTGGGCGGAGTCGGCCAGGGGAACGGCGGCGCCTCGGGCGGGAAGTGGGGCGGCGGCCCCGGCTGGGTCGCTTCGCACGCCGCTTCCATCTCGTCGATACAGGCGCCCCACTCGGGCGTGCCCGGCTCGTAGTGCGGATTGCAGCGGGACCAGGCCCACTGCAGGCAGATCGGCGGCTTGGCCTGGGCCGGCGCCTCGACATAGAGGGTGGAAAGCAAGGCGCCCGAAGCGAGGGCGAGGCGGAACAACTTCGACATGGCGTTGACCTCCCTGAGCGCGAAATCGCGCAACCGCACTCAATCATAGATTTAAACAATCTACAATTGAGTCACTGGACATGCGCGTGAAACGAAAAACGGCGGGCCTTTGGGGGACCCGCCGTCTCACTGTGGGATTTAAGCTTGGGTACTAAGCTTGGATGGCCCGGAGGCCTTAGTTCTTGGCCTGGTCGACCAGCTTGTTCTTGGCGATCCAGGGCATCATGCCGCGCAGGCGGCCGCCGACTTCCTCGATCTGGTGCTCGGCCGAGCGGCGACGGGTCGCCTTGAAGCTGGGCTGGCCCACTTGGTTCTCGAGCATGAAGTCACGGACGAACTTGCCCGACTGGATGTCTTCCAGCACGCGCTTCATCTCGGCCTTGGTTTCCGGCGTGATGATGCGCGGACCGGTGACGTACTCGCCGTACTCGGCCGTGTTCGAGATCGAGTAGTTCATGTTGGCGATGCCGCCCTCGTACATGAGGTCGACGATCAGCTTCAGCTCGTGCAGGCACTCGAAATAGGCCATTTCCGGCGCGTAGCCGGCTTCCACCAGCACTTCGAAGCCGGCGCGGACCAGCTCGACGGTGCCGCCGCACAGGACGGCCTGCTCGCCGAACAGGTCGGTCTCGCACTCTTCGCGGAAGTTGGTCTCGATAATGCCCGAGCGGCCGCCGCCGATGGCCGAGGCGTAGGCCAGGCCCAGGTCGAGGGCGTTGCCCGTGGCGTTGTGGTGCACGGCGATCAGGCAGGGAACGCCGCCGCCCTTCTGGTACTCGCCACGCACCGTGTGGCCGGGGCCCTTCGGGGCGACCATCAGGACGTCGATGGTGTCCTTCGGCTCGATCAGGCCGAAGTGGACGTTCAGGCCGTGAGCGAACAGCAGGGCCGCGCCGTCGCGGATGTTCGGAGCGATCTCGTTCTTGTAGATCGCGGCCTGGTGCTCGTCGGGCGCCAGGATCATGATCAGATCGGCCCAGGCGGCGGCTTCGGCCACCGTCATGACCTTCAGGCCTTCGCCCTCGGCCTTCTTGGCGGTCGGCGAGCCGGCGCGCAGCGCGACGGCGACGTTCTTGGCGCCCGAGTCACGAAGGTTAAGGGCGTGGGCGTGGCCTTGGCTGCCGTAGCCTACAATAGCGATCTTCCGGTCCAGGATGCGGGCGATGTCGGCGTCGCGGTCGTAGTAGACGCGCATGTTTTTTCTCCAGGACTGGTCAATCAAGGTCGCCCAACGCAACGGCGGAGCGACAAAGGCCGGGCGTTTGAGCGTTTTTTTGCCGTTTCGTCAAGGTGAAGCCGACAGAACGCCGAAATGCCGAGGCCTTGGCGGCCACGTTTTAATCGCTCGCACGGTCGGACGCCATCACCGCGCCGGAAAACCACGTCCGGCGCTTGCGCGGAGGCGCGAACAAAACGGGGCGGAGGATCACTCCCCCGCCCCGCTCAGGACGCCCTGTAAGGCCGCCTACCAGAAGAGATCGTAGTAGACGCTCAGGACCTGGCCGCTCCAGACGTCGACCAGGACGGCGTTGTCGCCGACCCGCACCCACTCGCAACCGATCGGCGGCTGCGGCAGGTCGAAGCGCCACCAGTCGAGATAATAAGAGCTGCTATACCAGCCGCCCGGCAGGTAGTCGCCGAACGACCAGCTGTGGACATACCAGCCGCGCGGATAACGGTAGGCCGGGGCGCGATAGCGCTGAACGGACCGGAAACTGGGGCGATAGTGGTTGCGGTCGTACTGCGGACGGCCCCGGTCGCGATCGCGGTACTGGCCCTGGCCCGGCCGGCGGTCACCGCGATCCCAGCCGCCGCGATTGTCGTTGCGATCGTTGCGGTCCCAGCCGCCCCGGTCGGGGCCGCGATTGTCGGGACCCCGGCGGTCGTCGCGGTTCCAGCCGCTGCGGTCGCGGGCGTCGTTGCGGTTCCAGCCGCTGCCGCCGTTGTTCTGGGGTTGAGGTTGGGGCTGGGCCTGCGGCTGAGGCTGTTGCGGGCGCTCGCCGCCCCGGTTCCAGTCCGGACGGCCGCCGCGATCGCCACGGTCGCCGCCACGGTCCCCACGGTCGCCGCGATCCCAGCCGCCGCCGTTGTTCTGCGGTTGAGCCTGGGGCTGAGGTTGAGGCTGCGGACGCTGTTCGCCGCCGCCACGGTTCCAGCCGCCGCGATCACCGCCACCGCGATCACCGCCGCGGTCGCCCCCACGATCACCCCTGTCGCTGCGGTCGCCGCCGCGATCGGCGCGCGGGGCGCCGTCGTCGCGTTGTTCGCGCTGCGCCTGCCGCATAGCCACCGCCGCACCGGCCGCGCCAGCCTCCGCCGCCGCGCCGCCAAGCAGGGAAAGCAGCATGGCGGTCGTGATCAGACGTTTCATTTCTTGCTCCGAAGGGCCTTGAAGCGCGGCCCGGGCTTGTCCCTTGATAGCAGTCTCGGACTCGCCGGATGAACCGGGCTTGAACGGAAGAAAAGCGCCTGAGGAGGCCCCCGATGCGCGCGCATCCCAACGATGTCGTCCATTTCTGGCGCCAGGCCGGTCCCCGCAAGTGGTTCGCCAAGGACCAGGCCTTCGACGCGGCCATCGCCCTGAAGTTCGAGCAGACCCACTACCGCGCCTCGATGCGCCGCTATGACGCCTGGGCCGAAACGGCCGAGGGGTCGCTGGCCCTGCTGATCCTGCTGGATCAGTTTCCGCGCAACATGTACCGCAACACCCCGCACGCCTTCGCCACCGACCCGCTGGCGCGGATGTTCGCCCACGAGGCCATCGCCGCCGGCCACGACACCGATCCGGCCATCGAGGCGGACCTGCGGCCGTTCTTCTACCTGCCGTTCGAGCACTCGGAGTCGCTGGTCGACCAGGAGTTCAGCGTCCAGCTGTTCGCCGCCCTGCAGGCCGACACCGGCGACGAGGAGTCGATGAAGTACGCCCTGATCCACCGCGACATCATCGCCCGGTTCGGCCGGTTTCCGCATCGCAACGCCGGCCTTGGTCGCAAAACCACCGACGCCGAGCGCGAATTCCTCGACGAGGGCGGGTTCGCGGGGTAGAGCCTGTCCGTCTCTGATGGAAACATCAGAGACGGATAAACAGGCTCTAATTCAAACATTTAGAGCGTGGCGGCCGCCAAAACCGATCACACTTTTGGCTGCCACGCTGTAACCGACGGCTCAATCTTGGCGCGACCGGACCTCGCCTGTAGGGTGGCGCCCATCAAGTCCGGGGATAATTCGGGGAATACCAACGTATGAAAGCTATCCGCAGCGCGCTGGCCATGGGCCTGGCGCTTACCGCCCTGACGCCGGCCACGACCTTAGCCCAGGCCAAGGCCAGCAAGGGCCAACAGATGCAGACCCAGGCCTCCGGCGAGGTGCCGCATTGCGCCCGCAAGCTGGGCACGCTGTCGATCGTCGACGGCGACGATTCCAGCGGCTGGACCCAGTACAACCTGGCCTCGCCGCAGAAGGTGCTGCGCGCCATCGTCCAGCGCTCGAATTGCTTCAACCTGGTCGACCGGGGCGCTGGCCTGGGCGCGGCCCAGAAGGAACGTGACATCGGCGGCAACCTGGGCCTGCAGCGCGGCTCCAACGTCGGCCAGGGCCAGGTCAAGGCGGCCGACTACGTGCTGGTGGCCGAGGTCGCGGGCAGCAACAGCAATGTCGGCGGCGGCGCGGTGGCCGGCGCCATCGGCGGCATCATCGGCGGGCGCGTCGGCGGCCTGGTCGGCGGCATCAAGACCAAGAAGCTGGAAGCCAACACCGTCCTGTCGCTGACCAATGTCCGCACCACCGAGACCATGTCGGTGTCGGAAGGCTACGCGGTGAAGAACGACATCGGCTGGGGCGCCGGCGGCGGCATCGGCTGGGGCGGCGCCGTCGGCGGCGGCTACGAAGACACCGACATCGGCCGCATCGTCACCCTGTCGTTCATCAACGCCTATTCGAAGATGATCGGCGACCTGGGCCTGCTGTCGGAAGCCGGTCCGGCCGCCGCGGCCGCGCCGCAGAAGACCTTCGCGGCCCTGCGCCCGATCGCCCTGCGCGCCACCCCGGCCGCCGCCGGCAAGCTGATCCGCACCCTGCCCGCCGGCGCCGCCGTCTACCCGACCGGCAACAAGCAGGAACTGTGGTGGGAAGTGGCCGACGAGAACGACAATGTCGGCTGGGTGCTGAACACCGGCCTGGCGCCGAAGTAGGACTAGGGCCACCTCCCCATTAGGGGGAGGTGGATCGATGCGGATACGCATCGAGACGGAGGGGGTCCGCGAAGCGGTGCTGAGAGGCCCCGCCCCAAAGCCCCCTCCACCGCCGTTCGGCGGTCCCCCTCCCCCAAAGGGGAGGATAGTTGGCGCCAGCTTGTGGACTCCTCCGGGCGCCGCAGTGTTCAAGGGCGTGATTCGCCCCCACATTGCCCCCATGACCACCGCCGTCCTCGACGCCCCGAAAGCCGCCGCCGATCATCCCGAGCGGCAGTATCTGGCCCTTCTCGCCGACATCCTGGCGAACGGCGTCCAGCGCGGCGACCGCACGGGCACCGGCACGCTGGGCGTGTTCGGCCGGCAGATCCGTTTCGATCTGGCCAAGGGCTTCCCGGTCCTGACCACCAAGAAGCTGCACCTGCGCTCGATCATCATCGAGCTGCTGTGGTTCCTGAAGGGCGACACCAACATCGCCTATCTCAAGGACAATGGCGTGCGCATCTGGGACGAGTGGGCCGACGAGAACGGCGACCTCGGCCCCGTCTACGGCAAGCAGTGGCGCTCGTGGGCGACGCCCGATGGCCGGGTGATCGACCAGATCTCGGCCCTGGTCGAGAACCTGAAGACCAATCCGAGCAGCCGCCGCCACATCGTCACGGCCTGGAATCCGGCTGATGTCGACGATATGGCCCTGCCGCCGTGCCACTGCCTGTTCCAGTTCTTCGTCGCGGACGGCAAGCTGAGCTGCCAGCTCTACCAGCGTAGCGCCGACGTCTTCCTGGGCGTGCCGTTCAACATCGCGTCCTACGCCCTTTTGACCCTGATGGTCGCCAAGGTCGTCGGGCTGGAGCCGGGCGAGTTCGTCCACACCTTCGGCGACGCGCACCTCTATCTGAACCACCTCGACCAAGCCCGCGAGCAGCTGAAGCGCGAGCCGTTCGACTTCCCGACCATGAAGATCGCCGACAAGCGCGACCTGTTCGGCTTCGACTACGAGGACTTCACGCTGGAGGGCTACCAGGCCCACCCGCACATCAAGGCCGAGGTCTCGGTCTAGGGCCTCAGCACGATCTTCCCGGCCAGCTTGGCCGACTGCAGCAGCGCCTGCGCCTCGCCCGCCTCCGAGAGCGGCAGCACCTTGGCGACCCTCGGCTGGATGACGCCCTCGCCGATCAGGCCCAGCACCTTGGTCAGGTCCTGGCGGTAGGCCTCGGGCCGCGCATCGCGCCACGACGTCACGTTATAGCCCACCACGCCCCGGCTGCCGCTGAACAGGCCCAGGGCCGAGAGCCGGTCGGCCAGCAGCATCTTCAGCATGGCGTCGGGCCGCGCCTTGCCGCCCCGGGTGGCGTCATAGCCGCCGTAGAGCACCGCCGTCCCGCCCGCGCGCAGGGCGGCCAGCGACGCCTTCTTCAGGTGCGGACCGCCGACATGGTCGAAGGCCGCCACCACCCCGCCGCCCGACAAGGCGATCGCCCGCTCGGCCACCGGTTCGGCGCGGTAGTCGACATGGACGCCGCCCTTGGCCTCGACCTCGGCGCGCTTGCCCGCCGAGGCGGTCCCGATCGCCTTGACGCCGGCCAGCCGCGCCAGCTCCAGCAGGAGGCCGCCGACGCCGCCGGCCGCGCCGTGCACCAGCACCCACTCGCCCGCCACCGAACCGGCGACACGGTGAAACATCTGCCACGCCGTCAGTCCGTTCAGCACGCCCGCGACCAGGACCTCGGCCGGCGCGTCCTCGGGGGCGGCGACCAGGAAGCGGGCCTCGATGTTGCGGCGCGTGGCGTAGGAGCCGGTCACGGTCAGGGCCGCCACGCGCTGGCCGACCGCGAAGCCCTCGACGCCCGGTCCCAGCGCCTCGATCCGACCCACGAAGTCGTAGCCCGGCGTCGCCGGGGCCTTCACGCCAGGATAGAATCCTGTGCGCATGACGATGTCGGCGAAGGCGACGCCTGCGGCCTCGATCGCCACCCGCGCCTCGCCCGGCCCCGGCGGCGGCAAGCTGACCTCGCGCCCCTTCAGGACCTCGGCGCCGCCCGTGCGGGCCATGTGCATCTCGAACGCCGTGGTCGACATCACGCCCTCCCAGGTTTCTCTTCCCGGACGAGAGTGATCACTGATAAGGTTTCGATCAAGCCACGACGTCTGGCGCCGGCGCGGACGGCCCGCTAATCAGGACGCATGAGCGCTCCCATCCTCACCGTCGGCCCCGTCGCCCGCGCCGCCAACGGCGTGATCGGTCGGGACAACGATCTTCCCTGGCGGCTGAAGTCCGATCTGGCGATCTTCAAGGCCTGCACCCTGGGCAAGCCGATCATCATGGGCCGCAAGACCTGGGACAGCTTGCCTCGCAAGCCCCTGCCCGGCCGCACCAACATTGTCCTGTCTCGCGACCAGAGCTTCGAACCGCAGGGCGCGCTGGCCTGCGAGACCTGGATGGAGGCCGTCGAGATCGCCAAGGAACAGGCGGCCGACGACGGCGTCGAGGAGGTCTGCGTGATCGGCGGCCGCGCCCTGTTCGAGCTGGCCTTGCCGAAAGCCAAGCGCCTGTACCTGACCGAGGTCGCCGCCGAGGTCGAGGGCGACGTCCGCTTCCCCGACTTCGACGAGAGCGCCTGGACCGAGGTCCGCCGCGAGGAGCACCCCGCCGGCGAAGGCGACGACCACGCCTTCGTATTCCGGGTGTTGGAGCGCCGCTGAGTGCGGCGCTAGCGCCGCGCCCCTACGATTTCCAAGGCCATTTCAGTCCGCGCTTTCGCGGGGATGGACGCTGTTCGGGAGTCGAAACGCCTCCACCCGACACCAGCTTGGGCTGCTTCTCCAGATTGGCCAGCTTGCGCGTCTTCAGGTGCTTGCCCGTGCAGGGCTTGAACACGACCTCGACCTCGCCGCCCTTGCCGGGCTCGGGCATGGCGTACTTGGCCGGACCGATGCGCAGGGCGGTGATCACGGTGTCGCCCTTGTCGTTCTTGCTCCAGGCGATCCGCGTATGGACCGCCGTGTCGCCGAACCGCTTCTGAAGATCGCGATCGAAGGTCTTGTGGACCGCGCCGTCGACGACCGGCTTCCAGGTCTCGGTCTTCATCGCCGGGCAGCTGGGCCGCGTCGGCATGGCCGCGGGTTTGGACCACGGAGCAGAGGGCAAGGCCGCGCAGCCTGTGGTCATCAGGCCTACCGCCGCGATCGCCGCCATTGATCTCCGCATCACTAGAATCCCCTATCGGTACTTTGGCCCACGCTCACCGCGAAAACGTGGCGGGCGCAAGGCCTAGTCGTCCGTGAAGTAGTCGGCGATGGCCGCGTCCACGGTCTCCAGTTCGAACTTCGGCGAAGCCGCGCGCTCCAGGGCCCGGCGGATCTGCCAGGCGCTGCGGCCGACATGGACGCCCATGCCGCGCAGTTCAGCGACGATCGCCTCGCGAGTAGCCTCGTCGACGGACTTGTTGTTCTCCAGCCGCGCCTGGTCCAGCCGCCAACCAAAGAACGCATCGGGCGTCAGCTCGACGACGGCGCCCGGCGCGGGCAGCCACTCGTAGATCGCGCTCTGCCGGTCGACGGCGTAGTCGACATAGTTGGCCAGGCAGTTGCGGTAGCGGCGGGCCGCATCGCGGATGGCGGCAGCGGTCTCCAGCGGCCGCAGACGCTCGGTGCCCGGATGGGGCGGCGGCGGCAGTTCGCGGCGGAAGTCGTCGGCGACCAGGCTGAACAGCGCCTTGGGCGTCGGGACATGGCCCCAGGCCGCCACGCGCTGGGCCAACAGATCGGGCGTCAGCCGCCTGGCCAGCACCGCGTGGGCCTCGGCCAGCAGCGCAGCCTGGGCCGGGGTGACGCGCAGGGCCACGCCGCCGACCTCGCGCAGGTCCGCGGGCAACGCCGCCAGGGCGCGCACGAGATCGGGCGTGATCGCCTCGGCGTGGCGCAGGGTCTTGGCCGGCGCCGGGTCGGCCAGCAGATGGACCAGGGCGCGATAGTCCTCGGGCGCCCAGGCGATCTCGCCCAGATGCTCCAGCGCTCGGCGCAGACCGTCGGGAGCGACGTCCTCCAGGGCCAGGCGGATGGCCTTACGCATCGGCAGGTCCATCAGTCGTGTGACGTCGATCGGCGGACCGCCCAACGGTTCAGCGGCCAGCATCAGGCAGATCAGGTGGCGTCGCGCCGCCGTCGCGGTGACGAACGGCGCGTGCGGCGCGGGCCACAGGGCGGCCAGCACCTCGGCATAGGGCGGCGCGATCAGGCGCAGCAGGGGCGAGGCGACCAGGGTCGAACTCGCGAGAGACTGGACGGTCATCGAAGAGCTCCGGCGGCGGCCGGAGCGGCCGCGGCTAGCGGTAGGTGCGCGGGGTGCGGGCGGCGGATCGGCGGCAACGCGACTTCGACGGCGCGCGCCAACCCGCCTTCGGCGGTGCGTTGGTCTGGGCGGCGGCGAGAGTCATGCGGCGGATCGGCTCCTGGAGCTCAGGTGGAGGCGGGCTGATCCCACGATCCCCGACTCGCGACAAGGCCCGCGAACACCGTTCTCGCACGCGCGCCGGTTGCTGTGGCTCGCGCGACACGGTTCGCCGAACGGAACCCTCGCCAGGTTCAAACGGGCGTTTATAGTCTTCGCCAACGCCCACCAGAGGCGCGGAGGAGACGCATCATGGACATCCAACTGGTCACTGACGGTCTGCAATTCCCCGAGGGTCCGATCGCTATGGCCGACGGTTCGGTGATCCTCACCGAGATCCAGGGCCAGCGCCTGACCCGGATCTGGCCCGACGGCCGCAAGGAGACGGTGGCCCAGACGGGCGGCGGCCCGAACGGCGCGGCGATCGGCCCGGACGGTGCGATCTATGTCACCAACAACGGCGGCAGCTTCGCCTTCTTCGAGGCCAACGGACTGAACATCCCCGGTCCTACCCCGCCGACACACGAGGGGGGTTCGATCCAGCGCGTGGATCTCGCGACTGGCGCGGTCACGACGCTCTACACCGAGTGCGACGGCAAGAAACTGGTCGGGCCCAACGACCTGGTCTTCGACAAGCAGGGCGGCTTCTGGTTCACCGACCACGGCTGCTCGACGCCCGACGGCAAGAAGTACGGCGCTCTTTACTATGCCCTGCCCGACGGCTCGAAGATCGTCCGCTGGCGCGACCACTTCGTCTCGCCCAACGGCGTGGGCCTCTCGCCCGACGAGAAGACGGTCTACATGGCCGACACCATGCTGGGGCGACTGTGGTCGTTCGACGTGACCGCGCCCGGCGTCCTGGCCGACCCCGCGCCGCTGCAGCCGGGAAACGTGGTCTGCAACCTGCCGGGCTACCAGCTGCTGGACAGCCTGGCGGTCGAGGCCGGCGGCAAGGTCTGCGTGGCGACGATCATCAACGGCGGCATCACCGCCTTCGACCCGGACGGTTCGACCGAGCACTACGCCTTCCCGGACGTGATCGTGACCAACATCTGCTTCGGCGGGGCCGACATGCGCGACGCCTGGATCACGGCCTCGGGCACCGGCAAGCTCTACAAGACCCGCTGGCCGCGCCCGGGGCTGAAGCTGAACTTCAACGCCTAGGATGACTTGAATTCACAAGAGCTGGTCCTGGCGGCGGCGTAGTCTGGCGGCGCCGGGGCCCCATCTGAAGCTCCGTCAAACAATGGAGCCCAGCGATGGACCTGAAACTGAACGACAAGACCGCGCTGGTGACCGGCGCGACGGCCGGGATCGGCCTGGAGATCGCGCGCACCCTCGCCGCAGAGGGCGCCAAGGTGTTCGTCACCGGCCGCAGCCAGGGCAAGCTGGACAAGGCCGTCGCCAGTATCGGCGGCAAGGTCGAGGGCGTGCTGGCCGACGCGGCGACCGCCGAGGGCGCGGCGGCGATCCTCAAGGCCGTCCCCAACGTCGACATCCTGGTCAACAACCTGGGCATCTACGAGATGAAGGCCTTCGCCGACATCCCCGACGAGGACTGGCTGCACCTGTTCGAGGTCAATGTGATGAGCGGCGTGCGCCTGTCGCGCGGCTACTTCCCCGGCATGCTGGAACGCAACTGGGGCCGGGTGATCTTCATCTCGTCGGAGTCCGGCCTGGCGATCCCCGGCGAGATGGTCCACTACGGCATGACCAAGAGCGCCCAGTTGGCGGTCGCGCGCGGCATGGCCCAGCAGACCAAGGGCACCGGCGTCACGGTCAACTCGGTCCTTCCCGGCCCGACCCGCGCCGAGGCCATCGCCGACTTCCTCAAGAGCGTGTCGAGCAATCCCGAGGGCACGACGGCCGAGCACGAGGCCGAGTTCTTCGCCAAGCACCGCTCGTCGTCGCTGCTGCAGCGGATGATCGAGCCCCAGGAAATCGCCAGCCTGGTCGCCTATGTCGCCAGCCCCCTGTCGGCGGCCACCAACGGCGCGTCGCTGAAGGCCGAGGGCGGCCTGGTCACGACGATCGCTTGACCAAGATTCTCCCCCGCGATGCGGGGGAGGATTTTCATCACCGCCTAATACAGCGTCCCGAGCGCCGCGCGTTCGAAGTTCTTCAGTTCGTCGTTGCGCCCCTCGCGGATCTTCACGACCCACTCGGGGTCCTGCAGCAGGGCCCGGCCGACGCCGACCAGGTCGAACTCGCCGCGCTCCAGGCGTTCCAGCAGGCCGTCGATCGAGGCGGGCTGGCTGCCCTCGCCGCCGAACGCGGCGATGAACTCGCCCGATAGGCCCACCGAGCCGACCGTGATGGTCGGGGCGCCGGTCAGCTTCTTGGCCCAGCCGGCGAAGTTGAGGTCGGATCCCTCGAACTCGGGCTCCCAAAAGCGGCGTTGCGAGCAGTGGAAGATGTCGGCGCCAGCGTCGGCCAGCGGCTGCAGCCAGGCCTCCAAAAGCTGCGGGGTCTCGGCGTTCTTGACCGAAAAGTCCTGCTGCTTCCACTGCGACAGGCGGATGATCACCGGGTAGTCCGGGCCGACGGCGGCCCGCACGGCCTTGAGGATCTCGGCGGCGAACTTGCTGCGCTCGGCGATGGTCGGGCCATTCAGATGATCATCGCGGACATTGGTGCCGTTCCAGAAGAACTGGTCGATCAAGTAGCCGTGGGCGCCGTGCAGCTCGATGGCGTCGAAGCCCAGGCGCTTGGCGTCGGCGGCGGCCGTGGCGAAGGCGGCGATGGTGTCGGCCACGTCCGAGTCGGTCATCGGCGTGGTGAAGGGATCACCGCCCGCCTTGGAGATGCCCGAGGGGCTGTCGACCTTGCCCAGCTTGTCCTTCCCCTGGGCCGAACCGACGTGCCACAGCTGCGGGGCGATCAAGCCGCCGGCGGCGTGGACCTCGTCGACCACCTTCTTCCAGGCGGCCAGCTCCTTGTCGCCGTGGAAGCGCGGCACGTTGGCGTCGTTCAGCGAGGCGGGACGCGCCACGCCGGTGCCCTCGGTGACGATCAGGCCCACCTGCCCCTCCGCCCGGCGGCGGTAGTAGGCGGCGACGTCGTCGGTGGCCACGCCGCCCGGCGAGAACGACCGCGTCATCGGCGCCATGACCACCCGATTGGGCAGCTTCAGCGACTTGAACTCGAAGGGCTTGAACAGGGCGTCGAGGGACATGGAGCGTTCCGGAACAGAATAGGTTGCGCGCGATCCAAACACTTGTTCGCACCCGACGCCACACAGAAAAACTAGGGCGGCGCCCGCCTCAAAGCCCCAGCACCATCTTGGCCATGATGTTGCGCTGGATCTCGTTCGAGCCCGCGTAGATCGAGGCCTTGCGATAGTTGAAATAGGCCGGCGCGGCCGGGGCGGCGTAGTCGGGTCCAGCCCGCCCCTCGTTGGTCTGGCTCCACGGATCCTGGACGAACGGCGCGGCGTAGGTTCCGACCGCCTCCAGCGTCAGCTCGGTGATCGCCTGCTGGTGCTCGGAGCCCACGCACTTGAGCATCGACGAGGCCGGGCCGATCGCCTTGCCGGTCGTGCGGCCCGAGAAGATCCGCAGCTCCGTGGCGTTCAGCGCCGCAACCTGGATCTCCAGATTGGCGATCTTCTCGCGGAAGGCCGCGTCGTCGATCAGTCGCCCGCCGTCGTCGGCCCGCTCCAGGGCGGCGATGCGCTTGACCTTCTTCAGCATGTGCATCAGGCCCGGCGCATAGGCGTTGCCGCGCTCGAACTCGAGCAGGTACTTGGCGTATGTCCAGCCCTTGTTCTCCTCGCCGATGCGGTTGGCGACGGGCACGCGGACATTGTCGAAGAAGACCTGGTTGATCTCCTGCTCGTTGTCGGGCGGGCCGTCCAGGGTGGGCAGCGGCTTGATCTGGATCCCCGGCGTGTCCATGCGCAGCAGCAGGAACGAGATCCCCTCCTGCGGCCGCCCCTCGCTGGAGGTGCGGACCAGGCAGAACATCCAATCGGCCCACTGGGCGTGGGTGGTCCAGATCTTCGAGCCGTTCAGGACGTAGTCGTCACCATCTCGAACCGCCTTCATCTGCAGGCTGGCGAGGTCCGAGCCCGACCCCGGTTCCGAATAGCCCTGGCACCACCAGATGTCGGACTTCAGGATGGGCGGCAGATGCTGGGCCTTCTGCGCGTCGGAGCCGAACGCCATGATCACCGGCGCGACCATCTTCAGCCCCATCGGTGAGGAGGTCGGCACGCCGGCCAGGCTCATCTCCATGTTGAAGATGTAGCGCTGCGAGGGCGTAAAGCCCGCCCCGCCCAGCTCGACTGGCCAGTCCGGAGCGGCCCAGCCCCGATCGGCCAGCTTCTTCTGCCAGGCCACCTGGCCGGCCTTGTCGAGATAGCCATTCTTGGACTGGCTGAGCTGCGTCTTCAGGCCGTCGTCATAGGCGGTCGCGATCCAGTCGCGGACCTCCTTCTGGAAGGCCAGGTCCTCGGGCGAGAAGGCCAGATCCATCGCCCTACTCCACCGCGTCGAGATACTCGATGACGGGCGCGGCGGCCATGGTCGGCCCCATCGCCGCGCCGGCGGCCTTGAAATAGTCCGTGCCGCCATGGTGCTTCAGCGCATCGGTCGAGGCGTAGAGCTCCAGAACCTTGTAGACGCCGGCTTCGGTCTTGGACCGGGTCAGCTGGTACATCAGGCAGCCCGGCTCGTTGGCCTTCACCTTGTTCTGGAGGTCGAGAAACACCTTCTCGAAGTCCGCGGATTTCTCGGGCTGGACCTTCAAGGTCGCGACGACACCGATCATGCTTGCCTCCCAACGTTTGTTTGAAAGGGAGGATGGGATAGCGCGCCGCCGCGAGCAACCCCTAACCGCTCATCCCCGCGAAAGCGGGGATCCATGCGGCGCCGAACGCATGAACGGCGTTGGGACGATTCAAAGTCAGTTTGGAACCCCGCTTTCGCGGGGATGGGCGGAGTTTGGCCCTAAGGCCGCTCGTTCCAGCCATAGGCGACCCACGAGTGGCCGCCGACGTTGCGGGCCTCGATCAGGCCGTCGTCGGCCTGTGGCTTGCCGGGCTTGCGGCCGCGCAGGGCGAAGGCCGCCACGCCGAACAGGGCGCTGCCGATGAAGCCGACGACCACCACGGTGGCGGCGAACACCACCGCGAGCACCGCGCCGATCACCACCGCGGCCGACGTCGCCAGGGCGCCGGCGATCCAAGCCAGGTTCCGCAGGGGCGAAGCAGCGACCGTGCTCATCGTGATCCTTTCGTCGGCGCTCATGGTTCAGTGAGGATGGTTCACAAGCGCTGAATGATAACTGAACACCCGCCGGGCGCGGATGAAAAGTCTTTTCCGGCCCTTAGGGACGGGACGCGGCCGAGACAGATTGTCTCGCTTAACCTGCTGCGGCCAGACCCAGTTCCCGCCGTTCGCGCATGACCGTCGAGAAGGCGGCGTTGATGGCGGCCGCCTTGGCCTCGGCCACCTCGATGAACTCGCTGGGCAGACCCCGGGCGCGGGCGCGGTCGGGGTGGGCGCTGGACAGGGCCGATTTCCAGGCGCTGCGCACGGTGGCGTCGTCGGCGTCGGCCGGCACTTCCAGGATGGCGTAGGGATCGTCGGCCCCGACGCCCAGGTGAGTGGCGCGCAGGCGACGGAAGGCCAGCGGCGACATGCCGAACAGGTCCGACACGCGCTCCAGATAGTCCAGCTCGTCCTGGGTCACGATCCCGTCGGACTTGGCGATGTGGAACAGGCCGTCGACCACGTCCTCCAGCAACTGCGGGCAGCTGGAATAGCGCTTGGCCAGCCGCTTGGCGTAGCTCTCGAAGCCGTGGGTGGTCTGGCGGGCCAGTTCGTAGAAGCGGTGGATGTTCGGCTCGGACGCCGGGTCGGGCTGGAACACCTCGGTAAAGGCGGTGAACTCATGCCCATCGGCGCGGCCGTCGACCTTGGCCAGCTTGGCCCCCAGGGCGGTCACCGCGGTCGAGAAGGCCGGATCCTCGCCAGGCAGGCCGGCCGGGCACTCGGTGCAGTCGGCCAGATCCAGACGGCGGGCGGCGATGCTCGCGATGTTGCGCCAGAAAGTCATGGAGCGCCTCGAAACCAGCGACGAATGGCAGAAATACGGATGACGGGGCGAAGCGGATCACCTCGTCACGGTGCTTCTAGCACAATGAGAATGATCGTTCACATGACTTTACGGCAATGCGGCGAACGGTCCGACCCTTAAGGTGGAGCCATTCGACGGCTCGCTCGTTTATGGCTCCGCTTCGCTCCGGATCGGCCACGCTAAGGTCCCAATCCAGACAGAAATGCTCTAGTCAGTACGCCCAGTTATTCGAAAGGACCTCCGCCCGCATGGCGAACGCCCTCTTCCTCGCTCTCGCTCTCTTCGCCCAGGACGGCCAAGCCGCCGCCCAAGGCCCGAACGCGCCGCCGACCGACGAGTACGGCTATGTCGCTTGGTGCTACGGCGCCCTGGGCGGCTACGCCAATCTCTACGACAAGGTGATGCCGGAGGTGACGCGGATCGAGAAGGCGTTTCCAGGTCCGGACGGCGTGGCCGCCTCGCTGAAGACCTATCCCGAGATGCGCGCCCAGGCCCAGAAGGACCTCAAGACCTTCGCCTCGGCCATCACCGCGGCCGAGAAAGCCAGCCCGCGTCCGATCTCGGAATACGGCGGCGCCCAGGTCAAGCGCGGCGCGGCCATCTGGCAGGGCTCGGACTCGGTGAGCAAGGCGCGCCTGGCCCAGATGTGGATGAGCTGGAGCCCGCCCGGCGACTGCGAGAAGCGGGCCAAGACCCTGGAGACCAAGTCGACCATCCTGGGCAAGGCGCTGAACTTCAACAGCGCCTCGGCCACGAACCAGGCCCCAGCGCCTCAGCCGGAAACGCCCGCGCCCCAGCCGGCCGCCGAGGCCGCGCCGCCGGCCGCACCGACGCCGGAACCGGTCGCGGCTCCTGAACCCGCCAAGGTCGAGCCCGCTAAGACGACTCCGGCCAAGACCGCCAAGCCTCAGCCCAAGCCGGCCGCTCCTGCCCCGGCCAAGAAGCTGCCGCCGATCGGAGGCAACGAGGTGATCGTCGACCCGGTCAATCCCGTCCCCTGCGCGGGCACGCTGGTCCCCGCCAAGCGCGGCGGCCGCGACGTGCTGATCTGCAAGGCGGACTAGGCGTACTCAAATCCTCCCCCGCTAGGGGGAGGATGGCAGCGCTCCGCTCGCCGCCAGCGCCTTGAACCATTGGTACGACGCCTTGGGCGTGCGCGCGCCGGTCGTCCGGTCCATCGCCACCAGGCCGAACTTGGATGTGTAGCCCAGGTCCCATTCGAAATTGTCGATCAGGGTCCATTCGAAATAGCCGCGCACGTCGCAGCCGGCCTCGCGGGCGGCCAACACCGCCTCCAGGTGGCGGCGCAGATAGGTGATGCGGAACTGGTCGTTCAGGATCGCGGGGCCGGTCCCGAACGGGTCCGAGCAGCCGTTCTCGGTCACCAGCGTCTTGGGCGCGCCATACTCGCGGCGGACGCGGTCCAGCATCTCGTAGAGGCCCGACGGGTCGATGTGTCGGCCGAAGGCGTCCAGTTCCGCGCCCTTGGGCGGGGCGGCCATGGCGATCTTGCCGGGCGCAGCCAGGTCCAGCCGGACATAGACCGGCGCGTAGTAGTTCACCCCCAGGAAATCGACCGGCTGGCGGATGGTCTCCAGGTCGCCGTCCTGGACGACGCCGCCCTTCAGGAAGTCGTCCATCGCCTTCGGGTAGGTCCCCTTCAGCAGCGGATCCAGCCAGGCCTTGTTCCAGAGGGCGTCAAGGCCGTCCGAGGCCAGGCGGTTCCAGACCGCCCAGGGCCCGCCCGCCGGCCGGCAGGGCTGCAGCGCCAGGGTGGTGCCGATGTTCAGGTCCCCTCGCCCCGCCCGCAGCGCCTGAATCGCCAACCCCTGGCCCAGGTTCATGTGGTGGACGACCTTGCCCAGCAGGTTGACGTTCTTCAGCCCCGGGGCCTGCTCGCCCAGCACGTGGCCGACGACGGCGTGGACGGCAGCCTCGTTCAGGATGATATAGTTCTTCAACCGGTCGCCCAGCCGATCGACCACCGCATGAGCGTAGTCGGCCAGACGCAGAGCGGTGTCGCGGTTCGCCCAGCCGCCCTTCTCCTGCAGAGCCTGGGGCAGGTCCCAGTGGAACAGGGTGGCGTACGGCGCGATCCCCTTGGCCAGCAGCGCGTCGACCAGCCGCGAATAGTGGTCCAGGCCCGCCGGGTTCACCGCGCCCTCGCCGTTGGGCAGGATCCGCGACCAGCTGATCGAGAAGCGGTAGGCGTCCAGCCCCGCCCCGGCGATCAGGTCGACGTCATCCTGGAAGCGGCGGTAGCTGTCGGTCGCGACGCTCGCGTCCGAGCCGTCCTTGACGTGACCTGGGACCTTCTCGAACACGTCCCAGACGCTGGGCCCGCGCCCGTCGGCATCCTGCGCACCCTCGGTCTGGAAGGCGGCGCTGGCCACGCCCCAGATGAAGTCCTTGGGAAACTGGCGGCTCCTGGGCGTCAGGTCGGTCTCGCCCGGACCCTCGCATCCCGAAAGCCCCATGCCCGCGCCGCCCAAGGCCCCGCCGAGCACGAGCGCGCCCAGGGTCCGGCGGCTGACGCCTGACCGTTCCATCGTCCCCTCCCGTTTATCGTTGGGAGGGAGGATGCTGTGGGGTTTTGAGTTTGGCTAGCGAAAGCTAGCGCGCCATCTCGCGCGCGCCGGCGATGACGTCGCCGATGGCGTCGGCCGGCATCGGGCGGCCCAGCAGGAAGCCCTGGAACTCGGCGCAGCCCAGCTTGATCAGGGCGTCGAATTGACCCTGGGTCTCGACCCCCTCGGCCGTGGCCTTCAGGCCCAGCGACTTGGCCAGGCTGATAATGGCGCTGGCGACCGCCAGACTCTCGCTGTTGCCCGGCAGGCTGGAGACGAACGAGCGGTCGATCTTCAGCTTGTCGATCGGGTGGCGGCGCAGATAGGCGAGGCTGGCGTAACCGGTGCCGAAGTCGTCCAGGGCCAGGCGGAAGCCCAGGCGCTTGAGGCGGCGCAGCGCCTCGTGGACGCCGTCGCTGTCCTTGAGCAGCGCCGTCTCAGTGATCTCCAGCATGAAGACGTCGGCGCGGGCCCCGGTCTCGGCCAGCACGGCGACCATGTCGTCGACAAAGCCCGGATCCGACAGCTGCAGCGCCGAGATGTTGACCGACACCTCCAGCCTCGACCAGCGCAGGCTGTCGTAGCAGGCGCGGCGGAACACGGCCGAGCCGACCGCGCCGATCAGGCCGCAGGACTCGGCCAGCGGGATGAAGATGGCCGGCGCGATCTCACCCCGCTCGGAATGGGTCCAGCGGGCCAGGGCCTCGACGCCGATGATCTGTCCCCTGGCGTCGGTCAGCGGCTGGTAGGCCACCTTCAGGGCGTCGTTGTCGAGCGCCGCGCGCAGGTCGCGCTCCAGGCCCTTCCGCAAGCGCAGGGCCGCGTCCATCTCGGGCTCGAAGAAGCAGTAGCGACCACGGCCGCCTTCCTTGGCGCGGTACAGGGCGACGTCGGCCTGGCGCAGCAGCTCGGCCTGACCCTGCTCGGCGTCAGAGACCACCGCCACGCCCACCGAGCACGACAGCTCGGCGCGGCCGATGGAGAGGTCGACCTCTCCCGACAGGCCCTCGACCACGCGCTGGGCCAGGGCGGCGGCTCCGGCCGGGGTGGTGTCGGGCTGGATGATGGCGAACTCGTCGCCGCCCAGGCGGCAGATGGTGTCGGTGTCGCGGCAGATGGTCTTCAGTCGGCGGGCGACCTCGCGGATCAGCTGGTCGCCGGCGTCGTGGCCGTAGCTGTCGTTGACCTCCTTGAACCGGTCGAGGTCGATGCACAGCACGCCCAGAAGGCCCGGCTTGCGACGCAGCAGGGCGTGGGCGTGGACCAGGCGGTCGGTGAACAGGGTGCGGTTGGCCAGGCCGGTCAGCGGGTCGTGCAGCGACAGGTGCTTGGCCTCGGCCTCGCTCAGCAGCAGCTTCTTGACGGCGCGGCGGGTGGTCCGGAACAGCAGGACCGAGCCGACCACCGCGGCCAGCAGGGCCACGCCCAGGATCGGCGAGGCCGATCGCAGCAGTTCCTCGCCCGGCTTGCGGGGCGTCCAGCGCATCACGATGCGGCGGCCGTCGGCGGTCTTGCCGATCACGCGCTGGGCGGCGGACGTCTCCAGCTGCGCGGCCTTGATCACCTGGATGCGGGCGTCGTGCAGCAGGAAGCGGTCCGAGAACGCCTTCACCACGCTGTTGGCGACCGGCACGCCGGTGACCAGCAGCGGCGCCCGGGGTCCGCGCGTCTTGGCCTTCAGGTCCGGCCGGACCAGCGACACGGTGATCAACATCGGGTCGTCGCCGATCAGGGTGACGCGGCTGCGATGCACGGCGCGCAGCTCGGCCACCCTTTTCGGATCGGCCTCGATCTCGCGGACCTTCTCGATCAGCCGCACGGCCCGGCCGCCATAGCGGGCGAAGGCGGTCGGCGAGACGTCCTTGCCGGACACGTGGCCGTAGATGGGCTGGTTGTCGGCGTCGAGCACGAACACCACCTCGTTGCCGAGGGCGCCGCCGACCGACTGGCCGATGTTCTGGCTGGCCCAGGCCGGGTCGTAC
The DNA here is from genome assembly GCF_019931575.1 of Caulobacter segnis. Lineage (NCBI taxonomy): Bacteria > Pseudomonadati > Pseudomonadota > Alphaproteobacteria > Caulobacterales > Caulobacteraceae > Caulobacter > Caulobacter segnis. The sequence continues at coordinate 1,513,345 of NZ_CP082923.1, read as the reverse complement.
CGGTTGTCCAGCTTGATGACCGCCTCGTCCCAGATGATGTAGGGATTGAGCGCGACCTGGATTTCCTTGGCGCGCTGGCGCAGGCCGTTGCCGACCAGGGTCTGTTCGTATTCGCGCTCACGCAGGTCTGCGTGACGGGCCGCGACGGCCAGGGCGAAACCCGCGAGCAGGATCATGCCCGCCGCCATGCCGGCGATCAGGCCAAAGATCTTCAGCTCGATGTTCCTACGGTCCATCCCACTCCCCTGAGATGGCGCATCCTTCCCCCGAACGGGTTGCGGAAATCCTTATTCCGTAAGCTCTACCGCACGCCGCTACGCGATTTGGGTATTGGCGCTCCGCCTCAGGCGGCCGCGTCGCGCGCCCTCGCCGCCGGATCGTAGTTGAGGATCGGCGACAGCCAGCGTTCGGCCGTGGCCAGGTCCCAGCCCTTGCGGCGGGCGTAGTCCTCGACCTGGTCGGCGTCGATCTTGCCGACCCCGAAATAGTGGGCGCGCGGATGGCTGAAATAGAGGCCCGAGACCGCCGCGCCGGGGGTCATGGCGTAGCTCTCGGTCAGCTTCAGGCCGGTGGCCGCCTCGGCGTCCAGCAGCTTGAACAGCGTGCCCTTCTCGGTGTGGTCGGGCTGGGCCGGATAGCCGGGCGCGGGGCGGATGCCCTGGTACTTCTCGGCGATCATGACCTCGGTGTCGGCCGCCTCGTCGGGGGCGTAGCCCCACAGCTCGACACGGGCCTTGTAGTGCAGCCACTCGGCGAAGGCCTCGGCCAGGCGGTCGGCCAGGGCCGAAGCCATGATGGCGCTGTAGTCGTCGCCGGCGTCCTTGAATGTCTTGACGATTTCGTCCTCGCCATGGCCTGCGGTGACAGCGAAGCCGCCGACATAATCCGCTCCCTCGCCGACCGGCGCGACGAAGTCCGAGAGCGCGACATTGGTCTTGCCCGCCCCCTTGTCCATCTGCTGGCGCAGGGTGTGGAAGCGCGAATATTCGGCCGTGCGGCTCTCGTCGGTGTAGAGCACGATGTCGTCGCCCTGGGCCTGGGCCGGCCAGAAGCCGATCACGCCCTTGGCTCCGAACCACGTCTCGGCGATGACCTTGTCCAGCATGGCGCGGGCGTCGCGATAGAGGTCGGTGGCGGCCTGGCCGACGACGTCGTCCTCCAGGATCTGCGGATAGCGGCCGACCAGCTCCCAGCTGGCGAAGAACGGCGACCAGTCGATGAACGGCTCCAGCTCTGCCAGGCTCGGTTCGAACACGCGCGTGCCGATGAAGGACGGCTTGGGCGGGACATAGCCGCTCCAGTCGATGTCGTAGGCGCGCTGGCGGGCCTCGCCGATCGAGGTCCGGGCCTTGGTCGTCTGGCCGCGCGCGTACTGCTCGCGGACCTTAACGTATTCGGCGCGGGTCTCGGCGATGATCCGGTCGCGCTCGCCTTCCGACAGCAGGCCCGAGACCACGCCGACGGCGCGGCTGGCGTCGACGACATAGGTGGTCGGGCCCCGGCGGTAGGCCGGCTCGATCTTCACCGCCGTGTGGGTGCGGCTGGTGGTGGCGCCGCCGATCAGCAGCGGGATGTCGAAGCCCTGGCGCTCCATCTCGGCGGCTACGAAAACCATCTCGTCCAGCGAGGGGGTGATCAGGCCCGACAGGCCGATCATGTCGACCTGGTGCTTCTTGGCCTCGTCGAGAATGCGGTCGGCCGGAACCATGACGCCCAGGTCGATGACCTCGTAATTGTTACACTGCAGCACGACGCCGACGATGTTCTTGCCGATGTCGTGAACGTCGCCCTTGACGGTAGCCATCAGCACCTTGCCAGCGGCCTTGCGCTCCTGGCCTTCCTTCTCGGCCTCCATGAACGGCATCAGCCAGGCCACGGCCTGCTTCATGACGCGGGCGGACTTGACCACCTGGGGCAGGAACATCTTGCCCGCGCCGAACAGGTCGCCGACGACGTTCATGCCGTCCATCAGCGGGCCTTCGATCACGTGCAGCGGCCGCTCGGCGGCCAGACGCGCCTCCTCGGTGTCGGCCTCGATGAACTCGGTGACGCCGTTGACGAGGGCGTGGGTGATGCGCTCGCCCACCGTGCCCTCGCGCCAGGCCAGGTTGACCTGCTGGGCCGCGCCCTTCTCGCCCTTGTAGCGCGGGGCCATGTCGACCAGGCGCTCGGTGTTGGTCTGGACCGGATCGCGCTGCGGACGGTTGAGGATCACGTCCTCGACGGCCTCGCGCAGGACGGGGTCGATGTCGTCATAGACCGGCAGGTCGCCGGCGTTGACGATGCCCATGTCCATGCCAGCGTTGATGGCGTGGTACAGGAACACCGAGTGGATCGCCCGGCGCACCGGTTCGTTGCCGCGGAAGCTGAACGAGACGTTCGACACCCCGCCCGACACCCGCGCGTAGGGCAGCATCTGCTTGATGCGCCGCGTGGCCTCGATGAAGTCGACGGCGTAGTTGTCGTGCTCCTCGATCCCCGTCGCCACGGCGAAGATGTTGGGGTCGAAGATGATGTCCTCGGGCGGGAAGCCGACCTTGCCGACCAGGATGTTGTAGGCCCGCTCGCAGATCTCGACCTTGCGGGCCTCGGTGTCGGCCTGGCCGACCTCGTCGAAGGCCATGACCACCACCGCCGCGCCGTAGCGCAGGCACAGCTTGGCCTGTTCGAGGAACTTCTCCTCGCCTTCCTTCATCGAGATCGAATTGACGATCGCCTTGCCCTGAACGCACTTCAGGCCCGCCTCGATCACCTCCCACTTGGAGCTGTCGATCATCACCGGCACGCGGGCGATGTCCGGCTCGGCGGCCATCAGGTTCAGGAAGGTGACCATGGCCTGCTGGCTGTCCAGCAGGCCCTCGTCCATGTTGACGTCGATGACCTGGGCGCCGGCCTCGACCTGCTGGCGCGCGACCGACAGCGCCTCGGGATAGTTCCCCTCGACGATCAGCTTCTTGAACTTGGCCGAGCCGGTGACGTTGGTGCGCTCACCGATGTTGACGAAGACGGGTCTCATAATCGCTTAGGCCAATTCGAACGGTTCGAGGCCCGCCAGGCGCATGGCCTTGGGACGCTCGGGGATCTGACGAGGGGACACGCCGCGGACTTCGTCCGCCACGTGGCGGATGTGGTCCGGCGTGGTGCCGCAGCAGCCGCCCAGGATGTTGACCAGGCCGTCCTTGGCCCATTCGTGCAGGGCGTGGCCGGTCTCGTGCGGCTGCTCGTCGTACTGGCCCATGGCGTTGGGCAGGCCGGCGTTGGGGTAGGCCGCGACCAGGGTGTCGGCGATACGGGCCATCTCGGCGATGTGCGGGCGCATCAAATCAGCGCCCAGGGCGCAGTTGAAGCCCACCGCGAACGGCTTGGCGTGCTTGACGCTGTTCCAGAACGCCTCGGCCGTCTGGCCCGACAGGGTGCGGCCCGAGCGGTCGGTGATGGTGCCGCTGATCCAGATCGGCAGGTCCTCGTGGCCCTCGTCGCGCCAGTCGAGAATGGCCTTGATGGCCGCCTTGCAGTTCAGGGTGTCGGTGATGGTCTCGATCAGGAAGAGGTCGACCCCACCCTGATAGAGCGCGTCCACCTGCTGGCGATAGGCCGCGTAGACCTGGTCGAAGGTCACCTTGCGCGCGCCCGGATCATTCACGTCCGACGACATCGACAGCATGACGTTCAGCGGCCCGATCGAGCCGGCGATGAACTTGGGCGAGGCCGGGTTCTCGGCGTTCCAGCGATCGGCGACCGAGCGGCCGATGCGCGCGCCCTCGTAGTTGATGTCCCAGACGTCCTGCTCGCCCAGGTGATAGTCGGCCTGGGCGATGGTGGTGCCCGAGAAGGTGTTGGTCTCGGAGATGTCGGCGCCGGCCGAGAAATAGGCGTCATGAAGTTCGGCCACCAGATCCGGCCGGGTCAGGCACAGGATGTCATTGTTGCCCTTCATCTGGCCGTTGTAGGCGGCGAAGCGCTCGGCCCGGTAGTCGGCCTCCGACAGGCCCTTCTTCTGGAACATCACGCCCCAGGAGCCGTCCAGGATCAGGATCTTCTGCTTGGCGGCGGCCTTGAGGGCGGCCACGCGTTTGGCCCGAATGGAGAGGTCGGTCATCACTTGGCTCCCGGGTTCGCGGCCTGCTGGCGCGCGAGCTCCTGGTTGAACTTGGCTTCCTGCGCATCGACGAAACGCGCCAGTTCGGTCGGATCGACGAAGGCGTTGGGATCGCCGCGCAGCAGCTTCTGGCGCTTGGCCAAGAGGTCGCCCTGCTCCTCGTGGCTGGGCAGCATCACGTCGGTCGGCAAGGCCCGCAGCATGGCGAAGCTCTGGCGATAGTCGGCGACGATGTTGCGATGTTCCTTGTTGCCGACCAGCTGGTTGCCGGCCACTGACAGCGAGCAGCTGAAGGTGACGTTCAGCGGCCGGCCCTTCTCGGTCACCTGGGTGGTCCAGCTGGTGCAGCCGATCGAGTGGCCGGGGGTCAGGTGAGCGATCAGGGTGGTCTCGCCGACCTTCAGCTTCTGGCCGTCGCCGAACGCCTTGTCGACCTTGACCGCCGGGAACGGGGTCGGGCCGTTGCTGTTACCGCCGATGTGATGGCCCGCCTCCAGGGCCGGCTCGTCGCCGCGCGAGGCCCAGACCTTGGCGGTCGGGATGTCGGCCTTCAGCTGGGCCAGGCCGCCGGCGTGGTCGTAGTGGGCGTGGGTGTTGATCAGCACCTTCACGTCCGCCAGCTGGAAGCCCAGCGACTGGATGTTGCGCTCGATCAGCTTGCCGCCCTGCGCCGACGGGCCGCCGTCCAGGACGATATGGCCTTCCGACGAGGTGATCAGCCAGGCCGACAGGCCCTCGGAGCCGACATAGTAGATGTTGCCGACCACGCGATACGGCTTGATCGGCTTAACCCAGTTGCTGTTGTCGTCGGCCAGGACCGGCGACGCGACGGCCGTCAGCGCGAACGCCAGGGAGATCAGAACGCGCTTCATGCGGCGGCCTCCGCCGGGGCCGGCGAGGTCTCGCGCACGCCCAGCACGCGGCAGATGGCATAGACGAGGTCGGCCCGGTTCAGGGTGTAGAAGTGGAAGTCCTCGAAGCCCTGCTCCTGCAGCTTGGCGCACATCTCGGCGGCGACCGAGCAGGCGATCAGGCGGCGGGTCTCGGCGTCGTCGTCCAGGCCCTCGAACAGGTTGGCCAGCCACGACGGGATCGCCGTGCCGCAGGCGGCCGACATCTTCTTCAGGCCGTTGAAATTGGTCACCGGCATGATCCCCGGCACGATCGGGATGGTGATCCCGGCGGCGCGGACCTTGTCGACGTAGCGCAGGAAGGCGTCCAGATCGAAGAAGAACTGGCTGATGCCCAGGGTCGCGCCGGCGTCGACCTTCTGCTTGAGCACATCGATGTCGTGCTCCAGCGAGGGGCTTTCCGGGTGCTTCTCGGGATAGACCCCGACCAGCACCTCGAACGGCGCCACGCCGCGGATGGCCTTGGTCAGCTCGGTGGCGTTGGCGTAGCCGTCGGCGCGCGGCACATAGACCCCGCCGATGCCGCCCTCGCCAGGCGGCGGATCGCCGCGCAGCGAGACGATGTGGCGAACGCCCGTCTCCCAGTACTCGCGGATCACCTCGTCGACCTCCTCGCGGCTGGCGCCGACGCAGGTCAGGTGGGCGGCGGGCTTGAGGCGGGTCTCGTCCAGGATGCGCTTGACCGTGCGGTGCGTGCGCTCCCGCGTCGAGCCGCCGGCGCCGTAGGTCACCGAGACGAACGCTGGATCCAGCGGGGCCAGGCGGGTGATCGCCTGCCACAGGCTCTCTTCCATGGCCGGCGTCTTGGGCGGGAAGAACTCGAACGACACGCGCGGACGATAGGTGCGCTCGCCGGCGCGGGCGACGGGACCGATCACGCGGCGGGTGGGCGGAAGGGTCATGCGGCGTTCCTTTCGGCGGCGGCCCTACCGGGGCGGCGCGCGGTCCAGATCTTGACGGTCAGGCCCTCGTCGGTGGCCGGCGGCAGGGCGATGTTGCTCTCCAGCTGTAGTCCGGCGGCCTGCAGCCAGGTGACGATCTCGACGTCGTCGAAGCCCAGGCGCCGATGCTGATGCACCTCGCGCAGGAACTCATGATCGTGTGGCGCGAAGTCGGCGATCAGCAGCAGGCCGCCCGGCGTCACCAGCCGCGCCGCCTCGGCCACGGCGTTGGCGGGATCGGACAGGTAGTGCAGCACCTGGTGGACGGTCACCAGATCGGCGCAGCCGCCCGGCAGGCCGGTGCGGAAGATGTCGCCGTGGCGCAGCTCGCATTGCGCGAGACCGGCCTTGGCCACCTCGTCGCGGGCGATGTTCAGCATCTGCTGCGAGAGGTCCAGGCCCAGGGCGTTACTGGCGCGCCTGCCCAGCAGGGTCAGCATCCGGCCCGCGCCCGCGCCCAGGTCGACCAGTTCGTCGAACGGGCCCTCCCCGGTCGCGCGCAGGATGGCGGCCTCGACCTCGGCCTCGTCGACATAGAGCGAGCGAATCTCGTTCCAGCGCGCGGCGTTGCGGGCGAAATAGGCCTGGGCGTCCATCGAGCGCTCGGCCCGCACGGTCGCCAGCTTGTCCGCGTCGGCGCGCACGATCTCGTCGGTGTCGTCGATCAGGTCCAGGGCCTGCTCGACCAGGAACCGGCCCGAGGACTTGGCGGCCAGGCGGTAGAACACCCAGGCCCCGTCGGGAAAGCGCTCGACCAGCCCCGCCTCGGCCAGCAGCTTCAGGTGCCGCGACACACGCGGCTGGCTCTGGTCGAGGATGCGGCACAGCTCCAGCACGGACAGCTCCTCGGCCGCCAGCAGGGCCAGGAGTCGCAGGCGCGTGGACTCGCCGGCGGCGCGCAGCACCTCGACGACCTGTTCGGCGGATAGCTTCATAAGGACATAAAGATATCTTTATGTCCGATTTGGCAAGAGGATATTATGCCTCGGGGTCGCCCCTGGCGGGCTCCCAGAGCTCAATCTTGACCCCGGCGGGATCCAGAAGCCAGGCGAAACGGCCCATTCCGCCCTCGTCCTGCTGGCCCAGAGGCTCCACGCCCTCAGCGGCGGCCTTGGCCAGCACCCCGTCGATATCATCGACAATGAAATTGATCATGAACGGCGCGGACGACGGCGCGAAATACTGGGTGTCGGCGGCGAACGGCGACCAGTTGGTCGTGCTCTTCGGCTGCTTGAACATCGCCCCGCCCCAGTCGTGAACGTCGAACCCCAGCACCCGCGCGTACCAGTCGCGCACCGCCTTCGGATCCTCGGCCTTGAAGAAAATCCCGCCCAGACCCAGCACCTTGGCCATGCTCAACTTCCTAGCGCGTCAGCCCATTCCTCCGACCACCTTAGCAGAGGCCAGAGCGCCGAGATCAAGTCCGCTCCGCGCGGGCTGAGCCGGTAACCGTCCTCCGCCGCGACCACGTCGGCGGCGCGCAGTTCGGCCAGGCGCGCGTTGAGGGTCCCGGGCGGCAGCTCGGCCGCCGCCTGCAGGGCGCGGAAGGTCAGGATCCGGCCCTCGCGCAGTTCCCAGACGACCCTGAGCGCCCCGCGGCGGCCCAGCAGGTCCAGCGCCGCCATGATCGGCCGGCCGGTCTCTGAACCCCGTACGACGCGCCCAGGAAGGGGTGCTTCATTTTTTGTAGCGCTTTCACGATCTCGCATGATACAAATTTTGTAGCATGGAGGATTTCGCATGTCGCCCAGGATCGAACCCGCGCTTGAGCCCTACGCGCCCGCTGTCGCCCGCACTCTCGAACAGCTGAAGACGCCCGGCGAGCAGCCGCTGTCGCTGTTCCGAACCCTGGCCCGCGACGAGCGCCTGTTCTCCCGCTTCACCGGCGGCGGCCTGCTGGATCCCGGTCATCTGAGCCTGCGCGAGCGCGAGATCGTCATCCACCGCACCTGCGCCCTGAACGGCTGCGGCTACGAGTGGGGCGTGCACGCGGCGATCTTCGCGGGGCCCGCCGGTCTCGACGGCGAGCAGCTGGCGGCCACCATCGCGCCGGGGATCGCGCCTTGCTGGAGCCCGCGCGAGGCGCTGCTGATCGCCTTCTGCGACGCGGTCCACGCCCGCGCCGACATCGACGACGGCCTGTGGGCGCGCCTGACCGAAGCCTTCTCCGACAAAGCCCGGATCGAGCTGATGATGCTGACCGGCTTCTATCGGACCGTCAGCCTGCTGGCCAACGGCCTGCGGCTGGAGCCCGAGGCGTTCGCCGCGCCCTTCCCCGCCTAGGCCGCGACCGGCGTGGCCAGCGGTTCCCCGTGGAAGTAGCGGCGCAGGTTCTCAAGGGTGAGGCTGACCATGGCCGGGATGCTGTCCAGGGTGGCCCCGGCCGTGTGCGGCGTCAGCACCGTGTGGGGCACGCCCACCCAGCGGGCGGGCGATGTCGGCTCGTGGTCGAAGACGTCCAGGGCCGCCATGCCCAGGGTTCCCGTCTTCAGCGCCTCGATCAGGGCGTCCTCGTCGATCAGCGAGCCGCGCGCCACGTTGACGATCAGACCTTGCGGCCCGACCGCCTCGATGACGGCCTTGTTGATCATGTGCCGGTTGCTCGCGTCGGGCCGGGCGCAGACGACCAGCACGTCGCTGTCGCGGGCCAGGGCCATCAGGCTGTCGGCGCGGGGATAGTCGCTCTCCTTGGGCCGCGGCCCCCACCACGCCACCTTCATCTCGAAGGCCCGCAGGCGGGTGGCCACCGCCTCGCCGATATAACCCAGGCCGACGATCCCGACCTTGCGGCCGCGCAGGCCGTGGCGCGGGGCCATCCGCTCGGCATGGGTCCAGTGACCCGAGCGCAGGCGGTGATCGCCCTCGACGATGCCGCGCCAGGCGGCCAGGACCAGACCCACGGCGTGGTCGGCGACGTCCGAGGCGTTCAGGCCGGTGGAGTGGGTCACGGCGATGCCGTGCGCCTTGCACCAGGGCACGTCGACGCCGTCATAGCCGACGCTGACACAAGCGATCAGGCCCAGCTGGTTCATCTCCGACAGCATGTCGCGGCTGAGCGCCATCTCGCCGGCGTGGACGATGGCCCGCACCTGGCGCCCCGGCCCCTCCAGGAAGGTCATGGGGTCGGGATAGTCCCACAGCCGATGCACCTCGTAGGCGCTCTCCAACAACGGCTGCAGCGGCATGAGCATCTCGTGCGACAGCAGTACGCGCGGTTTGTCGGCGGCGGTGGTTTGCGGCATCCGTGTCCTCCATGGAGGCCGGCGCGCGGGCCGGCGGGACAATCGACTTTGCGAGACCAAGCTACTCCTCTCGGAGCGCTTATCCAGAGCTAAGCAGCGGGCCCGTCCGCCGCCAGCGGAAGGCTGATCACGCTGTGGTGACGCCCTCGCGCGGCGACATCACGCCTGCCACGAAAACCGGTCCGGCGCGCGACGGTTCCGTTCGCATGGCCAAGCTGTGAACAACCCAGGCCGTCGGGGGTTTTGCTTGCGGCGCCATAACGGCGCTTTCCAGGCCCGGAGAAACCTCCATGTTGACCAAGACGCTCGCCGCGACCGCGGCGCTCTCGATGCTGGTCGCCGGCGGCTCGGCCCTCGCCGCCCAGAAGAAGTCCCCCACCGTCGCCGGCCCCAAGGCGCCGGTGCCCTACGACCAGTTGAACGCCTATCTGAAGGCCTCGCCCAAGGCGCGGGCCAGCAAGGACTGGTGGGCCGGCTCGGCCTCGACCGGCATGACGACCGACGCCGCCGCGACCGCGCCGGCCACGGCCAGCGATCCGGCGACCAGCGCCCCGGCGCCAAGCATGTCGACCGACACCTCGGTGAACCCCGCGCCTACCGCCGCCCCGCCCAGCCTGCCGGTGACCCCGCCGACCGACGCCGCGCCGCAGCCGGGCGATCCCACCGCGCCGACCCCGCCGGCGGCGACACCGACCGAGCCGAAGTAGACGCGCACGCACCGGGACGGCCTCGCGCCGTCCCGGGCGATTAGCCGCCGAAGATGAAGTCGGCCTTGTAGTAGCCCTTGGCCGGATCGAGGATGTCGATCGCGAACGGCGCCGAGCCGTCCGCCAGGTCGGTGAGCCAGGCGTCATTGGACCGGACCATGACGCCCAGGTCGGCCTTCTGCGCCTCGGCCAGCAGCCAGCCGACCATCGCCGCCTTCGTCCCGACGCCGTTCGGGCCATCGCCGCCATAGACCGCGAAATAGTCCGCGCGCGTGTCGATCATCGCGTGGATCTTGGCGTCCGTCGGCGCGGCGCCGAAAATGGTCTTGTAGGCCTCGCGCGTGGCGTCGAAGAGGCTCAGGCCGCCGTACTTGGCCGTGAACGCCTCCTTGCCCTCGCCGATCTTGCCCAGGTTCACCGCGAAGTTGATGTAGCGGTTCTCCAGGTTGAAGCCCTGGTAGTAGGCGCTGTTGAGATTGTTGCCGTTCGGCCCGGTCGGCGAGACCAGATAGTCTACGCCGCCCTGGCTCGGAACCGTGCCGGTGAAGAACTCGTAGGACAGCGTCGCGACCGAGGTCGTGGCCCCGGCGGCCTTGATGATTTCGCCGATCGCCTGGCCGCCGGTGATCGTATTGGCCGACAACCGCGTGGTCACGTCGCCCAGAAACGTCTCGGTGGTCCTCCCTGTCGAGCGGAGGATGTTCCCGCCTGCGAACGTCGTGAGATCGATCGTCTTGTCGCTGAAGCGGATAACCTCGACGTTCCGCACCGTATCGACGCCATCGAAATCCACATTTCCGGCCTGGGCGCGCTGGTCGGAAATCTTCCAGCTGTCGCCTGTCCAGGTCATGAGGAAGTCGGTGCTGCGTCCGCGCATCACGACGAGATCGTAGCCCGCGCCGCCATCGATAATGTCGTCGCCATCCCATCCAGAGATCACATTGCCAACAGCATTACCGGTCAGGTGGTCGGCGCCAACGGAGCCAGTCAGGTTCTCGATGCTGTTGAGCGTCACCCAGGTGCCGGTGGCGACCGCCTGCCGGTCGGCGCGGCTTAGATCGATAGAGACGCCTTCCCTGAAATAGATCGCGGCGAGGGTGTCGAAACCGTCCCCGCCATCGACGACATTGTCGCCCCCTGGCTCGTAGGTGGTTTCGGAGGAGATCGAGATGAAGTCGTCACCCTCATCCCCGGAGATCTGATCGTTCCCCGAGCCGCCTGTCAGGATGTCATATCCAGCGCCTCCGCGCAGGATATCGTTGCCTGCTCCGCCATTGATATTGTCGTCGCCGCCGCGCCCTTCGATGACATCGTCACCGGCGTAACCATCCAACTGGTTGGCGCCGCCATCACCGCGCAGGGCGTCGTTGAAACGTCCTCCCGCGAGGCTCTCGATGCTGATGAAGGTATCCCGCCCCTCGCCGGTGTCTTGCGCCCCGGCAAGGGCCAGATCGACGGCGACGCCGACAGGCGCGCTACTGAAGCCGACGATGTCGACGCCGTCACCGCCGTCATAGATATCATCGCCAGCGCTGCTGTTGATCCAATCCGCGCCGCCGCCGGCCCGGAAGACGTCGTTGCCGGACGTACCGACGAGACCGTCCGGACCATCTGACCCGGCGATCACGCCGGACGACAGCAGATCGACGATCTTGTCCTCGAACCTCAGGCGCTCAATGCCCTTCAGCGTGTCGACACCCGACGAATATTCGTTGGCGCGCAGGTCCCTGACCGTCCACGAACCGTCGCTGTTCTGGCTCCAAGTATAGTTCGAGGCCGTCCCGTAGTTCTGCGAATAATCGGCGGTGTCCGTGCCGTCGCCGCCATCCAGGATGTCATCGCCCGCACCGCCGACCAGCGTGTCATCACCGTGCAGACCCGACAGCTTGTCGTTCCCGACATCCCCATAGATCTTGTCGCCGCCGCCCGATCCCTCGATCGTGTCGTCGCCGCCGTAACCGTGGATGATCATGCCAAGGAAGGTCTCCCGACCGACATAGGCGTAGTAGTCGTCCACCGGGATGACGCCGCTGCCGATCAGAAGGACGTCGTTGCTATTGGTGCCGTTGATGTCGTGGACGTTCTCGACATTGACGATCGTGCCGCCGTTGTACGTCCCTACGCCGCCGCCCCAGACCGCGCGCAGGTCCAGGTTCATGGCCGGGCCGGTGACGTCGGTGGCGAAGAAGAGCAGATCGAAGCCAGCCCCGCCGTCAATCGTGTCATTGCTGCTGGCGACCAGCGTGTCATTGCCGTCACCGCCGTACAGCTTGTCCGCGCCGGCGCCGCCGCTGAGGCTATCGTGGCCCGCACCGCCGTACAGGGTATCGTCACCGTTGCCGCCGGCCAGATTGTCATTGCCCACGCCGCCCGAGGCGTAGTCGTCACCGTCGGCCAGGTCTACGCTGAGGCCGACCAGTCCGTCGCTGATCCCGGCGCCGAAGACAACGCGGTCAGCCGAAGCGCTGCCGGTGAAGCGGGAGACGTGCTCGATCCCGCGGATCTGCATCCCGTTCACCAAGCCTGCGCCGCCCGACCACATGTTCGTAAGGTCGATGTCCAGCGCCAGGGCGGCCGCGCCGGTCCAGTCGAAGGTCAGGGTGTCGTTTCCAGCGCCGCCGTCGATCGCGCCGTCGGCGAGATCGATGATCAGCGTGTCGTCGCCCGCCCCGCCATCCAGGCTGTCTCGCCCCCCTCCTCCCGTCAGGGTGTCTTGCCCCAGGCCGCCTTTGAGCACGTCATCGCCCGCGCCGCCGGTCAGCGTATCGTTGCCGCCACCGCCCGTCAGGACATCATCGCCACCGCCACCCGCAAGCGTCACCACGCCCGTATAGGCATCGCCGACAACGACCGTGTCGTTGAGGTTTCCGCCGGTGACCGAGCCGAGGGCCTCGACCTGTGTGATCGACAGGCCGCCCTGGATGAACTGGCCAGTGGACCATAGCGCGGAAAGATCAAGGTTGAGGGCCGCCGAGCTGGCGACGAAGTGGATCGTGTCCGTCCCGGCCCCGCCGGTCACCTTGTCGGCCCCGATGCTCAGATAGAAAACGTCGTCGCCGTCCCCACCGTCCAGCGTGTCGTCGCCGACGCCGCTATAAAGAGTGTCCGCGCCGCCGCGTCCCAGGAGGGTCGATCCCCCCGTCCCCGCCTTCAGTACGTCACTGGAATTGGTCCCAATGACGCCCTCGATATTGAGGAGCGTGTCGCGTTCCCGATCGGCCGTCTGTGGCCCGGTCAAGGATAGGTCGATGTTCAGCGCGTAGTGGTCGAAGTCCGCGCTGTAATCGACCCAGTCGAAGCCGTCGCCCCCATCGATGACGTCCGCGCCCTGACCACCATCCACCAAGTCGTCCCCCGCGCCTCCGCGCAAGGTGTCGTCGCCATAGCCGCCGAAGATCTTGTTGGCGCCGGCGTCGCCGGTCAGCGTATCGGCATAGTTCGATCCCTTGAGACCTTCGACACCAATCAGAGTGTCGGTATCCGAACCGCCCGTCGCCTGCGGTCCTGTCAGCGCCAGGCTGACCGTCACGCCGCTTCTGGCGTCGCTGTACTCGGCATAGTCGAATCCCGCGCCGCCATCGAGCACATCGTCGCCCGCGCCGCCGATCAGCGTGTCGTCTCCGGCGCCTCCCGCCAGGGTGTCGTTCCCTGCATTCCCTCGCAGGACATTGGCGCCGTCATCGCCGGTCAGCCGGTCGTCGAAGGCCGATCCCCTCAGCCCCTCGATGCCGGTCAGCGTGTCGGCGCCGGCGCCTCCCGTGACCTGGGGCCCCGTGAGCGCGAGGCTGACCGTGACGCCGGAGGAAGCCGCCGCGTAGCTGGCGTAGTCGTAGCCTTCGCCACCATCCAGCAGGTCGCCGCCATCGCCGCCATCCAGGACATCCGCGCCATCACCGCCCTTGAGCGTGTCATCGCCTTCCAGGCCGAAAAGGCTGTCGGCGGCAAAGGTCCCGACCAGCGTGTCGTTGCCTGTCGTGCCAACAAGTTCCGCCACGTCGGACCCCCAATTGCTGTGGGCGCGCGCGGATCGAGCAAGAAGCGAACGCCACCTAAAATTGAATCACGATCTGCCCAGGATTGTAGTCTATCGTCAATCGCGCCAGCGGCGCAGACGCCTTAAAATGACAAAGGGCGGCTCTTGCGAGCCGCCCTCGTCGTCGATTGATGGAAGCGCCGCTTACCGCGCGAACTTCTGGAACTTGATGCGCTTGGGGATCAGGCTGTCGGCGCCCAGGCGGCGCTTCTTGTCTTCCTCGTACATCTCGAAGTTGCCCTCGAACCATTCGACGTGGCTGTCGCCCTCGAAGGCCAGGATGTGGGTCGCCAGGCGGTCCAGGAACCAGCGATCGTGGCTGATGACCACGGCGCAGCCGGCGAACTCTTCGAGCGCCTCTTCCAGGGCCTGCAGGGTCTCGATGTCCAGGTCGTTGGTCGGTTCGTCGAGCAGCAGCAGGTTGCCGCCGGTGGCCAGGGTCTTGGCCAGGTGGACGCGGTTGCGCTCACCGCCCGACAGCAGGCCGACCTTCTTCTGCTGGTCGCCGCCCTTGAAGTTGAAGCTGCCGACATAGGCTCTGGAGTTGATCTCGCGCTTGCCGACGATCATCACGTCGGTGCCGCCGCTGATCTCTTCCCAGATGGTCTTGTTCGGGTCGAGGGCGTCGCGCGACTGGTCGACGTACGAGAGTTTGACGGTCTCGCCGACCTTGACCGTGCCGGCGTCGGGCTGCTCGCGGCCGGTGATCAGCTTGAACAGGGTCGACTTGCCGGCGCCGTTCGGACCGATGACGCCGACGATGCCGTTCGGCGGCAGGCGGAACGACAGGTCCTTGAACAGGACCTTCTCGCCATATTCCTTTTCCAGGCCCGAGACTTCCAGCACCAGGTTGCCCAGGCGCGGGCCGGGCGGGATCTGGATGTGGGCCTGGGTCTGGGCGGCGCGGGCGTTCTCCTGCGCGGCGACCATTTCCTCGTAGCTGGCCAGACGGGCCTTCGACTTGGACTGACGAGCCTTGGGCGAGCTGCGGACCCATTCCAGTTCGCGGGTGAGCGCGCGCTGGCGGGCTTCCGATTCCGACTGCTCCTGGACGACGCGCTTCTGCTTCTGCTCCAGCCAGCCGGAGTAGTTGCCCTCGTAGGGGATGCCCTTGCCGCGATCCAGCTCCAGGGTCCACTTGGTGACCTGGTCCAGGAAGTAGCGGTCGTGGGTCACCAGGATGACGCAGCCCGGGAACTCTTCCAGGTGGTGCTGCAGCCAGGCCACCGACTCGGCGTCCAGGTGGTTGGTCGGTTCGTCGAGCAGCAGCATGTCGGGCTTGCTGAGCAGCAGGCGGGCCAGGGCGATGCGGCGCTTTTCACCGCCCGACAGGCTTTCGATGTTGGCGTCGTTGGGCGGGCAGCGCAGGGCGTCGATGGCCATCTCGACCTTGGAGTCGATGTCCCACAGGTCGCGGGCGTCGATGATCTCCTGGAGCTTGGTCATCTCCTCCATCAGCTCGTCGGTGTATTCCTCACCGAGCTGGGCCGCCAGGGCGTTGTACTTGTCGAAGATCTTCTTGTCTTCGCAGTCGGCGATGACGTTGCCCCAGACGTCGAGCGTCGGATCCAGCACCGGCTCCTGCGGGAGATAGCCGCGCTTGATGCCGTCGGCGGCCTTGGCCTCGCCCGAGAATTCCTTGTCCAGGCCCGCCATGACCTTCAGCAGGGTGGACTTACCCGAGCCGTTGACGCCGACCACGCCGATCTTGGCGTCGGAATAGAACGACAGCCAGATGTTCTCGAAGACCTTCTTGCCGCCGGGATAGGCCTTGGTCAGGCCCTGCATCTGGAAAATGTATTGCTGCGCCATGAGGGCTCGCGTTCTCGCTGGACGAGGGTTTCGGGGATTGGGCGCTGAAATAGCGGTCCGGGCGGCTTCGCGCAATCGCGGCGGACAGTTCCGTCGCGGCCGACCGTCATCGAGCCGTCGCGTCAGTGTCGAACAGGCGACACGGAACCGTCGCCGCCTCGTCGTCGACCGCTGTTAGCCGAGCTTCCCAGGTCGGCGACTCTCCGCGTCGGCATGGGGAAAAATCGATGAAGAACCACCTGATGCTGGGCGCCGCCGCCGGCGCGCTCCTGATTGTGACGGCCGCTCCGGCCTTCTCCGCCGAGACCGCCGCCGACGCCGCGCCGGCCGCCGCGCCCGCCGAGAACACCGACGTCGACGCCGTCATCGTCATCGGCCAGGGCCAGAGCCGCCAGATCCAGACGCTGAAGGACGACGCCATCGGCCTGGAAGCCGCCGGGACCAGCGCCCTGAAGGCGATCGACAAGCTGCCGGGCGTCACCTTCCAGTCGGCCGACGCGTTCGGCGCCTACGAGTGGTCGGCCCGCATCTCGATCCGCGGCTTCAACCAGAACCAGCTGGGCTTCACCCTGGACGGCGTGCCGCTGGGCGACATGAGCTACGGCAACCACAACGGCCTGCACATCAGCCGCGCCATCGCCTCGGAAAACATCGGCCGCGTCGACCTGGCCCAAGGCGCGGGCGCGCTCGGCACGGCCTCGACCTCGAACCTGGGCGGCACGCTGCAGTTCTTCTCGCGCGACCCGCAGTCGACGCTGGGCGGCGAGATCGACGTCACCGGCGGCTCGGACAGCATGCACCGCGTGTTCGGCCGCTTCGAGACGGGCGAGATCGAGCAACTGGGCGGCCTGCGCGGCTACGTCTCGATCGCCGACCAGAAGGCCGACAAGTGGAAGGGCGGCGGCGAGCAGAAGCAGCGCCAGTACGACGCCAAGCTGGTCATGCCGCTGGGCGATCGCGGCGAGCTGTCGGGCTTCTACCACCGCTCGGAACGCCGCGAGCAGGACTACCAGGACATGTCGTTCGAGATGATCAAGCGTCTCGGCCGCGACTGGGACAACACCCAGCCGAACTGGGCCCTGGCCGTGGCCGCCGCCCGCGCCTACCAGACCGGGACCGCCCTGCCCGCCCCGTTCAAGACGGTGGACGACGCCTACTACGCCGGCGCCGGCGTGCGTGACGACGACCTCTACGGCGCGGCGCTGAACCTGGACGTAACCGACCACATCAAGCTGGACGCCACCGCCTACCAGCACAAGAACAAGGGCCAGGGCCTGTGGTACACGCCGTACCTGGCCAGCCCCGGCTTTGGCGTGGCCGGCTCGACCGCCGCCCCGCTGTCGATCCGCACCACCGAGTACGACATCGACCGAGGCGGGATCATCGCCGGCCTGACGGTCGATGTCGGCGCCCACCGCCTGAGCGGCGGCTTCTGGCACGAGGTCAACAACTTCAACCAGGCCCGCCGCTTCTACGCCGAGACGGCCGCCGCCCCGTCGCGCGATCCGCTGGACTTCCAGGACAACCCGTTCTTCACCCAGTGGCAGTACCGCTTCGAGACCAAGACCACGACCGGCCACCTCGAAGACGAGTGGACGATCAGCGACGCCTTCAAGGTCAATTTCGGCTTCAAGTCGATCAAGGTCACCAACAACGTCAAGACCGTGGTCGGCAGCGCCCTGTCGGGTCAGATCGAGAGCAAGGACACCTTCCTGCCGCAGGCCGGCTTCGTCTGGAAGATCAGCCCCGACCTCGAGGCCTTCGGCGGCTACACCGAGAACATGGGCGCCTTCGTTTCGGCGGCGACGGCCGGTCCGTTCGGCTCGCAGAGCCAGACCGTGGTCGACTACGTCGCCAAGACCCTGAAGCCGGAAAGCTCCAAGACCTTCGAACTGGGCGCGCGCTATCGCACCCAGCGCTTCCAGGGCGTGGCCGCCGTCTATCACGTGGCCTTCGACAACCGCCTGCTGGCGGCCAACACCGCCTCGCCGATCCTGGGCCTGCCGGCCGTGCTGTCGAACGTCGGCTCGGTCGAGACCAAGGGCGTCGAACTGGCCGGCACGTTCCGCCTGACCGACGCCTGGAGCCTCTACGGCGCGTACACCTACAACGACTCCAAGTACGAGGACGACGTGCTGGACGGCACGGGCAAGGTCACGGTCCGCACCAAGGGCAAGACCGTCGTCAACACGCCCAAGAACATCTTCAAGGGCGAGCTGGCGTTCGACCAGGCCGGCTTCTTCGGCAAGCTGGGCGTGGCCTATACCGACAAGCGCTACTACACCTACGAGAACGTCGGCGGCCAGGCGCCCTCGACCACGGTGGCCGACCTGACCCTGGGCTACCGCTTCGAGGGCGAAGGCTGGGGCAAGGGCCTGGAGGTCCAGGCCAACATCACCAACCTGACCGACAAGGACTACCTGTCGACCATCGGCTCGGGCGGCTTCGTCAACAGCGACCCGACCGGCGAGGCCATGACGGTGCTGCCCGCTCCGCCGCGTCAGTTCTACCTGTCGGTGAAGAAGAAGTTCTAGGGATCCTTCGGGATCGAAACGACGAAGGCCGGGAGGGGAACCTCCCGGCCTTTTTCGTGCGCGACGGGGACGTCCGAACCTACGACTTGTCGCGGCTTATCTTCACGATGCCGAAGCAAAGGGCCAAGCCGACCAGAACGCCGATCGCCATGTTGTCGATCAGCGCGCCGAGAATGATTCCGGCGATGATCCCAATAGGTCCCCCGAGGACGGCGGTCTTGTTCATCAGGCGTCCTCGCGATTTCGGCATGGCCGGAGATGTCATGAACGGCGAAGCGGTGACTCAGGTCAAGGCCTCGCCGACCGGCTTCGCGGCGGCCTTCGCCTTCAGCTTCCTGCGCTTGGGAGTCCCGGCCGGATTACCCCAGAAGGTCACCACCGCCAGCGTGCCCAGCAGGGTGAGCGTCAGGCCCGAGATCGTCATCACCAGGCGATAGGCCAGCCCGCCGACCTTGGCCGCGTGCAGCGGATAGTCGGCGTTGGCGATCCGCGAGCCCAGCGGCAGGGCCAGGGCGTCGCGGCTGGCGACCATCGCGCCGGTCGCCGGATCGAACCAGGCCATGCTCCGGCCGTTGGGCAGCCATTCCTTCTGTTGGCGCAGGCGGATCGAGACGAGCCCGCCCGCCTTCTGCGGCAGACCGATGGTCCGCACCTCGGCGCCGGGGAAACGCGCCTGGGCCTGGCCGATCACCCCGCGCCAGTCGAGATCCTTGGCCAGCTTGCCGCCCTTGATCTTGGGCGCGGCCGAGGCCTTGTCCATCGCCGCCGGCGACGTGAACGGCGCGCGCAGGCCTAGCGAGAACCACTTCAGATTCATGGCCGCGCCGGTGGTCAGCGACAGGATCAGCAGCGGCGCGATCAGCACGCCCAGGTCGCGGTGATGGTGGACGATCGCCGCCCGCTTCATCACCCGGGGCCAGAGGCGGACATGGAACATCCGCCGCGTCGGCCACCACAGGAGGAGGCCCGTGACCACGAAGCCCAGGCCCGCCAGGCCGGCGATCCCGCCGATGATCTCGCCCGTGTCGCCGTTGAACAGGTGGTGGTGGAAGTCGAACAGCCAGGCCTCGGGCCGCGCCCAGTTCGAGGTCCAGGCTTGGACGATGTTTCCGTCCTGGTCGGCGTAGGCCGCCTGCTCCGCCGTCTTGTAGGACAGCTTGTTCAGGCCCATCCGTTCCGTCGCCAGCACGATCGAGCGCGGACGGTCCCGCTCGGCGAACACCTTGGTGGCCATCGCCGCCAGGGTCGCCGTGTCCTGCCGCTGGGCGTCGGCGGCGTGGGGCACGGTGGCGCGCAGGAAGGCGTCCTCGTGCACCAGCAGCGCGCCGGTGAAGCCCAGGAGCGCCAGCAGCAGGCCGATCAGGCCGCCGGTCCAGCGGTGCAGCAGGCGCAGGGTCTTCATCAGAAGCGGGCTTCCCAGCCGATCGTCGCGGTGCGGCCCCGGCCGGCGTAGATCTTGTCCTTGGTCGGCAGGACGGTGTCCGAATAGTAGGTCAGGTACTGCTTGTCGAAGAGGTTCTGGACGCCCAGCGACACGGCCCCGACCGGCAGGGCGTAACGCACGAAGGCGTCGACGACCGTGTAGCCCTCGAAGTCGTCCTTCACGAGCGCGTTCTGCATGTTCCGCGAGATATACTTCTGCGCCTGGACACGCAGCGCCCACTTGCCCGTCTGGTAGTCGGCGGCCAGGTTCAGGCGGTCGGGCGAGATGTTGGCGCCGTCCAGGTCGGTGTCGACCTTGCCATCGGCGTTGGTGTCGGTCTCGCCACGCAGGCGGGCGTAGCCGGTCGAGACCTCCAGGCCCGGGATCGGGGTCCTGGCCTTCACATTGACCTCCAGGCCCTCGATCGCCACGCGCTGGCGCTGGACGTCGAAGATGCCGCCGGCGTTCTTGACCAGCAGTTGGCCCAGCTTCGACGAGGACCAGAAATAGGCGACGCTGGCGTCGAACGGGCCGCGCTTCAGCTCCGCGCCCAGTTCGCGGTTGTTCGACACGATCGGCTCGACGGCCAGATAGGTGTCGACGTCGACATTGGCGACGTTGATGGCCCGCAGGATGCGGCCGACGTCCGGCACGGTGTAGCCCTCAGCGTAGCTGCCGTAAACGCGCACACCCTTGGCCGGCTCGAACACCACGCCGCCATTGGCCAGGGTCGCCTTGAAGTCGGGATTGCCACCGCCGACCTTGCGCGAGCCGTAGAAGGCCAGGGTCGTGAAGTCGTTGACCTTCAGCTCGACGTTCTCGAAACGCACGCCGCCGGCCAGGCGCAGCTTGCCGTCGAAGAGAGCATAGTTGCCCTGCACGAAGGGCGCGACGCTGTTGAACTTGGTCGGCGGCACCCAGGCGCGGCCGGTGGCGGTCAGGACCTGCGAGGTCGTGTCGGTCAGGGCGTCCAGGCCGGCGGTGGCGGTCAGGCCCTCAATCCCCGGCACAGCGCGCTCGTAGCTGGCGCGCGCGCCCAGCTTGCGCGAGCGGTTCGAGGACTGGTCGAACAGCGTGCCCGACGGGGCGATGCTGACGTCCTGGAAGGTGGCGTTCTTGTCGCCGCCGAACGTGTCGCGCGTGCGGTTGAAAAAGACCTGGGCGTTCAGCACGCCGCCGTAGAGATCGTCGTTGACCAGCGCGGCCGACAGGGTCTCGACCCGGCCCGAGGCCGGCGTGCCGGGCTGCACGCCGCGATAGGCCGTCGACGGCAGGCGGGTGGTCCGATTGCCGTCGGTCGGGGCGGCGGCCGTGCCGGTGATGGTCACGTAGTCGCCGTCACCCTTCAGCTCGAAGCGGTTGGCCACCACGTCCAGGCGCGTGCTGGGCGAGACCTGCCAGCCGAAGCGGCCGAAGATCGACAGGGTCTTGGAATCCTGGACATCGCCCTGGGTGTTGTCCATGCCGATGCGGCGGCCGTGGGCGTCGTAGAAGGCGCCGCGCGCGTCATAAGCGACGCCGACCGTGGCGTCGAAGGCCTGCTCCCGCCAGCCGACCAGGCCCGCGACCTTGCCGCCGACCGCGTCGCCCAGCTTGCCGGCCAGGGTCGACTGGACCAGCACCTTGCCCGAGACGCCGTCGTCCTTGGGCGGGCCGACCGTCACCTGGTTGACCACGCCGCCGGTGGCGCCGATGCCCTGCAGAGCGTTGGAGCCGTAGATCAGCTCGACGCGGTCGATGAAGAACGGGTCGATCGTATAGCCGTCACGCGAGCCGTCGCGGATCGGGGTCGACTGCGGAATACCGTTGATGGCGTACAGCGGCGAGCGGCCGCGCAGGGTCTCGCCCGAGCCCGACAGCTTCTGGCGCGTGGGCGAGAACGACGGCGACAGGGTCGAGATGGCGTCGACGATCGAACCGCTGACCGCCACCTGCTGCGACAGGGCCTCGTTATCGACCACGTCCACCGTCAGCGGCAGGGCGCTGGCCGGCAGGTTGGTGCGCGCGGCGGTGATCACGATCTGGTCGACGTCGGTGTCGGCCCTTCCCGATTGGGCGTGCGCGGCACCAGCGCAGGCCAGGGCCAGCAGGGAGACGGCGGCCAGGCGATGGGCGCGGAGGACTTGAGACGACATGGGCGGATCCGGACAGCGAAGGTCCGGCGGCGGGTATAGCTTTTGCGACTGATTTGCAATATCGCAGATCAAATAAGGCGATGCTTGGCCCGACCGTGCGTCCCGGCTAACCTTGGACATGTTGCACGATCTTCCCGTCGGGCGAGCGCTGCGCCGGTTCCGTCGCCTCAACAGCGTCAAGCAGGGCCACCTGGCCGAGCTGCTGGCGGTCTCGCAGGCGACCGTGTCGCGCTGGGAAAGCGGCGCGCAGGAGCCGGACGAGGCCCATCGCCAGCGCATCACCGCCATGATCGCCGCGCGCGCCGACCATGGCGGCGACGCCGTTCTCAAGCGGCTGGTCACGACCTCGACCCTGCCCGTGCACCTGGTCTGCGACGCCACCCACCGGCTGCTGGCCGCCTCACCCAGCCGCGCGGCCACCTGGAACATCGACCTGGAAACCTATCTCGACACCTCGCTCTGGCGCTTCGCCAGTCCCGAGATCGCCATGGCCGAGGACGGCCTGGCCGACAGCGGCTGGTTCGAGCGGCCCTATCAGCGGACCTGCTTCCGCACCGGCGCCAACGACAGCGCCGAGGTCCCGGTCCAGCCCGGCCTGCTGCAATGGGAGACCATCCCGCTCTCAGACGGCCGTATCGGACGCCTGGCGACCACGATCGCCGGCTAAGCCCGCGCGTATAATTTTTACGTGTCGCGCGCGGGCGGACCGCCCTATGCAGCGGCATGATCCGGACATGGCTAAACATCGTCGCGCTCTGGCTGATCGGGGTGCTGGCCGCCGCGCAACTGCCCAAGATCGCCGTCCTGGCGCCGGTGCTGCGCGAGACCTTCCACCTGTCGCTGGCGCAGGTCGGCCTGCTGGTGTCGCTGCTGGAGATCGGCGGCGCGGTGTTCGGCGTCGTCGGCGGCCTGGCCCTGGGCCGCTTCGGCGGCCGCCGCTTCCTGCTGGCGGGCCTTTCGGTTCTGCTGGCCGCCAGCGTCGTCGAGGCCCTGGCGCCGAACGTCGCCCTGCTGTTCGCCGCCCGGGCGGTCGAGGGGCTGGGCTATGTCCTGGTGGTCATCGCCGCCCCGACCATGATCGTCGCCATTGCGCCCGAACGCATCCGGGGTCCCGCCCTGGCGCTGTGGAGCACCTTCGTTCCCGTCGGCGTCGCCCTGGGCAGCGGCGTGACCGGCGTGGCCGTCGCCCTGACCAGCCCGAAGATCGCGCTTCTCCTGTGGGCGGGCCTTTGCGCCCTGGGCCTGGTCTCGGCGGCCCGGCAGAGGACCAGCGGCCGCGGCGCGGCCAGGATGGTCCTGCCGCATCCGGCGGCCGTGGTGGTGACCTTCGGCTTTGGCATATACACCGTCTTCGTCTGCGCCCTGACCATGCTGCTGCCCAGCTTCCTGATCGAGCGCGTCGGCGCGTCGCTGGCGAGCGCCAGCCTGGCCACGGGCCTGGTGTCGCTGACCGCCCTGCCCGCCTCGGCCATCGCGGTGCGCATCCTGCACGGCGCGCCCTCCGCGCCGCGCCGCGTGGTCGCCACGGTCATCCCGGCGCTGCTGGCCACGGCCGCGATCGCGCCGCTGATCTTCCACCCGGCCGTCGCCGGAAACGCCGTGGCCGTCACCCTGGTCGCCGGCCTGGCCCTGCTGCTGAGCGGGGTCGCCTCGCCGCTGGTCTTCGCCCGCCTGCCCAGCCTGGCCGGCGCGACGTCGCCCGACGATCCCCGCATCGCCGCCGCCAACGGCCTCCTGACCCAGTTCGGGGCCGGCGGCGCGCTGATCGGACCGCCGCTGGGCGGGCTGGTCGTGGGGCGATGGGGCTGGCAGGGGCTGGGCGTCTGCGTCGGCGTCCTGGCGCTGGCCATGCTGGCGGCGATCCTGTCCGCCGAGCGGCTGGGCCGCGCGAAACAGGCCGAGGACACGGCCTTTCTCGCCCCGGAAACCACCGCCTGAAGCCGAGTCTGGGGCAAAAGAAAAGCCCGGCCAAAACGACCGGGCTGAAAGTTATAGGGAGGAAACGCCCAGGAAGGGCAGAGGCGCTCGGCGCCTCACGGGATGTTGGTAGCGCTAACACAGGTGTAGATGCAAGCGATTCCTATCGAGCGCGGCGACTTGACGCGGTTTTCGTGCTCGACGCTTTACGACGCGGCCTAGAGGTCATACCAATGTTACCGCTACCGGCAGCAAGTCGGAGCGGGAGAGAAGCGTCGATGAAGATGTTCGCGCGGCCGGCTTTTGCCGCCTTTGGTCTGGCCCTGGCGCTCGCCCTGCCCGTCCACGCCGAGACGCCGAAGTGGGTCGGCGCCTGGGCCAGCGCCCAGATGGCGCCGGACGCCAAGAACAGCCTCGATCCGCAGGACTACCCAGACGCCACCCTGCGCCAGGTCGTGCGGCTGTCGATCGGCGGCGACAAGATCCGGGTCCGTCTGTCCAACGCCTTCGGGACCCAGCCCCTGACCCTCAAGGCCGCGCGGGTCGCGGTCTCGGCGGCGCTGAACTCCGCCCGCATCGACCCGGCCACCGACCGCGCCCTGACGTTCTCGGGCCGGACCGAGGTGACTATTCCGGCCGGCGCCGACTACTGGTCGGATCCGGTCGCGCTGAAGGTCGCGCCGCTGACCAGCCTGGCCATCAGCCTGCACTACGCCGCCGCGCCCAGCATCCAGACCGGCCACCCCGGCTCGCGGGCGACCTCGTACGTCCTGGCCGGCGACCACACGGCCGACGCCGACCTGCCGGGGGCCAAGACCGCCGACCGCTGGCTCCAGATCGCCAGCGTCGACGTGGTCTCCGCCAGGAAGGCCGCCGCCATCGTCGCGTTCGGCGACAGCATCACCGACGGCTACGGCGTCCAGCCCAACACCAACCTGCGCTGGACCGACGGTCTGATCGAGCGGCTGAAGGGCCGGAACATCGGCGTGCTGAACCTAGGCATCGGCGGCAACCGCGTGCTGCTGGACGGCCTGGGCCCCAACGCCCTGGCCCGGTTCGAGCGGGACGTGCTCTCGCAGTCAGGCGTCACCCACGTGATCCTGCTGGAAGGCGTCAACGACCTGGGGACCCTGACCCGCGACGCCCCCGCCACGCCCGAGGCGCACAAAGTCCTGGTCGCGCAGGTCATCGCCGCCTATCGCCAGATGATCACCAGAGCCCACGCGCGCGGGATCAAGGTCATCGGCGCGACCATCCTGCCCTATGCCGGCTCGGCCTATTACCACCCCGGTCCCGAAAGCGAGGCCGACCGCCAGGCGATCAACGCCTTCATCCGCGCGCCGGGGACCTTCGACGGCGTCATCGACTGGGACAAGGCCCTGCGCGATCCGGGCCGCCCCACCTTCCTGCTGCCGGCCTATGACAATGACGGCCTTCACCCCAACCTGGCCGGTTACAAGGCCATGGCGGACGCGATTCCGCTCAGCCTGTTCGAGAGCAAATAGTCCATGCGCATCGTGCTCGCCGCAGCCCTCGCTCTGATCGCCACCACCGCCCAAGCTGCTGAAAAGCCCGTAATCGCCTTCACCTGGGACGACCTGCCCGCCCACGCGGCCCTGCCGCCGGGCGTGACCCGCGTCCAGGTCGCCGCCGACCTGCTGAAGGCCTCCGCCGACGCCAAGGCGCCGGCGTTCGGCTTCATCAACGGCGTCCAGACCGAGCGCGAGCCCGGCTCGGACGCGGCCCTGAAGCTGTGGCGCGAGGCCGGCCAGCCGCTGGGCAACCACACCTGGTCGCACAAGAACATCGCCAGCCTGACGGCCGAGCAGTTCATCGCCGAGACCGCCCAGAACGAGCCCATGCTGAAGGACCTGATGGCGGGCCAGGACTGGCGCTGGCTGCGCTATCCGTTCCTGTCGGAGGGCGACACGCCCGAGAAGCGCCTGGCAGTGCGAAGCTGGTTGGCGGCCAACCACTACAGGATCGCCAGCGTGACCATGAGCTTCGGCGATTGGGCCTTCAGCGATCCCTACGCCCGCTGCGTGGCCAAGGGCGACCAGGCCGCGATCGCCGACCTGGAAAGGCGCTACCTGGACGGCGCGGCCGCCGTCGCCGACCGCTCGCGCGACATGGCCAAGACCCTGTACGGTGAGGACATTCCCTATGTCCTGCTGATGCACGGCGGCGCCTTCGAGGCCCGCATGGCGACCCGGCTGTTCAAGCTCTACCAGGACAAGGGCTACGGCTTCACCACCCTGGAAAAGGCCGAGAGCCATCCGTTCTATAAAACCGACGTCGATCCCAGTTTGCCGCCGCAGCCCACCACCCTGGAGGACGCCCTGCGCGCAAAGGGCCTGCCGGTTCCGCCTTTGCCGATCGACCTGAAGGCGCTGGAGAGCGTCTGCCGGTAACGGGTCCGTCGTTGCGGCGCTGAAACAACTTCCCTGCTGACAACGGCGACGCTGGCGCATAGCGTCCCGCGCCATGAAAAGCCCCTCGCTGACGGCGCTCGCGGCCGTCCTCGCCCTCTCGACGCCGGCCATGGCGGAAAAACTCACCCCGGAACGCATCTTCGCCGATCCGGCGCTGTCGGGCCCGACGGCCAAGGGCGTGGCCCTGTCGCCGGACGGCAAGCGCGTCACCTACCTGAAGGCCAAGCCGGAAGCGGCCAACGTCCAGGACCTGTGGGCGGCCGACGTGAAGGGCGGCGAGCCCTACCGCCTGATCGACTCGGCGGCCCTGTCGTCGGGCGCCAAGGAGCTGTCGGAAGCCGAGAAGGCCCGCCGCGAACGGGCCCGCGTCTCGGCGCGCGGCATCGTCGAATACAGCTGGGACAAGCAGGGCCGCTTCATCCTGGTCCCGCTGGACGGCGACCTCTATCTGGACAGCGTCGCCGACGGCAAGGTCACCCGCCTGACTGAAACGCCCGGCGACGAGGTCGACGCCAAGGTCTCGCCCAAGGGCGGCTTCGTCTCCTACGTCCGAGACCAGAACCTCTACATCAAGCCCGTCTCCGGCGGGTCCGAGACGGCCCTGACCACCGAGGGCAAGGATACGCTGTCGTTCGGCGTCGCCGAGTTCGTCGTGCAGGAAGAGCTGGACCGCTTCACCGGCTACTGGTGGAGCCCCGATGAGAGCCGCATTGTCTATACCCGCGTCGACGAGAGCACCGTCGACGTCGTGCCGCGCGCCGACATCGGCCCGCGCGGCGCCACCGTGGTCGAGCAGCGCTATCCGCGCGCCGGCCGTCCCAACGCCGTGGTGGAGCTCTTCGTCCGCGACCTGACCTCAGGCCAGATCCGCAAGCTGGACCTGGGCGCCAACAAGGACATCTATCTGGCCCGCGTCGACTGGTCGGCCGACGGCAAGACCGTCTACGCCCAGCGCCTGTCACGCGACCAGAAGACCCTGGACCTGATCGCCTTCGACGCAGTCACCGGCGCGGGCAAGACGATCCTGACCGATACCGACCCGCACTATATCGAGATCAGCGACGACTTCCGTCCGCTGAAGGACGGCTCGTTCCTGTGGTCGTCGGAGAAGGACGGCAACCGCCACCTCTATCGCCACGCCGCCGACGGCAAGCTGATCGCCCAGATCACCAAGGGTGACTGGCCGATGGCCGGGCTGGAAGGCGTGGACGAGGCCCGCAAGGTCGCCATCTTCGCCGCCTCGAAGGACACGCCCCTGGAGCGCCGCATCTACGAGGTGAGCTATTCCAAGCCTGGCGAGCCCAAGGCCCTGACCCCGGCCGGCGGCTGGTGGACGGCCAAGGTGGCCGACACCGGCGGCGCCTTCGCCGCGACCTATGACGATCCCAAGACCCCGCCCCAGACGGCCCTCTACACGGCCGCCGGCAAGCGTGTGCGCTGGATCGAGGAGAACCGGCTGGCCGAGGGTCACCCCTACTGGCCCTATGCCCCGACCCTGCCGACGCCGGAATACGGCACGCTGAAAGCCTCGGACGGCGAGACCCTGTACTACGAGATCCTCAAGCCCCAGGGCTTCGATCCGGCCAAGAAGTATCCGGCCATCCTGGCGGTCTACGGCGGGCCCCACGCCCAGCAGGTGAAGCGAACCTGGCAGAGCCCGTCCGAGCGCACCTATCTGGAAGCCGGCTACGTCGTCTTCCGGGTGGACAACCGCGGCAGCGGCAATCGCTCGGCCAAGTTCATGCGAGCCCTGGATCGCAACCTCGGCACGGTCGAGGTCGAGGACCAGCTGCTGGGGGCCAAGTTCCTGGCCGGCCTGCCCTATGTCGACTCCGACAAGCTGGGCGTGATGGGCTGGTCGTACGGCGGGTTCATGACCCTGATGCTGCTGACGGCCGATAACACGCCGTTCAAGGCCGGTGCGGCCGGCGCGCCGCCGACTGAATGGAGCCTGTACGACACGGCCTATACCGAGCGCTACATGGGCAAGCCGGACGAGAACAAGGCCGGCTACGCCTATTCGGACATCAACAACCGGATCGACAAGCTCAAGCCCGGCAGCCTGCTGCTGCTGCACGGCATGGCCGACGACAACGTGATCTTCGAGAACAGCACCCGGCTGATGTCGGCCCTGCAGGCCAAGGCGATCCCGTTCGAGATGGCGCTGTATCCCGGCGAGCGCCACAGCGCGCCGCGCAGCAAGACCAAGGGCCTCAGCGTGCTGAAGACGCACCTGGAGTTCTTCGGCCGCAAGCTGAAGGGCGAATAGTCCACGCGCAGCGCCCTTCGTTGCGACCTCGCCGCGAAGGGCGCACGCCCTCCGACCTTATGTCGCAGCGCCTTCAAGCCAAGCAGTCGCTATCTTCGTGGTTAACGAGGATAGCGCCATGACCAAGACCACCGATGAAGCCGTCGAATGGCTGATCGACGTCGTCCAGGAGGCGATCGAGCAAGGCCAGGCCACGGCCGCCGAACTCGAGGAATGGCTGCTGGCCGCGATGGCGCTGGAGGACCTGGCCCACGCCGAGGAGCAGGACGCCCTGGAGGCGCGCGCCTTCACCAGCTGGATGCCGCCGGGGGCCACGCTCCACTAGGAGGCGGCGACTACTCCGCCGCGAGCGGCGAGCGCAGGGCCTCCACGTCGCGAGCCGGCGACAGGCCGTAGAGGCGGCGATATTCTCGACTGAACTGCGACGGGCTCTGATAGCCGACGCTGAAGCCGGCCGCGCCGACGTCCAGCCCCTCGGCCAGCATCAGCCGCCGCGCCTCGTAAAGCCGCAGCTGCTTCTGGTACTGCATCGGCGTCATGTTGGTGACGGCCTTGAAGTGGTGGTGCAGCGAGCTCTCGCTCATGCCCACGTGCTCGGCCAGGGCCTCGATGCGCAGCGGCTGGGCGAAGTGTTCGCGCAGCCAGGCCACGGCGCGGGTGACCCGCCGCCCCTGCCCTTCGGTCCCGGCGATGTGCAGCAGCCGCGCGCCCTGCGGCCCGCTCAGCAGGCGGTAGAGGATCTCCTGCTCGATCAGCGGGGCCATGGCTGCGACGTCACGAGGTCGCTCCAGCAGTCGCAGCAGACGGAGAGTGGCGTCCAGCAGCTCGGGCGAGGCCGGATTGACCGCCACGCCCCGCACGCCGGCCGGGGCCGCCGAGATCTGCTCCGGCAGCCGGCCGATCAGCTCGGCCAGCCGGGCGGGATTGATCATCACGCCCACGCACAGGTGCGGATCGGCGTCGCTGGCCTGGAGGATCCGCGCGGTGGCGGGCAGGTCCACGGCCACCAGCAGGCAGTCGCCGACACCGTAGTGCAGTTCCTCGTCCCCGACGGTCAGGCATTTGCGCCCGCCGGCCACCAGCCAGAACGAGGGCCGCTGGTCGACGTGCAGCCGACCGCTGGGCGAGCAACGACGGGTCAGGTACAGCCCCTCGATCGCGGACTCCGGACGCTCGTCGTCGGCGTAACGGGCGACGAGACTGGCGATCTCGGCATAGGCGTCGGCGGTGTCGGGCGATCTCAACGGCTTGGTTTTCCAGGCTTTCAGGACATCCTGGTTCTACGCTTAGGCGGCTAGCGGGAAAACCGTTCCCGGCGCCTTTTGCAGGATCGTGCATGAGCTTTGCAGGATTGGCGTAACGCCGGCGCCGCGAGGCGTGGCAAATCTCCTGTCGTTCGATCCTCCCCGATCGTCCTGCCCCAAATGCTCTACAAAGATCCAAGGAACATCCGAATGGCCACCGCTAAAGGCTACGCGGCGCCCGCCGCCGGCGCGCCCCTGGCTCCGTTCAGCTTCGAACGCCGCGAGCCCAATCCCGACGACGTCGTCATCTCGATCAAGTACTGCGGCGTCTGCCACTCCGACATCCACATGGTCGACAACGGCTGGGGCCAGAGCGTCTATCCGATCGTCCCCGGCCACGAGATCGCCGGCGTGGTCACCGCCGTCGGCGCCAACGTCACCAGGTTCAAGGAAGGCGACCATGTCGGCGTCGGCTGCTTCGTCGACAGCTGCGTCACCTGCAAGGCCGCCCGCGACCTGGATCGCGAGCAGTACCAGCCGGGCCTCGTCCTGACCTACAGCGCCTTCGAGCCGGGCTCGGACACTCCGACCTATGGCGGCTATTCCGACCACATGGTGGTCAAGGAAGACTACGTCCTGTCGATTCCGGAAAACCTGCCGCTGGACGCCGCCGCGCCGCTGCTGTGCGCCGGCATCACCCTGTACTCGCCGCTGCGCCACTGGAACGCCGGTCCCGGCAAGAAGGTCGCAATCCTGGGCATGGGCGGCCTCGGCCACATGGGCGTCAAGCTGGCCCATGCCATGGGCGCGGAAGTGACGGTGCTGAGCCAGACCCTGTCCAAGCAGGCCGACGGCCTGAAGATGGGCGCGGACCACTACTACGCCACCAATGACCCGAAGACCTTCGAGACCCTGGCCGACACGTTCGACCTGCTGATCTGCACGGTCTCCTCGCCCCTGGACTGGGGCGCGTATCTCAGCCTGCTGAAGGTGGACGGGACCATGGTCATCGTCGGCGCGCCGGAAGAGCCCGTGCCGCTGAACGCCTTCGCCCTGATCCCCGGCCGCCGCACCCTGGCCGGCTCGATGATCGGCTCGATCAAGGAAACCCAGGAGATGCTCGACTTCTGCGGCGAGAAGAACATCGTCGCCGACATCGAGGTCATCTCGATCGACCAGATCAACGAGGCCTACAAGCGCATGCACAAGAGCGACGTGCGCTACCGCTTCGTGATCGACATGGCGACGCTGTAGGGCCTCGCCTCTTCCGATCCTAGAACCGACCGCTGCGGGCCCCGAGTCCGCGGCGGTCTCTTGACGTCAGATATATGCATGAATATGCATATACACGATGACACAGATAGATCCGTTCGAGACGCTCGCCGACCCCACCCGCCGCCGCATCCTCGCGGCGCTGCGCGATGGCGAGCGCCCGGTGGGCGACATCGTCGAGGCGGCGGGCGTCCACCAGTCCGGCGTCTCGCGCCACCTGCGGATCCTGCACGAGGCGGGGTTCGTGTCGGTGCGCCCCAGCGGCCAGCGCCGCCTCTACGCCCTGCGGCCCGAACCCTTCCAGGAATTCGAGGCCTGGCTCGCCGCCTACCGGCGGCTGTGGGAGGCCCGCCTCGACCGTTTCGGGGCCGCGCTCGAGCAACGCCAGAAAACGCAATCAGAGGAACCCAAGGCATGACCGACACCCAGGAACCGCAAGCCATCGTGGTCGTCGAACGCACCTACCGCGCGGGCGTCGAGAACCTCTGGGCCCTGTGGGCCACCAAGGACGGCTTCGAGTCGTGGTGGGGGCCGGAAGGCTTCCGCGTCGAGGTCCACGCCCTGGAGCCGCGCGAGGGCGGCAAGCTGGACTACGACATGATCGCCGACGCGCCCGAGACGATCGCGGCGATGAAGCAGATGGGCCAACCGATCTCGCACGGCACCCACGGCCGCTACACGCAGTTCCGGCCGCACACGCGCCTCGTCCTGGTCCACGACATCGACTTCGTGCCGGGCATGGAGACCTACGAGAGCATCATCGAGGTCGACTTCTACCCCAAGGGCGACGACGCCCGGATGGTCGTCACCATCCACCCGCACCGCGACCCGCACTGGACGAAGATGGCGGTCCAGGGCTTCGCCAGCCAGCTGACCAAGCTGGATCGGAAGTACGGGTGGGAGGAGGCCTGAACGCCCTCCTTTAAGCAGCGCTCGAGTGTCATCCCGGCCCCAGCGAAGAGGCTATCCGGGATGACACGGGGATGAGCTTTGGAGCCAGCCCCTACCGAGGCTTCCAGCCCTCGGCGATCACGGCGATCTGCTTGTCCATCACCGCCGACATCTCGGCCGCCGGCAGGGTTCCGCCGGCCGCCGCGGTCATGCGGTAGTTCCAGGCGTAGGCGGCCTTCAGGGTGTCGACGATCAGGCGCAGGTCCAGGTCGTCGCGCACCTCGCCCTTGCGCACTCCGTCCTCCAGGACGTCCAGCAGCATCTGGGTCAGGCGCGGATTGCGGCCGTAGGGCGTGACGCCCGGATCGTTGTTGGGATTGTACGAGGCGGCCACGTGGGCGAGGAACAGCTTCACCCGCCGGGTCTCGAACTCGTAATGGATGGCGAAGATCGAGCACAGGCGATCGGCCGTGCTGCCGCGCAGGAACGGCACCACCCGATCGAACTCGGCGTAGAGCTCGCTCAGGCGATGATCCATGACATGGCTCAGCACCTCCGCCTTGGAGGCGAAGGTGGTGAACACGCTGCCGACGGAGACCCCCGCCCGCTCCGCGATGGCGCGGATGGTGGTCTCGTCGTAGCCAACCTCGTTGAACAGGTCACGCGCGGCGTCGAGAACCTTCTCGCGCGTCGCGGCCTTTTGATCATCTCTTACGCCCACGCACGTCCCCCTCGAACACGCCAGCGTCATTGTTGAATCGAAGCCGCTCCGTTCCCCCGAACGGAGCGGTCTCCGGACTTGGTTAAGCGCGAGCGCCCGCGAAGATGACTTTCAGTTGTTCCGAAAGCCGCGCCAGCAGAGCCTCCACCGACCAACCGTCATAGACGGCGCGGCGATAGTTGGCGACATACACGTCCCAGGTGATCTCAGCCAAGAGCTTAGCGTCGATATCCTTCTTCAACTGACCTTCGTCGACGCCGCGCTGCAGGGCGTCGGCGATCAGGCGGAAGATGTGCTTCAGGTCCGTGCGGGCGCGGCGCTCAGCGGCTTCCGAACGGGTCCATGACACCGCGATGCTGGCGCGCAGCAGCGGCAGTTGCTCGACGTGGAAGCCATAGGCGACGCCGAACAGGCCCATCAGGGCTTCGTCGACGGTCTTGGCGTTGCGCGAGGCCTGGGTCATCTGGGCGTAGATGACTTCGTAGTCGGCGGTCAGGATTTCCTCGAACAGCTCCGACTTGTCGGCGAAGCTGGCGAACACGGCGCCGGTCGACATGCCGGCGGCCTGGGCGATGTCACGAATGGTGGCGCCTTCGTAGCCGCGCTCACTGAACAGGCGGCGGGCGGCGGCCAGGACACGCTCACGGGTGCGCTGCTTGGCGAGGGCCCGGCGGGTCAGCTTTACCGGAGAGTCGGTGGCGGACTCGATGTTGACGGACACAAAGCTCATGCGGCGGCCTCCAGGCGGGCGAGAGCGGCCTCGGCGCGCTTCTCGAATTCAATGCAATATTCATCGACGACGTTCTGAAGGACGCCGGCGTAGCGGCGGGCCAGCTGGCGGCCGTCCTGCGCGGCGTCGCGCAGGTCGGTGATCAGCTGGCGGACTTCAGCCATGGCTTCTTCGCGATCGGACGCGGAGAGCGCGGCGGCGTTCGCTAGGCGAGCGCTCATGCGGTTATCTCCTGCTCCCCGCTGGGGTGGAAAAGCGTCGAACCGATCCGCGGTGGGGGAGGTTGATCGTGTTCAACGAACGCGCACTGAGAAATAGGAAGCGGGCGCAATAACGCTAGGGGGAGGCTATTGCAACCGCGAAATCGAACTAAAATCGTCGAACAACGACGCGGTTCGTACATATGAGAGCGCTCTCAAAGCGTCACTGCGACAAATGCGCTCACCGAACAGGTTCGCCGAATTGACTCAACGGACGATGGTCAGCGAACCGAGTCGCCCCCTTAAGGCTAGGCCTCGATCGGGCGGCGATAAGGCCCTGAAGCGGCGCGAACGTGACAACGCCCTTACGGCTCCGGGCTCTATGGCGCGAGCGGCCCGCCCAGCCTATCTTCCGCGCCCATGAACCACCTGTTCGACTTTCTCGTCCCCGCCGCGCTGCTCGCGGTTCTGGTCGCCCTGGCGGCGGGCCTCTACGCCCTGTTCCGGGGCGGCGACTTCGGCCGCTCCTATTCGAACAAGCTGATGCGGCTGCGCGTGCTCCTGCAGTTCATCGCCATCATCGTCCTGGTCGCCGCCGCCTTCTGGTGGCGCAAGGGCGCTTAGGAACTGTAAGCCTGTTCGCATAACGGGAGTCCGCGACGCATGGTCACGCTGAACCGCATCTATACCCGCACCGGCGATGGCGGCTCGACGCGGCTGGCCACCGGCGCGCCGGTCAGCAAGGCCTCGCTGCGGGTCGAGGCCTATGGCGGGGTCGACGAGACCAACGCCGCCGTCGGCCTGGCGCGGCAGCACACGGCAAGAGACGCCGTGCTCGACGCGATCCTGGAGCGGATCCAGAACGACCTCTTCGATCTCGGTGCGGATCTCGCCACGCCCGAACAGCACGGCAAGCCCGAGTGGGAGCCCCTGCGCATCCTCGACGGCCAGGTCGAGCGGCTGGAGCGCGAGATCGACCTGCTGAACGGCGAGATGAGTCCTTTGACTTCGTTCGTGCTCCCCGCCGGGTCGCCGGCGGCCGCGGCCCTGCACCAGGCGCGCACAGTGTGCCGCCGGGCCGAGCGGACCTGCGTGGCGCTGTCGGAGACCGAGGGCGAGATCGTCGGCAAGCCAGCGATCAAATATCTGAACCGGCTGTCGGACCTGCTGTTCGTCGCCGCCCGCTGGAGCAACGACAAGGGAAAGGCGGACGTGCTGTGGAAGCCCGGCGCGACGCGGTAGCGGCTATTTCTTCTGCGGCGCAGCGGCGGCCGGCGCGGGGGTCGCGGCGGCCGCTTCCGGCTTCTCGCCATTGATCGGCGGCACGTTCGTCGGACGGCGCGTCAGGGTCTCGATTGAATAGACCGTCCCGCACTTCAGCCACTTACCGGCCCAGGCCCCGCCGCGCGCCTCGCAGCGTTCCTTCGGCCAGACCCACAGGCCGTGATAGGCCAGGACGCCGGCGCTTCCGAGCAGGAACAGGCCCAGGAAGATGTACTTCAAGCGGGTGAAGGTCTTGTTCATGGGCGGCCCCTTAGCGCCTTTCGGCCCTTAAGGGAATTGGCCCCGAAGCCACGCCCGCGAGGCGCGCCGACCACAAGCCCGGGAAAATCGTACAACCGTTTGAACCAGACCCGAGTTATCGCATTACGCTTACGCAAAGGGAAACTTGCATTGCGGCGCCGAAAGGGTAAGTCGATTGCCAAGCAGGATAAAAAGCAGCCTGGAGGCGGTGGAAACCGATGAAGGTCCTAGTCCCGGTTAAACGGGTTATCGATTACAACGTGAAGGCCCGCGTGAAGGCGGATCAGACCGGTGTCGACCTTGCGAACGTCAAGATGTCGATGAACCCCTTCTGTGAGATCGCGGTCGAAGAAGCCGTGCGTCTCAAGGAAAAGGGCGTGGCGACCGAGGTCGTCATCGTCAGCATCGGCCCCGCGCAGGCTCAGGAAACCATCCGCACGGCGCTGGCCATGGGCGGCGACCGCGGCGTCCTGATCACCACCGACGCCGACCCCGAGCCGCTGGCCGTGGCCAAGCTGCTGGCGGCCGTCGTAGCCGAGGAAAATCCGAACCTCGTCCTGATGGGCAAGCAGGCGATCGACGGCGACAACAACGCCGTCGGCCAGATGCTGTCGGCCCTGCTGGGCTGGCCGCAGGCGACCTACGCCTCGGCCATCGAGGTGTCGGGCTCCAGCGCCAAGGTGACCCGCGAAGTCGACGGCGGTCTGCAGACCCTCGACGTCGACCTGCCGGCCATCATCACGGCCGACCTGCGCCTGAACGAGCCGCGCTACGCGTCTCTGCCCAACATCATGAAGGCCAAGAAGAAGGAGATCGCCCAGAAGGCGGTCGCCGACTACGGCGTCGACATCGCGCCGCGCCTGAAGGTGATCAAGGTCACCGAGCCGGCCAAGCGCTCGGCCGGCATCAAGGTGGAAACCGCCGCCGACCTGGTTTCGAAACTCAACACCGCGGGGGTGCTGTAATGGCTGTTCTCGTCGTCGCCGATAACGACAACGCGCACCTGCGCGACGGCACCCACAAGGTCGTCACCGCCGCCCAGAAGATCTCGGGCGACGTGGACGTTCTGGTCCTGGGCAAGGGCGCCAAGGCCGTGGCCGACGCCGCCGCCAAGATCGCCGGCGTCCGCAAGGTGCTGCTGGCCGAGTCCGACGCCCTGGGTCACGGCGTCGCCGAAGCCCAGGCCGACGCGGTGCTGGCCCTGGCCGGCAATTACGACGCCATCCTGGTTCCGGCCACCTCGGGCGGCAAGAACTTCGCCCCGCGCGTCGCCGCCAAGCTGGACGTCGCTCCGATCTCGGACATCGTCGAGGTCGTCTCGGCCGACACCTTCACGCGCCCGATCTACGCCGGCAACGCGCTGGAGACCGTCCAGTCGTCGGACGCCAAGAAGGTGATCACCGTCCGTCCGACCGCCTTCGCGGCGGCCGCTGAAGGCGGCTCGGCCTCGGTCGAGACCGTCGCGGGCGCCGACGCCGGCAAGACCCGCTTCGTCAGCGAAGAGATGGTCAAGTCGGACCGTCCCGAACTGGCCGCGGCCAAGATCGTCGTCTCCGGCGGTCGCGCCATGGGTTCGGCCGAGGAGTTCCAGCGCGTGATCGAGCCGCTGGCCGACAAGCTGGGCGCCGCCGTCGGCGCCTCGCGCGCGGCCGTCGACGCCGGCTACGCCCCGAACGACTACCAGGTCGGCCAGACCGGCAAGGTCGTCGCCCCGCAGCTCTATGTCGCCATCGGCATCTCGGGCGCGATCCAGCACCTGGCCGGCATGAAGGACTCCAAGGTGATCGTCGCGATCAACAAGGACGCCGACGCGCCGATCTTCCAGGTGGCCGACTACGGCCTGGTCGCCGACTACAAGACGGCCGTGCCGGAGCTGATGGACGCCCTGACGGCGGCGGGCAAGTAAGCCCTCCTCCATCGCGGAAAATACGAAAGGCCCGGAGATCGCTCTCCGGGCCTTTTTGTTGGACTGAACACCGGTCTAGCGCACGGTGTGGGGGGTGATGCCCTCGGCCCAGCGGAAGTCGTCGTGGGTCAGCAGCGGCGCCTTGACGGCCGCGCCGGTGAACAGGGCGAGCGCCAGCGCGCCCGCGACAAGCAGGGTCTTCATCGTTTCGTCCCCTAAGGAGGAAGGTGGGAAAGATCTGGGTGGCAGGTGCGGCGCCGCGATAAGGACAATGCCAAAGCCACCTTGGCTTTACGAACGATGGTATCTGCGGGCACTTGTGAGCTGGACTAACATCCTTACATCTTGACCATGCGCCTGCCGCCCTTCTCCTCGCTGGTCGCCTTGGAGGCCGCCGCCCGCCACAAGAGCTACAGCCGCGCGGCGGAGGAGCTGTTCGTGACCCATGGCGCGGTCAGCCAGCAGGTCCGCAAGCTGGAAGAAGAACTGGGAGTCCAGCTGTTCACCCGGCGTGGCAACCAGATGGAGCCCACGGCCACCGGCGCGGCCCTGGCCGCCCGGGTCGGCGAGGCCATAACCACGCTGCGCCAGGGCGTCGACGGCGCCCGCCGGGCCGCCAGCGGACCGATCGTCATCTCGACCGGCGCGGCCTTCGCCACCCGCTGGCTGGTCACCCAGCTGGCCCGCCTGTCGGCCGAGACCGGCGAACTGGACCTGACCATCCGCGTCGAGGACCGCATGTCGGACCTGGCCACCGATGGCGCCGACGTCGCCCTGCGGTTCGGCGAGGGTCCCTGGCCGGGCGTGGACTCGGCGCGCCTGATCGACGAGGTGTTGTTTCCGGTCTGCAGCCCCGCCCTGCTGGAGCGCTACAGGATCGAGAAGCCCGAGGACCTGCTCAGCGCCCCGCTGCTGCGCCACACCGGCCTGCCCTGGGCGATCTGGTTTCGGGCCATGGGCGTCGAGCCGCCGGAACTGCCGCCGGCCCTGGGCTTCGACGATTCGTCGATGATGCTGGACGCCGCCGCGCAAGGGTTGGGCGTGGCCCTGGCCCGCAGCGGCATCGCCCGCCGCGACCTGGGCGACGGCCGCCTGGTTCGCCCCCTGCCTGGCGAGGTCGACGTCAAGACCGGCCACCATTTCGTCTGGCGCGCCGAGAACCCCAAGCTGCCCCGCATCCTCAAGCTGCGGGACTGGTTCCTGAAGGAGACGCAGGGCGAACGCGCGCGGTGACGCTTTCACGTCGCGGGTCGCTTGACTTCCGTAGCGAAAGAAAACGAACCTCGAGGTCATGACCCGCTACACCGACCTCGTCGCCGCCGTCGCCGCTACCGATGCGGGCTACGCCGCCCATGTCCCCGATGACTGGAAACAGGGGCGCACCACCTATGGCGGCCTGTCGGCGGCGCTGTGCGTCGAGGCGGCGCAGCGCGCCTTCCCCGAGGCCCCGCCCCTGCGCTCGGCCCAGTTCGCCTTCGTCGGGCCGGCGGCGGGCGAGCTGTCGATCGGGGTCAAGGCGCTGCGCCAGGGCAAGTCGACCCTGTTCGCGGCCGTCGACCTGGTCGGCGAGCAGGGCGTGGCCACCCACGGGACCTTGACGTTCGGGACGCCCCGCGAGTCGCACGTGCCCGCCCACGCCGACATCCCCTGCCCCGTCGTGGCCCCGCCCGACCAGTGCGAGCCCTTCCACAAGGGCGACACCAGCCAGGCGCCCAGCTTCATCCGCCAGTTCGATTTCCGCGTCGCCGGCGGCGGCCGGCCGGGGACGGGCGAACCTCCGGAATACCTGCTGTGGATCCGCCACCGCGACGAAGCGGCCCGTTCGCTGTCGGCCCTGGTCGCCCTGGCGGATGCTCCGCCGCCGCCGGCCATGACCCTGTTCCGGACATTCGGCCCGATCTCGACCATGACCTGGGCCCTGGACGTGGTCGGCCTGCCGGGAGAGGACGACGACGGCTGGCGTCTGCTGCGCAGCCGGGCCGAGACCATCGGCGACGGCTACTCCACTCAGGAGATGCACCTGTGGAACAGCCAGGGTCGCCCGCTGGTCCTGGCGCGACAGAACGTGGCGATCTTCGTCTGATCGCGCACGGACGTTCCGGCCAGCCCCTGGCGGACGCTGAATTTTGACCCCATGCTCCGCTCCGGTCCGCGCGGGAGTCGCGACCGCGTTCGGGGAAACGTCCATGACCAAGATCGCCTGCCTGGCCGGCGCGGCCGCCATCGCCCTCATCGCCGGGAGCGCGGCGGCCCAGACCGCCGAGGAGGCGGCCAAGAGCTACCTCGCCGTCATCAAGGACAAGAATCCCGTCCTGCACGCGGTCATCGCCACCAACCCGCACGCCCTGGCCGACGCCCGCGCCCTGGACGCCGAGCGCAAGGCCGGCAAGGTGCGCTCTCCCCTGCACGGCGTCCCGATCCTGCTGAAGGACAATATCGAGAGCGCCGACGGCACGGCCACCACCGCCGGCTCGCTGGCGCTGAAGGACAATGTCACCAATCGCGACGCGCCGATCGTCAAGCGCCTGACCGACGCCGGCCTGGTCATCCTGGGCAAGGCCAACCTGTCGGAATGGGCCAATATCCGCTCGAGCAAGTCGATCAGCGGCTGGAGCGCGGTGGGCGGCACGGTGCGCAACCCCTACGTCCTGGACCGCAGCGCCTGCGGCTCGTCCAGCGGCTCGGGCGCGTCGGTGGCGGCGGGTCTGGCGCCCCTGGCCATCGGCACCGAGACCGACGGCTCGATCACGTGTCCCGCCGCGATCAACGGCCTGGTCGGCCTCAAGCCCACCGTCGGCCTGGTCTCGCGCACCCACATCGTGCCGATCAGCCACAGCCAGGACACCGCCGGCCCGATGACCACGACGGTCCTCGACGCGGCCAAGGTCCTGACCGTCATCGCCGGCGGCGACCCGGCCGACCCCGCTACCAAGGACGCCGACGCCCGCAAGACCGACTACGCGGCTGGGCTCTCCAAGGACGCGCTGAAGGGCGTGAAACTGGCCGTGGCGCGGTTCTACACCGGCTATTCGCCCAAGACCGACGCGGTGTTCGAGCGGGCCCTGAAAGAGCTCCAGGCCCAGGGCGCGGTCCTAGTCGACGTGGCGGCGTTCGACGAGGGCCCGATCGGCAAGGCCGAGGGCGTGGTGCTCTATACCGAGCTGAAGGCCGACATGGCCGCCTACCTGTCCTCGACCGATCCGAAGAAGGTCCCGAGCCGCACCCTGGCCGACCTGATCGCCTTCAACAAGGCGACGCCGAAGGAGTTCGAATGGTTCGGCCAGGAGAGCTTCGAGAAGGCCGAGAAGACCAAGGGCCTGGCCGATCCCGAGTATCTGAAAGCCCTGGCGGACTCCAAGCGCCTGGCCGGCCCCGAGGGCATCGACAGGATTTTGAAGACCACCGGCGCGGTCGCCATCGTCGCTCCGACCACTGGCCCGGCCTGGACCATCGATCCGCTGAACGGCGACAACTACGGCGGCTCATCGACCACCCTGCCCGCCGTGGCCGGCTATCCGCACCTGACCGTACCGATGGGCGACGTCACCGGTCTGCCGGTGGGCCTGTCCTTCATCGGCCCGGCCTGGAGCGAGAAGCTGCTGCTGAACCTGGGCTACGCCTACGAGCAGGCGACGCACCATCGCAAGCTGCCGACCTTCCTTCGCACGATCGCGCCGTAGACCG
Organism: Caulobacter segnis; assembly: GCF_019931575.1. Lineage (NCBI taxonomy): Bacteria > Pseudomonadati > Pseudomonadota > Alphaproteobacteria > Caulobacterales > Caulobacteraceae > Caulobacter > Caulobacter segnis. The sequence continues at coordinate 1,472,718 of NZ_CP082923.1, read as the reverse complement.
CCCGATCGATCACCCTTAAGTTGATTTCCGCGACGCCCAGCTTCCGTCATATTACGCGCGTAATTGGAAAGGGTCGCAAGTAGGGAGATCGGCCATGGTTCGTCGAGGGCTTCACGTCGCGGGCGTCAGCCTGCTGTCCCTGGCCATGGTCGGCGCGCCGCCAGCCTGGGCCGCGCCTCAGCCAGGCGACGGCGTGGTCACGCCAGCGGCCTGTGAGGCGCTGGGCTTCCGGACGAGCCAAGGCGGCGACGTCGTTGTCTCGGGCATGCGCGCCGCCCCAAGTCGAGCGTCCGTCATGAATTATGCGGCGCCGACCGGCGCTCCGCCGCCACCGCCACCGCCGCCGCCCAACATGACGCCTCCGCCGCCGCTGCCGCTCCCGCCGGTCCAGCGCAGCGCGCCGCCGATCATCAGCGGTTCGCCGCACGTGCCGACCGCGATGGACACCGAGCGCTATCCCGGCGCCGCCGCCAATCCGGTCAAGCGCGTGGCCGACGAGCCGGTCTCGACCTTCTCGATCGACGTCGACACAGCCGCCTACGCCAACACCCGCCGGTTCCTCAACGACGGCGTCGCCCCGCCGCGCGACGCCGTCCGGGTCGAGGAGCTGATCAACTATTTCGACTACGGCTACGCCCGCCCGGCCAGCGCCCAGACACCGTTCCGCGCCACCGTGGCGGTGGCGCCGTCGCCCTGGTCCAGCCAGCGCCAGATCCTGCACATCGGCCTGCAGGGCTACGCCGCCCCGCGCGCCGACGCGCCGCCGCTGAACCTCGTCTTCCTGGTCGACACCTCGGGCTCGATGATGGGTCCCGACCGCCTACCGCTGGCGCAAAAGGCGCTGAACGTGCTGATCGACCAGTTGCGTCCTCAGGACCGCGTCGCGATGGTCGCCTATGCCGGTTCGGCCGGGGCCGTGCTGGCGCCGACCGACGGCCGCTCGAAGCTGAAGATGCGCTGCGCCCTCGGTGCCCTCCGCGCGGGCGGCTCGACCGCCGGCGGCGCGGGCCTGGAGCTGGCCTACGCCCTGGCCAAGCAGAACTTCGCCAAGAGCGCGGTCAACCGCGTGATCCTGGTTACCGACGGCGACTTCAACGTCGGCATCGCCGACCCGTCCCGCCTGAAGGACTACGTCGCCGACCAGCGCAAGAGCGGCGTCTACCTGTCGGTCTACGGCTTCGGGCGCGGCAACTACAACGACACCATGATGCAGGCCCTGGCCCAGAACGGAAACGGCGTGGCCGCCTATGTCGACACCCTGAACGAGGCCCGCAAGCTGCTGCGCGACGACTTCCAGGCCAGCCTCTTTCCCATCGCCGACGACGTGAAGATCCAGGTCGAGTTCAATCCCCGGCAGGTCAGCGAGTACCGGCTGATCGGCTACGAGACGCGCCTGCTGAACCGCGAGGACTTCAACAACGACCAGGTCGACGCCGGCGAGGTCGGGGCGGGAGCGTCGGTGACGGCGCTGTACGAGATCACCCCGGCCGGCGCGCGGCCGTCCTCGGACCCGTTACGCTATGGCGACAAGGCCTCCGCGACGCCCGCCGCAGGCCCGGGCGAGCTGGCCTTCCTGAAGATCCGCTACAAGCTGCCCGGCGGAACGACCTCGAAGCTGATCGAGCGACCGATCGGAGCCGGCGACCGCTACGCCAGCCTCGCCGCCGCGCCGGAAGCGACGCGCTTCGCCGTCGCGGTCGCCGCCTATGGCCAGAAGCTGCGTGGCGACCCCTGGGTGGACGAGCGCTTCGACTGGCCGGCGGTCACCGCCCTGGCGCAGGGCGCGCGCGGGGCGGATCCGGACGGCCTGCGGGCGGAGTTCGTTCAGCTCACGAAGGCCGCCCGCGACGTGAAGGCGCGCTGACCGGGTTAGCGCCCCGTCGGCATGTCCTTGAACGCCACGTCCTTGTCGACCCGCACGTCGCCGGGCAGGCCCAGCACCCGCTCGGCGATGATGTTCTTGAGGATCTCATCCGTGCCGCCGGCGATGCGCAGGCCCGGCGCCCACATCAGGCTCTGCTGGAAGACCGCCTCGGCCGGCGCCTGGTCGGGATCGACCAGGATGCCGTACTGGTCCTCCATCTCGACGGCGGTGTTGGCCAGCTCCTGCAGCTGGTTGGCCGATATGATCTTGCCGATCGAGCTCTCCGGTCCCGGCGTCTGGCCGCGCGACAGGGCGGTCATGGTGCGGAAGCGGGTGAATTTCAGGCCCTCGGACTGGACGTACCAGTCGGCCAGCTTCTCGCGGAACGCCTGGTCCTTCAGCGCCGGACCGGTCGTCCCCGACAACTGGCGGGCCAGCTTCATGATCTCGCGATAGTTGGGGCCGGCCGAGCCCCCGACCGCCAGACGCTCGTTCATCAGGGTGACCAGGGCCACCTTCCAGCCGTCGCCGACCTCGCCCAGGCGTTGGCTATCCTTGACCCGCAGGTCGGTGAAATAGACCTCGTTGAACTCGCGGCCGCCCGACATCTGGTGGATCGGCCGGCACTCGACGGCGGTGTCCCGCATGTCGATCCAGAACATGGTCAGGCCCTTGTGCTTGGGCACATCCGGGTCCGTCCGCGTCAGCAGGATGCCGTAGTCGCAATAGTGGGCGCCGGTGGTCCAGACCTTCTGGCCGTTGATCACCCAGTCATCGCCGTCACGCACGGCGCGCGTACGGAGCGCGGCCACGTCCGACCCGCCGGCCGGTTCCGAGAACAGCTGGCACCAGATCTCGTCGCCCTTCACGGCGGGCGAGACGAAGCGCTTCTTGGTGTCGCTATCGGCGAAGGCCATGACCGTGGGCACGCACATGCCCAGGCCGATGGTGAAATAGCCGTAGCCCAGGCCAGCCTTGGTCTCTTCCTGGCCGAAGATCACCGACTGGATCGGCGTGCCGCCGCCGCCGCCGATGGCCGCGGGCCAGGTGATGCAGGCGTAGCCGGCCCCGGCCTTGGTCGCCTGCCAGTCCTTGGCGGCGGCCATGTGCTCGGGGGTGTTGGGTTTCAGCTCGCCCCACTTGGCGCGGTGGGCGGCGGCGCTCTGCGCCAGCCACGTGCGGGCCTTCTCGCGGTAGGCGGCTTCTTCGGGGGAGTCGTTGAAATCCATGGTCCTCGCGCTCCCTTAAGCCGCGTTCTTCTGTTCGAGCTGGCTGACCAGCCGTTCCTTCCAGACCTTGGGCGCGCCGGCGACCAGGCTGAGCTGCCGCGAGCGGCGGTAGTAGAGGTGACAGTCGACGTCCCAGGTGAAGCCCATGCCGCCGTGCACCTGGATGCTTTCCTTGCTGGCGAACCAGAAGGCCTCCGAAGCCGCGATCCGCGCCGCCGCCGCCGCGATCGGCAGCTCGGGCGCGTCGTCGTTCAGGGCCCAGGCGCCGTAGTAGGCGTTGGAGCGGGCGACCTCGTTCTTGACGTACATGTCGGCCAGCTTGTGCTTGATCGCCTGGTAGCCGGCGATCACCCGGCCGAAGGCGTAGCGGCCCAGGGCGTACTCCTTGGCCATCTCCAGGCAGCGGTCGGCGCCGCCCAGCTGTTCGAAGGCCAGCAGCACGGCCGCGCGGTCCAGGATCGCCTGGACGATGTCGAAGCCGGCGCCCGCCGCGCCCAGCCGCTCGGCGACCGCGCCGTCGAAGGTCAGCTTGGCCACGCCGCGCGTGGGATCCAGGCTCTTCAAGGTCTCGCGCGCCACGCCGGCCTGCTTCAGGTCCACCAGATAGAGGCCAGGACGCCCGCCCTCGCTGGCCAGCACCAGGGCGGTGTCTGCGACATCGCCGTCGGTGACCGGGATCTTGGTCCCGAACAGCTTGCCGCCCTCGACGCGGGTGGTCAGGGTCGCCGGCCCCACGACGCCGGGACCTTCCGAGGTCGCCAGGCAGCCGATCAACTGACCGGCGGCGATGCGCGGCAGGATCGCGGCCTTCTGGCCGTCCGTACCGTGGGCCAGGACCCCCTCGGCCAGGAAATAGACTGTGGAAGCGAACGGGATCGGCGCGACGACGCGGCCCAGCTCCTCGGCGATGGCGCACAGCTCGACACGGCCCAGGCCCAGCCCGCCGTGCTCCTCGGGGATCGAGGCGCCCAGCCAGCCCTGCTCGGCCACGCCCTTCCACAGCTTCTCGTCGAACGAGCGGTCGGCGTTGTCCAGGACGCCTCGCACGACGGCCACGTCGCAGTGGGCGGCGAGGAACTTGCGCGCCTCGTCCTTCAGGAACTTCTGGTCGTCCGAATAGTCGAAATCCACGGGCATCCTCCCAGGACACGGCTCTGTCGGCCGGTCTCGGGACGCACACTGAACGACGTTCACGCGAAGGGAAAGATTGACCCGGCGTCAAGAATTTCAGGTTCTTACGCTGGCGCTCCCGCCTCGTGGCGCGTTACCCCACGGCATCCGACGCCGGCGGTCCCGAGGTCTGGACCGCATCCGCCTTCGCCTTGAAGTTCCCCTTCCTCCAGGCCAGCCACAGCACCACGACCGCCGTCAGCGTGCCGACGACCATGGCCGGCAGCGAAGCCTCCGGACCGAAGGCGCCGCCGCTGAGGAATTCCGGCGCGCCGGGCTTGGGCTTGCTGACCAGCCAGCTCTCGACAACGGGGATCCCCGAGACCGAGGCGCCCCACACCCAGCCCTGGGTGAAGTTCCAGGCCGCGTGGACGCCGATCGACATCCACAGGCGCCCGGTCAGCAGGTAGAAGCCCGCCAGCATCAGCCCCGCCTCGATGGCGATGGCCGCGGCGGCGGTCGGGCTGGCGTTGGGATTGGCCAGGTGCAGCGCGCCGAACAGCGCCGCCTGCAGGACCAGGGCGGGCCAGATCCCGAAGGCCCGCATCAGCAGGCGCAGGACGATGGCGCGCATCAGGAGTTCCTCCATCACGCCGGACTCGATCGCCATGGCGATCGTCCCCCAGGCCGAGGCCGGGCGCGGTCCGCTGATCTCGTAGACGCCCAGGGCGTAGAGCCCGCCCACGACGGCGCTGAGCATGGCCGCGCCGACCACGAGCCCGATGGCCAGGTCCGCCGGCGCCTGGCGCGGGCTCAGCTCCTCGGGCCAGCGCCCTTCGGCCAGACGGACGATCCCGGCGTAGAGGCCCAGGCCCACCGCGCAGATGGCCGCGACCTCCAGCACTTCCAGCAGGTGGCCGCCCTTGCTGAACAAGGGATTTCCCACCGTCTGGGCGCCGGCATAGACGATCGCGAACACGATGAAGAGCAGCGCCATCCAGCCGGTCGCGCGCAGCCAGCGCAGCGGCCCAGGATGCAGGAACCGCCTCTGTCCGACTTCCAGTCCACCCTGATCTCGCGCCACGACGCCGCCTCCCCTTGGTCCAGGCCGAGGGAAAACTCGCCATTGCTTTGGCCCGGTATGTCAATCGACGGCGGAATGAACGCGGGCGTCGATTTCTCCGGACGCTCGCGGGCGGCGGTGACGCGACTTGCGCTTAACCTAAAGCAACCAAGGTTTCGAAGGTGAACTCATCGGTTGTACCGATGCGCTCCATAGTTGAAACCGTGCATTCACACGCTGAATATTTACCTTACTGTATTACTTCTGTTGCGTCATGTTCGGCGAACGCGATTCGCTCAGAGCAATGACCAAGGCTCAGTTCAAGAAAAACCAGAGAGTCTGGGTGGACAGCGTCGGCGCGTGGGCGACCGTCGAACGCGTCGTCCCCGCCTGGACCGGTGGTTTGTCCGAGCCGGTCCGCATCACCTACGACGTCGGCCTCGGCCGAATGTTCCACGCGGCCGAACTGACGCTCGATCCTCGTGACGCCGCCGGCGCGAACGGCGAGGCCTGGCGCATCGTGCGCGATCGCAACAAATGGCGCGGCCGCGAGGAAACATCCCAACATCCGATCCCCGGCACGCATCCGGTGGTGATGACCGACCCGCAAGATTGGGGCGGCTGGCGCGTGCCTCGGGCGGAGTACGACCGCGATCCGGCGCGCATAGAGGCCCAGGCGCGGATCATCGCCGCCGCGCCCCGGCTGCGCGCCCTGGCCCAGGAGTTGATCACCCTGGTCGCCGACGGCGCCAGACCCGAGGCGCTGCGCGGCCTGGCGCGGCGCGCGGCGACCATCGAACTGGAACTGCAGGACATGCAGGACGCCGCGGCGAAGGAGCCGCCTCTCCCGGCCAAGACGGACGTTCCGCCCGCCTCGCCGGATCTCAGGTCCCCTTCGCTCAGCGAGCGCATGGCCGCCCTCGAGCGCGAGCTGAGCCAGCGCGCCCCGGCCTTCACACGCGCCGATCCGGTCCCGCCCCGAACGGAACGCGAAGCTCCGCCCAGCCCGCCGGCCGCCAATTTCCTGCGCGGACGCCCCAAGTAATCGCGCTGGGCGCTGGCGAAATCCGCCTCGCGGCCTTAGCTAGTGATCATGCGCACCGACACGCCGCAGCCCATCCGGCTGGCTGATTATCGCCCCTTCCCGTTCGCCATCGAGACCACGCGGTTGGTCTTCGAACTGCACCCGACGCAGACGCGGGTGAAGGCCGAGCTTTCCGTGCGCCGAACGGGCGACCAGCGCGAGGCGCTGGTGCTGAACGGCGAGCGGCTGAAGCTGCTGTCGATCGCGATCGACGGCCAGGCGCTGAGCGCCAACCAGTACGCGATCGATCCCGAGCACCTGACGATCCACGACGTCCCCGACCAGTTCGTCCTGACCACCGAGGTCGAGATCGATCCATCCTCGAACAAGGCTCTGATGGGCCTCTACATGTCCGGCGGCCGCTTCTGCACCCAGTGCGAGGCCGAGGGCTTCCGGACCATCACCTATTTCCCCGACCGGCCCGACGTGCTGTCCCGCTACAGCGTGCGCATCGAGGCCGACCGGGCGTTCACGCATCTGCTGAGCAACGGCAATCTCGTCGACAGCGGCGCGCTGGGCGACGATCGCTTCTTCGCCGAGTGGACGGACCCCTTCCCCAAGCCCTGCTACCTGTTCGCCCTGGTGGCCGGCCACCTGGACGTCCTGGCCGACAAGTTCGTCACCATGAGCGGCCGCGAGGTCGCCCTGCGGGTCTTCGTCGACCCCGGCCAGGCCTCGCGCGCGGCCTACGCCCTGGACAGCCTCAAGCGGGCGATGAAGTGGGACGAGGACACCTTCGGCCGCGAGTACGACCTCGACCTCTTCATGATCGTGGCCGTGCGCGACTTCAACTTCGGGGCCATGGAGAACAAGGGGCTGAACATCTTCAACAGCTCCCTGCTGCTGGCCGATCCGCAGACCGCCACCGACCTGGACTACGAGCGCATCGAGGCCGTGGTCGCCCACGAGTACTTCCACAACTGGACCGGCAACCGCATCACCTGCCGCGACTGGTTCCAGCTGTGCCTGAAGGAGGGCTTCACCGTCTTCCGCGACCAGAGCTTCAGCGCCGACATGCGCGACGCGGCGGTGCAGCGGATCAAGGAGGTCAGGGCCCTGCGCGCCCGGCAGTTCGCCGAGGACGCCGGCCCCCTCGCCCACCCGGTGCGCCCGTCCAGCTATCTGAAGATCGACAACTTCTACACCGCGACGATCTACGAGAAGGGCTCGGAGATCATCCGCATGCTCAAGACCATCCTCGGCGCGGACGCGTTCCGGAAGGGCTGCGACCTCTACTTCCAGCGCCATGACGGCGAGGCGACCACGGTCGAGGCCTTCATCGCCTGCTTCGCCGAGGCCTCGGGCCGCGATCTGACCGACTTCTTTGGCTGGTACGAGCAGGCCGGCACGCCGTCGGTGACGCTGGAGAGCGCCTACAACGCCGAGGGCCGGGCCGTGACCCTGACCCTGTCCCAGACCACCGCCCCGACGCCCGGCCAGCCTACCAAGCGCGCCGTGCCGATCCCGGTGGCGATCGGCCTGCTGTCGAGCAGCGGCGAGGTCTTGCGCGACACCGAGGTGGTGCTGCTGGACAAGGCCACGACCACCGTCCGTTGGGAAAACGTGGCCAGCGAGCCGGTCGTCTCGGCCCTGCGCGGCTTCTCGGCCCCGGTGAACCTGACGACCGACGCGCGGTCCGCCGATCGCTACGTCCTGTTCGCCTCGGACCCCGATCTGTTCAACCGCTGGGAAGCGGGCCAGACCCTGGCGCGCCAGCTGATCCTGGCCCGCGCGTCCGGCGCGCCGGACGAGGTCGGCGAGGAGCGCTACGCCGAGGCCCTGGGCCAGGCCCTGATCGACGACGCGGCCGAGCCGGCCTTCAAGGCCCTGCTGCTGGCCCTGCCCACCGAGCCGGACCTGGCCCTGGCGTCCGAGCCCGCCGACCCGGCCGCCCTGCACGACGCGCGCGGCCTGCTGCGGACCCGTATCGCCGTCCACCTGGGCGACCTGCTGCGGCGGCTGCATGGAGAGATGCAGAGCGGCGGCGAGTTCTCGCCCAGCGCCCAGGCCGCTGGGCGGCGCGCCCTGCGCAACGCTTGCGCCGACGTGCTTTCGGCCGATCCCAGCGCCGAGAACCTGGCGCGCCTGGTCGGTCACTACACCGCTGGCGGCAACATGACCGACCAGATCGGCGCCCTGCACGCCCTGGTGGTCAGCGGCGACGACCAGCGCGACATCGCCCTGACCAACTTCCACGGCGCCTGGCGCAAGGAGCCGCTGGTGCTCGACAAGTGGTTCGCCGTGCAGGCTCAGGATCCGTCGGACGGCGCCCTGCAACGCGTGATCGCCCTGACGACGCATCCCGATTTCGAGCCGACCAATCCCAACCGCCTGCGGGCCCTGGTCTCGACCTTCGCCAACTACAATCCGGCGCGGTTCCACGATCCCAGCGGCGCGGGCTATCGCTTCCTGGCCGACCAGATCCTGGCGGTGGACGCCTTCAACCCGATGACGGCGGCCCGCATGATCGAGCCCCTGGGCGGCTGGCGGCGCTACAAGCCGGAGCTGGGCCAGCTGATGCGTGAGCAGCTCGAACGCATCACCGCCCACCCGGACCTGTCGAAGAACGTCCTGGAGCTGGCGACCAAGGCCCTGGGCTGAGGCCAGCATTCCACGAGTCGTAGCCGCTGAGGTTGCGACCAATGGGCTCACAAGCACGGAATCCGCCTTTCCGGCGGTGACGCGGTCCCGGCCGGTAAGTTAGATTCACCATCTGGCGAAGTGACTCGCCCCAAGGCCTGTCCGAGACAGGCCTTGGTTCAATGGTCGGAGCGCGCTGGCGCGCTTCGGGGGATCTCACGGGAGCCGGGCGGTTTGGACAAAGGCATGGCGAGACACGGGGGGCCGGCGGCTGCCGGACCAGCCGCGCCCGCAGCCGTGCGCGCCAAGTCAGCCAGGGCGCCCTCCCAGGCCTTCGTCCGCATCGCCATCCTGTCGGCCCTGCTGCTACTGGCCATCTATACCGCCTTCGGCGTCCGGCGGCTGCAGAACGAGGTCTCGGCCAATCCGGGCGGCGCTTCGCTGGCGGCCAAGGCCGGGCTGATCGCCGGCCGAGTCGAGACCAATCTCGCCGCCCAGCGCGCCGGCCTGTCGGCCGCCGCCGACATGCTCAAGCACGACCCGGCCCGGCCGATGGACGCGGCCGAGACCGCCCTGCGCGCCGCCGGCGGGGAGGCCGCCGCCGTCGCCATCGTCGCCGGCTCCGGCGATGTCGTGGCCGTGTCCGGCCGCGACGACGTCGCCGACTGGAAGGCCGCCGCCCACGCCGCCGCCCTCTCCGGCCGCACCACCTGGACCGGCTCGGTCGGCCACGCGGGCCGGCTCTATGTCGCCACCGCCGCCACCGTGGGCCAGGCCCCCGCCTTCGTGATCGCCAGCGGCGACGCCTCGCGGCTGATCGCCAATCCGGAGATGGGCGACAGCGGCGCCCTGGCCCTTCCCAACGGCGAGCTGATCACCGTGCGCGGACGCGACGTCCGGGGCGCGACGACCCTGCGCGAAGCCTTCGCCCTGCCGCCCGAGGCCCTGGGCGGCCGCCGCGTCGCCGTGCGCGGCCGAGCCGTCGACGGGGCCCGGCTCGACATCGCCGTGCGCCCCATGGCCGAGGGCGCCCTGCTGGTGGTGTCCGCCGCGCCGATGCGTTCGGCCGCCACCCTGGAGCGCCAGGTCATGCAGGGCGCCTTCAACATGATGGCCCCGTTGGCCATCGGCATCGCCCTGGCCCTGTTGCTGATGATCCAGAGCCGCAAGGTCGAGAACGCCCATCGCGAGTTCATCGACAGCGAGCAGCGCTTCCGCCTGGCCGTCGAGGCCGCCCGCTGCGGCATCTGGGAATGGGACCTGAACAGCGACCAGGTGTTCCTCTCCGACGTCACCGGCGCGATGTTCGGCTGGGGCGGGGGCGGCGTCGTGTCCGGCCAGGACCTGCTGGAGCGCATCTCGGTCGATCATCGCGAACGGGTTCGCCAGGCCCTGGCCAACGCGGCCATGTACGGCGCCTTCGACGTCTCGTTCCGCGTCCCCGCCGCCGAGCAGGGCGCGCGCTCCCTGTGGGTCGACGCCCGCGGCCAGGGCTTCGGCAGGCCCGGCGCCGACGGCTTCGTGCGGATCATCGGCGTGGCCCTGGACGTCACCGAGGAGCGCGTCGCCCAGGCCCGCGCCCAGGCCGCCGAGAACCGCCTGCGCGACGCCATCGAAAGCGTGTCGGAAGCCTTCGTGCTGTGGGACCGCCAAGGTCGCCTGCTGATGTGCAACCGCAACTATCGCAACGTCTTCTCGCTGGAGCCCAAGATCCTCAAGCCCGGCGCCGCCCGCGCCGAGGTCAACCGCTTCGCGGCCCGGGCCATCCGGCAGGAGCATCCCGCGCCCGACGGGGCCAAGGGCGTGCGCGAGGCCGAGCTGATGGACGGCCGCTGGATCCAGATCAGCGAACGGCGCACGGCCGAGGGCGGCCTCGTCATGACCGCCGCCGACATCACCGCGATCAAGAACCAGGAGGAGGCGCGCCGCCTCAACGAGGAGCAGCTCCAGAACGCCGTCGCCGGCCTGGAGCGCAGCCAGGAGCAACTGGCCGAGCTGGCCCGCAAGTACGAGACCGAGAAGGTCAAGGCCGAGGGCGCCAACCGGGCCAAGAGCGAGTTCCTGGCCAACATGTCCCACGAGCTGCGCACGCCGCTGAACGCCATCAACGGCTTCTCCGAGATCATGATGAACGAGATGTTCGGCGCGCTCGGCGACCCCCGCTACAAGGGTTACAGCCAGGACATCCACTCGTCGGGCCAGCACCTGCTGGCGCTGATCAACGACATCCTCGACATGTCGAAGATCGAGGCCGGCAAGATGAACCTGAAGTTCGAGCCGATGCACCTGGAGGACGTGGCCGAGGACGCCGTCCGCCTGATCCGCAACCGCGCCGAGGCCGCCGGCCTGAAGCTCAGCATCGACTTCCCACACCTGCCCGAGGTCGAGGCCGACTACCGCGCGATCAAGCAGGTGCTGCTGAACCTGCTGTCGAACGCCATCAAGTTCACGCCCCGCGCCGGCAGCGTCACGATCCGCGCCGAGATGCGCCGCGATCCGTTCGGCGACGTGGTCAGGGTGTCGGTCATCGACACCGGCATCGGCATCGCCAAGGAAGACCTGGCGCGCCTGGCCCGGCCATTCGAACAGGTCGAGAGCCAGTTCTCCAAGACCACCCAGGGCACCGGCCTGGGTCTGGCCCTGACCAAGTCGCTGATCACCATGCACGACGGCGGGCTGGAGATGCACTCCCAGCCCGGCGAAGGCACCACGGTCACCTTCACCCTTCCCGTCCGCCAGAGCGATCACAAGGCCACGCGGGATTTCGCGGCGGCGTAGGGGCGTGCTGACACGGCGTGTCGTCGGCGAGGGTGTAATACGGATCTCTCTCCTCCCCCTCTGGGGGAGGTGGCCCAGAGGACCGGAGGGGGCAGCTCGGCCTAAGCCGCATTGCCCCCTCAGTCGCTCCGCGACAGCTCCCCCAAGAGGGGAGCGGAGTCCGACTAGGGTCGAAAGCCGTCGCTCAAGAGACGCGCTCTCTCCCCCAATCCTAAATTTTCGGAAATATTACTTGTGTTTCATAGACTTAATTCGACGTCATGAAGCACTCGTAACGGGCTTTCGGCCCACGCCAAGTCTACACCCTCGCTCAACGGATCGCCCCGGGCGACCACACCAAGAGAGAGGGACAAGATCATGAGCAAGACCGTCAACCGCATCGCCGCCATCGCCGCCCTGGCCCTGGCCGCCACCCCGATCATCGGCCTGACCGCCGCCCACGCCGGCGAGCGCGTCCAGCCCGTGGCCCGCATCGCCGTCGGCGACCTGCGCCTGGCCGAGCCGGCCGACGCCCGCGAGTTCGCCCACCGCGTCGATGTCGCCGCCCATCGCGTCTGCTCGGATCGCGGCCTGCGCGGCCTGTCGGCCCGCGCCTGCCGCATGGACTTCGCCGAGGACCTGAAGGACGCCATGACCGAGAAGCAGGCCGCCGACCTGCAGATCGCCCAGCGCGCCGGCGCCAACATCGCGCTCGCCTCGAACTAGCCCCTGCGCATCCAGGCCGCGACCGCCCAGGCATGGGCGTCGTGGCGGAGGGCGACCACCGCGTCGCGCGGGTCCAGCCAGACCAGCGCATGGTCGTCCTCGACCTTGAGGCCCGGCTTCTCACCGGTGACCTTCACGACATAGATCCCGCCGAAGTTCCGCACCGGCTCACCGTCGGACTTCAGGAAGTGCTGGGACACCGTCTCGATCAGGGACCCGGCCTCGACCACGAGGCCGGTCTCCTCGCCGAACTCGCGGGCGACAGCCTCGCGTTCGCTCTCATCGCCATCCACCGCCCCGCCGGGCAGGTCGAAGTACGGCGCCTTGCCGGGCTTGGTGACCTGGGCCAGGGCGATCTGGCCCCGCCCGTTCTCGGCCACGCCGAACGCGGCGCGACGGTCGCGATAGGTCAGCCCCTCGACGGGCGTCCCGAACGCCAGCATCGCGGCCTCAGTCCTTGCCGTAGAGATCGAACCACGGGTCGGCCTTGCCGGCCTCGACGTCCGCCACGCTGATCTCCGGGCGATAGCCGATCTTGCCGTTGGCGCTTTCGCGCCAAGCGTCGACAATCAGGTCGCGCAGCGCCGTGGCGCCGGCCGCGATGCGGGTCTGGACGAAGGTCTTTGCGCGCGGATCGGTCTCGACCATGCCGCCGGCCTTTTCCAGCTGATACAGCGGCTCTGTCTGCTTCCAGGTGTCGGTCAGGTAGCCGACGACCCGCGTCTCGATCGAGCACTCGCAGGCCTTGTAAGCCGGCACCAGAGCCTTGACCGACGCCTCGTCGCCCAACGCCTTGGCCAGCGGCCCCTCGAACTGGAAGTGGATCGAGCGCGAATTGGTGTAGCCGTTGGGGTTGGGATAGTCGCCCCAGCCGTTGTAGTGCACCGACAGGTGCAGCGGCTGGCTGCCGTCGCCGACATAGTGGGCCCAGACGCCCAGGTCGCGCAGCAGCAGGGCCTCGCGACGCGTCAGGTCGGCCTTGTAATAGGCCAGTCTGGTGGGGTCCTTCTCGGTCTTCACCACCGCCTTCAGGATCCGCCAGTAGGTGAAGTCCTTCACCAGCTGCTGGTAGCCATCGATGATCGCGTACGGCAGGTAGCCGGCCTTCCAGCTATCGACGCCGGCGGCCTGCAGGGCCTTCTCGTAGTCGGCGCGCGTGGGTGGCAGGGTCGCCACCGTGAAGGCCGGGCCGCCAAACATCTTCCCCTGGTCGTCGATGTCCAGGAAGTGGGCGCTGTCGCGGTCGGTGTCGTGGATCTTGCCCGAGCCCTTCCAGCGGTCCGGCTCGCGGGCGTACTCGCCGATCGCGGCGATGGCTTCCGGCGTGCGCAGGAAGGCCGGCACGTCGGACGGCAGGCTGGCCGCGCCGACGACGCCGACGACACGGTGGCCGCCAGCGCCCCAGGCGAAGGCCGAGGCGGCGGGCGTCGATAGGGCGGCGGCGAGGGCGAGGACTTTCAGGCTGGTCGAGAGGCCCAAACGGTAATGGCGCAAGGAAGAACTCCGAAGGATCAGATAATGCCGAGCGCTGTTTCCATCCGCCCCACCCAGCCCTTCACGGCCGGATACTGCGAAAGGTCGAACCCGCCCTCGTGCGCCACGCGGGTGTAAGCCACCAGGGCGATGTCCGCCAGGGTCAGCCGCTCGCCGACCAGAAAGGGCGTTTGTTGCAGCTGTGTTTCCAGGCGCGCCAAGGCCGTGTCGCCCCGTTCGATCAGCCGGGTTTCCAGGCTCTCGCGGGTCTTGCCCAGATAGGCGACCTGGAAGCGGACCACGGCGACATAGGGCTCGTGGCTGTACTGCTCCCAGAACAGCCACTCGAACATCTTGGCCCGCTCGTAGGCGTCGACCGGGATCAGCACCGAGCCCTCGGCCAGGTGCAGCATGATGGCGTTGGACTGCGACAGCGGCCGGCCGTCCTCCAGGATCACCATCGGCACCTGCCCCGCCGGGTTCAGGGCCATGAAGTCAGGCGTTCGCGTCTCGGCCTTCAGGACACTGGTCTCGATCCATTCGAAAGGCAGATGCAGGCGCTCGGCCGTCCACTTCACCTTCAGGCAATTGCCCGAAATCGAGTCGCCGTAGATGCGCAGCGCCATGCGGGTTCCTTCCGTGAAGCTTCCAGATGCGAAAAAACTGAGTCTTTACAGCGCAGTTTCAACCCTCTGAATCCTTGCCGCTTTTTCGCGCACCAAGCGAGCCTGGCCACGGCCGGATCGACTCCCAGGGTTGTCACAGGGCCGTGATCGGGCTACCCAGACGCCGCCCGACAGACAACGCCGATAAGAGGTCCCCCTCGATGCGACGCCAACTCGCCGGAATTTTGGCCACCGCGGTCATCTCCGCATTCGCCATTGCCGCTCCTGTTCAAGCCGCCACCGGCGCGGACTCCGCGCCCGCCTCGGCCACGCGCGTCGATCCCCTGGGCGACCTGATCACCTCGGCCCTGACCGGCGCCCTGCCCGGCTCGGTGGATTTCAAGATGCGGGCGACGATGTATCACGCCGGCGCCAAGGGCATCCGGGCGTTCGACTCGCTGGGCTGCAAGGTCGCGGCCATGCGCACGGTCGCGGTCGATCCCAAGGTGATCCCGCGCCGCACCGTCATCTTCATCAAGGAAACCGTCGGCCTGCCCATGCCCGACGGCGGCACGCACGACGGCTACTGGTACGCCTCCGACATCGGCGGCGCGATCAAGGGCCTCAAGCTCGACCTCTTCAGCGGCTTCGGCGCCGCCTCGATGAAGGCTCTGCGCGGCGTGGACCTGTCCAGCCTGTCCGTCAGCACGGTCGGCGAATTCAAGGGCTGCCCGCCGCAGTAACAAATCCGCTCATCCCCGCGAAGGCGGGGACCCAAGCTGACTTTGGGCTTGCGGCGCGGACTGGAATTTCCTTTCAAACTCGGCTTGGATCCCCGGTGGAGTTTATCCTCGGGCGCGCTCTGCGCGACCCGTGGGCGGGGATGAGCGGTTTGAGGGGCGTATGCGCAAACTATCGATGGCCTTGGTGTCTGCCGCCGTCCTGTGCGCCGCGCCCGCCCACGCTGACGACCTCTCCCGACTGAAGGCCCGCGCCGCGGCGGTCTCGATCACCCGCGACGATTGGGGCATCGCCCACATCCACGGCAAGACCGACGCCGACGCGGTGTTCGGCATGGCCTACGCCCAGGCCGAGGACGACTTCAACCGCGTCGAGACCAACTTCATGACCGCGCTGGGCCGCACGGCCGAGGCGGAGGGCGAGAAGGCGATCTGGGCCGACCTGCGCCAGAAGCTGTTCATCGACCCGACCGTGCTGAAGGCCGACTACGCCAAGTCCCCGGCCTGGCTGAAGGCGCTGATGAATGGCTGGGCCGACGGGCTGAACTTCTATCTGGCGACCCATCCGGAGGTGAAGCCGAGGGTCATCACCCGGTTCGAGCCGTGGATGGCGCTCAGCTTCTCGGAAGGCAGCATCGGCGGCGATATCGAGCGCGTGGCCCTGACCCAGCTGGAGGCCTTCTACGGCCAGCGCCAGCTGGCCATGACCGCGGACGAACGGGGCCTCCTCTTCAAAGAGCCCAAGGGCTCGAACGGCTTCGCCATCGCGCCCAAGCTGACGCTGGACGGTCACGCCCTGCTGCTGATCAACCCGCACACCAGCTTCTTCTTCAGGTCGGAAATGCAGGTCTCGTCCGACCAGGGCCTGAACGCCTATGGCGCCACGACCTGGGGCCAGTTCTTCATCTACCAGGGCTTCAACGCCAAGGCCGGCTGGATGCACACCTCCAGCGGCGTGGACGTGGTCGACGAGTTCGCCGAGACCATCGTCGAGAAGGATGGCCAGCGCTTCTACAAGTACGGCAAGGACCTGCGGCCGCTGAAGAGCGAGGTGATCGCCGTCCCGTACCGCGCCGCCGACGGCGCGATGGCCGAAAAGCGCTTCACCGTCTTCAAGACCCACCACGGCCCGATCGTGCGCGAGGCCGACGGCAAGTGGATCAGCATCGCCTTGATGAACAAGCCGGTCGCGGCCCTGCAGCAGTCGTTCCTGCGCACCAAGGCGACCGACTACGCCAGCTTCATGAAGGTGGCCGAACTCAAGGCCAATTCGTCGAACAACACCCTGTTCGCTGACAGCAGGGGCGAGATCGCCTATCTGCACCCGCAGTTCATTCCGATCCGCGACGACCGCTTCGACTACACCAAGCCGGTCGACGGCTCGGACCCCGCCACCGACTGGAAGGGCCTGCACGCCCTGAAGGACGCGCCGCGCGTGTTGAACCCGCCGAACGGCTGGGCCTTCAACACCAACAACTGGCCCTACACGGCCGCCGGGCCCTACAGCCCCAAGAAGGCCGACTATCCGAAGTACATGGACAGCGCCGGTGAGAACCCGCGCGGGATCCACGCCGACCTCGTGCTGAGGGACGCGAAGAACCTCACCTTGGGCGGGCTGATCGACAAGGCCTACGACCCGTACCTGACCGCCTTCGCGCGCCTGATCCCGACGCTGGAGGCGGCCTATGCCGCCACGCCCGACGGCGATCCGACGAAGGCCAAGGTCGCCGAGCAGGTCGCGACGCTGAGCGCCTGGGACAGGAAGTGGTCGGCGCGTTCGACGCAGACCTCGCTGGCCGTGTTCTGGGGCGAAGCCATGTGGGCCAAGGCCGCGCCGGCGGCCAAGGCCCAGGGGCTGAACACCTACGACTACATGGCCGACAGGCTGACGCCCGCCGAGAAGCTGGCCGCCCTGGCCGAGGCCTCGGATCGCCTGACCACCGACTTCGGCTCCTGGAAGACGCCGTGGGGCCAGATCAACCGCTTCCAGCGCAACGACGGCGCGATCGTCCAGACGTTCGATGACGCCAAGCCCAGCATCCCGGTGGCCTTCACCTCGGCCCAGTGGGGCTCGCTGGCCTCGTTCGGGGCCAAGCGCTGGCCGGGGACCAAGAAGTACTACGGCACGCTAGGCAACAGCTTCGTGGCGGTCGTGGAGTTCGGCGACAAGGTCCGCGCCCGCGCCGTCTCGGCCGGCGGCGAAAGCGGCGATCCCGCCTCCCCCCACTTCAACGACCAGGCCCTTCGCTACAGCCTGGGGAACTTGCGGGACGTGTATTTCTATCCGGAGGACGTGAAGAAGCACGCGGTGAAGACGTATCGGCCGGGGGAATAGATAGCCCCCTTCCCGCTTTTGATGGGGGAAGGGTTGGGGATGGGGTGACTGCTGAAGTGGCGGCGGTGCACGGTATCAACCGCCACATCACACCCTCCCTGCCCTCCCCCATCAAGGGGGAAGGAAAAAGATCAGATATCCCCGCCGACGTTCGGCGCCGCGCCCGGCGCGCGGGCGACGTGGATGCCGCACTCGGTCTTTTCCTGGCCCTGCCAGCGACCCGAGCGACCATCGTCCGAGGGCTGGGTGCACGGCCAGCAGCCGATCGAGGCGTAGCCCTGGGCGACCAGCGGGTGGGCCGGCAGCTGGTGCTCGGCCACATAGGCCTCCAGCTCGGCCTTGCCCCAGTTGGCCAGCGGGTTGAACTTGATCTTGCCCTCGGCCTCCTCGACCACCGGCAGGGACAGGCGATCGCCGCCGTGGAAGCGCTTGCGGCCGGTGATCCAGCCGTCGAAGCCCGCCAGGGCGCGGTCCAGTGGCAGCACCTTGCGGATATGGCAGCAGCCATCGACGCTGGTGCGCCAAAGGTCCGAATTGGGGTCCTGGGTCGCCAGGTCCGCAAAGGCCGGGCGCAGGTCGCGCACGTCGGTCAGGGCGAAGCGCGAGGCCAGGGACTTGCGGTAGTCCAGGGTCTGGCCGAACAGCATGCCGGTATCGAGGAACAGCACCGGAATGGTGGGCGACACCTGCGAAACCAGATGCAGCAGCACCGCCGACTCCGCGCCGAACGACGAGACCAGGGCCAGCTTGTCGCCGAACTGCGCATAGGCGGCGCGCAGGATCGTCAGCGGATGGGCGTCACGCAGCTCGGCGTCGAGCCGCGCGGCGAGGCCCGGCACCGTGGCGCTGGTCTGGTCGTAGGCCATCAGGAGGCCCTTTCCTCGAACGCGACCACGCGGTCATCCGCGGCGCGCTGATAGACGTGGCGGAAGCGGCTGGCGGCCTTGGTCCAGGCCTCGGGCGTGGCGCCGTCGGCCGCCTCGAAGGCGTCGAAGCCGCAGCGGACCATGAAGCCGGCCTGCTCCTGCAGGACGTCGCCCACGGCGCGAACCTGGCCCTGGTAGCCGAAGCGCTCGCGCAACAGGCGGGCCGAGGTGTAGGCGCGGCCATCGCGGTATTTCGGGAAGGCCAGGGCCACCACCGCGATGCGCGGCAGGTCATAGGCCAGGACCTCGACCTCCTGATCGGACTCGATCCGCACGCCGACGCGGCGGCTGTTCGAGGACAGCAGGGCGTCACCCTCGGCCTCGAAGCGGGCCAGGGACAGGATCACGTCGCCGCTCTCGGGGATCGCGTCCTCGTCGGTGACGTGAACGAAGGCGTCTTCGGCCCAGCGGGCCTGACCGTCAGCGAGCTCAATCAGCTTGGGCATAGACAGCCTCCTTGAAGGGCTCGAGGCCGACGCGGCGATAGGTGTCGAGGAAGCGCTCGCCGTCGGTGCGGACGGAAAGATAGGCGCCGACCAGCTGGTCGACGGCCGTGGCGACCTTGTCCGCGGGGAGCGCCGGGCCAAGGATCTTGCCGATCGAGGCGTCTTCCGCGCCCGAACCGCCCAGCGACAGCTGGTAGAATTCCTCGCCCTTCTTATCGACGCCCAGCACGCCGATGTGGGCCACGTGGTGGTGGCCGCAGGCGTTGATGCAGCCGCTGATCTTGATCTTCAGCTCGCCGACGTTCTCGGCGCGATCCAGGTCGGCGAACTGGCGGGCGATGTCCTGGGCGATCGGGATCGCGCGGGCGTTGGCCAGGGCGCAGTAGTCCAGGCCCGGGCAGGCGATGATGTCGCTGATCAGGTCGATGTTCGGCGTGGCCAGGCCCGCCGCCTGCAGGGCCGCGAACACGGTCGGCAGGTCGTCCAGCTTGACGTGCGGCAGAACGAGGTTCTGGGCATGGGTGACGCGCAGGTCGTTGAAGCCGAAGCGCTCGGCCAGGTCGGCGGCGACTTCCAGCTGCTCGGCCGTGGCGTCGCCCGGCGTCTGCTCCTGGGCCTTCAGCGAGATCTCGACGATCGCATAGCCCGGCTGCTTGTGGGCCCGGACGTTGTTGCGGACGAAGCGGGCGAAGGCGCTGTCGTTGGCCTTGGCCAGCTCGAATGCTTCCGAACGGGCCGGCAGGATCTCGAAAGGCGTCTTGGCGAACGATGCGCGGATGCGGGCCAGTTCGGCTGCGGGCAGGTCGGCGCGGGCTGCGTCGATCTTGCTCCACTCTTCTTCCACCTGGCGCGCGAACTCCTCGGCGCCGAGAGCGGCGACCAGGATCTTGATGCGGGCCTTGTAGATGTTGTCGCGGCGGCCGTGGCGGTTGTAGACGCGCAGCACGGCTTCCAGATAGCTCAGCAGCCGGTCGGTCGGCAGGAACTGCTTGATGGTCGGGCCGACATAGGGCGTGCGCCCCTGGCCGCCGCCGACGATCACCTCGAAGCCGTGCGAGCCGTCACGCCCCTGGCGCAGCAGCAGGCCGATGTCGTGGACCTTGGCCGCCGTGCGGTCCTTGGCCGAGGCGGTGATGGCGATCTTGAACTTGCGCGGCAGGAACGAGAATTCCGGGTGCAGGGTCGACCACTGGCGGATCACTTCCGACCACACGCGCGGATCGTCGATCTCCTCGGCCGTGGCGCCGGCATAGGGGTCGGACGTGGTGTTGCGGATGCAGTTGCCGCTGGTCTGGATGGCGTGCAGGTCCACCTCGGCCAGCTTGTCCAGGATGTCCGGCGCGTCCTTCAGCTTGATCCAGTTGAACTGGATGTTCTGACGCGTGGTGAAGTGGCCGTAGCCCTTGTCGTAGTCGCGGGCGATCTCGGCGAGGCGGCGCACCTGGGTCGGGTTCAGCGAACCGTACGGCACGGCGATCCGCAGCATGTAGGCATGCAGCTGCAGATACAGGCCGTTCATCAGGCGCAGCGGCTTGAACTGGTCCTCGGTGATCTCGCCGGCGAGGCGGCGGGCGACCTGGCCCCGGAACTCGTTCGAGCGGTCGACAAGGAATTCTTTGTCGATGATGTCGTACTGGTACATGGGTCTTCCGCCCTACTTCCTGCGGATCAGGTCGACGCGGCCCGTCGAGCGCGCCGCGCCCGAGGCGTGGCGCAGGGCCTCGACGACATCGCCGCCCTCGGCCTGCTTGCCGTGGGTGAGTTCATTGGTAGGGCCCAGGGCCCGGATGCGTTCGCGATAGCTGACAGGAGCCCAGCGGCCTTCCGACTCGATCAGGTCGATCGGATAGACGTCGACCACCACGGTCGGCTGCCCCTTGCCCGTGGCGACGGCGGCTTCGACGTCCGAGGCCTCGTTCTCGTCGAACAGCTGCGCGTCGCCGAAGCGCTCGACCCACTGGCCGGACTTCCAGAACACGACGTCACCGTCGATCAGGCGGTTGGCGGTGATCGCTTTCACTCAATAACTCCACTCATCCCAACCAGGGCGGGGATCCATTCCGAGTCGCCGCCTGGGTCCCCGCTTTTACGGGAATGAGCGGGATTTTCCTGCGCCATCGCCATCGCCTCGCCGACCATCAGCAGCGCTGGGCCGGTCAGGCCCTCGGCGGCCTGGGCCAGGTCGGCCAGGGTGGTGAGGATGCGGCGCTCGTCGGCGCGACTGGCGTTCTCGACGACCAAGGCCGGGGTCGAGCCCGCGCGGCCGGCGGCCGTCAGGCGCTCAGCGATCAGCCCCGCGGTCGAGACGCCCATATAGACGACGACGGTCTGGTTCGGACGCGCCAGCGCGACCCAGTCCAGGTCGGGATCGCCGTGCGCCGCGTGGCCGGTGACGAAGGTGACGGCCTGGGCGCTGCCGCGATGGGTCAGAGGCGCGCCGGCGCCGGCGCTGGCGGCCAGGGCGGCGGTGACCCCCGGTACGACGCGGCATTCCACGCCCGCCTCGCGGCAGGCCAGCAGCTCCTCGCCGCCGCGGCCGAACAGGAACGGATCGCCGCCCTTCAGGCGCACCACGTTCAGGCCGTCCAGGGCCAGGGCCACGATCAGCTGGTTGATGTCATCCTGCGGCAGGGTATGGCGCGACTTGCGCTTGGCGACATTGATCCGGCGGGCGCGGCTCGGCGCCAGGTCCAGGATCTCGTCGGAGACCAGGCCGTCATGGACCACGACGTCGGCGCCGCGCAGGGCGTTGAAGGCGCGGAATGTCAGGAGATCCGGATCGCCGGGACCCGCGCCGACCAGCCACACCGCGCCCAGCGCGCGCTTGGCCCGCGTCCCGCCCACGACGACGAGACCGGGCTTGCGGCCGAAGTTGCTAGGCGGCGCCTTGCGAGGGGCCATCGGCGATCAGGTCCTCTAAAAGCGCGGAGCGACGTCTCCGCCGCCACGCGACCCTTGAAGTTTATCAACGCAATACGGGGCGGCTCTTGCGAACCACCCCGTTAGCGCAAGCTGACGAAAAGGGCCAATCCGTCAGCGAACGCTTGCAAACTCGGCGCTGGCGGTCCAATTCGCAAACAAGGACTTCTGCCGGGGCGTTCAGTAAAACTCATGGAAAGACCGAACGAGCGCCGTCGCCTGCCGCCCTTGAACGCCCTTCGCGCCTTCGAGGCCGCCGCACGGCACCTGAACTTCAGCCGCGCCGCCGACGAGCTGTCGGTGACGCCGGGCGCCGTCAGCCAGCAGATCCAGAACCTCGAGGACTATGTCGGCGCGGCCCTATTCAAGCGCACGCCCAAGGGTCTGCTGCTGACCGACGCGGCCCAGACCGCCCTGCCCGCCCTGCGCGAGGCCTTCGATCGTCTGGCCGAGGCCGCCTCCCTGCTGACCGCCGCCGTCGACGGCCGCCGCCTGACCCTGACCGCCGCCCCCTCGTTCGCCGCCAAGTGGCTGGTGCCGCGCCTGGGCAAGTTCGAGCAGGCCCATCCGCAGGTCGACGTCTGGCTGTCGGCCGGCATGGAGGTCGTGGACTTCGCCACGGGCGAGGTCGACATGGCCATCCGCTACGGCTCGGGCCGCTATCCGGGCCTGGAGGTCATCCGCCTGATGCAGGAGTCGGTGGTGCCCGTCGCCAGCCCCGAGCTGCTGGAACAGAACGCCCTCGAGCGTCCCGAGGACCTCGCCCACCACATCCTGCTGCACGACGGCTCGCCCGACGCCGACGACAGCTGCCCCGACTGGGCGATGTGGCTGGCCGCGCGGGGCATCAAGGGCGTCGACGGCGCGCGGGGTCCGCGCTTCAACCAGTCCAGCCTGGTCATCGAGGCCGCCGCCAACGGCCGCGGCATCGCCCTGGCCAAGCGCACCCTGGCCCAGGCCGACCTTGATTCCGGTCGCCTGGTGATCCCGTTCGAAGCGTCGACGGCGGTCGACTTCGCCTATTACGTCGTCCACCCCAAGGTCAAGGGCCGCCTGCCCCAGGTGAAGGCCTTCGTGACCTGGCTCAAGGCCGAGGCCGACGCGCACGAGGCCGCCCTGCAGACCATGGACAACGGCTCGGGAATCTAAGCCCTCACGCCTCTGGTTTTAGGGCGCGGAACCGGCTTAAAGGGGCCCATGAAAACGACGACTCTCACGGTCGACGAGCGGCTCGCCCCCGTCGACTGCCAGACCATGGTCGATGTGCGCCAGGGCGTGGACGCCCTGGACCGGGCCCTGGTCCAGCTCCTGACCGAGCGTCAGGGCTACATGGACGCCGCGGCCCGCATCAAGGCCGACCGCTCCAAGGTGTTCGACCGCGCGCGGATCGAGGACGTGGTCGACAAGGTCAAGGCCGCCGCGCGCGCCTCGGGCCTGTCCGAAGCCATCGCCGAACCGGTCTGGCGCACGCTGATCGACCGTTGCATCGCGTACGAATACGACAGCTGGGACAAGACCAAGGGCTGAGGATAAGCGCCCCCTCACGGGGGCGCTTCCGCTCCTAGTTCCCGTCGATCATCCGGCCCAGGCCGCCCAGGATCGAGCCCTCGCCCTGGTTGCCGCCCTGGCCTTGCGCGGCCTGCATCATGCGACCGGCCAGACGCGCGAACGGTAGCGACTGGATCCAGACCTTCCCCGGACCGCGCAGGCGGGCGAAGAACAGGCCCTCGCCGCCGAACAGCACGCTCTTCACGCCGCCGGCCATGACCAGGTCGAAGTCGACGCCGGGCGTGTAGGCCGCCAGACAGCCCGTATCGACGTGCAGCTCCTCACCGGGGCCCAGGGTGCGCTCGACCAGCGTGCCGCCCATCTGGACGAACACCCAGCCGTCGCCTTCCAGGCGCTGCATGATGAAGCCCTCGCCGCCGAACAGGCCGGTCATCATCCGCTTCTGGAAGTGGATGCCGATCGACACGCCACGCGCGGCCGCCAGGAAGCTGTCCTTCTGGCAGATCAGCGTCCCGCCCAGCTGGCCCAGGTTCAGCGGCAGGATGGTGCCCGGCGTCGGCGAGGCGAAGGCCACACGCGCCTTACCCTGGCCAGTGTGGGTAAAGACGGTGGTGAACAGGCTCTCGCCGGTCACCAGGCGCTTGCCCGCGCCCAGCAGCTTGCCCATGAAGCCGCCGCCCTGGTCGGCCGAGCCGTCGCCGAAGATGGTGGTCATCTGGACGCTGGCGTCCTTCCACACGAAGGCGCCGGCCTCGGCCACGGCGCTCTCGCCGGGATCAAGCTCGATCTCGACGAACTGCAGGTCCTCGCCCTTGATCTCGAAATCGATGTCGTCGGCGACGCCGGCGCTGCGTTGGTGGCTCCAGGGGCTGGGGGGCATAGGGACGTCTCCTCGTGTCTAGAACACCGTTCTAGCGAGGCCGCGCGCGCGCCGCCAATTACGCTTCCTTAAAATTGTCCGGCCCGATCGAAGCGCCGCCAAAGTGGGGCGCCCAATCTGGTCATACCATTGGTCGGACAAATAGCATCAACCGGACAGCCATACACGCACGCGGGTTGTGGCTGAACGCTTGGATTTTCCCGCTCGATTCGAGTTCGATCGCCTTTTCCGGGATGAGCGCGCTTCCATTCCAGGGCGGTAAATCCGCATCCCTAGGTTTGGCCTGACCAAGTGGTCGCCACATCTTCTTAAGTGGCATTACCAATTCTTGACAACGATCCGAACTGGTCGGATAAGTCACCCCAAGGGCGCCAAGTCAGTGCGCCGGGGGAGGCACTCTCATGATCCATGCACGCACCACCTTTGCTCTTCGCGCCGCCTTGATGGCGTCCTGCGCGGCCCTGGCCGTCGGCTCGGCCGCCCACGCCCGTCAGGCCGCGCCCGCACCGACGGAGCAAAAGCCCGAGACGGAGACCGTCGAAGCCGTTGTTGTCACCGGTTTCCGCCAGGCCTACGCCAACGCCATCGCCACCAAGCGCGAGACGCTGGAGATCTCGGACGGCATCTCCTCGGACGGCCTGGGCCGCTTCCCCGACTTGAACGTGGGTGAAGCCATCCAACGGATCCCCGGCGTGCAGATCAATCGCGAGGCCGACAGCCGCAACGCCACGATCAGCCTGCGCGGCCTGCCGGGCACCTTCGCCCGCACCACCCTGAACGGCGGCGCGTTCGCCGATCCGATCCTGAACGGCTCGACCCCGCTAGGCGCGTTCAACTCCGACATTTTCACGGCGATCAACGTCATCAAGTCGCCGTCCGCCTCGAACCTGGCCGGCGGCCTGTCGGGCAATATCGACCTGCGCATCAACCCGGCCCTGGCGCGTAAGGACGGCGGCTTCGCCAAGCTGTCCTACGAGTACAACGAGCTGGGCGACCTGGGCAGCCCGCTCGCCTCGATCGGCTACAACAAGCACCTGACCGACGACTTCGCTGTGTTCGGCGTCGTGGCCTGGAAGGACGAGAAGTTCCGCCGCGACTCGATCACCGTGAACTCGTGGGCCAACAAGCTGGGCTCGATCCAGGTCGGCAACCAGGCCACGCCGGGCAACAACCCGACCTACGACGCGCTGATCGCCAAGTATCCGGGCGGCGTCTACTACCCCAGCCAGACCCGCCAGCTGGTCAAGTTCAACCGCGGCACGACCCTGTCGGCCGCGACCGGCTTCGAGTGGCGGATCAACGACGAATGGAAGTTCGGGGCCAACGGCTTCATCACCAAGCGCAAGCTGGATGAGGCCACCAACAACCTGCTCTATATCGACGCCGGCGGCGGCCAGGGCACGAACACCGCCCTGACGGCGACCTCGGCCGTGGCCGTGATCAGCGACATCGGCACGCCCTACATCGTCAAGACCCCGAACGGCGACCGCGCCTACATCAACAAGTTCTCGGCCGCCAACATCAACACGTTCGACTCGATCCGCTCCGAGCCGGCGACGAACCAGACCTGGGCCATCAACCCGACCCTGGAATTCAAGAACGACACGTGGAAGGCCACGGCCAATCTGACCGTCTCGCGCGCCAAGGCCCAGGCCAACCAGATCGAGCTGGACGTCGTCCAGAACCCCTACCGCAACCTCGGTTCGGCCGGGCTGAACGGCATCACCACCTCGGTGAACCTGGGCGGCTCGGACCTGTCGAACTACACGGCGATCCTCAACACGCCGCACGCCACCCACCTGCCCTCGGGCGGCTTCGTGATCCCGGCCACCGCCACCGCCGCGACCCAGGCCGGCGCCGTCATGCCCGGCCAGGCCGCGACCGTCGCCGCCGACCGCTTCGGCGTCACAGGCACCAACGGCAAAGCCGACAACGTGCTGGACGCGTTCCAGCTGGACTTCGACCGCGCGCTGGACGGCGGGTTCGTCACAAACCTGACGTTCGGCGGCCGCGCCGAGCACAACAAGTTCACCTCCAGCGGCTCGCGCAACACCGCCTTGGGCGCCAACACCCAGAACATCACGCCGGACATGGCCTCGCAGCTGTCGTACGCCCGTGACTTCTTCGGCGGCCAGGCGGCCGGCGCCACGTCGAACTGGATGAACGTCGACATCGCCCGAGTGCTGAAGGCGATCACGCCGGTCAACACCAACCTGCGCACGCCGCTCAATCCGAATGGCCTGCCAGACCAGTTCCTGCTGGGCGCGCCTGGCGTGTTCCTGACCCCGTACGGCGTCGTCAACAACTACACGGACGGCAACTACTGGAACAACAACTTCAGCAACCAGAACGACGTCTTCTCTGCGTATCTGGCGGCCAAGTTCAAGACCGAGCTGCTGGGCGTGCCCGTGCGCGGCACGGTGGGGACGCGCTACGAGTATACCGAGCAGAAGATCGTCGCCCTGAACTGTAAGAACTGCACCACGGCGCTGTCGAACCAGGCCGGCGCGGTCAACCACACGCTGACGACCTCGACCCGCAAGAACGACTTCGACTACTGGCTGCCCTCGGCGATCGTGGTGGCCGACCTGCGCGACGACCTGGTGTTCCGCGCCGCCGCCTACCGCACCTATGTCCGCCCGCAGCCGCGCGACAACGTGCCGACCACCTTCGTGCAGGTCCCCGTCGACGTGAACCCGCCGACTGACCCCGTCTACACCGTCACGCTGGGCGCTACGGACATCAAACCCTACACGTCGGACTCCTATGACGCGTCGCTGGAGTGGTACAATCGTCCGGGCGGCCTGATCTCGATCGCGGCCTACCGCAAGGAGATCAAGGGCTATATCGGCCCGATCACCGACCAGTCGGTCCTCTGCCCGTCCAGCGGCAAGATCGACGGGATCGACGTCGACCTCGGCACGCTGAGCATCGACAACTCGGCCGGCACACCGCGTTGCGTCAGCTCGAACAAGTTCGTCGGCGCTGGCGGCGTCCTCAAGAACGCCCAGGTCAACATCAGCGGCAAGACCAACCAGAACCCGATGACCGTCACTGGCTTCGAGTTCAATATCCAGCAGAACCTGGATTTCCTGCCGGGCTTCTGGAAGAACTTCGGCGGCGCGTTCAACTATTCGTATACGAAGATCGACGGCAAGGACACAGCGGGCAACAAGATCACCCTGCCCAGCGTGTCGAAGAACAACCTCAACCTCATCGGCTACTACGAAGCCAAGAAGTGGGGCGTTCGCCTGGTCTACAACTGGCGCGACAAGTACGACCTGGCCGCCGGCAACTCGTTCGTCGGCGACGCCCGGACGGTCAAGGCCCGCAGCCAGCTGGACGCCTCGGCCTCGTACCAGATCACCGAAAGTCTGACGGTCTCGGCCGACGCCTTCAACCTGACCGACGCGACCCGTTCGGAATACGAGAACGACCCGATGCTGCCCCGCCGCATCGACTACGACGGCCGCACCTATCAGCTGACCCTGCGCGCGAAGTTCTAGGGCTTCACGCTCCCCCTCTCCTCCTCATGGGGCCGAAGTTCGCTTCGGCCCCTCTTTTTGAGCTCAGCCTTTCAGCGACCGAAGGGCCTGTTCGTGGGCGTAGGCGGCGATGTCCAGCAGCGCGGCGTCCAGGGCGGTCTTGACCGCGTCCAGCCCCTCCTCCCCCGCTTCGCAGCGCTCGCAGACCTCGCCCAGCGGAAAGGCCCCCACGCCGCGCGCGGCACCCTTCACAGTATGAACCGCGTCCTTCCAGCCGGGATGGGTGGGATCCAGCATCGGCGTCCACAGCGCGGCCTGTTCGCGAAACAGCGCCAACACCTCGTCGATCACCCCGGAATCTCCCGCCGCGAACCCTTCCAGGTAAGCGAAATCCACGGCTCCGCTAATATCTCGTCTGGCCATGAAAAAAGCTCTTGCGCTGCCAAAATCATTGCGTATGTTCCGCGCCTCGCCGCCGGGGCTCGCAAGTGCTTCGGAACCGCGAATGGGTGTATAGCTCAGTTGGTAGAGCAGCTGACTCTTAATCAGCGGGTCGTAGGTTCGAATCCTACTACACCCACCATTCTCTCGAAAATTCAGTAGGTTGGATGAAGCCGCGCAAGCGGCCGAAACCGCCTGCGCGTCGTGATCGGCGCGCCTTTCCGCCCACGAAAAGACGGCTTTCCGACACGCAAGCGGAGCCATATCGCGGCGAGATCATTTCAGCTCTGAAAACCGGCGCACACGATCGGCCTCTACGGGTCGGAGGACCGTCAGCTTAACCCGACGGCTTTTCCAGGGGCGGCCTGTCGCCGCCCGCTCACGCCGCGCCCGGTCGCGGCCCGCTCGAAGGCTGACGATGACTGACTTTCACGCCCCGCGTACGCCCCCGCGCCGCCGGACGCTGATCCTCGGCGGACTGATCGCCATCCTCGCGCTGGTCGGCGTCGTCTGGCTGGCCTGGGCGCTGCTGCATGGCGACACGAAGAGCGCAGCCGGCGACATGGGCGGCCCCGGCGGTCCCGGAGGCCCGGGCGGCGGCGGGCGGCGTGGTCCGGCGAGCACCGTGGCGGTGGCCACGGCGACAGCCACCGACCTGCCGATCATCATCGAGGCCCTGGGCACGGTGAAGCCGGCCGCGACGGTCACGGTGCGCCCCCAAGTCTCGGGCGTGATCACCGAGGTGATGTTCCGCGAGGGCCAGACAGTCCAGCGCGGCCAGCCCCTGGTCCAGATCGATCCCCGTCCCTACCAGATGGCCTTGCTGCAGGCGCAGGGGAACCAGACGCGCGATGAGGCTCAGCTCGCCGCCGCGCGCCTGACCCTGACCCGCTACCAGACCCTGCTGGCCCAGGACTCGATCGCCCGCCAGGAGGTCGACACCCAGGCCGCCACGGTCAAGCAGCTGGAAGGCACGGTGATGGCCGACCGCGCCGCCGTCGGCACCGCGCGCCTGAACCTCGGCTTCGCCCGCATCACCGCGCCGGTCTCGGGCCGCGTGGGCCTGCGCGTCGTCGATGTCGGCAACTATATCGGCGCGGGCGACACCAACGGCGTGGCGGTGATCACCACTCTCTCGCCGATCGACGTGGAGTTCACGGTCCCACAGGATGACGTGCCGCGCATCGCCGCCCGCCAGGGCCGCGCCAACGTCCCGGTCACCGCGCTGGACCGCACCCGCGCCCAGACCCTGGACCGCGGCAGCTTCTCGACCCTGGATAACCTGGTCGACACCGGCACCGGCACCGTGAAGGCCAAGGCCCGCTTCCCAAACACCGGCGCCGCCCTGTTCCCCAGCCAGTTCGTCAATGTCCGCATGGAGCTGGACACCATCAAGGGCGCGATCGTCGTGCCCGCCACCGCCGTGCGCCAGAGCAGCGACGGCTCCTTCGTCTGGCTGCTGAACAGCGACCAGACGGTCAAGAAGACTTCGGTGAAGACCGGCCAGGCCACCGGCGTCCAGGTGCAGGTCACGCAAGGCCTCAAGGCCGGCGACAAGGTCATCACCGAGGGCGGCGACCGCCTGCGCGACGGCGGCAAGGTCCAGTTGCCCGGCGCCAAGCCGGCGGGGCAAGGCAAGGGCGACGGCAAGGCCCGTCGCCAGCGCCAGCAGCGTCCGGAATAGTCGGGCCCAGCCGCGATGAACCCCTCGCGTCCCTTCATCCAGAGGCCGGTCGCCACGGCCCTGTTCATGGCCGCCATCGTCCTGGCGGGCCTGGTCGGCTTCCGGCTGCTGCCGCTGTCGGCCCTGCCCCAGGTCGACTACCCCACGATCCAGGTCCAGACCCTCTATCCGGGCGCCAGTCCCGAGGTGATGAGCCAGACCGTCACCGCTCCGCTGGAACGCCAGCTGGGCGAGATGTCGGGCCTGTCGCGGATGAGCTCGGTCAGCACGGCCGGCGCCTCGGTGATCACCCTGCAGTTCGATCTGGGCGAGACCCTGGACGTCGCCGAGCAGGAGGTGCAGGCCGCCATCAACGCCAGCAACTCCCTGCTGCCGGCCGACCTGCCCGCTCCGCCGGTCTACGCCAAGGTCAACCCGGCCGACGCGCCGGTCCTGACCCTGGCCATCACCTCCGACACCCTGCCGCTGACCGAGGTGCAGAACCTGGTCAACACGCGCCTGGCCCAGAAGATCAGCCAGGTTTCCGGCGTCGGCCTCGTGTCGCTGTCGGGCGGGCAGCGCCCGGCCATGCGCATCCAGGCCGACACCCAGGCGATGTCCAGCTACGGCCTGACCCTGTCGGACGTGCAGACGGCGATCAGCAACAGCAACGCCAACAGCGCCAAGGGCAGCTTCGACGGTCCCACCCGCAGCTACACGATCAACGCCAATGACCAGCTGCTGAGCGTCAACGACTACAAGAACCTGATCGTCACCTACAAGGACGGCGCCCCGGTCCGCCTGAGCGACATCGCCCAGGTCGTGCAGAGCGCCGAGAACACCCGTCTGGGCGCCTGGGCCAACAAGACCCCGGCCATCATCGTCAACGTCCAGCGCCAGCCCGGCGCCAACGTCATCAAGACCGTCGACGCCATCAAGGCCAAGCTGCCCGAGCTGCAGGCCGGCCTTCCGGCCACTCTGGACGTCAAGGTCCTGGCCGACCGCACCACCGGCATCCGCGCCTCGGTGCACCACGTCGAGATCGAGCTCCTGCTGGCCGTGGTGCTGGTGGTGCTGGTGATCTTCTTCTTCCTGCACAGCCTGCGCGCCACGGTGATCGCCAGCCTGGCCGTGCCGATCTCGCTGATCGGCTCGTGCGGGGTGATGTACCTGCTGGACTTCTCGCTGAACAATCTGAGCCTGATGGCCCTGACCATCGCGACCGGCTTCGTCGTCGACGACGCCATCGTCATGATCGAGAACATCAGCCGCCATCTCGAGCGCGGCGAAAAACCCATGGAAGCGGCGCTGAAGGGGGCGAAGGAGATCGGCTTCACGATCATCTCGCTGACCATCTCGCTGATCGCGGTGCTGATCCCGCTGCTGTTCATGGGCGACGTGGTCGGCCGCCTGTTCCGCGAGTTCGCCATCAGCCTGGCCATCACCATCCTGATCTCGGCCGTGGTCTCCCTCACCCTGACGCCGATGCTGTCGGCCCGCTGGCTGAAGCCGCACGAGGGCGAGGACGCCAAGGGCGTCGGCAAGAAGGCTCAGGACCTGTTCGAGAAGGTCGAGGCTCGCTACGAGCGCGCCCTGGCCTGGGTGCTGGAGCGCCAGACCGCGACCCTGGTCGTGGCCGTCGCCACCCTGGCTCTGACCGGCCTGCTGTACTTGGTGATCCCCAAGGGCCTGTTCCCGACCCAGGACACCGGCCAGCTGCAGGCCCGCACCGAGATGGCCCAGTCGGTCAGCTACGACCGCATGGCCGACCTGCAGCAACGGGCGGCCGAGGCGATCCTGGACGACCCGGCCGTCGAGAACGTCGCTTCGTTCATCGGGGTCGACGGCGCCAACAACGCCATGCTCCACACCGGCCAGATGCAGATCAACCTGAAGGCCGACCGCTCGGGTTCGCAGGACAAGATCATGCAGCGGCTGCGCGAGCGCGTGGCCAACGTCCCGGGCGTGACCCTCTATCTCCAGCCCACCCAGGACCTGACCATCGACGCCGAGACGGGACCCACCCAGTACCGCCTGTCGCTGGAAGGCGCCGACACCGCCACGATCAAGGAATGGGCCGGCAAGCTGACCGCCCAGCTGGCCAAGGTCAAAGCGGTCCGCAACGTCTATTCCGACGCCTCGGCGACCGGCCAGGCGGCCTATGTCGACATCGACCGCGACACCGCCGCGCGCCTGTCGATCACGGCTTCCGACGTCGACGACGCGTTGTACAGCGCCTTCGGCCAGCGGATCGTCTCGACCATCTTCACCGAGACCAACCAGTACCGCGTCATCCTGGAGGCCAAGCCGGGCGTCCTGACCGACCCGACCACCCTGGGCAACCTGAACCTCAAGACCGGCGGCGGCTCGCCCGCCCCGCTGGCGGCCTTCTCGACCATCAAGACCCAGCAGTCGCCGCTGCAGGTCACCCACGTCGCCCAGTTCCCGGCCACCACGATCGGCTTCGACACCGCGCCGGGCGTCTCGCTGGGCCACGCGGTCGACGAGGTGCGCAAGACCATGAAGGCGATCGATATGCCGGCCTCGGTGACCACCACCTACCTGGGCGCGGCGGGGGCCTATCAGAACTCGCTGTCCAACCAGCTGTGGCTGATCCTGGCGGCCGTGGTCTGCGTCTACATCGTGCTGGGCGTGCTCTACGAGAGCTACATCCACCCGCTGACCATCCTGTCGACCCTGCCCTCGGCCGGGGTCGGGGCGCTGCTGGCCCTGTGGATCACCGGCAACGACCTGGGCGTCATCGGGATCATCGGCATCATCCTCTTGATCGGCATCGTCAAGAAGAACGCGATCATGATGATCGACTTCGCGATCGACGCCGAGCGCGAGCAGGGCAAGAGCCCTCGGGACGCGATCTTCCAGGCGGCCATTCTGCGCTTCCGGCCGATCCTGATGACCACCCTGGCGGCCCTGTTCGCGGCCGTGCCGCTGATGCTGGGCTTCGGCGAAGGCGCCGAGCTGCGTCGTCCGCTGGGCATCGCCATCTTCGGCGGCCTGCTGCTGAGCCAGCTGCTGACCATGTTCACGACCCCGGTCGTCTACCTGGCCTTCGACCGCCTGGCCCCGGCCGCGCGCCACAGGCGGACCAACGAGGAACCGCACGCCGACCGCGTCGATCCGGATCCGATCCCGGGGGCGCCGTCGTGAACCTGTCGGGTCCCTTCATCCGGCGGCCGGTCGCCACGGTCCTGCTGACCATCGGCCTGGCCTTGGCCGGCGTCTTCGCCTTCTTCGTGCTGCCGGTCTCGCCCCTGCCGCAGGTGGACTATCCAACCATCTCGGTGTCGGCCAGCCTGTCGGGGGCCAGCCCCGAGACCATGGCCTCCAGTGTCGCCACGCCGCTGGAGCGCCGGCTGGGCGTGATCTCCGGCGTCAACGAGATGACCTCGCAGAGCTCCAGCGGCTCGACCCGGGTCACCCTGCAGTTCGACCTGAACCGCAAGATCGACGGCGCCGCACGCGAGGTGCAGGCGGCGATCAACGCCGCCCGCGCCGATCTCCCGGCCACGCTGCGCAGCAACCCGACCTATCGCAAGATGAACCCGTCGGACGCGCCGGTGATCATCCTGGCCCTGACCTCCGACACCAAGACTCCCGGCCAGATCTATGACGCGGTGTCGAACGTCGTCGCCCAGCGCATCGCCCAGGTGAACGGCGTCGGCGACGTCGAGATCGGCGGCGGCTCGCTGCCGGCGGTGCGGATCTCGGCCAACCCGTTCCTGCTGAACAAGTACGGCGTCAGCATGGAAGACGTCCGCGCCGCCATCCAGTCGGCCAACGCCAACCGCCCCAAGGGCGCGCTGGAGGGCAGCGGCCAGCGCTATCAGATCTACACCAGCGGCGCGGGCCGCAAGGCCGCCGACTACGCCGGCCTGATCGTGGCCTGGCGTGGCGACGCCGGCATCAAGCTGTCCGACGTCGCCGAGGTCACCGACAGCGTCGCCGACACCCGCACCCTGGGTCTGTTCAACGGCAAGCCGGCGATCATCGTGCTGATCACCCGCCAGCCCGGCGCCAACATCATCCAGACCGTCGACAGCGTCCGCGCCGCCCTGCCCGAGCTGCGCGCGCAGCTGCCCGGCGACATCAACGTCCAGGTGGCCAGCGACAGCACCAACTCGATCCGCGCCTCGCTGCACGAGATCGAGATCACCCTGCTGATCACCATCGTGCTGGTGGTGCTGGTGGTCAGCGCCTTCCTGCGCAGCGCCCGGGCGACCTTCATCCCGGCGACGGCGACGATCATCTCGCTGCTGGGCACGTTCGGCGTGATGTACCTGATGGGCTTCTCGCTGAACAACCTCAGCCTGATGGCCATCACCGTGGCCACCGGCTTCGTGGTCGACGACGCCATCGTTGTGCTGGAGAACACCCAGCGCCACATCGAAAAGGGCATGGACCGCTTCCAGGCCGCCCTGCTGGGCGCGCGGGAGGTCGGCTTCACTGTGCTGTCGATCAGCATCTCGCTGGTCGCGGTGTTCATCCCGTTGCTGTTCATGGGCGGCCAGGTCGGGCGGCTGTTCCGCGAGTTCGCCGTCACCCTGTCGGCGGCGGTGATGATCTCGCTGGTCATCTCCCTGACCACCACGCCGATGATGTGCGCCTATCTGCTGCGTCCCGAGCGCAAGGAGAAGGAGGGGCGCGTCGCCCGGTTCTTCGAGCGCGCCTTCACCTTCGTCCACCGGATGTACGAGCACAGCCTGGACTGGGCGCTGGCGGCCAAGCCGCTGGTGATCCTGATCCTGGTCGCCGTCATCGCCATGACCGCCTGGCTCTATATCGCCGTCCCCAAGGGCTTCTTCCCTCAGCAGGACAGCGGGCAGTTGATGGCCGGCATCCGCGCCGACCAGAGCGTCTCGTCCCAGGCCATGCAGCAGAAGCTCCGGTCCGTGGTCGACATCATCCGCAAGGACCCCGCGGTCGACACCGTGGTCGGCTTCACCGGCGGCAATCGCGCCGGCGGCGGCTTCATGTTCGTCAACCTCAAGCCCGTCGGCGAGCGCAAGGAGAAGGGCTCGGCCGTCATCGCTCGCCTGCGCCCGAAACTGCAGAAGGTGACGGGGGTGTCGATCTTCCTGAACCCCGTGCAGGACTTGCGCATGGGCGGCCGATCCAGCAACTCGACCTACCAGTACACCCTGACCAGCGATAACAGCGCCGACCTCAAGGCATGGTCCGCCAAGCTGGCCGAGGCGATGAAGGCGCACGACGACGTGCTGACCGACGTCGACTCCGACCAGCAGGAAAACGGCGTCGAGACCCTGGTCACCATCGACCGCGATAGCGCCTCCCGCCTGGGCGTCACGCCCCGGGCCGTCGACAATGCGCTCTACAACGCCTTTGGCCAGCGTCAGGTCGCGACGATCTACGAGGACGTCAACCAGTACGCCGTGATCCTGGAATGGCAGCAGAAGTTCGCCCAGGGTCCCGAGGCGCTGAACGACGTCTATGTGCCGACCACGTCGACCAGCTCGACGACGACCGAGACCACGTCCAGCACGACCAGCGTCAATCCGGCCTTGCGGGACGCCTCGACCGGCTCGGCCCTCAACACCTCGGCCACGGCCATGGCGCCCTTGCCGACCATCGCCAGCGTCGCCCAGAACGCCACCCCGACATCGGTCAACCACCAGAACGGCGAGCTGGCCACGACGGTCTCGTTCAACCTGGTCGACGGCAAGACCCTGGCCGACGCCCGCGCCGCGGTGACCCAGGCCGAGGCCGAGATCGGCATGCCGACCACCGTGCGCGGCAGTTTCCAAGGCCAGGCCCGCCAGGCCGCCGAACAGAACAACCAGCAGCCCTTGCTGATCCTGGCCGCCATCGTGGCGATCTACATCGTGCTGGGCATTCTCTACGAGAGCTACGTCCACCCGATCACGGTGCTGTCCACCCTGCCCGCCGCCGGCGTCGGGGCGGTGATCGCCCTGCTGATCTTCAAGATGGAGTTCTCGATCATCGCCCTGATCGGGGTCTTCCTGCTGTTGGGCATCGTCAAGAAGAACGCCATCCTGATCATCGACTTCGCCCTGGACGCCCAGCGCAGCCGGGGCCTGTCCGCCCAGGAAGCGGCCCGCGAGGCCAGCTTGCTGCGCTTCCGCCCGATCCTGATGACCACCCTGGCCGCCGCCTTGGGCGCCCTGCCCCTGGCCATCGGCTTTGGCGAGGGCGCCGAGCTGCGCCGCCCGCTGGGCGTGGCCATCATCGGCGGCCTGATCGCCAGCCAGCTCCTGACCCTGATCACCACCCCCGTGGTCTATGTCTATCTCGACCGTCTGCGCGGCAAGGCGCGCGACAAGGACGAGCGGCATCTGGCCCACCACCCGACGACGCCGGAACCCGCATGATGTTCGCCCGCCAAACTCGCCTGATCGGTGCCGCCTCCCTGCTCGTCCTGCTCGGCGCGTGTTCGCTGACGCCGGCCTACGAGACCCCCGCCCTGAAGTCCGCCCCGCCAGCCCAGTTCAAGGCCCTGGAAGGCTGGAAGACCGCCACGCCGTCCGACCACCTCGATCGCGGCGACTGGTGGACGCTGCTGGGCGATCCGCAACTGAACGCCCTGGCCGAGCGGGTGAAGGTGGACAATCAGACCATCGCCGCCGCCGAGGCCGCCTATCGCCAGGCCCGCGCTCTGGTGCGCGAGCAGCGCTCCAGCTTGTTCCCGACCATCGACCTCTCGGGCTCGGGGACCAAGTCGGGCGGCGGCGGCACGAAGACGACGACCTCCGCTGGCGGCAGCACCAGCGCCGGCGACACCCAGCGCTATCAGGTCGGCATCGGCGCCAGCTGGGAGCCCGACGTCTGGGGCCGCATTCGCGCTGGGATCAGCGGGGCCAAAGCCTCGGCCGAGGCCAGCGAGGCCGATCTCGCCGCCGCCCGCCTTTCGTCGCAAGGCGAGCTGGCGACCAACTATCTGGGCCTGCGCCGCGCCGACGCCGAGATCGCCATGGTCCAGGCTACGGTCGAGGGCTACCAGCGCGCATTGCAGATCACCACCAACCGCTATAACGCCGCCATCGCGCCTAAGTCCGACGTGCTGCAGGCCCAGAGCCAGCTGGCCAACGCCCAGTCGACCCTGGAAGGCCTGGTTCAGGATCGCGCCGCCTTCGAGAACGCCATCGCCGTTCTGGTCGGTGAGCCAGCCAGCGGCTTCCGCCTGGCGGCCGACGCCGGCTGGAAGCCGGTCGTGCCGGAGATCCCGGTCGGCGTGCCCTCGGCCTTGCTGGAGCGCCGCCCGGACGTCGCCGCCGCCGAGCGCCGCGTGGCCGCCGCCAACACCGACATCGGCGTAGCCCGCGCCGCCTTCTTCCCGACCTTCAACCTCAGCGCCGATGGCAACTCGACGGCTAGCCGGCTGGGCGACCTGTTCGCGACCTCGGCCAACACCTGGTCGCTGGGCCTGAGCGCCGCCCAGACCCTGTTCGACGCCGGCGCCCGTCGGGCCCAGGTCGCCCAGAGCCGTGCGGCCTACGACCAGGCCGCCGCCAACTATCGCCTGACCGCCCTGCAGGCCTTCGAGGACGTCGAAAACCAGCTGACCGCCGCCCGCACCCTGGAGCGGCAGTACGCCCTGCAGCTGACCGCCTCCCAGGCCGCCGACCAGACCGAGCAGATGCTGCTGAACCAGTACAAGGCCGGCCAGGTCGCCTATACGGACGTGGTCACGGCCCAGGCCTCCGCCCTGTCGGCTCGACGCACCTTGGTGACGACGGCGGTCTCCCGTCAGACGACGGCGGTGGCCCTGGTCCAGGCCCTGGGCGGCGGCTGGCGCTGAAAACTTGTTGAGGCTCCGCCCCAGCGACTCTAACAGTCGTTTGAGCGCTAAATGGGAGCCTTCGCATGACGACCGCTTATCTGTGTGACGGGATCCGCACGCCCTTCGGACGGTATGGCGGGGCGCTGTCGAAGGTGCGGGCCGACGACTTGGCGGCGATTCCGCTGAGAGCCCTGGCGGCGCGCAACCCGGACCTGGATCTGGCGGCCATCGACGAGGTGGCGCTGGGCTGCGCCAACCAGGCCGGCGAAGACAATCGCAACGTCGCCCGCATGGCCCTGCTGCTGGCCGGCTGGCCGGTCGAGGTCCCGGGCGTCACCGTCAACCGCCTCTGCGCCTCGGGTCTGGAGGCCGTCGGCTACGCCGCTCGCGCCATCCTCTCCGGCCACAACGACCTGGTCATCGCCGGCGGCGTCGAGAGCATGAGCCGCGCCCCGTTCGTGATGGGCAAGGCCGACAGCGCCTTCTCACGCAACGCCGAGATCTTCGACACCACCATCGGCTGGCGGTTCGTCAATCCGGCCATGCGCAAGGCCTATGGCGTCGACTCCATGCCCGAGACGGCCGAGAACGTCGCCACGGACCATAGCGTCAGCCGCGAGGACCAGGACGCCTTCGCCCTGCGCAGCCAGCAGCGGGCGGCGGCCGCGCAGGCTAACGGCTTCCTGGCCGGCGAGATCACCCCGGTCGAGATTCCCGGCAAGGCCGGCCCGACGATCGTCGAGCGCGACGAGCATCCGCGCGAGACCACTCTTGAAGCCCTGGCCAAGCTGAAGCCCGTCGTCCGCGAGGGCGGCACGGTCACCGCCGGCAACGCCTCGGGCGTCAACGACGGCGCGGTGGCGCTGATCGTCGCCTCCGAAGAGGCTGTGAAGCGTCACGGCCTGACGCCGCGCGCGCGCATCACCGGCTACGCCACGGCGGGCGTCGCGCCGCGCGTGATGGGCATCGGCCCGGTCCCGGCGGTGCGCAAGCTGCTGGCCAAGACCGGCCTCTCGATCGGCGACTTCGATGCTGTCGAACTGAACGAGGCCTTCGCCGCTCAGGGCCTGGCGGTGCTGCGCCAACTGGGCCTGCCCGACGACGGCGCGCACGTGAATCCCAACGGCGGCGCCATCGCTCTCGGCCACCCGCTGGGCGCCTCGGGCGCGCGGCTGGTGCTGACCGCCCTGCGCCAGCTGGAGGCGACCGGCGGCAAGCGCGGCCTGGCCACCCTCTGCATCGGCGTCGGCCAGGGCGCGGCTCTGGCCTTCGAGCGCGTCTAGTGTCGACGGCCGATCCCGAGCTGATCGAAGCCCTGCGCCAGACGGTGCGGGCCCTGTGTCGCGACTTCCCGCCCGCCTACTGGCGCGCCCTGGATCGCGAGAAGGCCTATCCGACCGAGTTCGTGGCCGCCATGACCAAGGCCGGCCTGCTGGGCGTCCTGATCCCGGAAGAGTACGGCGGCGGCGGCTTGGGCCTCACGGCGGCGGCGGCGATCCTGGAGGAGGTCCACGCCAGCGGCGGCAACGCCGCGGCCCTGCACGCTCAGATGTACACCATGGGCACGGTCCTGCGGCACGGCTCGACGGCGCAGAAGGAGACCTGGCTGCCCAGGATCGCCGACGGCTCGATCCGCTTGCAGGCCTTCGGCGTGACGGAGCCCACGGCCGGCACCGACACCACATCGATCTCGACCTTCGCCCGCCGCGAGGGCGACACCTATGTCATCAACGGTCAGAAGGTCTGGACCAGCCGGGCCGAGCATTCCGACCTGATGGTCCTGCTGGCCCGCACCACGCCCAAGGACCAGGTCGCCCGCAAGGCCGACGGCCTGTCGGTGTTCCTGGTCGACATGCGCGAAGCGAAGGGACGAGGCCTGACGATCAGTCCGATCGCCACCATGCTGAACCACGCCACGACCGAGGTGTTCTTCGACAACCTGGTGATCCCCGCCGACAGCCTGATCGGCGAAGCGGGCAAGGGCTTCCGCTACATCCTGGACGGCATGAACGCCGAGCGGATCCTGATCGGGGCCGAGTGCCTGGGCGACGCCGCCTGGCTGATCGGCAAGGCGCGGGACTACGCCAACAGCCGCGTCGTGTTCGGTCGCCCGATCGGCCAGAACCAGGGCGTGCAGTTCCCGATCGCCCGCGCCTACGCCCAGGCCCACGCCGCGCGCCTGACGATCTATGACGCCGCCGCCCGCTACGATGCGGGCCAGCCGTGCGGCGAGCAGGCCAATATCGGCAAGATGCTGGCCTCGGAGGCCTCGTGGGCGGCGGCCGACATGTGCCTGCAGACCCATGGCGGCTTCGGCTTCGCCGAGGAGTACGACATCGAGCGCAAGTTCCGCGAGACGCGCCTCTACCAGGTGGCCCCGATCTCGACGAACCTGATCCTGGCCTACGTCGCCGAGCATGTGCTCGGCCTGCCCCGGTCGTACTGATGGACTGGGCCAAGGACTGGACGGGCCGGCGACGGCGGCGCGTGTCGGTCCTGGCGGCGTCGGATCTGGCGCGGCTGGCGGCGGTTCTGGACCGGCCCGGGCCGCCCGCCGAAGTCCCCCCCGCCTGGCATTGGGCGTGCCTGGCCGATGCGGTCTCGCGGGCGGACCTCGGTCCTGACGGTCACCCCAAGCGAGGCCTCTTCCTGCCGCCGATCGCGGCGCCCCGACGGATGTTCGCCGCTGCGGACATGACCTTCTTCGGTCCCTTGCGCACGGGCCTCGAGACCGAGCTGATCGAGACGATCGCCGCCATCGAGGAGAAGGCCGGCGCCAGCGGGCCCCTGACCTTCGTCACGCTCGACCGCGTCTTCAGCCAGGACGGCGAACCGCGCGTCAGCGAGCGCCAGACGATCGTCTACACCGCCGCCCCGCCCGCGCCGCGCGCACCGGACGAAGCCCCCGCACCGCCGGGCGACTGGAGCCGAGAAACACTGACCGATCCGGTCCTGCTGTTCGCCTTCTCCACCGCGACCTCGAACAGTCACCGCATCCACTACGACCAAGCCTATGCGACGGAGGTCGAGGGCTATCCCGGCCTCGTCGTCCACGGGCCGTTGATCGCCCTGCTGATGCTGGAGGCCATGCCCGCCCGGCCGCTCACGCGCTTTTCGTTCCGCGCGCTGAAGCCCGCCTTCGCCGGCGAGACGATCATGTCCAAGGGCCGCCTGGTCGACGGCGGCGCGGAACTGTGGGCGCAGAGCGGCGGCGACGTGCTGATGAAGGCGAAGGCCGCCTTCTAGCCGCCCCCTACTCCTCCAGCGTCGACGTATCGAACCCGTGGTACAGCGACAGGAAGCGGAACGGGTGGCCCGGGACGTACTCGCTGAACATCACGTTGTTGATGTCGCTGAAGGTGTCGAAGGTCCCGACCATCGCGCCGGGCGCGTGCAGCGCCAGGTGGTGGCGAGCCAGGTTAAGGGCTACCTGGTCGATCCAGCGGGTCACCGTCTCGCGCGACAATCGCTCGTCCAGATAGGCCCGTAGCCAGCGCAGCATCACCGAGGTGGCCGCCGTCGGGCGGGCCAGCAGCAGGTTGGCGGTGATGCGCGAGCCGGCCTGGATGTTGCGGTCATTCTCGTTGATCACGAGATCGGCGTCGGCCCACCGCTCCAGCAGGTCGGAGACGCCGCGTTGCAGCAGCAGGTCGATGTCCGACACGAAGACCGGCCGTTGCAGCGTATCCAGCAGGCCGTCCAAGCGCTGGAAGCGCACCGACTGGTAGTGGGCGACCGGGATTTCGATAAGACCCTTGGGCGGGGCCTCGTAGCACAGGGTCGTCACCGTCGAGGCGTCGAAGTGGTCGCCGGTGAAGATCACGCGCGGATCGTCGATCGCGACGGTCGCGGCGGCCTCGGCCAGGCGGTCGGCGCCGCCGATCACGTGG
The DNA here is from genome assembly GCF_019931575.1 of Caulobacter segnis. NCBI lineage: Bacteria > Pseudomonadati > Pseudomonadota > Alphaproteobacteria > Caulobacterales > Caulobacteraceae > Caulobacter > Caulobacter segnis. The sequence goes on along the minus strand of NZ_CP082923.1, from coordinate 1,431,216 downwards.
ATCACCACCAGGAACGGCACATCGCTGTGCTTGATCACCGACAGGGCCAGCCAGCGCGCGTAGAGCTCGACGTAGCGCTCATCGGCGGCGGCGAAGAACACGACCTGGGCGCCCAGGGCGTCGGCGTGGGCCTTCAGCCCCTCGGCGTCGAGGGTCTGGCCGTCGCCGGTCAGGAAGGTCTGCGGACCGTCATCCGGCGCGGGCGGCGTCGGAGCGGCCACGTTGGACCCATGCAGCGCTTCCAGCACCACGCGATAGTGATTGATCCAGGCGTCCCATTCCTCGCCCGGGGACTCCATGTCCATACCCAGGGCCTCGGCCGTCAGGGTGTCGAACAGCGCCAGCCGCTCGGGCGTCACGGGTTCGCACAGGATCAGGCTGACGGCGTCGTGGTAGTACTTCATGCGCCCCAGCGCATGCAGGCCCGAGCGTGGATCGCGGGCAGTGGTGATGGCCTTGGCCAGCTCGGCGGCGATGTCCGGCTTGGGCGCTTCCGGCGCGGCGTCGCGCGGCGCGTCCGGCACGACGCCCTCGAAGAAGCGGCTCGTCATGGCCAGGGTCTCGGCGCGCCCCGGCAAGGCGCCCTCGCCCAGGACTTCGAAGCGCAGACCGCCCCGCCAGCCGACCTGCAGCTCGAAGCGCTGCTCGCCCTGCTCCCAGGCGGCCTCCTGCGGGAAGGTCAGATGCTCGATCATCGGCGACTTGAACGCCAGCGACAGCACGTCGCCGACGTGATCGACGCCCCAGCGGTGATGGGCGAAACCCCGGTGCGCGCCCTCGATCTTCAGGACCTCGAGATAGCGCGAGGGCGTGGTGATCCAGCCAGCCTCGGCGACCAGCGGCAGGCGCTCCAGCAGGGTCGAGGGCCGCGTCAGAGTCTGCAACACGTGCGGCGCGACCACGTAGTCGAAGCGCCCCTCGCGCGCCACGTGGGTCAGGATGGCGCGGTAGGTGTCCGGATCGGAGAGATCGCCGGCGAACGGCCCCGTCGCGCCGCCCAGGACGCCGTCGCACAGGTCCTCGGGCCAGCCCGACGGACCGCCCCCGATCAGCAATATCCGGCACGCCGGGTTCTGGGTCTTGCGCCAGCGCAGGTGGCCGACGATGCCCGTCAGATCGTTCAGGGCGGTCAGGCGGCCGAACTGCGAGGGCCGCGCGGCGCGGCGCTTGAACAGAAGGTCCATCTGCAGGACCGCGCCGTCGCGCAGATCATCGAAGCGATGGACGTCGGTGACGGCGGCCGGCGCGAAGCCCATGGCGCCCAGCTGCTTGAGCACCTCTTCGGCCCGCGGCGCCCCTTCGTTGAAATCGACGACCGAGATCTCGATCAGGATGTAGTCCGCCTGGCGCAGCACGGTCTCGCCGCCGCGCAGCACGTCCAGTTCCGAGCCCTGGGTGTCGATCTTCACGAAGTCGAAGCGGCGGCCGGCGAACAGATCGTCGAGGCGGACCTTGGACACCGTCCGTCGGAGCAGCTGCTCGTCGGTGAAATACTGCGAATTCTCGCGGTAGAGCGAGGCGCCGGTCGACTGCAGCCAGCCCTCGCTGAGAAACAGCTCAGCCTCGCCCGCCTCGTCCGAGGCCGCCACCATGTGCCGCTCGAACGGCAGCTGGCTCAGCGCGTCCTCACAGAATGGATTGGGCTCGATCAGCGTCGGGACACAGTCGGGGAACGCCTTCAGGAAGCCCCTGGTGAAGTCGCCGACGTTCGCGCCGATGTCGAGGACCGTGCGCGGCGCGTAGCCGTCCAGCTTCAGGGGCTCCAGCTGGTGGCGGTTCACGAAGCTCCACCCTCCCAGAGCCGGCCGTCGGCGGGGATGGCCTTGACGGTGTCTCGCCGGGCCAGTTGCTGGCGATAGAGCTCATGCAGGTCGGGTTCGGCCTGCATCTCGCGCTCGTCACGATCCAGCGACAGGCCGATCTCCATGTAGGCCGAAAGATTGGCCAGGTTCGGGCGCGGCCGGTGGCCCGCCTGATGTTCGGCGATCATCTCGCCGTAGAGCTCTTCCAGCTTGCCGGCCAGCAGGTCCATGTCGAACAGCACGCAGGTGTCGCGATTGGCCTCCAGCGTCGCGCGCAGGGCCTTGGCCTTCTCGCGGTCGACGCCGATCTCGACGGCCTTCTCGACATAGGCTTCGGCGCTGTCGACCACCAGCTCGGGCAACCCGGCGCTGCGCACCAGGCTGCCGCAGACACGCGAGGCGAAGCAGCGGCCCGACCAGGTCAGGACCGGCACGGCCATCCACAGCGCGTCCGACGCGGTGGTGTGGGCGCCGTAGGGGGTCGTGTCCAGGAACAGGTCCGCCAGGCGATAGCGCGCCAGGTGGTGGGAGTTCTGGAGCTTCTGGGCGAAGACCAGGCGCGTGCGATCGACGCCGCGCGCCTCGGCGGCCTCGCGCAGGCGGGCGTTGGTCTCCGGAACGCTGTCCAGCAGCCACAGCACGCTGCCTGGAGTGCGCTTCAGGATCTCCATCCAGCGGTCGAACACGTGCGGCGTGATCTTCTGCGGGCCGTTGAAGCAGCAGAACACGAAGGCGTCCTCGGGCAGGCCGACCTCGGTCCGCGTCGGATTGGTCTCCTCGACCTTCCGCCGGCTGTCATTGGGCTGGTAGCAAGGAATCCGGCGGACGGCCTCGGAGTAGTAGAGCTCCATCTCCGGCGGAATGACCCACGGATCGCCGATGATGTAGTGGTGGTAGTCGCTGCCCATCGAGCCCGGATAGCCCAGCCAATTGACCAGGATCGGGGCCGGGCGGCGGGCGAAGACGGCTGTACGGGCGTCGCGGGTGTGGCCGTTGACGTCGACCAGGATGTCGATGCCGTCGTCGACGATGCGCTGGACGGCCTCGTCGTCCGTCATCGGACGAATGTCGGTGAAGTGCTCGACCCCCGCGCGGATGCGGGTGTTCAGGCCGTCGCTGGACTCCGGCCCGCAGTAGTAGGCGAAGACCTCGACCTTGGACTTGTCGTGCACCTCGAACAGCTCGGCCATCAGGTAGCCGACGGCGTGGTCGCGCAGATCCGACGAGATGTAGCCGATGCGCGGCCGGCGGCCCGTCAAGTCGATCGGCGCATCGCGGCGGTCGGCGCGGACCTGTTCGGGCGTGGTCTTGGCTTCGCGCTCGATGAACCGGTTGGCGGCGGCCAGCTGCAGCAGCGGATCGTCGGTATAGGCGGCGATGGACAGCGGATTGACGCCCTCCAGCATCTTCTCGCGCGGCACGCGCTCGGTAGGCTGGACGGCGGGCCACTTGCATTGCGTCAGGCGATTGGCGACCAGCTGGCCGATCACGTCCATCGCGTTGGGATCGATGTCGGCGGCACGTTGCAGCGCCAGTTCGGCGCGCGCCGGCTGGTGCATGTCGCCCAGCAGACGCGCGATCTGCTTGAGGCAGGTGAAGGCATAGCCGACGCCCACGCCATTGATGACCACGGCGCGGTTGGCGCCGGCTTCCCAGGTGGCGACGGCCGGCTCATGCAGCCCCGCCCGCTCCTGCAGGCCGCCCAGATTGACGTAGGCCGGCATGAAATCGCCGTTCAGCGTGATCGCCTGCTCCAGCGAGGCGGCCGCGCCGGCGTTATCGCCCAGGACCGCCTGCAGGATCGAGCGATTGAACAAGGCCACGCACAGCTGGGGATGTTCGGCGTTGAAGCGGATCCACACCTTGTAGGCTTGGTCCGCCAGGGCGACCTGCCCTCCCCCGCTCAGGCTCGCAGCAAGGGTGATCACGTCGCCGAGCGGAGCCCCTTCGGCGGTCAGTTTGCTGAGCAGATCCAGCGTATCGACGTCGGCCATTGTCTTCCTGAAACCGATGGAGCGTTCGGCGAAGCAACGGACAGGCGCGCGCGGAAGCGGCGCGAGTCAGCGCAGCGCGATGATGGCATGAGGCTGGGTCCTCGACCAATGGCCGAGAAGCGGTCCGCCGCCCGCGCGGTAAGCGCGAGCGGCGAGTCTGGCGTCTAGATCCCGGAGCGCGCCCCGGATCAGGTCACCTTCAGGTACGAAGCGATCTGATCGTCGCTCAGGCTCTGCACCTGGCTGGCGGTCAGGGCGTTGGCCTGGGTCGTGGACATCGACTCGATGTTGGTGGTCGAGAGATAGTCCAGCTGGGTCGAGGTCAGGCCGGACAGCTGCGAGGCTTGCAGTTGGCCGATCTGGGTCGTGCTCAGCGTGGCCACCACCGTCGTCGAGAGCGCGCCGAGCTGGGTGCTCGCCAGCGACGCGATCTGGGTGTCGGCGAAGTCGGCCACGTCGGTCGCGGACAGGCCCTTCAGCTGCGTCGCCGTCAGACCCTTGACCTGGGTCGTCGAGAGCGCGGCGGTCTGGGTGGCGTCCAGGCTCGAGAGGTTGGTCGCCGATAGGGCCGCCAGCTGCAGGATGCTCAGCGCCGCGATCTGGGTGTCGACGAACTGTCCGACATCCCCGGCGGTCAACGCCGCCAGCTGGGTCGTGGCGATGCCCTTGACCTGGGTGGAGTTCAGCGCCGCGATCTGGGTGCTGTCCAGGGTCGAGAACGCCGTGGTCGAGAGCGCGCCCAGCTGGGCGCCGCTGAGAGCGCCGATCTGGGTGGTCGACAGCTGCGCCGCCTGGGTCGTGGCCAGGGCGGTGATCTGCGAGTTGGTCAGCGCGCCCACCTGGGTGTCGGCGAGTTCGCCGATGTCGGTGGTCGACAGACCCTTAACCTGGTCGCTCGTCAGGGCCTTGACCTGGGTGGTGGTCAGGGCGCCCGTCTGCGTGGCGCTGAAGGCCGACAGGTTGGTCGTCGACAGCGCGTTCAGCTGGGCGGTGGTCAGGGCGGAGATCTGGGTCGCGCCCAGCTCACCGATGTCCGTCGTCGTCAGCGCCTTGATCTGATCGGTCGACATGCCCTTGATCTGCGTCGCCGACAGGATCGCGACCTGGGTCTGGCTCAGGGCCGAGAAGCCGGTCGTCGACAGCGAGCCGATCTGGGCCGCCGACAGGGCGCCAACCTGGGTGTCGGCCAGTTCGCCGATGTCCGTGGACGTCAGACCCTTCAGCTGAGCCGCCGTCAGACCCTTGATCTGCGTGGCGTTCAGCGTCGCGACCTGGGTGGCGTCCAGGTTCGAGAACCCGGCGGGCGTCATGCCCGCCAGCTGGGTCGAGCTGAGCGCCCCCACCTGCGTATCCGCCAGGGCGGCGATGTTGGTGGAGGTCAGGCCGGCCATCTGGCTGGCCGTCAGACCCTTGATCTGGGTCGTCGACAGCGCGCCGATCTGGGTGTCGTTCAGCAGGCTGATGTTGGTCGACGAGATCGCCCCGAGCTGGGTCGATGTCAGGCCGCCGATCTGGGTGGTCGACAGTTCCTGCACCTGGGTCGAGGCCAGGGCGCCGATCTGGGCCGCCGAGAGCGCGCCGATCTGGGTCGACGACAGCTCGTCGATATCCGTGACCGACAGGCCCTTCAGCTGCGTGGCGTTCAGCGCCTGGATCTGGGTGTTCGCCAGCGCCGCGACCTGGGTGTTGTTCAGGGCCGAGACATTGGTCGCCGACAGTTGCTTCAGCTGATCCGCGGTCAGGGCCGAGATCTGCGTGGCCGAGAACTCGGCGACGTCAGTCGTGGTCAGCGCGGCGATCTGGCTGGTCGCCAGGCCCTTGATCTGCGTCGCCGTCAGCGTCGCCACCTGGGTCTGGTTCAAGGCCGAGAAGCCGGTCGGGGTCAGAGCCGCCAGCTGCGTGCCCGCCAACGCGCCGACCTGGGTGTCGGCCAGTTCGCCGATGTCGGTCGTCGTCAAGTTCTTCAGCTGGCTGACGGTCAGACCCTTCATCTGGGTCGTCGACAGCGCGGCGGTCTGGGTCGCGTTCAGCGCCGAGAAGGACGTGGCGTTCAGCGCGCCGAGCTGGGTCGCCGTCAGGGCGCCGACCTGGGTGTCGGCCAGTTCGCCGACGTCCGTCGTGCTCAGAGCAACCAGTTGCGAGGTCGTCAGGCCCTTGATCTGGGCGCCCGACAGGGCGCCGACCTGGGTGGCGTCCAGAGCCGAGAAGGCCCCGGCCGTCAGCGCGCCAACCTGGGTCGGCGTCAGAGCGCCGATCTGGGTGGTCGACAGCTGCGCTGCCTGGGTCGTGGCCAGCACGCCCAGCTGGGCGCTCGTCAGGGCGCCGATCTGGGTGTCGGCCAGTTCGCCGATGTCGGTCGTCGACAGACCCTTGATCTGGTCGTTCGTCAGGCCCTTGACCTGGGTGACCGTCAGCGCGGCCGACTGCGTGCCCGACAGGGCCGACAGGTTGGTCGTCGACAGGTTCTTGATCTGATCAGCGGTCAGCGCGCCAATCTGGGTGTCGGCCAGTTCGCCGATGTCCGTCGTCGTCAGGTTCTTCAGCTGGTCGGCCGTCAGACCCTTGATCTGGGCCGTCGACAGCGAACCCACCTGAGTGGCGTTAAGCGCCGAGAAGCCCGTGGTCGAGAGCGCGCCGACCTGAGCGGCCGTCAGAGCGCCGACCTGGGTGGTCGACAGCTCGCCGACGTCGGTCGTCGTCAGAGCCTTCAGCTGGCCGGTCGTGACCCCCTTGATCTGGGTCTCGTTCAGCGCGGCGACCTGCGTCTGGTTCAGCGCCGAGAAGGCGGAAGTCGACAGGTTGCCCAGCTGGGTCGCCGACAGCGCGCCGACCTGGGTGTCCGCCAGGTTGCCGATGTTGGTCGTCGACAGGACCTGGACCTGGGCGTTCGACAGGCCCTTGACCTGGGTGGTCGACAGCGCGCCGATCTGCGTCGCGTTCAGCAGCGGCAGGTTGGTGGTCGAGATCGCCGAGATCTGAGAGGCCGAGAGACCGCCGATCTGGGTGGTCGACAGCTCCTGCACCTGGGTCGAGGCCAGGGCGCCGATCTGGATGGCCGACAGCCCGCCGATCTGGGTCGACGACAGCTCGTCGATGTCGGTGACCGACAGACCCTTCAGCTGGGTGGCCGTCAGGGCGCCGATCTGCGTGTTGCTGAGAACCGAAACCTGGGTTTCGGACAGGGCCGAGACGCTGGCCGCCGACAGGTTCTTCACCTGATCGACCGTCAGAGCGCCGATCTGGGTCGTCGACAGCTCGCCGACATCGGTCGTCGTGAGGTTCTTCAGTTGGTCAGCCGACAGGCCCTTGATCTGGGTCGTCGACAGCGACCCCACCTGGGTCTGGCTCAGGGCCGAGAAGCCCGTGGTCGACAGCGCGCCGATCTGCGAGGCGCTGAGGGCGCTGACCTGCGTCGTCGACAGCTCGCCGACGTCGGTGGTCGTCAGGTTCTTCAGCTGCGTGACCGTCATGCCCTTGACCTGGGTCTCGCTCAGCGCGGCGACCTGGGTCTGGTTCAGGGCGGAGAAGCCGGTGATCGACAGCGCGCCCAGTTGGGTCGCCGTCAGGGCCCCGACCTGGGTGTCGGCCAGCTCGCCGATGTCGGTCGTCGTCAGGCTCTTCAGCTGGTCGGTCGTCAGGCCCTTGATCTGGGTCGCGCTCAGCGCGCTGACCTGGGTGGCGTCCCAAGCCGAGAACTTGGTCGCGCCGATCGCCCCGATCAGGGTCGAGCTCAGACCCGAGATCTGGGTCGTGGTCAGGTCCTGCACGTTCAGCGAGGCCACCTGGGCCGCCGACAGCGCGGCCACCTGGGTGTCGGCCAATTCGCCGATGTCCGTCGTGCTCAGGCCAGCGATCTGCTGGGTGGTCAGGGCCTTGACCTGCGTGACCGTCAGAGCCGCCGATTGAGTTGCGTCCAGGGCCGACAGGTTGGTGGCCGAGAGGTTCTTGATCTGATCGGCGCTGAGAGCCCCGATCTGGGTCGACGACAGCTCGGCGACGTCGGTGGTCGTCAGGCTCTTGATCTGGTCAGCCGTGACCCCCTTGATCTGGGCCGCCGACAGGGCGCCGACTTGGGTCTGGCTCAGGGCCGAGAAGCCGGTCGTCGACAGCGCGCCGATCTGGGCGGTCGACAGGGCCGACAGCTGGGTCGTCGACAGTTCGCCAATGTCGGTTGTCGTCAGGGCCTTCAGCTGACTCGTCGAGACACCCTTGATCTGGGTTTCGCTGAGCGCGGCGACCTGGGTCTGGTTCAGGGCCGAGAAGCCGGCCGAGGACAGATTGCCCAGCTGGGTCGCGGACAGCGCCCCGATCTGGGTGTCGGCCAGATTGCCGACGTTGGTGGTCGTCAGGCCCGCCAATTGGCTGTTGGTCAGCCCCTTCAGCTGGGTCGTCGTCAGGGCGCCCAGTTGCGTGGCGTCCAGCAGGCTGATGTTGGTCGAGCTGATCGCGCTGATCTGGGTCGACGTCAGGCCGCCGATCTGGGTGGTCGACAGCTCCTGGACCTGGGTCGAGGCCAGGGCGCTCAGTTGGCCCGCCGAGAGCGCGCCGATCTGGGTCGACGACAGCTCGTCGATGTCGGTGGTCGACAGACCCTTCACCTGCGTCGCGTTCAGCGCCTGGATCTGGGTGTTGCTCAGGGCCGCGACCTGGGTCTGGTTCAGGGCCGAAATGTTGGCGGCCGACAGGTTCTTGACCTGGTCGGCGGTCAGGGCGCCGACCTGGGTGTCGGCCAGCTCGCCGATGTCGGTGGTCGTCAGACCCTTGATCTGATCGGCCGTCAAACCCTTGATTTGCGTGGTCGAAAGAGCCGCCGACTGGGTGCTGTTCAAGGCCGAGAGGCCGGTCGACGACAGGAAGCCGACCTGGGCGGCCGACAGCGCGCCGATCTGGGTGTCGGCCAGTTCGCCGATATCCGTCGTCGTCAGGTTCTTCAGCTGCGACTGCGTCAGACCCTTGACCTGGGTCGTCGACAGCGCGCCGACCTGGGTGGCGTCAAGCGCCGAGAAGGCCGTCTGCGACAGGGCGCCGACCTGGCTCGAGGACAGGGCTGCGATCTGGGTCGTGGCCAGTTCGCCGACATCGGCGGCCGACAGCGCGCCGATCTGGGCGCTGGTCAGACCCTTGACCTGGGTCTCGCTCAGGGCGGCGACCTGGGTGGCGTCCAGGGCCGAGAAGTTGGCCGCCGAGAGCGACCCCACCTGCGTGGCGGTGAGCGCGCCGATCTGCGTGGTCGACAGAGTCTTGACGTTGGTCTGGTTCAGCGCGGCGATCTGAGAGGTCGCCAGCGAGCCGATCTGGGTGGCGGCCAGCTCACCGATGTCGGTGGTCGTCAGATTCTGCAGCTGGACCGTCGTCAGGCCCTTCAGCTGGGTCGACGTCAGGGTCGCGACCTGGGTCTGGCTCAGGGCCGAGAAGCCCGTCGTCGACAGCTGACCCAGCTGGGTCGCCGTCAGGGCCTGGACCTGCGTATCGGCCAGTTCGCCGATGTCGGTGGTCGTCAGATTCTTCAGTTGGTCGGCCGTCAGGGCCTTGACCTGCGTCGTCGTCAGGGCGGCGGTCTGGGTCGCGTTCAGCGCCGAGACGCTGCCCGCCGTCAGAGCGCCGATCTGGGCGGTCGTCAGCGAGGAAAGCTGGGTCGTCGACAGCTCACCAATGTCGGTGGTCGTCAGGCTCTTCAGCTGGTTGGCGGTCAGACCCTTGACCTGGGTCTCGCTCAGCGCCGCGACCTGGGTCTGGTTCAGGGCCGAGAAGCCGGTCGTCGACAGGGCGCCCAGCTGGCTCGCCGACAGGGCGCCAATCTGAGTGTCGGCCATGTTGCCGATGTTCGTCGTGGTCAGGCCAAGCAGCTGGCTGCTGGTCAGACCTTTCAATTGGGTCGTCGAAAGGGCGCCCGTCTGCGTGGCGTCCAGCAGGGTGACGTTGGTCGAGCTGATCGCGCCGATCTGGGTCGACGTCAGGCCGCCGATCTGGGTGGTCGACAGCTGCTGCACCTGGGTCGAGGCCAAGGCGTTGACCTGAGCGGTCGTCAGAGCGCCCAGCTGGGTCGACGACAGCTCGCCGATGTCGGTGGTCGACAGCCCCTTCACCTGCGCGGTGGTCAGCGCGGCGATCTGGGTATTGGCCAGGACGCCGACCTGGGTCTGGTTCAGGGCCGAAACGTTGGCCGCCGACAGATTCTTGACCTGATCGGCCGTCAGGGCCGCGATCTGGGTATCGGCCAGCTCGCCGATGTCGGTGGTGGTCAAACCCTTGATCTGGTCGGCCGTCAAGGCCTTGATCTGGGTCGTCGACAGGGCCGCGACCTGGGTCTGGCTCAGGGCCGAAACGTTGGCGGAGCTGACATTGGCCAGTTGCGCGCCGGTCAAGGCCGAGATCTGGGTCGTCGCCAGTTCACCGACGTCGGTGCTCGTCAGGGCCTTCAGTTGGCTGGCCGAAATCCCCTTGACCTGGGTTTCGCTCAGCGCCGCCACCTGCGTGGTGCTCAGCGCCGAGAAGGCCGTGGTGTTCAGCGCGCCCACTTGAGCGGCGCTGAGCGCGCCCACCTGCGTGGTGGCCAGTTCGCCGATGTCGGTGGCGTTCAGGGCGGCCACCTGCTGGGTGGTCAGGCCCTTGATCTGGGTTTCGGTCAGCGAGCCGACCTGGGTGGCGTCCAGGGCCGAGAAGGCCGCGGTCGTCAGCGCGCCCACCTGCGTCGCCGACAGGGCGCCAAGCTGGGTGGTCGAAAGTTGCGCGGTCTGGGTCGTGGCCAGGGCGGCCAGTTGCGAGTTGCTCAGCGCGCCAAGCTGCGTGCCGGCCAGTTCGCCGATGTCGGTGGTCGTCAGGCCCTTGAGCTGGTCGACCGTGACGCCCTTCAGCTGGGTCGTCGTCAGGGCTTGGACCTGCGTATCGGCCAGGGCCGAGAAGTTGGCCGGCGTCAGCGAGCCGACCTGGGCGGCCGAAAGCGCGCCGACCTGCGCGGCCGACAGCTCGCCGACGTCGGTGGTCGAGAGGCTCTTGATCTGGCTGGTGGTCAGGGCGGCGATCTGGGTCGTGCCGAGCGCGGAGACCTGGGTGCCGTCCAGCGCCGAGAGCGCGGCGTTGCTGAGCGCGGCCAGGCGATCGCCGGAAAGGGCGGCGACTTGGGTGCCGGCGAGCTCGCCGATGTCGGTGGTCGTCAGGCCCTTGGCTTGAGCGACGGTCAGGCCCTTGACCTGGGTCTCGGACAGGGTCGCGACCTGCGTATTGACCAGGCCCGAGAAGTTGGTCGCCGACAGCGCCCCGATCTGGGTCGAGCTGAGGACGGCGATGTGCGAGGTGTCGAGCGCCGCCAGCTGGGTGGAGGTGAGCGCGGAGACCTGATTAGTCGAAAGCTGCTGCAGCTGCGTGACGTCGAAGGTCACCGAAGTGGCGAACTTCGGGATCTGGGTCGCGGTGAGCGCCTTGACCTGCGTCGTGCTGAGAGCGGCGACCTGGGTGTCGGCGAGCGCGCCGATACCCGTCGCGCTGATCGCGGCGATCTGCGTCCCATTCAGGGACTGGATGTCCGTCGTCGACAGGCCCTGGATCGCGGTGATCGAGAGGGCCGTGATCTGCGCGGCGGAGAGACTCGAGATCGCCATACATTCATCCTTGCTGATGAACGCGCCCTTACGCGCGTCCGGAGCAACATGAAGACGCCCCCCCAAACGCGAGCGCCTCAATCTAGCCACACTACGGCCCGACCGACGTAACCCTATTTCCTTTCCAAGACGTTTCAACGAGACATGCGGCCGCAGACCAGATGCGTGCGCCCGCCCGCCCGGAAGGGCCGACGTTACGGAACCTGAAATCCCGAAAAATCGTTACAAGACAAGGGCGGCTGGTAATCTTTAGAGACACGGCGCCTATGCCTGCCGAACCAAGATTCACCCAATAGGCGACTAATGCAGAGAGTCTTCGAAGGCTTTATTTCGCTGATCGAGGGCGATTGCGGCGGCGCTCGCGATTCGCGACACCCTCTCTACCCAGCCGGGAGCAGTTCGAACTCGGCCGCCAAGCCGTCCACCGAGGAGTTGGCGATCCAGACGTCGAAGACGCCCGGCTCGACGAGCCAGTAGTCGTTGTCGCCGACGAACATCAGGTTCTCGCGCTTCAGCTCGAACCGCACCTCGCGCTCGCTCCCGGGAGCCAGGGACACGCGCTGGAAGCCCTTCAGCTCGCGGACCGGCCGGGTGCGGCTGGCGACGCGGTCGCGAATGTAGAGCTGCACGACGTGCTCGCCATGCAGCTCGCCGGTGTTCCTGACCTTGGCGGTCACGTGCAGCGTCTCGTTCCACGCCAGGCGCGAGGTGGACAGCTTCATGTCCGTGACGTCGAAGCGCGTGTAGGTCAGGCCGAAACCGAACGGATAGAGCGCGTCATTGCGGATCGAGCGCCAGCGGGCCTTGTATTCCTGCCCGTTCGGATCGGCGGGCGCCGGGCGACCCGTGGTGCGACCGTTGTAGAAGAACGGCTCCTGACCGCTGTCGATCGGGAAGCTGACCGGTAGGCGGCCCGAGGGGTTCACGGTCCCGAACAGCACGTCGGCCACCGCATTGCCCATCTCGCTGCCCAGGAACCAGGTCGCCAGGATGGCCGGCGCGTCGCGGACGACGCCCTCCAGCTGGAGGGCGCGGCCGTGGCGCAGCAGGACGACCACCGGCTTGCCCGTGGCGGCGACAGCCTCGGCCAGACGCATCTGGACCGGGGGGATGCGGATGTCGGTGCGCGACTTGGCCTCGCCCGTCATGTCCTGGCTCTCGCCGATGGCCAGGAGGACGATATCCGCGCCCTGCGCCGCGGCCACGGCGCGCTCGAAGCCGCCGGCGATCATGGCCTCGACATCGCAGCCGCGCTCGACGATCAGGCTGGCCGGATCGGCCAGTTGGGCGCGCAGGCCGCTCGCCAGGTCGACGTTCAGGCGGCGGTCGGCGAAGAAGCCGCCCCACGCGCCCAGCACGTTGTCGCGGTCGTCGGCGAATGGACCGATCAGCGCCAGGCGCTTGCCGGCCTTGGGCAGGGGCAGCAGCGCCCCGCCGTTCTTCAGTAGGTCGTTCTTCAGCAGCACGATCGAGCGCGCGCCCGCCTCGCGGCTCAGGGCCCGCATCGCCGGCGTGGCGGTGTGGTAGGCCTCGGCCTTGGGATCCAGCGAGCGGTAGGGATTGTCGAAGAGGCCGATCGCCTCCTTCAGCGCCAGCACCCGGCGCACGGCCGCGTCGACCACCGCCACCGGCACCGCGCCCGAGGCGACCAGTTCCGGCAGGTAGCGGATGTAGAGGCCGCTCTGCATACTGATGTCGACCCCGGCCAGGATGGCCAGGCGCGCGGCGTCGCGGTCGTCGGCGGCGAAACCGTGGGCCACCAGTTCCTGGTCGGCCGTGTAGTCCGAGATGACGACGCCCTTGAAGCCCCACTCCCCGCGCAGCAGATCGGTCAGCAGACGCTTGTTGGCCGTGGCCGGGACGCCGTTCACATCATTGAAGGCCGACATCACGGTCATGGCCCCGGCGGCGAACGCGGCCTGGAACGGCGGCAGGTGCACTTCGCGCAAGGTGGCTTCCGAGAGTTCGACCGAATTGTACTCCAGGCCCGCCGTCACCGCGCCATAGGCGGCGAAGTGCTTGGGCGTGGCCAGCATGCTGTCGTCGGCCTTGAGATCCTTGCCCTGGAAGCCGCGCACCCGGGCGGCGGCCAGCACCTCGCCCAGGAAGACGTCCTCGCCCGAGCCCTCGGCCACCCGGCCCCAGCGCTGGTCACGGGCGACGTCGACCATCGGCGCGAAGGTCCAGTGCAGGCCCGAGGCGGTGGCCTCGATCGCGGCGGCCCGGGCGGTGCGCTCGGCCAGATGCGGGTCGAAGCTGGCGGCCTCGGCCAGCGGGATCGGGAACACGGTGCGGAAGCCGTGGATCACGTCGGCGGCGAACAGCAGCGGGATCCGCAGGCGCGAACCCTCGATCGCGGCCCGCTGGGTCTCGAGCGCGGCCTGGGCCCCTACCCCGTTCATCAGCACGCCGATCCGGCCCGCCTTGATCTCGGCGGTCAGGGTCTGGGCGTTGCGGATGTTGACCAGCGGATTCATGTCGCCGATCGGCGGACGGATCATGTCGGCGAAGCACGACAGCTGGCCGGCCTTCTCCTCGATCGTCATCTGGGCCAGCAGGCCCTCGACGCGATCGGAAGCGCGAGCGAAGGCGCGCGGGGTCGCCACGGCCAGGCCGGCCAAGGCCGCAGCGCCGGACAGGAAGGCGCGTCGGCTGGCCCCGGCGGGGGCGCCGCCCGTCGTCTTCAAAGTCATGGAATCCCCCGGGGACGCTTTCACAAGGCCGGCAAAATTGCCGCTAAAGCGCCCCCTGGCAACCAACTTAGGCGTAACGGCGCTCGACTATTCGGCGGGGTGCAGGGTCGCCTCGGCCGGAACGCGAGCGGCGTTGTAGACGTCCAGATCCAGGATCCCTTCCCGCTTGGCCACGATGGTCGGGACCAGGGCCTGGCCGGCGACGTTCACGGCGGTGCGACCCATGTCCAGGATCGGGTCGATGGCCAGCAGCAGGCCCGCGCCCTCCAGCGGCAGGCCCAGGGTCGACAGGGTCAGGGTCAGCATCACCGTCGCGCCCGTCAGGCCCGCGGTGGCGGCCGAGCCGATTACCGAGACGAAGACGATCAGGAAATAGTCCGACCAGCCCAGGTGCACGCCGAAGAACTGGGCCACGAAGATCGCCGAGATCGCCGGATAGATCGCCGCGCAGCCGTCCATCTTGGTGGTCGCGCCGAACGGCACGGCAAAGGCGGCGTAGGCGCGCGGCACGCCCAGGCTGGTCTCGGTCACGGCTTCAGTCACCGGCAGGGTGCCGACCGACGAGCGCGAGACGAAGCCCAGCTGGATCGCCGGCCAGGCGCCCTGGAAGAACTTCACGGGGTTCAGGCCGTTCAGGGCCAGGATGGTCGGGTAAACGACCAGCAGCACCAGGGCCAGGCCGATGTAGATCGCTCCGGTGAAGGCGCCCAGCTGGCCCAGCGTGGTCCAGCCGTACTGGGCCACGGCGTTGCCGAACAGGCCGACCGTGCCGATCGGCGTCAGGCGGATCACCCACCACAGCACCTTGCGCACGATCGCCAGGGCCGAGGCGTTGAACTTCAGGAAGGCCTCGCCCGCCTCGCCGACCTTGAGGGCCGCGACGCCGGTGACCAGCGAGATGACCACGATCTGCAGCACGTTGAACGACAGCGAGGTCGAGGCCGCGCCGGCGTCCGAGATCTTGGTCGAGGCGGCCAGGCCCAGGATGTTGCCAGGGACCAGGCCCGTCAGGAAGTCCAGCCAGGAACCGTGGGTCTTCGGCGCCTTGGCGGCGGCGGCCTCGACCGTGGTGTGCAGGCCCGGCTGCAGGATCAAGCCCAGCGCGATGCCGATCAGCACCGCGATCAGGGCGGTGACCGCGAACCAGAACAGGGTGCGCCAGACCAGGCGGGCGGCGTTCTGCAGCTGGGCGATGTTGGCGATCGAGGCGACGATGGCCGTGAACACCAGCGGCGGCACCAGGACCCGCAGCAACTGGACGAAGATCGAACCGATCTGGTGCAGGGTCTCGGCCAGGGCGTAGCCCGCCTGGCCTTCCGCCGGTCCCAGGTTGCGCGCCAAGAGGCCCAGGCCCAAACCAAGGGCCATGGCGACCAGGACCTGGCTCCCGAACCCGCTGATGAAGCGGCTGCTCTTGGACGGTGCGGCGGCCATGCTCGGTTCCTCGAAAAACTGAGCGTTTAATGTCGTGTCCCGCGCTGGGAATTACGACCGCGACTTTCCTAAACACCCCCTCAGGAAAACTGAAACGGCCGCTGTGCCTAAAGACGTGGCAGCCACATCCCGACGATGGCGAAGAGCCCGCCGGCCGCCGTCGCCAGCGCGACCGCCGCCATGCCGCCGGCCATGGCGAACTTGGCGAAGGTCCCGCCCCGGTCACGGGCCAGCAGATAGAGCTCCAGGATCGCCGGCGGCCCCAGCACATGGGCGAAGGCCAGGAAGATGTCGAACGGACCATTGAACGCATCGGTGTGCCCGACGGGTCCACGGTTGGCGACGAACCACAGCATCATGCCCAAGCGATAGAAGAACACGCCCAGCATCAGCACGAAGGCCCGCAGCGCCCAGCGCCGATGGACGTCGAAACGCCGCTTCCGAGCGAACCGCAGGGCCTGGGCCGCGCAGACCATCAGCAACACCGCGTTCAGCGTGTTGCCGACCGCCATGTACGTCCCGGCCACCGCCCCGCGCGTGAAGGCGATGAAGAGACCCGAGCCGGCGATGGCGAAGGCCACGGCGACGAATAGTCTTCCGTTCCAGCGATGGAAGGCCGGCGCCCTGGCCCGGATAGCCGGGACCAGCTGCATCGCGCCCAGGAAGGTGACGAACACCGCCAGCAGCAGGTGGACGCCCAGCGCCAGGTTGCCGGCCGCGTCGCCGGGATTGTAGCCGTGGCCGGCGGGCAGCACGACGTTCCAGCGCTCCCAGTCGCCAGTCGCCGCGCCGACGCCGTACAGGGCGACGATATAGATCCCGAAGGCCCAGAGCCCCGCGACCAGGGCGGCGAACCAGGCGGCGGCCGAGACGCTCAGCGCCCGGGCGGCGGTCTTTTCCATGTCAGTACTCGTTCGATCGACGCATCCCTCGACCACAAGGCTTAGGGCCGCGCCCGCCCGATCGGCCATGACGCGCGGCGCCACGAACTTGACCCTGGCGATCACGCTGCTACCGCTCGGGCATGGGTAGCGTGCAGACGCAGGCGACGGTGTCGGGCGGGTTCTTCAGAGCCCTGCTGGAGTTCGCCGTGTCGCTGGGCGCGGACCGGGACGCGCTGCTGGCGGGCGCCGGCGTCGCGCCGGACGCTTTCGCCGATCAGGACGCCCGCGTGCCGCTGGCGGCCTACAAGGCCCTCTATCGGACGGGCGAGATCCTGACCGGCGACCCGGCCCTGCCCCTGAAGTTCCCCGAGGCCACGCGCTTCGAGCAGATCTCGATCGTCGGCCTGATCTGCCAGTCCGCCGACACCATGGGCGGGGCGCTGAAGCAGCTGAACCGCTTCTCGCGCCTGGTGGTCGAGGTCGACGGCGTCTCGGACGGCCCGCGCTTCCAGCTGGTCCCGCGCGAGGACGGCCTGTGGCTGCAGGACCGCTGCGCCGTGGAGGACTTCCCCGAACTGGTCGAGGCGGCGCTGGCGCGCTTCACCTGCGAGATGGCCCGGCACTATCCGGAGTTCACGTTCGTGCTGGCGGCGCACCTCAAGCGCCAGCGCCCGGCCCATGCGGCCGAATACGAACCGATCCTGCGCGCGCCGGTGACCTTCGGCGCGGCCTGGAACGCCCTGAAGATCGAGCCCGCCTGGCTGAACCTCGCGATCCACCGGCCCAACCGCTACGCCTTCGGCATGTTCAACAGCCACGCCGACGCGCTGCTGAAGAGCCTGGAGGACTCCAAGACCACGCGCGGCCGGGTCGAGGCGCTGCTGATCCCCCTGCTCCACACCGGCGAACTGGCCATGGACGATGTCGCGCGGGCCCTGGGGCTGTCACGCCAGACCCTCTATCGCCGCCTGAAGGCCGAGGGCGTAAGCTTCGAGCAGGTGCTGGACGCCCTGCGCCAGCGGATGGCCGAGGCCTATCTGGAAAAGCTGTCGGTCAACGAGACCGCCTATCTGGTCGGCTTTTCCGAGACCAGCGCCTTCTCCCGCGCCTTCAAGCGCTGGACCGGCGCCAGCCCGCGCGGCCGCAAAGGCTAGTCTTTCAGCCTCACCTTCACGGTCGTCGACAGGCCGGGCCGCAGGCGGGCGACGTCGGCTTGACCCGGGTCGATGCGGATGCGCACCGGCACGCGCTGGACGATCTTGGTGAAGTTGCCCGTGCCCGGCTCGAACGGCAGCAGCGAGAACTGCGAACCCGAGCCGGGCGCGAAGCTCTCGACATGGCCCTTCAGCACCTTGCCGCCCAGAGCGTCGACCTTGATCGCCGCCGTCTGACCCGGAAGCATCCGTTCGACCTGGGTCTCCTTGAAGTTGGCGACCACGTAGAGGGCCTTCACCGGCACGATGGTCATCAGCCGCGTGCCGGGCTGGACGTAGTCGCCCGGCTCGGCCTGGCGATCGCCCACGACGCCGTCGATCGGCGAGACGATGACCGTATGCGCCTGGTCCTGGCGGGCCAGCACCAAAGCGGCGCGTGCGCGGGCCACCGCGGCCTCGGCCTGGGCCAGGTTGGCCGAGAGGGTAGCGCGCTTGGCGGCGGTGACGGCGGCCTGGTCTTCGCTGACGGCCAGCTGGGCGCGGCTGCGCTCGGCGGCCGACTGGGCCCCGACGGCGGCGGCGCGGAAGCGCTCGACGTCACGCCGGGCCACCGCGCCACTGTCGGCGAGGTCCTCGTAGCGCTTGCGGTCGGCCTGGGCGCGGACGTTTTCCGCGTCGGCGGCGGCGATGGCGGTCCGCGCCGCGCGGATGTTGGAACCGGCCAGACGCTGCTCGGCGTCCAGAGAGATCAGGGCCGCGCGGGCGCTGGCGGCGGCGGCCTCGGCGTTGGCGATGTCGGCGTCGGCCGAGGCGACGCGGGCGTCGAACTCCTCAGGGTCGATGCGGACCAGCGGGTCGCCGCGCCTGACGACCTGGTTGTGCCCGACCAGCACCTGGGCGACGAGGCCCCGCACCTTGGGGGCGACGCTGGAGCTGTCGGCCTGCAGATAGGCCGCGTCGGTCGAGACAGAGCTCTTGGGCATGGCGATCAGCGCCGCGCCGCCGGCGGCCACGGCGATCGCCCCGCCCACCGCCAGCACGGTCTTGCGCGAGAATGGCGCCTTGCGGACCTTGGCGGCGGGGGCCTCGACGAGCCCCTCCTTGAACGTGGCGTCGGTCATTGGGCGGCCTCCAGGTCGAGGCGGCGCTTCAGATGCGCGCGCGAGCGTTCGAGAATGGCGTCGGAGCGGCCAGGATCGGGCTCGGCCCGAGCCAGGGTCAGGGCCCCGACCAGTTCGGCCAGGGTCGAGCTGGCCTCGTCCTCGGCGTGGTCGCGCCCCAGGGCGGCCAGGTGTGTGGCGATGATCCCGGTCAGGTGGGCCACGCCCTTGGCATAGCGCTCGCGCGAAGTCTCCGACAGGCGCGGCGCGTCCACCGCCAGGTACGGCAGCGGGCAGCCGCCCGAGCGCGTGTCACGGTGGCGGGCCGACAGGTAAAAGTCGATGTAGCCGGTCAAGGCCTCGCGCGGCGGCGCGCCCTTGATCTTTTCCAGCATGACCGTCGGTCCGCCCTCGAACATGTGGGCGATGGCTTCCGCGACGAACGCCTCCTTCGACGGGAAGTGGGCGTAGAAGCCGCCGTGCGTCAGGCCCGCGCGGGCCATGACCCCGGCCACGCCCAGACGGTGCGGCCCGTCCTCGCGAATGGCCTTGGCGGCCTCGTCCAACACCTTCTGGCGGGTGCGCGCCTTGTGCTCGTTGTCGTAGCGCATCTTGCGGCCTCGATTACATGACGCATATAATATTATGGCCATCATACTTTCAAGGGGCGCCCCATGGCGGACCAGCTGCCGATCGACCCGGGCGCCCTGCCCACGCGCACCAAGTTCCTGATCTTCGCGGTGATGGCCTTCGGCCAGTTCATGGCCCTGATCGACATCCAGATCGTCGCCGCCTCGCTGAACAGCGTGCAGGCGGGCCTCTCGGCCGGACCGGACGAGATCAGCTGGGTGCAGACCGGCTACCTGATGGCCGAGCTGGTGATGATCCCGTTCGCGGCCTTCCTGGCCCAGGCGATGTCGACGCGGTGGCTGTTCGCCCTGTCGGCCGGGCTCTTCACCCTGTCGTCGGCCCTGTGCGGCATGGCCTGGGACATCGACTCGATGATCCTGTTCCGGGTGCTGCAGGGCTTCACCGGCGGGGCGATGGTGCCGACCGTCTTCGCCACGGGCTTCGCCATGTTCTCGGGACCGCAGCGGGCGATGATCCCGGCGATCCTGGGCATGGTCTCGGTGCTGGCCCCGACCCTGGGCCCCACGGTCGGCGGCTGGCTGACCGACGCCGTCGGCTGGCGCTCGATCTTCTACATCAACATCGTCCCCGGCGCCCTGGTCACCCTGTTGGCGATCGGCGTCATTAAGGTCGACCGGCCCAAGCTGTCGATGCTGAAGACCATCGACTACTCCCACCTCGTGGCCATGGCCGTCGCCCTGGGCGGGCTGGAATATGTGCTGGAGGAAGGTCCGCGAAAGCAGTGGTTCGAGGACTCCGGCATCGCCATCGCCGCCTGGGTGACGCTGGTGGCCTTCGCCCTCTTCATCGAGCGCTCGTTCCGGTCGGGCGGACCGATCGTGCGGCTGTCGCCATTCCGCAAGCCGACCTTCGCCTTCGCCTGCCTGTTCAACCTGGTGATCGGCTTCGGGCTCTATGCCTCGACCTATCTGATCCCCGTGTTCCTGGGCCGGGTGCGCGGCTACGACAGCCTGGAGATCGGCACGACGGTCTTCGTCACGGGCATCGCCCAGATCCTGTCGACGGTGATCGCCGCGCGCCTGTCCACGCGCGTGGATCCGCGCATCGTCGTCAGCGTGGGCCTGACCCTGTTCGCCACCGCCCTGTGGCTGACCTCGCACATGACCAGCGAGTGGGGCTTCATGGCCCTGCTGGGCCCGCAGGCTCTGCGCGGCTTCGCCATCATGCTGTGCATCGTGCCCAGCGTGACCCTGGCCCTGGGCGGCTTCGAGATGGCCGAGCTGCGCTACGCCTCGGGCCTGTTCAACCTGATGCGTAACCTGGGGGGAGCCATTGGCATTGCGGTCGTCAACACCTGGCTGGGCGACAACGCCCGCATCCACGCCGCCCGCTTCGGCGAGGCCCTGGGCGAGGGCGGCCGCTCCGGGACGGAGGCGTTGTCCGCCCTCGCCGCCCGCATCGCCGAGCGCACGCCCGACGCGGCCCAGGCGGCGCTGATCATGCAGGGCGAGCTGGCCAAGGTGGTCGGGCGCGAGGCCCTGACCCTGGCCTTCAACGACGTCTTCCGGGTGATGGCGGTGCTGTTCCTGGCGGCCCTGGTCATGGCCCCGTTCTGCAAGCCCCCGCCCCTGGCCGGCGCCAAGCCGCCGCCGGATGCTCACTGAAAAGGACGCGCACTGACGACAAAAAAACCCCGGGAGGACGGACCTCCCGGGGGCGCTTGCAGGTAGTTCCTTGAAAGTCCTGGGAAGGCTTAGTGGCCGCCGGCCACGCCTTCCTCGATCTCGTGCGTCGGGGCCTTCTTGGCCACGATCGCGAACCACAGGACGTAGACGTAGCAGACCAGCGGGGCGATGAAGCCCATCGAGATCGAGCCGGTCAGCTCCTCGATCTTGGCGAAGGCCAGCGGCAGGAAGGCGCCGCCGACGATGGCCATGCACAGCAGGCCCGAGGTCGCCGAGGTCGGCGCCGAGGAGCGTTGCAGGGTCAGGGTGAAGATGGTCGGGAACATGATCGAGTTGAACAGGCCGATCAGCAGGGCCGCGAAGGCCGGTATCAGGCCGGTCGTCACCGGGGCCGAGGCCAGCAGCAGGTTCACCGTGCCGGCGTGCGCGGTCGGGGTCATGTCCTTGGTCAGGATCACCACCAGGCTCAGGGCGATGGCGCCGACGGCCACCAGAGCCAGCAGGAAGTAGTCCTTGAACACCTTCAGCAGGGCCGAGCCGCTGAAGCGGCCGATCATGGCGAAGACCATGTAGAAGGTGGTCAGCTTGCCCGCCTGCTCCGACGGGATGTCCAGGATGCGGGTCTGCTCCAGGAACAGCAGCAGGTGCAGCGAGATCGCCACCTCGGCGCCGACATAGAGGAAGATGCCGATCGCGCCCAGGTTCGCCCACTTCGAGGTCAGGGCGGTGAAAGGATTGACCAGGTGACCGGTCTTCGGCGCGGCGTCGGTGATCTTCTGGCGGACCAGGAAGATCAACAGGATGAACAGGGCCAGGCCCACGCCGATGGCGAAATAGACGTTCGAGACGAAGCCCAGGGCCTGCTCGCGCAGGACATCGGTGATCACGATGTCCTTCTTGAAGATGTCGCCCTTCAGCAGGAAGTTGGCGCCGAACCACAGGCCGCAGGCCGCGCCCAGCGAGTTGAAGGCCTGCGACAGGTTCAGGCGGAACGAGGACTCCTCGGGCTTGCCCATCGAGGCGATCAGCGGGTTGGCGGCCACCTGCAGCAGGGTGACGCCCGAAGCCATCACGAACAGGCCGACCAGGAACACGCCGAACACGTGCAGCTTGGCGGCCGCGATGGCGATGAAGCAGCCCGCGACGATGCCGCTCAGCCCCACCATCACCGACTTGGCGTAGCCGAACTTGGACAGGAACGCCGCCGACGGCAGCGACATGATTCCGTAGGCGATGAAGAAGGCGAAGCCGGTCAGGCTGGCCTCGACGGGGGTCAGCGTGAAGACCGTCTTGAAGGTCTTCAGCAGCGGATCGAGCAGGTTGGTGACGAGGGCCCAGATGAAGAACAGGCAGGTCACATAGACGACGGCCAGCTTGACGCCGTTGCCCTTGGTCGTGGATTTCGCGATCGCGGCGTCGGTCATCGGCCGACACCTGCGAGGTTGAACTTCAGCACCGCAATCACTGCACCACTCCCTAGTGACGATATTCGTGAGTCCGTCTTTGCGCGGACGCGACATTCACCGGAAGCGTGACAACGTTGTCAACCAATTAGATTACTTTTGGCCGTCTGGAAGCGCTGCCAGCGGAACCGAAACGCCTCCCCGTCGCTAAGTCGAACGAACAGGAGATGACGATGTCGGTTGTGGCGATCCTGGTGATTTCGAGCTTCTTCGTGCTGGCGGCGATGGTCGGCCTGGCCGACGCCTTCGTGCACTTCGTCTTCTGGAGCATCGGCCGCCTGACCGCGCGCGAAGCCGCCGCCGAACCGGTTCAGCCGCCGGCGCAGGGAATCACCGCGTAGCGGCTGGCCGTCAGCCAGCCCTCATCGACACGATACACGAACGCCGCCTTCGGCACCCAGTCGAGCGCGCCGAGCGCCGGATCGACCGGCATGTCGTTCCAGCGCGCCCAGATGATCCAGGCCGGCGCGTCCGGCGCGGCGCAGAAGGCCCTGACGCGATCGGGTCGCGGCCGCGCCGGCCGCTTGGGCTCGAGGGTCAGGCCTCGCATCCAGTCGTCGCCGACCAACCCCGCGGCCTTCAGGCGCTCGGCGCGATCCCACAGCTTCAGGGCCAAGGGCCGAGAGAAGACGACGCCGGCGCTCTGCACCTTGCTGGACCAGCCGGGTCGCCCCAGCAGCGTCCAGGGCTCGACATCGCCGACCAGCCACAGCACCTCCCCCTGCCGCGCGGCGGTCATGGCCACCAGCGCCGGATCCCTGCCAGCGTCGCGGGCCTTCACGAAGTCGGAACGGTCGTCCCAAGACAGCGCCGCCGCGAGGCCGACGGCGGCGGTCAGCGCCACACGGACGACGACGGGCGGCGCCGACCAGCCGCGCGCCAACCAGACTCCGAGCGCCAGGGCCAGGACCAAGCCGGGCAGTTCGCTGCTCCAGATGACACTCTGGCTGAAGCCCCAGGCCGGCGACGTCTGCGCCAGCGTCCTGGCCAGGGCCAAGCCGCGAAGCGCGCCATCGCCGGCCGCCCCCACGACCAGCAGGACCATCGCCACGCCGGAGAACAGCGCCGGACGGCTGAAGCGGATCTTGTCGCCCGCCAGCACGAACAGCAGACCGACCGGCGCGGTCAGCAGGCCCAGGTTCGCGACGTCGCGGAACATCCAGGCCACGCCCAGAAAGGCCAGGCCCAGCAAGCCCGAGGGCCCGCGCCTGGGCAGCTCGAAAGCCAGTAGGGCCAGGCTCGCGACGGCCAGGACGGAGACGGGCTGCAACATCCGCCAGCTCTGCGCCTGGAGGAACAGCAGCAGCGAAAGCCAGTCGCCCAGCACCGCCACGACCGCGACGCCCGCGACACCGGCGATCAGCGCGCCCAGCGCGAGGCGGCGAGGCGCGTCCTTCAGCAGACAGGCCGCCGCCGCCAGGGTGCAGAGGTGGACGGCCAGACGGCCCCAGGTCTCGGCCGGCCACAGCGACGGGAAGAGGATCGGACTGCGCGCCTCGACCACCGCCCGCCAGACGGGGTCCATCACGGTGACGATGCGATCGGCCAGCGGCAGGCGCAGCAGCCCCGCCACGGTGACCGCCGCGATCGCCGCCAGCCCCGCCCAGAGCCAGCGGCGATCCTCGAGGCAGAGTGCGAAGGCGATGGCCGCCGCCGAGCACAGCCCCATGATCGGATGGAACAGCATGCCGGGTACGCAGGCCGCCAGGCCCAGCACCCGGCGTCCGGACAAATAGATCGCCATGCCCGCGAAGCCGGCCGCCTCGGCCAGGGCGCGCGGCGTGGCGTAAGGCTCGCCGAAGCCGATGACGTCCAGCGGGCCGTACAGCGACGGCAGCGTCGCGGCGAAGACCAGCGCCGTCCAGCGAACGGCCGGCGGCCGCTCGGCCAGCAGGTGTTCGATCATCAAGGCCAGGGCCGCGAACCATAGGACGAGCGTGACTGCAACGATCGCCATCGCCCCGGCCGACAAGCCCAGGGCGTGTATCAACCGGGCCAGCATCGGGGTGTAGAGGCTGAAGCCGAACTGGCCGTCATGCACGAACAGCAGGTCCCGCCCCACCCCGCCAGGATCCAGCTTGGCCAGGGCGTCGGCGACATAGAGGCGACCGTCGTGGCGCACGCCCTGATAGGGCCGGCTCAGCAGGAACAGACCGAAGGCGGCCAGCAGGCCCAGCCCGCGTCCGCCGACGAAGCGGTCCAACCGGCTCAAGGCTGGACGGCGGTCGGGGCGCGGAAGAGCAGCGCCCGGCGGACGGCGAAGTTGAACACGAAGACGATCCCGGCGGTCGGGATCTTGGCCAGGCCCGGCGACATGCGGAACATCTCCACCCACAGGGCCATCAATCCCTGAGTCAGGGCCAGGCCCGCAAGGCCCACGCCGAAAAAGCCGATGAATTCACGCCGTCGGTCGACGATCGGGCGGTGACGGAACACCACCGAGACCGAGAGCAGATAGGTGACGCCGATGCCGCTGGCGAAGCCCGTCGCCGAGGCGACCAGATAGTTCACGCCGAACCGGGTCAGGAGCAGCAGCAGGCCCCAGTCGACGCCCAGCGCCAGGGCGCTGGCCATGCCGTAGAGCACGAGCTCGCGCAGCCCCCCAGAAAGCCCCATTGGCAGGCGCCGCCAGAGCCGATGCATGATCAGGCGGCGACCTTCTTGGGAACCGCGCGTTCGCTGCGCAGGGCCTCGCGGGCGCCCGAGACGCCGGCCTCGCCGTACTCGGCGTCCTCGTTGACCTCCCACACGTCGTGGACCGTCTCTCCGGCGATGATGTTCTCGGCCGTCAGCAGGCCGGTCATCATGGCGTGGTCCTGGTTGTTGTACTTGTGCATGCCGTTGCGGCCCACAAGGTGCAGGCCCGGGAAGTGCATCTTCAGATCCAGGCGGATCATCTTGATGTGCTCGGCATAGGCGTCGTCATAGACCGGATAGGCCTTGTGCTGGCGCACCACGCAGGCGTCGTAGACGTCGGCCGGATCCATCAGGCCGATCTTGCCGATCTCGCGCTTGGCCTGGGCGACCAGATTCTCGTCGGAGGTGGTCCAGAGGCCGTCGCCCTCGAAGCAGAAGTACTCCAGGCCCAGGCAGGTCGAGACGCCGTCCGGGATCATCTCCGGCGACCACGAGCGGAAGTTCTGCACACGGCCGACCTTCACCGACGGGTCATGGATGTAGATCCAGTTGTCCGGCAGCTCCTTCTGCGGCTTGCCGATCAGCACCACGGTGAGGAAGTCGCGGTACATAAGTTCGCCGGCATGGAAGACGCTGATCGGGGTCGGGCTGATCGACTGCATCAGCTCGCGGATCGGCGCGGACGAGACCACGTCGTCGGCCGTGTAGATCTCCTTGCCGCCGTCGGCGCGGGTCACCGAGACGGTCCAGATCCGGGCCAGCTTGTCGTAGTGCAGGCCATCGACCTTGCGGCCCATGCGCACCTGCCCGCCCAGGGCGGTGATCTTCTCGGCGCAGGCCTCCCACATCATGCCGGGGCCCTTGCGGGGATAGCGAAAGCTCTCGATCAGGGTCTTGGGCGCGCCCTTTCCCCCCGTCTTGGCCTTGACGCCCAGCGAGCGCTTGACGCCGTCGATGATCGCCGCGCCCAGGTCCAGGCCCTTGATGCGCTGACTGGCCCAGTCGGCCGAGATCTCGTCGCAGCTCATGCCCCACACCTTCTCGGTGTAGGTCTTGAAGAAGATCGAGAACAGCTTCTCGCCGAACTGGTTGCGGCCCCACTGGTGGAAGGTGGTCGGATTGTCGATCGGCTTGAACTTGGCCCAGCCGAACGAGGCCATGCACTTGGCGGCCGTCCAGACGCCCAGGTTGGCCAGGGCCTCGAAGGCCTTCAGCGGATAGGCGTAGAACTTCTCGCGGTAATAGATCCGCGACAGGCGCGGGCGGTCGATGAAGTCGTCGGGCAGGATCTCGTTCCAGAGGTCGACGATCTCCTTGCTCTTCGAGAAGAAGCGGTGACCGCCGATGTCGAACTTGAAGCCCTTGTAGTCGACGGTCCGGCTGATGCCGCCGAAATAGGTCGGATCCATCTCCAGCACGGTCACCTCGCGGCCCGCCTTGGCCAGGGCGTAGGCGGTCGTCAGGCCGGCCGGACCGGCGCCGATCACCAGGGTTTCCACGTGCTGGGCCATCTGCGCCCCTCCAATCCCGCTCTGGGCAAATCTCGTTGCGACGCAGGATGGGGGGCGATGGTTAAGGCTGGCTCCCCGCGCGTGGTGAATCCCGGTTAATCGTGAATGCGGGACGATTGGCCGCGGCGATCAGGCGACCAGGCCCGACGCCCACCGCGCGAAGGCCAGCCAGACCGGATTTTGCCAGACGAACAGGATGCCCACCGTGGCGCTCAGCACCACCACGCCGCCCAGCAGGGTGGAGCGATGCGGACGCCGGTCGGTAACCAAGTCCCAGGCGATCAGCGCCACCGTGTAGATGTTCGGAAGGAAGAACGCCCCGATCAGGAACGGGATGAAGGGCATGCGGGCGAAGGCCGCGCCGATCATCGCGGCCATGCCCAGGACCATCAGGCGCTTGTGCGCACCGGGCGTGCGGCGCAGGGCCAGAGCGGTCAGGAACAGGATCGCGCAGCCGACCATGGCGATCAGCGGCAGCGCCATCATCATGTACGGATCGATCGGCAGGCCGGCCAACCGCTTGCTCAGGTTCAGGCCGGTGAGAGTCCCGACGACCAGCATCGACAGCACCATCGGCAGGCCGATCAGGCCCAGCCTCATGTGCAGGTCCCGCCGTCCGGCCGCGACGAAGCTGGTCTGGACGACGAACAGCAGGATCCAGGCGCTGAACAGCATCGCGTGCGCATGGACCAGCGGCGACGGCGGCAGGACGGTGGCCTGCGACGGCAGGAGGGCGCGGAAATAGTAGGTGCGGCCGAAGCCGATCAGCACCGCCAGAAGCAGGCTGGCGGCCAAGGCGGTGAAGAAGACCTGCTCACCGGACAGCTTCCGCGTGGAAGCCCTGCCTGAGGGAATAGCGATGTCGATGGGCATGCGTGTCTCCTGACCGTTGGCCGCCGGTGGTCGGGATCGCAGCGAGGCCGCCTGATGGACAGGACGTCGAACCGATGATTGCCTGATGAAACGCCGATCAAGCCGCGCTATGGGGCTGGCGAGGGGACCGGGGACGACCACGTGGGCGAGAGCATTCAGCCGATCGATCTGGCGCGCGCGCCCGACCTGGCGCTGGGCCGCGTCCTTGTTCGTCCGTCCCTGCGCCAGGTGATCGACGCCGACGACCGCGAAACCTTGCTGGAGCCGCGCGTCATGCAGGTGCTGGTCGCCCTGGCCAGGGCGGACGGCGCCATCGTCAGCCGCGACGACCTGATCACGGCCTGCTGGTCGGGCCGGATCGTCGGCGAGGACGCCATCCATCGTGTGATCTCGCGTCTGCGACGCCTGGCCGACGACACCCGCGCCTTCCGCATCGAGACCATCACCAAGGTCGGCTACCGGCTGCTGGTCGAAGGCGCAGGCGAAGGCGCTTCGGCCGCGACGCTAAGACCCCCTCCCCGCTTCGACCGCCGCTGGGTGGTCGGGGCCGCCGTCCTGGCCGCCGCCGTCCCCGGCGCCGGACTGCTGCTGGGCCGCCGCTGGCTGGCGCCCGCCAAGCCCGACATCGCGCCGCTGATCGCCCAGGCCGCCACCGCCCTGCAGCAGGGCACCGCCGAAAGCAACGATCAGGCGATCGGCCTGCTCAAACGCGCCGTCGAGCTGCGCCCCGACCATGCCGAGGCCTGGGGCCTGCTAGCCTTCTGCTACGCGGCCGCATCCCAGAGCCGGGCGCCGCAATTCGAGGCCGACCTCACCACCCGCGCCGACGAAGCCGCTCGGCGCGCCGAGGCCTTGGAGCCCGGCGAGGCCTATGCCCGCGCGGCGCGGATCTTCATGACCCCGCGCCTGGGCCAGTGGGCGCGGAACGAGCGAGCCCTTCGCGACCTGCTGGCCAAGTATCCCGAGAACCGTTTCGTCGACATAATGCTATCGGATCTCCTGGGCTGCGTTGGCCGCTGGCGCGAGGCCGCGACCCTGGCCGACTCAGCCACGGCCGTCGATCCGCCACCGCCCGCCATGGCCCATCGTCACGTCCAGGCCTTGTGGGCCGCCGGTCGGCTGGAAGAGGCCGACCGCGCCATGACCAGGGCCTTTTCGCTCTACCCGACGCACTTCGGGGTCTGGTTCACCCGTTTCCACCTACTGCTCTACACGGGCCGGATTCGCGAGGCCCTGGCCCAGGCCGACAATGTCGAAAGCCGGCCCGAGAACGTCGACGAGGATAATTTCAAGCAGGCCCAGTTGGTCGCCGGAGCCATGCTGGGCGGCGCTCCCGCCGACGTGGATCGCGCCATCGCATACGTGCTGGCCGCCGCCGGACAAGGCGCGGGTCATGCCGAGAACGCGATCCAGTACGCCTGCGGCCTGGGTCGGCCCGAAACTGCCGTCCGGATCTGCGAAGCCTACTATTTCGGCAAGGGGTTCAAGGTCGCGGATGTGCGCTTCTCGGCGCGCCTGAAGGTCTACACCCACGCCAACAATCGCCGCACGCATTTCCTGTTCCTCCCGTCGACGGCGGCCTTGCGCGCTCAGCCGGCGTTCGCATCCCTGACCGAGGCCCTCGGCCTGGACGCCTACTGGCGCGAGACGCAGACGCGGCCCGACTATCAAGTCGCCTAGACGACATTTCGCATCCTTCTGGGCGCGAGGCGCGTTGTGGAGGCCGAGGGACCTTCACTGGCGAGGATCGACATGCCCCGTCTCATCATCATTGGCCTGGCCGTCGGCGCCATGGCTCTTCCCGCCGTCATGGCGCCCACCGACGCGAACGCCGCGTCCTGCCGCAGCCGCAAGGCCACCGGGACCGTCATCGGCGGCCTGGGGGGCGCCCTGGTCGGCAACGCGATCTCCAAGGGCGGCGGCGGCCTGCTGATCGGCGGCGTCGGCGGCGCGCTGGTCGGCCGCCAGATCGGCAAGAGCGGCTGCCATCGCACCCGCACCGTCTACTACGAAGGCGGCTCGCGCGGCGCTTCCTATCAAGCCGCCCAACCGGCTCCGGTTCGCCAAGTCTACTACGATCACATGGGCAATCCGGTCGCCAGCGGGCAGGTCCAGAACGGGACCTTCCAGCAGGTGTCTGCTCCGGTCGGCGGCGTCTGTCGCGACGCCAACATTTCCTACTACGACGACCGCGGTCGCTTGAACTCGCGCGCCGTCCAGATCTGCCCCCGCTAAGAACAGACGGAAATCAAAAACATGATCCGCAAACCCGTGATGGCCGTCGCGGCCCTCGCCGCCCTGAGTCTCGCCGCGTGCGACAACCGCCACGACGCGATGGTCAACCCGAAGATCTGCGCCGACTTCAAGGCCAATCCCGGCGCCACCGCCGCGGCCGACCCGTCGACGCCGGTCGAGGAATGCACGCGCCGCTGGGCCTATAGCCTGGCCGGCTCGAAGGACGGCGCCGAGGTGGTGGCCGACGCCGTGGTCGCCGCCTGCGCCGCCCAGCTGAGCAAGTGGAACCAGGCCTCGCTGGGCCAGGCCGCGCCCGGCAGCGGCGAGCAGGCGCTGAGCCTGACCACCGGCCAGCCGACCAACCCGCTGGCCGAGCACAGCGCCTTCGCCCAGGGCCGCGCCCTGTTCTACGTCGTCCAGGCCCGCGCCGGCCGCTGCAGCCCGCCGCCGGCCAAGAACGGGGTTCCGGAAGGCCTCTGAGAGGGCCTCTAGGACTCGTCATCTCCCTGTGGCAGGGTCGGAGCCGGACGCCGCTCCGCATCGGGCAAGCGCACCGCCGCCCCTGCCCGCCTCCACAGGGATTTCACGAGCGATGACCGCATCGATCTCGAACATCAGGTTCGGCCGCCTGGCCGCGTCCGCCTTCACGCGCGACATCCAGGCGTCCTGCGCCTTCTACCGCGACGTCCTGGGCTTTGAGAAAACCTTCCAGAACGGCGATCCCGTCGGCTTCATGATCCTGGAGAAGGACGCGGCCGAGCTGCATCTGAGCCTGGTCAGGGACCACAAGTCCTCGACCACCAATATCGCCCACCTGCTGGTCGACGATGTCGACGCCCTGCATGACCGCCTGGTCGCCGCCGGCGTCCGGATCATCAAGTCGCTGGCCGACAAGGACTACGGCCTGCGGGCCTTCGTCTTCGCGGACCTGGATGGCAACCGCATCGACGTCGGTCAGCCGCTCACGCCCGCCGAGCCGATGCGCTTCGAGAACCGCGACATGGCGGGCGCGATCTTCGACGACGTGAACCTGGCGAACGCGAACTTCGGCAACGCCAACCTGAGCGGCGCGCGCCTGACCAACGTCAATCTCAGCGGCGTCTCGATCGACGACGCCAAGATCGACGGGCTGACCATCTTCGGCATGGACATCCAGACGCTGATCCGCGCCGAGCTGGCTCGGCGGCGCGCCGACTAGCCCTTCGCGGCGCGCTCCCACTCCAGGAACTCCGGCGTCTCCAGCAGGCGCTCGGCATAGGCCCCGGCCGCGCCGGTGTCGCCGTAGTCCGACAGGCGAATCTCGTAGCCGCGGAAGCGCGTCGCCACCGGCGTGTAGAAGGCGTCGACGATCGACCACTCGCCCAGCAGGAACGGGCCGCCCGAACGCTCGAGCAACTGGTTCCAGCGCTCGACGATCTTGCGCACGTCCTTCTGGGTGGCCTCGGAGATGTCCAGCTTGCGCGGCGCTTCCTCCAGCGCCATCGGGCATTCGCCGCGCAGCGACTGGAAGCCCGAGTGCATTTCGGCGGCGGCCGACCGGCCCAGCGCCCGGAGCGCCGGATCGTCAGGCCACAGCTTGGCGTCGGGGAACTTCTCGGCCAGGTACTCGCAGATCGCGAGCGAGTCCCAGACCACCAGGTCGCCGTCCTTCAGCGCCGGAGCCAGCCTGCTGGGCGAGTAGGCGGCAATGTCGGCCGTGGTGGCGTCGCCTCGACGCAGCGCGATCTCGATCTCCTTGAACGACGCCCCCGTACGCTTCAGGGCCAGCCACGGACGCAGCGACCAGGTGGACCAAGCCTTGGTGCCGATCACGAGTTCCATGGCGCTCTCCCTCATCCCCGGCGAAAATGCCGGATGGCCATCGGGCTTAGCCTGCGTCTAAGGTGACCTCAACGATTAGAACAACTGTTCGAGGGAGAGCGCCCATGGCGGAAGCGGCCACGCCGTCGCCGGTCATCAACCCGGTCTCGACGGGTTATCGTCGTTACGCCCTGTGGGTCCTGCTGATCATCTACACCCTGAACTTCCTGGACCGGCAGGTGGTCAACATCCTGGCCGAGCCGATCAAGCGCGACCTGGGTCTGGCCGACTGGCAGCTGGGCATGATGACGGGCCTGGCCTTCGCGGTCTTCTATACGGTGCTGGGCATTCCGATCGCGCGGATCGCCGAGACGAAGAACCGGCCCGTCATCATCGGCGCCTCCGTCGCGGCCTGGAGCGCCTTCACGGTGCTGTGCGGCTTCACCCAGAACTTCTGGCAATTGATCCTGGCCCGCATCGGCGTGGGCGTCGGCGAGGCTGGCTGCACGCCGCCGGCCCACTCGCTGATCACCGACTACGTGCCGCGCGAGAAGCGGGCCAGCGCCATCGCCTTCTATTCGATTGGCACGCCGCTGGGCACCCTGGCCGGCATGGCGATGGGCGGGCTGGTCGCTGACGCCTATGGCTGGCGCGCGGCCTTCATGGTCGCCGGCGCGCCGGGCGTCCTCTTCGCCCTGGTCGCGGCCCTCACCCTGGTCGAGCCGCGCAAGAAACTGGCCGCCGAGATGGCCGCCCGCGCCAGTTCGCAGATCAGCTTCGCCGCCGCGCTCGCGGTGCTAGCGACCAAGAAGACCTTCTGGCTGGTGGCCCTGGCCGCCTCGATCAAGGCTTTCATCGGCTATGGCCACGCGCCGTTCACCGCTTCGTTCTTCTTCCGCAACCACGGACCGGAACTGGCTCAGCTGGCCTCGACCTTCGGCCTGAAGTCGGCGGGGTTCTTGGGGTTGGCCCTCGGCCTGATTGGCGGCACGGCTGGGGTGATCGGCGCCTGGCTGGGCGGGGTCTTCGCCGACCGCCTCGGGGCCAAGGATCTGCGCGCCTATGTGACCGTGCCGGCGATCGCCTCGGTAATCACCATTCCGATCTACATCACCGCCGTCAGCCTGGACGCGCCGATGACCGCCATCGGTCTGCTGGCGATCAACGCCCTGCTGGGAACCCTGTGGTACGGCCCGGTCTACGCCACCGCCCAGAGCATCGTCGATCCGGCCCTGCGAGCCACGGCCTCGGCCGTGCTGCTGCTGATCATCAACCTGATCGGCCTGGGTCTGGGCCCGCTGGCCGTAGGCATCCTCAGCGACGTGCTGTCTGGCCACATGGGTCTTGGCGAAGCCCAGGGCGTGCGCTGGGCGCTGATCGCCTCGGCCACGCTGGGCCTGGCCGCGTTCGGCCTGTTCTGGGCGGCCCGCAACAGCATCCGCGAAGAGATGGTCGCCTAGTTTCCGGGGCGCGCCGGAGGCTCGAAATTTAGCCCCTGGCGCTTTGCCTTCCGCTCCGTCACAGTCCCTTCAAAGATTAGAACAAATGTTTGAAGGGAGAGAGTCAGGATGGCCGACGCGCGTGCGTCCGGCGGCGATCGGCCGCTTTATTCGAATGGCTATAAGGCGACAGTGCTGGGGCTCCTGCTGGCCGCCTACACCTTCAACTTTATCGACCGGACGATCATCGCCACCATCGGTCAGGCCATCAAGGTCGACCTCAAGCTGACCGACACCCAGCTGGGTTTGCTGGGCGGCCTCTACTTCGCCCTGCTCTACACGATCCTGGGCATCCCGATCGCCCGCCTGGCCGAGCGCTGGAACCGCGTGACCATCATCTCGCTGTCGCTGGTCATCTGGTCGGGCTTCACCGCCCTGTGCGGCGCGGCGACGAGCTTCGCCCAGCTGGCCCTGTTCCGCTTCGGCGTCGGGGTCGGCGAGGCCGGCTGCTCGCCGCCCAGCCATTCTCTGATCAGCGACTATTACGAGCCCAAGAAGCGCGCCTCGGCCCTGTCGATCTACTCGTTCGGCATCCCGCTGGGCACCATGTTTGGCGCAGTGGCCGGCGGCTGGCTGGCCCAGGAGTTCAGCTGGCGCGTGGCCTTCGTGATCGTCGGCCTGCCCGGCGTAATCCTGGCCCTGATCGTCAAGCTGGTGATCAAGGAACCGCCGCGCGGTCACTCCGAGATCATCGAGCGCCCCCTGGAAGCCGAGAACCTGGTGGTCGAGCCCGCGCCGAAGCCCGCCTTCTCCATGGCCAACGAGTTCTCCGAACTCTGGGCCGTGACCAAAATCCTGTTCGGCAAGTGGCCGGTGCTGCACATGGTTCTGGGGGTGACCATCGCCTCGTTCGGCTCGTACGGCTCGGGCGCGTTCGTACCGCCCTACTTCGTGCGCACCTACGGCCTGGGCTTGGCGCAGGTGGGACTGATCGTCGGACTGATCGGCGGGTTCTCCGCCGGGATCGGTACCCTGGTCGGCGGCTTCCTGACCGACTGGGCCGGCAAGAAGAGCTTCAAGTGGTACGCCCTGACCCCGGCCATCGGCCTGATCGTTTGCACGCCGATCTATATCAGCGCCTATCTGCAGACCCACTGGCAGACCACCGCCCTGATCCTGCTGATCCCCGGCATCTTCCACTACACCTACCTGGCCCCGACCTTCGCCGTGGTCCAGAACTCGGTCGAGCCGCGCCGCCGCGCCACCGCCACGGCCCTGCTGTTCTTCTTCCTGAACCTGATCGCCCTGGGCGGCGGGCCGGTCTTCACCGGCTGGCTGATCGACCACCTGGCGCAGTTCAACTTCAACAACCCCGGCTCGACCGGCATCCTGCACGCCCTGGCCGGATCGTTCGGCGATCCCGGCGCCCAGAGCTTCGGGGCCAGCTGCCCCGGCGGCTTGGCCCCCAAGGGCTCCGCGCCCGAACTGGCCAAGGCCTGCGCCGGCGCCATGGCCCGCTCGACCCAGCAGGGCATCATCGTCTCGCTATGCTTCTACGCCTGGGCCGGCGTCCACTACGGCCTGGCCGCCATCGGCCTGGCCAAGCACATGAGGGAACGGGCTGGAGCATAAGTAATAAGCCTCTTCCCTTGACTCCCGGGGCGGTCGGGCCGAAACGGCCGCCCCATGATCAGCCGCTATGCCCGCCCCGAAGCCGCCGCCATCTGGTCCAGCCAGACCAAGTACAAGATCTGGTTCGAGATCGAGGCCCACGCCGCCGACGCCATGGCCGAGATCGGGACCATCCCGAAGCTCGCCGCCGAGACGATCTGGGAAAAGGGCCGCGACGCGGTCTGGGACAGCGACCGCATCGACGAGATCGAGCGCGTCACCAAGCATGACGTCATCGCCTTCCTGACCCACGTGTCGGAAATCGTCGGCCCCGAAGCCCGCTTCCTGCACCAGGGCATGACCAGCAGCGACGTGCTGGACACCTGCTTCGCCGTGCAGCTGTCGCGCGCCACCGACCTCCTGCTGGAAGACGTCGACCTGGTCCTGAAGGCGCTGAAGCGCCGGGCCATGGAACACAAGATGACCGTCTGCGTCGGCCGCAGCCACGGCATCCACGCCGAACCGATCACCTTCGGCTTGAAGCTGGCCGGCTACTACGCCGAGTTCCAGCGCGCCAAGGAGCGCCTGGCGATGGCCAAGTTCGAGATCGCCACCTGCGCGATCTCGGGCGCCGTCGGCACCTTCGCCAATGTCGACCCGCGCGTCGAACAGCACGTGGCCGACAAGATGGGCCTGGCCGTCGAGCCGGTCTCGACCCAGGTGATCCCGCGCGACCGCCACGCCGCCTATTTCGCGGCCCTGGGCGTCGTGGCCTCGTCGGTCGAGCGCCTGGCCACCGAGATTCGCCACCTGCAACGCACCGAGGTCCTGGAAGCCGAGGAGCCGTTCGATCCGGGCCAGAAGGGCTCGTCGGCCATGCCGCACAAGCGCAACCCGATCCTGACCGAGAACCTGACGGGCCTGGCCCGCCTGGTCCGTTCGGCCGTGGTCCCGGCGATGGAGAACGTCGCCCTCTGGCACGAGCGCGATATCAGCCACTCGTCGGTCGAGCGCGGCATCGGCCCCGACGCCACCATCCACCTCGACTTCGCGCTGCGCCGCCTGGCCGGCGTCATCGAGCGCTTCAACATCTATCCCGACAACATGGCCAAGAACCTGGACAAGCTGGGAGGCCTCGTTTTCTCGCAGCGCGTCATGCTGGCCCTGACCCAGGAAGGCGTCAGCCGCGAGGACGCCTATGCGGCGGTCCAGGGCAACGCCATGAAGGTCTGGCGCGGCGAAGGCCGGTTCATCGACTTCCTGAAGGCCGATCCGGTGGTCTCGAAGGCGCTGTCCGACAGCGTGCTCGAGGAGCTGTTCGACTACGGCTACCACACCAAGAACGTCGACGTGATCTTCAAGCGCGTCTTCGGGGAACAGGCCTAATTCGCCCATGACCCGCAAGGCGGGCTTCCCTCCGGTCGTCGACGCGAACACACGCGTCCTGATCCTGGGCAGCCTGCCGGGCGAGGCCTCGCTGGCCGTCCAGCAGTACTATGGCAATCCGAGGAACGCCTTCTGGCGGCTGATGGAAGGCGTGCTGGGCGTGGCGCTCGTGGCGCTGAACTACGAGGCGCGCTTGACGGCGCTGCTCGCCCACGGCGTCGGCCTGTGGGACGTCATCGCCGAGGCCGAGCGCCCCGGCAGCCTGGATGCGGCGATCCGCGATCCGGCGGCGAATGACCTGCTGGCGCTGGTGGAGACGCTGCCGGCGCTTCGGGTTGTCGCCTTCAATGGCGGTACGGCGGCCAAGCTGGGCGAGCGGCTGATCGGCGGGCGGATCCCGACGATCGCCCTACCCTCGTCTTCTCCAGCGCATGCGGCGCGGACGTTCGAGCATAAGGCGCAGGCTTGGGCCGCTCTCAAAAACCCTCTCTCTTAGAGAGAGGGATTTCTAGTGCGACTTCTCCGTCTTGAAATTGATCACGTGATAGACCGCATCCGTGGTCCCCACATTCCGCAACGCATGCGGGCTGTTGCTGGCGTTGAACACCACCCCGCCCGGGCCGACCTTCTTCCAGACCCCGCCCGACAGCACCTCGACCTCGCCTTCGCGGATGATCACCAGCTCCTCGTTCGGATGCGTATGCGGTGCGTGCGAACTCAGTCCCGGCTTCAACGTCGTGACGTGCATCTCCAACTCCTCCAGCGTCGCCGTCGGCGCGCGGACGATCTGGGCGTAGGCGCCGACGTCGGTGTCGTGGGACTTGATCTCGTCCCAGCGCCAGACCGACGGGCCCAGCAACGCCGGCTTGGGCGCCTGGGCGACGGCGACGCCGGCCAAGGTCAGCGCCACCGCCCCGGCGGCGATGGCGAGGTCTCGTCTGGTGATCATCGCCAGGCTCCTAGAACGTGTACGGCTTGCGCTGCGGACGGCTGATCATCGCGTTGGCCTCATCGTCGCCGATGAAGCGCTCGGCCTTGGGGTCCCAGCGCAGCCGCCGGCCGGTCTTCATGGCCGCATGATGCAGCAGACAGGTGGTGCAGGCGCGGTGGCCGACCTCGGCCGGGGCCGACGGCGACTTGCGCGTCCGGATCGAGTCCAGCCAGTCGCCGTGCTGCTCCTCGGACTTGCGCAGGTGGATCTCGTTCGGCCCAATCACGCTGTCCAGGATCTTGGGGTTGCTGGCGGCCAGGGCTGGAGTCGGCTTGCCGCCGAAGCTGGGATCGCTGGACGTCACGGCGGCGTCGCGGGCGACGAAGATCCAGCCCTCGGTCCCGATGAACTTCACCCCGTTGGGGAAGTCGCCCGAGATGTCCATGGTCACGCCGTTGGCGTAGCGGGCATGGGTCAGGAACTTGCCGTGGACGTTCCACAGGCCGCTCTTGGGAAACTCGGCCGAGCCCCAGATCTCGACCGGACCCGAGTGCTCCATATCCATGCCCCAGTGGGCGGTGTCGACATGGTGCGCGCCCCAGCCGGTGATCATGCCCGCGCCGAACTGCTCGCAACGCAGCCAGCCCGGACGGTCGAAGGAGCCCTGCGGATGCACCCGCATCTCGGTGTAGTAGGCCTCCGGCGTCGAGCCCAGCCAGGCGTCGTAGTTCAGATTGGCCGGGATCGGCTGCTCCGGCGCCTGGTGACCCGAGGGATCGCCCGGCAGGCCGACCTCGACATGCTTGAGCTGGCCGATGCGGCCGTTGCGGACCAGTTCGCAGGCGCGGCGGAACTGCGGCCACGGCCTGTCCGAGCGCTGCTGCGAGCCGATCTGCAGGATGCGGCCGGTGGCGGCGACGGCGTCGGCCATGGTCCGGCCCTCGGCGATGGTCAGCGAGGCCGGCTTCTGCAGATAGACGTCCTTGCCGGCCCTGACCGCGTGGACGGCCAGGATGGCGTGCTGGTGGTCGGGCGTGGCGATGATCACCGCGTCCAGGTCCTTGGCGGCCAGCAACTCGTGATAGTCGCCATAAATCCGGGCGCTGTCCCAGGAGCGGCCGAACTTCTTCGTATAGGTCTCGTCGACCAGCTGCTTGCCCAGGGCCAGGCGCTTGGAGTCGACGTCGCAGACCGCCAGGATCTGGGCGTGGTCGTACTTGAACGTCTCGACCATGTCGTGGCCGCGCGCGATGCGACCGACGCCGATGACGCCGATATTGATGCGGTTCGACGGCGCGCTCTGGCCGAGGACCGTGGCCGGTACGATGGTCGGGAAGGCGATGCCGGCGGCCAAAATCCCACGACGGGTGAGCTTGCTCATCGTTCCCTCCTAGCCCAGCACCGGACGGGTCGCGGTCTTCTGCGCCGTCAACACCAGCTCGGCGGCCAACAGGGCCTGGTCCTGGTCCTGGGCGACGGAAGTGCGCTCGACGATGTCGGTGACGAACTGCGGCCCGAAGGGCATCTGGACCTGACTGCAGTCGATGTGGCGAGCCTGCTTCCTGTCGACGATCAGCAGGTGATTGCCGCCGGGGCGGCCCGTGGGGTCGATATAT
This sequence comes from Caulobacter segnis, assembly GCF_019931575.1. Lineage (NCBI taxonomy): Bacteria > Pseudomonadati > Pseudomonadota > Alphaproteobacteria > Caulobacterales > Caulobacteraceae > Caulobacter > Caulobacter segnis. The sequence continues at coordinate 1,392,779 of NZ_CP082923.1, read as the reverse complement.
TTGCGCAGCTCGATATAGCCCTCGGTCCCGAGGATGAAGAGCCGCCCGTCGCCCCAGACGCCCAAGCCGTCGGGCGTGTACCAGTCGACCCGCACATAGCCCGTGCCGCCATCGCCGACGCAGGTCATGTCGCCGAAGTCCTCGAAATTGGGATGGTCGGGGTTGGCGAAGTTGCCCGCCTGGCTGGCCACGACCTTGGCGGTCTTGCTGCCGGTGTAAAACAGGAACTGGTCGGCCTGGTGCGAGCCGATGTCGGTCAGGATGCCGCCGTAACGGGCCTTGTCCCAGAACCAGTCCGGACGTCCCGTGCCGATGCGGTGCGGCGCCAGGTTCACCGTCTGCACCACCTTGCCGATCGCGCCGGCATTGACCAACTCGCCAGCCTTGATCGCCGACGGCACTTCCAGCCGTTCGGAGTACATGATCGCGTATTTGCGGCCGGTCTTCTTCACCGCCGCGCGGACCTGAGCCAGCTGCTCCAGGGTGATGATGCCCGGCTTGTCGGCCAGGTAGTCCTTGCCGGCGGCCATCACCTTCAGGCCCAGCGGCGTGCGCTGGTCGGGGATGGGCGCGGCGGCGACCAGCTGGATCGACTTGTCGTTCAGGATCTGGTCGATGCTGGCGGCCACCGGCACGTCGCCGTGCTGAGCCTTGAAGTCGGCCAGCTGCTTGGCGTCATCGCCATAGGCATAGACCCAGGCGCACTCGCCGCCGCCCCGCTTCACGGCCGCCGTCATGCTCATGATGTGGTAGTGGTCGAGGCCGATCACCGCGAACTTGATCTTGTGCTTGGGCGTTAGGGCCGGCCCCGGCGCGGCGACCTCGGTGGTGGCTGTTTGGGCCATCGCCCCGCCGCCGGCCAAGGCCGCGCCGCCCACACCGGCCGCCATCATGAATGTACGACGGCTCGCAAGATCGTTCATCGTTTCCTCCGCCACGCGCCAGCTTGCCTGACCACTTATTGATGGTGATCAGACCACCAAAACCCGGGCATGAGAATACCTCTCGAAGTCGTAGTCGCCCAACCGGTGGTCGCGACGGCGGCCTCATCTCACATTACGGGAAATTCATCTGCGCCCGGCCCGCGCTTGGGGCAGCATCCCCGCCTTCTGAGGGGTTTGGGATCCAACACATGCGCATCTTCCTGCTGGCCGCCGTTTCGGTCGCCGCGATCTCGGGCGCGGCCTTCGCCGCCGACAAGCCGATGTACGGCGCCTGGGGCGTCGACCTGACGGCCGGCGACAAGACCGTCAAACCCGGCGACGACTTCAACAAGTTCGCCAACGGCGCCTGGGAGAAGAAGACGACCATCCCCGCCGACCAGGCCTCGGCCGGCGTCGGATACGACGTCTTCAACCGCTCGCAGGACCAGCTACGCACCCTGATCGAGACCGCCGACGCCTCGACGCCCATCGGCGGCCTGTACAAGAGCTTCTTCGACGAGGCCAAGGTCGAGCAGATCGATGACGCGCCGCTGAAAGCCGACCTGGCCGCCATCGCCGCCGTCTCGTCCAAGGCCGAACTGGCCAAGACCCTGGGCCAGGCCCACGGGGGATTCGGCCCCGACCTGTTCTCGCTGGACATCTATCCGGACGCCAAGAACCCCGAGCTCAACACCCTCTATATCGGCCAGTCCGGCCTCGGTTTGCCCGATCGCGACTACTATCTGACCGCCGACTTCAAGCCGCAGCTGGACGCCTACAAGGCCTTCGCCGAGCGGGCGCTGAAGATGGCCGGCTACGCCGATCCGGCCAAGTCGGCCGCCGACGTCGTCGCCTTCGAGACCGCCATCGCCAAGGTCAGCTGGCCCGTGGCCGACCGCCGCGACATCGACAAGATCTACAATCCCGTCAGCCTGGCCGAGCTGCAGGCCTACGCCCCCGAGATTCCGTGGACGGACTACCTGGCCGCCGCCGGGATCACCGGGCGCAGCCAGGTGGTGCTGGGCGAGAAGACCGCCGTCCGCGACATCGCCAAGCTGTTCGCCGATACGCCGCTGGAGACCCTGAAGGCCTGGCGCGCGGTGCAGGGCGTGCAGGAGATGTCGCCCTATCTCTCCAAGCGCTTCGTCGACAGTCGCTTCGAGTTCGTGAAGGTGCTGAGCGGCCAGACCCAGCTGCGTCCCCGCTGGAAGCGCGGCGTCACCCTGGTCGACGGCAGCCTGGGCGAGCTGGTCGGCCAGGCCTATGTCGCCAAGTACTTTCCGCCGTCATCCAAGGCCCAGATGGTCGAGCTGATCGCCAATCTGAAGGTCGCCATGGCCGAGCGCATCAACAAGGCCCCGTGGATGGCCCCGGCCACCAAGCAGGCGGCCCTGACCAAGCTGTCGAAGATGTCGGTGATGGTCGGCTATCCCGACAAGTGGCGCGACTATTCGGGCCTGAAGATCGACGCCGGCGACCTCTACGGCAACGTCCGCCGCAGCGGCGCCTTCGAGTGGGCCTACCAGCTGAACGACCTGGGCAAGCCGGTCGACCATGGCAAGTGGGGTATGACCCCGCAGACCGTGAACGCCTACAACGGCGGCCTGGAGAACAAGATCGTGTTCCCGGCCGGCATCCTGCAGGCGCCCTATTTCGACCCGGCCGCCGACCTGGCGGTGAACTACGGCGCGATCGGCGCGGTGATCGGCCACGAGATCAGCCACGGCTTCGACGACCAGGGCCGCAAGATCGACGACACCGGCAAGCTGCGCGACTGGTGGACCGCCGAGGACGCCAAGCGCTTCGAGGCCCAGGCCGCCGTGCTGGGCGGCCAATACGGGACCTACGAGCCGGTGCCGGGCATGAAAATCAATCCGGCCCTGACCATGGGCGAGAACATCGCCGACCTGGCCGGTCTGCAGGTGGCCTATGACGCCTACCACGCCGCGCTGAAGGGCAAGCCCGCCCCGGTGATCGACGGCATGACCGGCGACCAGCGCTTCTTCCTGGCCTTTGCCCAATCGTGGCAGGACAAGTCGCGCGACGACTCCCTGAAGCAGCAGATGGCCTCGGACCCGCACTCGCCGTCGAACTTCCGGGTCATCGGCCCGACCCGCAATGTCGACGCCTGGTACGCCGCCTTCGGCGTCAAGCCGGGCGACAAGTTCTACCTGCCGCCGGAGAACCGTTCGCGCATCTGGTAGGCGACGGACTGATCAACGCGAGAGCACAGGCGGGGGCGTCCCATCGGCGTCCCCGCTTCGGCTTTGCGGCCAGGTCGTTCCGGGGCATCCTCCTGTGATCACGGAGGAAGCATGAGCTTCGCCTCGACCATCGGCGCGACGACGTGGCGGTTCGACGGCCTGGCCGATCTGATGGCCAAAGCCTCGCCGCCGCGCTCGGGCGACGCCCTGGCCGGGATCGCCGCGACCAGCGCCCAGGAAAACGTCGCCGCCAAGCAGGCCCTGGCCGATGTCCCGCTGAAGACCTTCCTGTCCGAAGCCCTGGTTCCCTACGAGACCGACGAGGTCACCCGCCTGATCCTGGACGAACACGACGCGGCGGCCTTCGCGCCGGTGTCATCCCTGACCGTCGGCGAGTTCCGCGACTGGCTGCTGTCGGAGGCCGCCAGCCCCGCCGCCCTCGCCCGGCTGGCGCCTGGCCTGATCCCCGAGATGGCCGCCGCCGTCAGCAAGATCATGCGCAACCAGGATCTGATCCTGGCCGCCAGCAAATGCCGGGTGACGACCCGTTTCAGGAACACCATCGGCCTGCCCGGGACCATGGCCGTGCGGCTGCAGCCCAATCATCCCACTGACGACCCGGCCGGGATCACCGCCTCGATCCTGGACGGCCTGCTGTACGGGTGCGGCGACGCCGTGATCGGCATCAATCCGGCCAGCGACAACCTGTCGGTGCTGGGCGACCTGCTGCGGCTGATGGACGACCTGATCCAGCGGTTCCAGATCCCGACCCAGTCGTGCGTCCTGACCCACGTGACCAGCGCCGTCGAGTTGGTCGAGCGCGGCGCGCCAGTCGATCTGGTCTTCCAGTCGATCGCCGGAACCGAGGCCGCCAACGCCAGCTTCGGCGTCACCCTGGCCCTGCTGAAAGAGGGCCTCGACGCCGGCCGCTCACTGAAGCGCGGGACGGTCGGCGACAACGTCATGTATTTCGAGACCGGCCAGGGCTCGGCCCTGTCGGCGGGCGCGCACCACGGCGTCGACCAGCAGACCCTGGAGGCCCGCGCCTACGGCGTCGCCCGCGCCTTCCAGCCGCTGCTGGTCAATTCGGTCGTCGGCTTCATCGGCCCCGAATACCTCTACGACGGCAAGCAGATCATCCGGGCCGGACTGGAGGACCACTTCTGCGGCAAGCTGCTGGGTGCGCCGCTGGGGGTGGACGTCTGCTACACCAACCACGCCGAGGCCGACCAGGACGACATGGACAGCCTGTTGACCCTCTTGGCCACGGCGGGCGTCACCTTCGTCATGGGCGTGCCGGGCGCCGACGACGTGATGCTGAACTACCAGTCGACCTCGTTCCACGACGCCCTCTATGTCCGCGAGCTCCTGGGCCTGAAGCGCGCGCCCGAGTTCGAGGCCTGGCTGGAGCGACTGAAGATCACCAGCGCCGACGGCCGCCTGGCCCCGCCGCGCGCCGGCCACCCGCTGCTGGCCAGCGCATGAGCCAGCCGGTCCCACCCGATCCATGGAGCGCTCTGCGCGCCCGCACCCCGGCCCGCATCGCCATCGGCCGCTCGGGGGCCAGCCTGCCCACCCGCGAGGTTCTGGCCTTCTCCCTGGCCCACGCCCAGGCGCGGGACGCGGTCCACACGCCGTTCGACGCGCGGGGCGTGGCCGAGGCGATCGAGGCGCTGGACCTCGCCGCCGTCCAGGTCGACAGCGCCGCCGGCGATCGCGCCACCTATCTGCGCCGACCGGACCTGGGCCGCCGCCTGTGCGACGCCAGCCGCATCGCCATGGCGTCCCGGCGCGGCCCGTGCGACCTGGCCATCGTCGTCGCCGACGGCCTGTCCAGCACCGCCGTCCACGCCCACGCCGCGCCGCTGATCGCGGCCCTGCTGCCCTTCGCGCGCGCCGAGGGATGGAGCCTCGCGCCCGTCACCGTCGCCGGCCAGGCGCGGGTGGCCCTGGGCGACGAGGTCGGCGAGCTCTTGGGCGCACGGCTCGTCCTTTTGCTGGTCGGCGAGCGACCGGGCCTATCCTCGCCCGACAGCCTGGGCGCCTATCTGACCTTCCAGCCGCGCGTCGGCCGCACGGACGCCGAACGCAACTGCGTCTCCAACATCCGCGGCGAGGGCCTGACCTATGACCAGGCCGCCTTCAAGCTGGCCTGGTTGATGCGCGAGGCGCTGCGCCTGTCGATTACCGGCGTGGCCTTGAAGGACGAGAGCGACACCGATGTCCTGCCTCACGCCGCATCCAGCGCGGCGATCGCCCGCGATTTGGACGAACCGCGTTCGACGTGATGAAATAGTGACCGGCCGTCGGGGCCGGGCTTCGAACACATCTTCCAGGACTCGTCTCCCGACGAACGCGGGGCGCAACCTTGGCGTCCATGGCCATGGCGGAGGGACGATCATGAGCGAACCGGTGGGCGGCGGCGTCAGCTACGAGAAGGTCGAGGACGGCTACTTCGAAAAACGCGGCCTCAAGCGCTATGCGGGGGTGTTCTCGCTGTGGGCGCTGGGGGTCGGGGCGGTGATTTCGGGCCAGTTCTCGGGCTGGAACCTGGGGATGGGGACCGGCGGCTGGGGCGGCATGTTCGTCGCCACCCTGATCATCACCGTCATGTATCTGGGCCTGACCTTCTCGATCGCCGAGATGGCGGCGGCCCAGCCGCACACAGGCGGGGCTTATTCCTTCGCGCGATCGGCGATGGGCCCGTGGGGCGGCTTCGTCACCGGCCTCTGCGAGAACGTCGAATACGTGCTGACCGCTGCGGTCGTCTGCTTCTTCATCGGCAGCTATCTGGGCGGCATCTTCGAGACGCCCAGCTGGGCCCAGCCCCTGTACTGGATCGGGGCCTATGTGGTGTTCGTGGGGCTGAACGCCGGCGGGGTGGCGATGTCGTTCCGCTTCACGGTGTTCATCACCCTGCTGGCCCTGGCTTGCCTGGCGGTGTTCTGGATCAGCGCCCTGCCCCACGCCGACTTCGGCAAGTACGCCCTGAACGTCGGCCCCGGCGGGACCGAGCTGAAGGACGGCCACGGTCCGTTCCTGCCGGCGGGCGTCGGCGGGGCCCTGGCCCAGTTGCCGTTCGCGGTCTGGCTGTTCCTGGCCATCGAGCAACTGCCGCTGGCCGCTGAGGAATCCCACACGCCGCAGCGCGACCTGCCCAAGGGCATCATCCTGGGCATGCTGACCCTGATCGTCTCGGCCCTGCTGGTGCTGTGGCTGAACAGCTCGATCCCGGCCGGGACCTTCGCTCTCTCCAAGTCGGGCGAGCCGATCCTGGACGGCTTCCGGGCGATCTACGGCGGCTCGCTGGCCAAGGTTCTGTCGGCGGTGGCCGTGGCCGGCCTGATCGCCAGCTTCCACGCGATCATCTTCGCCTATGGCCGGCAGATCTATTCGCTGTCACGGGCCGGCTACTTCCCCCGCGCCCTGTCAGTGACCCACGGCGTACGCAAGACGCCGGACGTGGCGCTGATCACCGGCTCGCTGGCCGGCCTGGCCGTGATGCTGGTCGTCTGGTTCGCCCTGGGCGCCGAGAAGGGCGCGGCGGTGATCGGCGGCACCCTGCTGAACATGGCCGTGTTCGGGGCCATGCTGTCCTACGTGGCGCAGGGCCTGTCCTACATCCTGCTACGCCGGAAGTTCCCGCTGATGGAACGCCCCTACAAGAGCGTGTTCGGCGTCGGCGGCGCGGCCCTGACCGTGATCATTTCGCTGGTGACGATCTTCTACCAGCTGAAGGACCCGGTCTATCGGACCGGCGTCATCGGCGTGGCCATCTGGTTCGCGGTCGGCATCGCCTACTTCGCCGCCTTCGGCCGCAAGAAGCTGGTGCTGTCGCCGGAAGAAGCCTTCGCCATGAGCGGCGGCAAGACGGCCTACGAGACGCATTAAGGCTCGTCGCAGGCATGAAAAAGGCCGCCCCTCGGGGCGGCCTCGTTCAAGGCGCTAAGGCGTTGGGGTTTATTCGCCGGCCTTGATCTGCTCGCGGGCCACGGCCAGCAGTTCCTGCATCTTCATGCGAACCTCGCCCTCGGTCGTCGAAACGCCCGAACCCTTCAAGTCTTCGAAGACCTTGCGCAGCACGTCCTCGTCGCCGGGCTGCTCGAAGTCGGACTTGACCACGGCACGCGCGTATTCCTCGACCGTCGCCAGGCCCATCAGGCCGGCGGCCCACTCGCCCAGCAGGCGGTTGCGGCGCGCGGTCGCCTTGAACTCGATTTCCTGGTCGTGCGCGAACTTGCGTTCGAAACCCTGCTCGCGTTCGTCGAAGGTGGTCATGAAGGCCCCAAAAGCGTCTGAGCCGGCTGCATATATCGTGGCGGTCTCCGCCGCAATCGGCGGATAGGCCGCAGGCGACGTTTCCGGCCCAACCATAGACCAAAAGACCCAGGTTTGTTTGCGCGGTCGCGCTCATTCAGGTAGGTTCCACAGGACATTTTTTAGTGAGCGGCCTTGAGTCGAACGCCGCGCGCAGCTATCCGCCGCGCGCGCTTTTCGTTTCTCCGGGAAGTTTTCTTTCCGGAAGAGTTTTCCGGGCAAGGGCGCGCGCGCTTCCAGAAGGGCCTCGACGAGAGCCATGACGACCCGTCGCAAGAAGATCTACGAAGGCAAGGCCAAGATCTTGTACGAGGGCCCCGAGCCCGGCACTCTGATCCAGTACTTCAAGGACGACGCGACCGCCTTCAACGCCCAGAAGAAGGCGATCCTCGAAGGCAAGGGCGTCATCAACAACCGCATCAGCGAGTACATCATGACTCGACTGAACGGGATCGGCGTCCAGAACCACTTCATCCGTCGCCTGAACCTGCGCGAGCAGCTGATCAAGGAAGTCGAGATCGTCCCGCTCGAGGTCGTGGTGCGCAACATCGCCGCCGGCTCGATCGCCACGCGCCTGGGCCTGACCGAGGGTCAGCCCCTGCCCCGCTCGATCATCGAGTTCTACTACAAGGACGACAAGCTCGGGGACCCGATGGTCTCGGAGGAGCACATCACCGCGTTCAACTGGGCCGCCACCCAGGAGATCGACGACATGATGGCCATGGCCCTGCGCGTGAACGACTACCTGTCGGGCCTGTTCAGCGGCGTCGGCATCACGCTGGTGGACTTCAAGGTCGAGTTCGGCCGCGTCTACGAGGGCGACTTCTCGCGGATCATCCTGGCCGACGAGATCAGCCCCGACAGCTGCCGCCTCTGGGACGTCGCCACCAACGAGAAGCTGGACAAGGACCGCTTCCGTAGGGACCTGGGCAACGTCATCGAGAGCTATACCGAGGTGGCCCGCCGCCTTGGCATCATGAAGGAAATGCCGACCGTCATCCAAGGCGGCGTGCACTAACTTTCCGGATAGGGAATATCGCGGCGCCGCGCGCGGTGAGGGAGAATCTGTAAGTGAAAGCCACCGTCCACGTGTTCCTGAAGCCCGGCGTGCTCGACGTCCAGGGCAAGGCCGTCGAAAACGCCCTGCACGGCCTGGGCTGGCCGTCGGTCAAGGACGCCCGCGTGGGCCGCGTGATCGAGTTCGACCTCGACGCCACGGACGCCGAAGCCGCCAAGGCCGAGGTCAAGACCATGTGCGACAAGCTGCTGGCCAACACGGTCATCGAGAGCTACCGCATCGACATCGCCTGATAGGCGGTTCAGGCGGCGAAGCTGGCTCTCAGCGCCGCCAGGCTGGTCTCCCGGATGGGCTCCAGGTCCATGCCGGGATCGACCAGAAGCTGGGTCGACAGGCCCAGCAGCAACGCCCCTACCATCAGCGCGACCGCGTCGGCGTTCAGCCCGGCGCGGATGACGCCTTGCGCCTGCCCGCGCAGGACCAAGGCCTCCAGGCGCACCTCGACCTCCTTGTGCGCGGCCGCGAACGGCCCGCGCAGCTCCGAGACGTCGGCCACCGCCCCGGCCATCAGCACGAAATAGGCCCGCATCTCCCCGTCCTCGACCAGGTTGCGCAGGAAGATGTCGACGAAGCCCAGCACCGCCTCCAACCCGTCCAGTTGGTCCAGGTGGCGCGCGTCCAGCAGCGCCTCCATCCGCGCTTGCAGGCGGGCGATCAGGGCCTCGATCAGCCCATGCTTGGACCCGAAGCGCTGGGTAACGAGCCCTCGGCTGTATCCGGCGCGCAGGCCAATGCTCTCGAAGGTCGCCGCCGCCACGCCGTGTTCCGCGATCAGCTCGGCGGCGGCGCGCAGCAGTTCGTTCTCGGACTGAAGGCGGCGATCGATCTGGGTGCGGCGCGCGGGCGCCTTAAGGGTCGAGCTCATCTTGCGAACCATAGTTATTTGTTGGACAACAAGCAAATAACAGAGCGGACAAAGAGCCGCTGCGGGAGGAACGAGGAAGCGCCATGACGATCTCGACCGATATCGCCAACACCATCGTGGACCCGACGGCCTATGCCGACGGCGACCGCGTCGACCGCGCCTTCGCCCAGCTGCGGCGGGAGGCTCCGCTGGAGATGGCCCAGCCCGACGGCTTCGATCCGTTCTGGGTGGTCACACGCCACGCCGACATCCTGGAGGTCGAGCGCCAGGCCGAGCTGTTCCACAACGGCGACCGCGCCACGGTGGTGACCACGATCGAGGCCGACAAGAAGGTCCGCGAGATGATGGGCGGCTCGCCTCACCTGGTCCGGTCGCTGGTCCAGATGGATAACCCCGACCACTTCGCCTATCGCAAGGTGACCCAGGGCGCGCTGCTGCCCCAGAACCTGCGGGCGCTGGAGGCGCGCATTCGCGAGATCGCGCGCGGTTTCATCGACCGCATGGCCCAGCACGGCGACCGGTGCGACTTCGCCCGCGACGTGGCCTTCCTCTACCCCCTGCACGTCATCATGGAGGTGCTGGGCGTGCCCGAGGCCGACGAGCCGCGGATGCTGAAACTGACCCAGGAGCTGTTCGGCAACGCCGACCCCGAGCTGAACCGGTCGGGCAAGTCGGTCACCGACGTCAACGAGGGCATCGACAGCCTGCAGTCGGTCGTCATGGACTTCATGATGTACTTCAACGCCATCACCGAGGACCGCCGGGCCCACCCGCGCGAGGACCTGGCCAGCATCATCGCCAACGGCAAGATCAACGGCGAGCCGATGGGTCACCTGGAGGCGATGAGCTACTACATCATCGCCGCCACGGCCGGCCACGACACCACGTCCTCGACCACCGCCGGCGCCCTGTGGGCCCTGGCCGAGAACCCCGACCAGTTCGCCCGGATCAAGGCCGACCCGTCGCTTATCCCCGGCCTGATCGAGGAGTCGATCCGCTGGGTGACGCCGGTCAAGCACTTCATGCGCACGGCCACCGCCGACGCCGAACTGGCGGGCCGCAAGATCGCCAAGGGCGACTGGATGATGCTGTCCTACCCCTCCGGCAACCGGGACGAGGCCGTATTCGACGATCCCTTCGCCTTCCGGGTCGACCGGTCGCCCAACAAGCATGTGGCCTTCGGCTACGGCGCGCACATCTGCCTGGGCCAGCACCTGGCGCGGATGGAGATGCGGGTGCTGTGGGAAGAGCTGTTCGCGCGCCTCGACAAGGTCGAGCTGGACGGCGCGCCCACGCGCATGGTCGCCAACTTCGTCTGCGGCCCCAAATCGGTGCCGATCCGCTTCAAGATGTATTGAGGCGGCGATGAACGCGGCGCCCTACAAGGTCTGGCAGTGCCGTACGTGCGGCTACCTCTACGACGAGGAGCAGGGCGACCCGAACGAAGGGCTCGCCCCCGGCACGCGCTGGGCCGACCTCCCCGCAGACTGGATCTGCCCGTTGTGCGGCACGCCCAAGTCTGACTTCGACATGGTGGAGATTTGACGAAAAAGTAACGGCGTCCTCCCCTTTCGGATCGAACTTGGCCGCACGATGTTCGTTGGCCACGGACGAGAGGGAGAGACCGTCGATGAGCGCGAAGTTCCACCTGGCTGAGGTCAATGTCGGACGCCTGAAGGCCGCGATCGATCATCCGATGATCAAGGACTTCGCCGACAATCTCGACCGCATCAACGCATTGGCCGAAGGCTCGCCAGGCTTTGTCTGGCGGCTGAAGGGCGACGGCAACAACGCCACCGACCTGGCGATCAACGGCGACCCTCTGTTCATTCCGAACCTGTCTGTCTGGGAGGATATCCCCTCGCTCGGGGCCTACGTCTATCGCAGCGGCCACGTCGAGATCATGCGCCGCCGGCGCGAGTGGTTCGAGCAGATGGACCTCTACATGGCGCTCTGGTGGGTCCCCGCCGGCCATGTGCCGACCGTCGAGGAGGCGCTGGAAAAGCTGGCCCTGATCGAGGCTCACGGCCCCACGCCCGCCGCCTTCACCTTCAAGACGCCCTTCCCGCCGCCGACCGGCGAGCCCGTCGAACCCGAACTGGACGAATGCGCCTGAGTTTCCCGTTCGCACGGGCCTGACATCGCGCGCGAACGGTGCTACAGGCCCGCGCCATGAAAGCCGCCGTCGTCGTTTTCCCCGGTTCGAACTGTGACCGCGACTGCAAGGTCGCCATCGAGCGCTCAGCCGGCGCCCGCGTCGAGATGGTCTGGCACCAGGAGACGGCCCTGCCGGACGACCTGGACCTGATCGTCCTGCCAGGCGGCTTCTCTTACGGCGACTACCTGCGCTGCGGCGCCATGGCGGCCCAAAGCCCCGTGATGAAGGAAGTGGTCTCGGCCGCGAACAAGGGCGTGGCCGTCGTCGGCATCTGCAACGGCTTCCAGGTCCTGACCGAGGTCGGCCTGCTGCCCGGAGCCCTGCTGCGCAACGCCGGCCTGAAGTATGTCTGCAAGCCCGTCGGCCTGGACATTGTCAACGGCCAGACCCGCTTCACCGCCGGCTACGGCGAGCAGCGCCAAGCGGTCATGACCGTCGGCAACGGCGAGGGCAACTACTTCGCCGACGAGGAGACCCTGGACCGCCTCGAGGGCGAGGGCCAGGTGGTGTTCCGCTATCAGGAAAACCCCAACGGCTCGGCCCGCAACATCGCCGGCATCGTCAATGCGGGCGGCAACGTCCTGGGCCTGATGCCCCACCCCGACCGCGCCTTCGACGCGGACCTGGGCTCGGAAGACGGCGCGGTGCTGTTCCGGAGCATCTTCCAGAGCGCCTAGTAGGCGGCGGCGACCACGTCGGTCAGCGCGAAGTCGTCACCCTTGAACAGCAATGGCTCGCCCGTGACCTTGGCCAGGGCGTAGACGAAGCTGTCGCCGTAGTTCAGGCCGGCGGGATGGCGCGTGCGGCCGTAATCTTCCAGCGCCTGGGCGGCGATCCGCGATTGCTCCACGGTGACCTCGACAATGACGAGTTCGAGATCCCGAAAAGTCGCCGCGACCGTCACCGCGGCCGCCGACTTTGGACGGCGACGCGCCATCACCGCGACGCATTCCACATAACTCGCGGCTGAGATGAGACGCGTGTCCGCCGACAGAATGGCGCTCAGGAAAGCTTCACGTTCGGGTTCCCCGCTCTCGATCGCGATCATCGCCGAACTGTCGATGACCATCAGCGCGGCAGCCCATACTCGTCGTACATCTCGGCTTCGATCTCTTCGCGGCTAAGTCCGGTATCTGGCCCAAGGTCCCGCCTGTCGAGCCGACGCACGAAGTCGGCGACCTTCTCATCGATCGTGCGAGTGTCCGCGCCTCGCCGCTTGAGCTCATTCTCCACCGCGACGCGTACGGTTTCAGTCAAACCGAGTCCCGTATGGCGAGCCAGGTTTCGGACGATACGATCGGTGCCAGGATCTTTGATGCTGAAGGCCATCCAGAAAACTCCCAATTTCTAGACAGTAGCACGCCTTGCGGGCGTTACACTATAGCACTAGCTCGCAACCGCTCCTAAGGTGCCCGCCATTGTAGGAGGGCCATCCATGAGTCTCGTTTCCAAGCTGCGCGGCGGCCTGCTGGCCGCCGTGGCCGTTTCGGCGTTCGCCGCCGCCGCCCACGCGCAAGTCACGGCCATGACGCCGGACATCGACGGCAAGTATGTCGCCGCCAAGGTCAACTACGACTACGATAAGCGCGTGGTGATGGTGCCGATGCGCGACGGGACCAAGCTGTACACCGTCATCGTGGTCCCCAAGGGCGGCAAGAACCTGCCGATCATGCTGACCCGCACGCCCTACAACGCCGCCAAGCGCGCGGCGCGCGCCGACAGCCCGCGCATGGTCGCGGCCATGCCCCAGGGCGACGAGCCGTTCGTCGCCGACGGCGGCTACATCCGCGTCTTCCAGGATATCCGCGGCAAGTACGGCTCGGAAGGCGAGTACGTGATGACGCGTCCGCTGAAGGGGCCGCTGAACAGCTCTGAGGTCGATCACTCCACCGACGCCTACGACACCATCGACTGGCTGGTGAAGAACGTGCCCGAGACCAACGGCAAGGTCGGCATGCTGGGCAGCTCCTACGAGGGCTTCACCGTGGTGATGGCCCTGGTGAACCCGCACCCGGCCCTGAAGGTCGCCGCGCCGATGAGCCCGATGGTCGACGGCTGGATGGGCGACGACTGGTTCCAGTACGGCGCGTTCCGCCAGATCAACTTCGACTATTTCGCCCGCCAGACCACCGTGCGCGGCGCGGGCGAAGGCGTCCAGCGCCAGGGCTATGACGACTATTCCAACTTCCTACGCGAGGGCTCGGCCGGCGACTACGCCAAGAACCACGGTCTGGATCAGCTGCCCTGGTGGAAGAAGCTGGCCGAGCATACGGCCTATGACAGCTTCTGGAGCGAGCAGGCCCTCGACAAGACCATGGAAAAGACGCCGCTCAAGGTGCCGACCATGTGGATCCAGGGCCTGTGGGACCAGGAGGACATCTGGGGCGCGGTGCATTCGTACCCGGCGCTGGAGTCCAAGGACACGGGCAACGACAAGAACTACCTGGTGCTGGGCCCCTGGCGGCACAGCCAGGTCAACTACGACGGCTACAACCTGGGTCCGTTCAAGTGGGACGGCGACACCGCCCTGCAGTTCCGCCGCGACGTGCTGAAGCCCTTCTTCGACCAGTACCTGAAGGACGGCCCCAAGGCCGACACCCCGCCCGTGCTGATCTACGACCCGGGCCAAAACAAGTGGAACCGCTACGCGTCCTGGCCGCAGGGCGGCGCCCAGGCCAAGGCCGGCAAGGCCCTTTATCTCGATGCCAAGGGCGCTCTGTCCTTCACCGCGCCGGCGGCGGCCAAGGGCGCGGCGGCCTATGACGAGTACGTCTCGGACCCGGCCAAGCCCGTGCCCTATGTGCAGCGCCCGGTGCAGTTCGCCGATGGCGACCGCTGGAAGGCCTGGCTGGTCAGCGACCAGCGCCACGCCGAGAGCCGCACCGACGTCGTGACCTATGTCACCGAGCCGCTGAAGGAGCCGCTGAAGATCGCCGGCGTGCCCAAGGTGAACCTGTTCGCCTCGACCAGCGGCACGGACAGCGACTGGGTCGTCAAGCTGATCGACGTCTTCCCCGACGAGGTCCCCAGCCAGCCCGAACTGGGCGGCTATCAGCTGGCCGTGGGCATGGACATCTTCCGGGGTCGCTATCGCGAGAGCTTCAGCGAGCCCAAGGCCCTGACGCCCAACAAGCCGCTGAAGTACCAGTTCATCCTGCCGACCGCGAATTACACCTTCCAGCCGGGGCACCGTATCATGGTGCAGGTCCAGTCCAGCTGGTTCCCGCTCTACGATCGCAACCCGCAGACCTTCGTGCCGAACATCTTCTTCGCCAAGCCGACCGACTACGTGAAGGCGACGCAGCGGGTGTTTCACGCGGGCGACACGGCCAGCTTCATCGAGCTGCCGGTGGTGGACGCGAAATAGGGACGAAAAGGGCCGGCGGTGACCATCCGCCGGCCCTTCCTGTCTACGGAGAGGAAATGTGTCAGGTCAGCGTTCGCCGCGCCTGACGTTCTCTTCCTGCGGGTTGGCCTGGCCGCCGGGGTTGCGGCCCTGCTCGTTCTGGCGCGGCTGACCCTGCTGCTGCTGTTGCTGGCCGGGCGCTCGGCGCTGCTGGTCGTTCTGTTGCTGCTGCGGGTTCCGGTTGTTGTCAGCCATCGGGCTTCTCCTTTTCACCGCGCGCTCTGATGGGCGCACAATGACAAAACGGGCCCGGACTCGCCCCGTTCCTACGGCGGCGTCGCCTTAATTCCGGCTAAGCTCAAGGATTCTCACGGGTTTCTCGATCATTTGCCCCTTCATATAGGGATCATCGGCCTGCGCTTCGGTGGCGGCGTCGTGGATGGACCGGACCACGTCCATGCCCTCGACCACCTTGCCGAAGGCCGCGAAGCCCTGGCCGTCCTTGTTGCGCGCGCCGCCGAAGTCCAGCGCCGGACTGTCGCCCAGGCAGATGAAGAACTCCGACGTCGCCGAGCCGGGCGTGTCGCGCGCCATCGAGATCACGCCGTCCGTATGCCGCAGACCGGTGCGCCGGGTCGTCTCCAGCGGGATCGGCGGCAGGCGTTCGCCGCCGGCGCCCAGCCCGCCCTGGATGACGCTAATGGTGGCCGGGTTATTGTCGTTCTTCGGCGAAACGGTCCGGTAGAAGCTCCCGCCCTTCATCAGGCCCTTGTCGGCATAGGCCAGGAAGTTGGCCACGGTGATCGGCGCGCGGTCGGGATAGAGGGCCAGGATGATCGTTCCTCGCTCAGTGACCAGCCGGACCCGCACTGTCCGCTCGCGAGCGGCGGCCGTCAGCGGCGCAGCCGCCCCAAGGACACCCAACCCGGCCAGGACGGTGCGGCGATCGAGGTTCATTCGGCTCTCCTGCGATGATCATCCCATGTAGCGGAATCTGACCGACCGGGTTAGAAGGCGCGCCCATGAGCACGCCCCAAAAGCCCATGGCCGAACTGGCCGCCGAGTTCGGCCTGAAACCCGCCGAATATGACGTCGTCCTGAAGCGACTGGGCCGCGAGCCCAACCTCGTGGAACTGGGCGTGTTCTCGGTGATGTGGTCCGAGCACTGCTCGTACAAGTCCTCGAAGAACCAGCTGAAGAAGTTCCCGATCGACGGGCCACGCGTGATCTGCGGTCCGGGCGAGAACGCCGGCGTCATCGACATCGGCGACGGCGACGCGATCATCTTCAAGATGGAGAGCCACAACCACCCCTCGTACATCGAGCCCTATCAGGGCGCGGCGACGGGCGTGGGCGGCATCATGCGCGACGTCTTCACGATGGGCGCGCGACCGATCGCTCTCTTGAACGCCCTGCGCTTCGGCGATCCGGAACATCCCAAGACCAAGCGCCTGGTGGACGGCGTGGTCGCCGGCATCGCTGGCTACGGCAACTGCGTGGGCGTGCCGACGGTCGCGGGCGAGACCAATTTCCACAAGGGCTACAACGGCAACATCCTGGTCAACGCCATGTGCGTGGGCCTGGCCAAGGCTGACAGCATCTTCTACTCGGCCGCCCCCGGCCCGGGCCTGGCGGTCGTCTATTTCGGCTCCAAGACCGGCCGCGACGGCATTCACGGCGCGACCATGTCCTCGACCGAGTTCACCGAGGACTCCGAAGAGAAGCGCCCCACCGTCCAGGTCGGCGACCCCTTCGCCGAGAAGCTGCTGATCGAGGCCACCCTGGAGCTGATGGCGACCGGCGCGGTCGCCGCCATCCAGGACATGGGCGCCGCCGGCCTCACCTCCTCGTCGGTCGAGATGGCCGGCAAGGGCGGCGTCGGCATCGAGCTGAACATGGACATGGTCCCGCAGCGCGAAACCGGCATGAGCGCCTACGAGATGATGCTGTCGGAAAGCCAGGAGCGCATGCTGGCGGTCCTGAAGCCCGGCCGCGAGCAGGACGGCCACGCCATCTTCGAGAAGTGGGGCCTGGACGCCGCCGTCATCGGCTACACCACCGACACCGGCCGCCTGGTGTTGAAGCACCACGGCGAGACGGTCTGCGACGTGCCGCTGGCCCCGCTGTTCGACGACGCGCCGCTGTATGACCGTCCGTGGGTCCAGCCCAAGCTGGACGCCCGCCTCGACCCCGGCCAGATCCCGGCGCCGATCGACTGGAACCAGGCGGTCCTGAAGATCGTCGGCTGCCCCGACATGGCCTCCAAGCGCTGGCTGTGGGAGCAGTACGACCGCCACGTGATGGCCGACACCCTGGAAGACAGCGCCACGGGCTGCGACGCCGGCATCGTCCGCATCCACGGCTCGGGCAAGGCCATCGCCGTGACCAGCGACTGCACCCCGCGCTACGTCCAGGCCGATCCGTACGAGGGCGGCAAGCAAGCCGTCGCCGAGGCCTGGCGCAACCTGACCGCCGCCGGCGCCCTGCCGATCGCCATCACCGACAACCTGAACTTCGGCAGCCCCGAGAAGCCCGAGACCATGGGCCAGATCGTGCGCGCCACCGACGGCATGGCCGAGGCCTGCCGCGCGCTGGACTTCCCGGTCGTGAGCGGCAATGTCAGCCTCTACAACGAGACCAACGGCGTCGCCATTCCGCCGACCCCGACCGTCGGCGCCCTGGGCCTCTTGGAAGACTACGACCTGCGCACCGGCTTCGGCGGAGTCACCGAGGGCGACACCCTGGTGCTGATCGGCGAGACGCACGGCGAGCTGGGCGCCTCCATCTATCTGCGCGAGATCCTGGGCCGCGAGGACGGCGCCCCGCCGCCGGTCGACCTGGCGCTGGAGCGCAAGAACGGCGACTTCGTGCGCGGGCTGATCAGCTCGGGCCTGGTGGCTGGCGTCCACGACCTGTCGGATGGCGGCCTGCTGGTCGCCGCGGCCGACATCGCCCTGGCCAGCAAGGTCGGCGTCACCCTGAACGCCACCAGCCAGGCTCACGCTCACCCGTACCTGCTGGGCGAGGACCAGGCCCGCTACCTGATCGCCACGCCCGATCCCGACGCGGTGCTGGAAGCGGCCAAGGAAGCCGGAGTCCATGCCAACGTGGCCGGCGTCGCCGGCGGGAACGACTTCGCCTCGAAGGACCTTTTCAGCGTCTCCCTGGAGGCTCTGCGCACGGCCCACGAAGCCTGGCTGCCGGGCTACATGAACGCGCCCAAGGCCTGATCGAAAGGTTCGACAGCATGCGTCTCCTTGCCTTGGCCGCCGTCGCCGCCCTGCTGGTCGGCTGCGCCCCCACCGCTCAGCCGGCCGCGCCGACGGCGGAAACCCTGGCCTCTGCCTGCTCGGCCAAGGGCGGGACGATCCAGCCGGTCGGCAAGGCCCAGATCCCGACCTGCGTCATCCCCTACGCCGACGCCGGCAAGGCCTGCACCGACAAGAGCCAGTGCGAGGGCCAGTGCGTGCTGGAAGGCAATCTGGAAGCCCAGGGCGACGTCACGGGGACCTGCCAGAAGACTAACCGCCAGTTCGGCTGCTACGCCCGCGTGGTGAACGGCAAGTCCACCGGCGCGATCTGCGTCGACTGACGCCCGAGCGTCAAAACCCAGGCCGACCGCGTGGACCTGGCTTGCATGCTTGCGAGCGGGCGATAAACGTCACCTTGTCGTTTCTCGGGGGAGGCCGTTCAAGTTGCGCCTGCTTGTTGATCTGCGTGCGAGGTTGGCCTCGACGATCGTATTCCTGTGCTTGGCCATCGCCGCGCCCGCCTCCGCCGAGACTTGGCTTCGCACGGAAACGCCACGCTTTGTTCTGTACAGCAACGGCGGCGAGCAGACGTTGCGTGACTACGCCGAGCGGCTGGAACTGCTGGATGCGACCTTCTGGGAGGTGTACGGCCTCCCGCGCCCGCCTCCGCCGCCGCGCAAGCTGCCGATCTACCTGGTCAACGACATCAGCGGCCTGCGGACCGTGGCGCCCAAGCTCCTCGGGACCGCCGTGGGCTTCTATTCGGCCGACGCCGGCGAGACCTTCGCCATGGCCCTGGCCCGACGCGGCAACGACTACGTCCTGCTGCACGAGTACGTGCACCACCTGACGTTCCAGAACTTCCCGTTCGGCTACCCGGCCTGGTTCGTCGAGGGCTATGCCGAGTACTTCATGACCACCACCGTGGACGAGTCCGACATCAAGGTGGGCCTGGCCAGCGGACGGGCCGAGGGCCTCACGTTCGAGACCTGGCTGCCGATGCAGGACGTGCTGTCCAAGCGCGTCGGCGAGATCCCCTACGCCCAGCGCGAGACCTTCTACGCCCAGTCCTGGCTGCTGACCCACTATCTGGTCAGCGACCCCAAACGGGCGCAGCAATTGCAGGCCTACCTGACGGCGATCGGCAAGGGCGAAGACTCCGTGGCGGCCATGGAGGCCGCGACGGGCGTCAAGGCCGACGCCTGGCAGCGTCGTCTGCTGGCCTACCTGAAAGGGCAAACGCCCTATGTTCAGTTCAAGAAGACGCAGTTCCCCCAGACAAAGGTCGAGGTGACACGCCTTACCCCTGTCGTGTCCGCCTTGCTGCTGGACGATCTGCATGTCCGTTCGGGCGTCGGCGCCGAGGCCAAGGCGCCGCTCCTGGCCGCTATTCGCGAGAAGGCCGGCCAGTATCCCGAGGAGCCATTCGCGCAGCTGGCCCTGGCGCGCGCCGAGATCGATCTAGGCGACCCGATGGCGGCGGCGCCCATCCTGCGCAAGCAGCTCACGGCCAATCCGCGCGACGTGGAGGCCCTGGCGCTGCAAGCCGGCCTGCTGATGGCGTTGGGCGACAAGACACCCCCCAAGAGGATCGACTACTATAATCAGGCTGGCTCCGTCCTGGCGGCCGCGTTCAAGCTGGATCCTGGCCGCTACCAGACCCTGCTGGCCTTCGCCCATAGTCGTATCGTCGAGAGCAACTATCCCAGCGACAACACGCTCACCGCCCTGCTCACGACGGTCAAGCTGGCGCCGCAGGTCGGCGCCGCGCGGCTCGAGGCCGCCAACGCGCTGGTCGCCCGCGGCCGCGATCGAGACGCCATCGTCATCCTGACGCCTCTGGCCAACAGTCCGCACGAGAGCGACGAGGCCAAGCTGGCGCGCGAGATGTTGGCCAAGATCGGCTCCCCTAAACAGCCTCCGAAGCCGTAAGGAAGCCCGTCTAGGTCGCGTGAACCCGGCCCGACCACCGCGCCACCACCTCCAGCAGCTTGGTCGGGTTGATCGGCTTGCCCAGGTGGTCGTCCATGCCGGCCGCCAGGCAATTGGCGATCTGCTCGGGCAGGACATTGGCGGTCATGGCCACGATCGGGGTGGCCGCGCCTCGCGCGCCTTCCATGGCGCGGATCTCGCGGGTGGCGGTCAAGCCGTCCATCACCGGCATCTGCACGTCCATCAGCACGAGGTCGTAGTGGCCCTGGCGCATGGCCTCGACGCCGGCCACGCCATCGTTGGCGGTCTCCACCTCGACGCCGAATGGCTCCAGCATGACGTGGATCAGCTCGCGATTGACGGCGTTGTCCTCGACCAGCAGCAAGCGCACGCCCGCCTCGGCGCTCAAGGGTGAGACCGCCTCGGCCTCGAGCGTGGGCAATTCGGCCAGTGGGCCGCGCACCTCGAACCAGAAGGTGGAACCCTCCCCCTCGACGCTGTCGACGCCGATCCTGCCGTCCATCCGTTCGATGATCCGTCGCGAGATGGCCAGGCCCAGGCCCGTGCCCCCGAACCGGCGCGAAACCGCCGCGTCGGCCTGCGAGAAGCGGTCAAAAATGGCCTCGCGATTGTCGGGCGAGATGCCGATGCCGGTGTCGATCACCTCGCCGCGCAACAGGGCCTGGTCGCCCTCGACCACCTGGCTCAGCGCCACGGTGATGGCGCCATGGGCGGTGAACTTCACCGCGTTCGACAGGAAGTTCAGCAGCACCTGGGACAGGCGCGGCCCGTCCAGGTTCATGGGGCGCAGGGACTCGCTCGTCCGGACGACCACCTGGATGCCCTTGGCCGTCGCGCGTTCCTCCACCAGGGCCGCGCAGGACGAGGCCATGGCGGCCGGATCGAACGGCCCCGGATCCAGCTCCAGCCCGCCCGCCTCCAGCCGCGAGAAGTCCAGCACGTCGTTGACGACGCTGAGCAGGGTATGGCTGGCGTCCAGGATGTGGCCGACCTGGCGGGCGGCGGTCTTGTTCAGCCCGCGTGAGCGCCGCAGCACCTCGGCGAAGCCGATGATCGCCGTCAGGGGCGTGCGCAGCTCGTGGGTCATGTTGGCCAGGAAGTCGGACTTGGCCGCCGAGGCCCCCTCCGCCAGTTCCAGGGCCTTGGCGATGTCCAGCTCCAGGCGCTTGCGCTCGGTGATGTCGCGCGAGGTGACCAGCAGGATCTTCGAACCATCCCCCAGCAGCGAATACGAGCTTTCGAGCCAGATCGCCGTCCCGTCCTTGCGGAAGCACTCGTAGTCGGCGCTGACCGGCGGGCCGCCCGGCGTCAGGCCCCGGATAATGCCCTGGACGCGCTTGAAATCGGCCGCGCTGACCATGGCCGAGGGTGGCAGGGCCATGAACTCCTCGGCCCCGTAACCCGTGATCCGATAGATGCTGGGCGAGCTGTAGAGGCGCTCGCCCTTCGGCGACCAAAGCGCCACATGGTCGGTCAGGTTGTCACCCAGCAGCCGGTAGAGGCGGTCGGCCTCGCGGTATTTGGCCAGAGCCTCCTCGGCATCCTCGATCGCCTTCTGCTTGGCCCGGACACTATCGGCCAGGTCGTCGCGCATCCGCTCGACCCGCATTCTCTGGCTGGTCAGCCAATAGGCCAGGGGCGTGGCGACGACGGCGGCGATGGCCAGGGTGGTGAGCGGCGTGAAGTGCTCGGGACGGCGCAGGAGGAGCACGTTCAGGACGTAGTCAGCCGCCAGGGCCGCGCCCACGATCAGAGCAACCGTCGGCGCGGTCTTGAAGATCCGGTCTTTCACGATGGCCGGGTTGATCGCGCGGCTCCTCGGGCTGTCAGACTCACGGTGACGCCTCTCACTTTAAGGAGACGTGACGCCGGTCCGCCAGTCGCGGCGACAATTGGTCGCGACGTGAATGCACAATGAAACCGAGAGTTTAGCGCCCCGACGCCTTGGCCACGCCGTCCAGCTCGCGTTCCAGGGCCAGGCTGGCCTGGACCACCGTGGCCACCGAGCGCTTGAAGAAGTCCTGCGGCACGGTCGCGAAGTCGTCGGTCGGCTTGTGGTACTCGGGGTGATCCTCGACCCCGAAATAGACCCATGGCACGCCCTTCTCGCCGAAGGCGTAGTGGTCGGACTGATTGGTCCAGTTGTTCTCCTTGCCGTCTGCGTCGGTGTCATGACCCAGCTTCAAGGTTACCGGCGCGGTCGTGGCGACCTTGACCAGGATCGGCTTCAGATACGGGAACGGCGCGGTCCCGGCGACGTAGAGCTCGTTCTTCGGGTTCTTGCTGAGCATGTCGAAATTGACGTTCAGGGCGATGGTCGTCAGCGGGACCGGTGGGGCGGCCGCGAACGCCCTGGCGCCGCGCAGGCCGCCTTCCTCGGCGTCGACCACCGCCAGGATCACGTCGTGCTTCGGCGGCTTGGCCTGGAAGGCCTCGGCCACGGCCAGCAAGCCGGCCACGCCCGAGGCGTTGTCGTCCGCGCCATTGTAGATTTGGCCGTCGCGGACGCCGAGGTGGTCGTAGTGGGCCGAGACGACCAGCGCCTTGCCACCCTCGGTCCCCTTGATACGGGCGACCAGATTGGTCCCCCGGACCTTGGTCCCGTCACGCTTGGCGAACTCGAACGGCTGCTCGAACCGTTCGCCGATGGGCGAGAGGCCGATCTCGGCGAAGCGCGACAGGATGTAGGCCCGCGCCTTCTCCGAACCCGGCGTGCCGACCAGGCGGCCCTGCATGTCGTCGGCCGAGAGGATGCGGACGTCCTCCAGGGCCTTGTCGCCCGGCCCCGCGAAGGCGGGCGCGGCGGCGATGGAGAGGACGGCGGCGGCGATCAGCGCCAGTGGACGAGAAAGAGCGTTCATCCCGCTTACATGCCGTGCAGCCCGTGGCGAATTCAATTAAATCTCCGACATTCGCTGCGCGACCTCGGACGAGCACTCTCGCAATACGTTCGTTCTTAAGGAATCGCGGCCACATCGTCCTCCAAGGATCGGAGCGTTTCCCGTGCCCATGTCCCATGCCGAACTCGAGGCTCGCCTCACCGCGGCCTTTCCCGACTCCGAGATCGTGCTGACCGACTTGGCCGGCGACAACGATCACTGGAAGGCCCGCATCGTTTCGCCCGCCTTCAAGGGCCTGCCCCGCGTGCGCCAGCACCAGCTGGTCAACAAGGCTCTGGCCGACGTGCTGGGCGGAACCCTGCACGCCCTGGCCCTCGAAACCGCCGCCCCGGCCGAATAGGAGACGCCTTGCGCTATCGGCCCCTCGGCGCATCCGGCATGTCGATCTCGGCGCTGACCTTGCGTCTGGCCGACAGCTCCCGCCTGAGGGCCAAGGATTGGCGCGCCCTGATCTTCACGGCGCTGGAGAACGGGATCAACAGCTTCCAGGTCGAGGGCGACTCCCCCGAACTGCTGCGCGGCGCCGGCGAAGCGTTCGCGTCGGTCGAACGCCATCTTCTGTTCCTGACCTGGCACGTGCGCGGCGACGCCACAGCCCTGGGCCAGCAGGCTGTCGACAACCTGCTGGGCGCCGCCTTCGAGGGGCTGGGCCTGTCGTATCTCGACCTCATCCTGGTCAACGATCCGCAAGGTCCGGCCCTGCCGCCGGCCTTCGAGGCCGGATTGCGATCGCTGCACGAAAGCCGCGCCCTGCGGGGTCTCGGCGTCGCCAGCCGCGCCGATATCGATCCGCGCCTGCTCGAGAACGGCCTGGTCACGGCGATCTCCTCGCCGTTCAGCCTGTCCTCCGGCTGGGTCGACCGCCATCGCATCCGCCAGGCCGCGCAGGCCGATCTGGCCGTGATCGGCGAGGACTACTGGCCCCAGGCCCTGCGTGAGGGCGGCGAACTGGCCGCGCCCAGGCCGTCGCTGTGGCGGCGGCGCACCGACCCGCTGGCCGATGTCGGCGGCTATGCGTTCCTGCGCGACACGCCCGGCTGGAGCGATGAGGACATCTGCCTGGCCTACGCCCTGACCGAGCCTTCGCTGGCCACCGTGCGCATCACCGCCGACACTCGCGCCGATGTCGAGCGCTTGGCCGCCGTGGTCGAGCGCGACCTGCCCAATAGCGTCTGCGCGCAGATCGAGATGGCCCGCTTCTCGGCCCAGGAACGCGAGAAGGCCGCCGCCCGCACTTGACCCGAAGCCCCATGGCGCCTAGCTGAAAGCTTCCTCCTAGGACCATGCCCATGACCGACGTCGCCTCCTCCCCCGCCCTGGACTTCATCGCCAAGACCGTCGCCGAGCATCCGGTGGTGGTGTTCATGAAGGGCGTCCCGGACCAGCCGCGCTGCGGCTTCTCGTCGGTCGTCGTTCAGATCCTCGACCATCTGGGCGTCGAGTTCGTCGGCGTCGACGTGCTGCAGGACGACGACCTGCGCCAGGGCGTCAAGACCTTCACCGACTGGCCGACCATCCCGCAGCTGTACGTGAAGGGCGAATTCCTGGGCGGCAGCGACATCGTCCGCGAGATGTTCCAGTCTGGCGAGCTGAAGACCCTCTTCGTCGAGCAGGGCCTCATCGCCGCGTGAGCCCCCAGGCGAAGTGTGTAGCGGTTCGCCGCCCGGAGAGCTCACTCTCTAAAAAGAACGCGCGGCGACGCGCGTGAGTCGGCTCTTCGTTCCGCCAAGCGACGCCTATTCCCTGACCTTCGAGCCCAAGGCGTCGGACATCGACGCCAACGGCCACGTCAACAACGTGGTTTACCTGGCCTGGGCCCAGGACTTGGCCATCGCCCACTGGGAAGCCTGGGCCAGCGACGAGCAGCGCGCGCCCTGGAGCTGGGTCGCGCGCCGCCACGAGATCGACTATCGCCGCGAACTGCTGCCGGGCGAGATCGCCACGGGCTACACCTGGGTCGGCGAGCTGAAGGGCCCGCGCTTCGAGCGCTATGTCCGCATCGACGGCCCGGACGGCGAGATGTGCGCCCAGAGCCGCACCGACTGGGTGCTGATCGACATCGCCGCCAAGCGCCCCGCCCGCGTCCTGCCGTGGATGATCGAGCGCTTCACGCCAAAGGGGTGACGGGATTGGCGATGACGATGCGCTCGCCGCGCCTCACGCCAAGTTCGTCATAGCCGAACCGCAGCTCCGCGATCCCCGCCGGACCCTTGCAGGTCTCCAGCCGCCGGCGCGCGAAGGCGACCACGGCGCGGCCTCGCCCACGATCGACGCGAAACACGAAGTCGGCCTTCGCCGCGCAGCCTCGCGAGCTCACCCGAATGACCAGGGCGTCGGACCGCGCCTCGACCGCCAGCAGCGGCTCCAGTTCCGGGAAGGTCTCGCCGGGCGCGGCGGCCGTCAGGACGGGCGTGGTCGCGCAGCCGGCCAGCCCCAGGGCCACGCCGGCGAGCACGAAACCTCTGCGCGAGAGAACAGCGTCCATCGACCTCTGTACGAACCGCCCAAACTGCGCTGAAGATCGCCTACCGCTGGCGACCTGACCAGCCTCGAGAGCCTATCGTCTGGGGAGTGTTCCGTGCGTCTTCGTTCCGCTTTGCTGGCCGCGTCCCTGGCCGGCGTCCTGGCGACCCCGGCGCTCGCCGCGCCAAACGACCGAAAGCTGGACGCCGAGATCGAGCGGCTGAGAACGGCGGGCAAGATCCCCGGCGTCGCCGTGGCCCTCATCGAGGACGGCAAGGTCGCCCGCGTCGTCGCCAAGGGCGTGCGCAATGAGAAGGGCGATCCGCTGACGCCCCAGACCGTCATGTACGCCGCCTCGATCACCAAGGCGACCTTCGCCTACTACGTCATGATGCTGGTCGACGAGGGCAAGCTGGAGCTCGACAGGCCGATCGCCGAGTACCTCCCAAAGCCCCTGCCCGAGTACAAGGCCTATGCCGACCTGGCCGGCGACCCGCGCTGGCGCGCGATCACCCCGCGCATGCTGATGACCCACTCGGCGGGCTTTCCCAACTTCCGTTGGCTGAACCCGGACGAGAAGCTGGACATCAAGCTCGATCCCGGGACCCGCTACGCCTATTCCGGCGAGGGCATCAATCTGATGCAGTTCGTCATCGAGCAGGGCCTGGGTCTCAAGGTCGGCGAAGAGATGAACCGCCGCCTGTTCCAGCCCTTGGGCATGACCCGCTCCAGCATGGTCTGGCGGGACGACTTCGCGGGTGACCTCGCCGACGGCCAGCACGAGGACGGCAAGTGGGAAGCCCACGACGACCGCTCCAGCGTCAAGGCCGCCGGCTCGCTGGACACGACGATCGCCGACATGGGCAAGCTGGCGGCGGCCATGGCCTCGGGCTGGGGCCTGTCGACCCAGGCGCGAGCCGAGTTCGCCAAGGTCAGCCTGCCGATCTCCAGCGCCCACGAGTTTCCGCCCTTCGCGACGGAAGAGAACCCGGACAACGCCAGGATCGGCCTGGGCGCGGGGATCGGCGTCGTGGCTTTCGATGGCCCGCAGGGCCACGCCTTCATGAAGGGCGGCCACAACGACATCACCGACAACATCCTGGTCTGCGTCGAGACCGGCCGACGCTGCGTGGTGATCCTGACCAACAGCGGGTTCGGACAGCGGATCTTCCCGCGCCTGGTCAAGGCGGCCCTGGGCGAGACCGGCGCGCCATGGGCCTGGGAATACGGCCGCCTGCCGCCGATCGCGCCTTAGATCAGCCCCACGGCCCCAGATCGCGTCCGCCGCTGATGGGGCGCACCGCCGGCTCGGAAACCGGAACCGCCGCCCGCTGCGTCCCCTGCCCCACGCCCAGGCGCATCAGCGCCTCGACGCGGTTGTGGGTCGCCGGGTGGGTCGAGAACAGGTTGTCCGCTCCCTTCCCGTTCAGCGGGTTGATGATGAACATGTGGGCCGTGGCCGGATTGCGCTCGGCGTCGTAGTTCACATAGCCGCCACGCGCATAGGCCTCGATCTTCTCCAGAGCGCGGGCCAGGGCTTCCGGATCGCCGCCGATCTGGGCGCCGATACGGTCGGCCTCGTACTCGCGGGCGCGGCTGATGGCCATCTGCACCAGCATGGCGGCGATCGGGGCCAGGATGGCGATGGCGATCGCGCCGATCATTCCGCCGATGCCGTTCGAATTGCCGTCCTCGTCGCGCGAGCCGCCGAAGAAGAACGCGAAATTGGCCAGGGCCGAGATCGCGCCGGCGATGGTCGCCGTCACGGTCATCGTCAGGGTGTCGCGGTTCTTCACGTGGGCCAGCTCGTGGGCCATCACGCCGCGGATCTCGTCGCGGGTCAGCAGCTGCAGCAGGCCCGTCGTCGCGGCGACGGCGGCGTGGGCCGGGTCGCGGCCGGTGGCGAAGGCGTTGGGCTGGTCGCTATGGATGACCGTGACGCGCGGGCGCGGCAGGCCGGCCTTGACCGCCATCTCGACCACGTCGACGACGTAGTTGCGGATCAGCGGCTCGGGGTGACTCTCGTCAACCTCCTGCGCCCCGTAGGTCCGCAGCACGATCTTGTCGGCGTTCCAGTAGGAGAAGGCGTTCAGGGCCAAGGCGAACGCCAGGGCGATCAGCATGCCGGTCGGTCCGCCAATCAGATAGCCCGCGCCCATGAACAGGGCCGTCAGGCCCGCCAGCAGCATGTAGGTCTTGAAGTGGTTCATCGCTTTCATCGTCAGTCGAAGATGTCGAAGAGGTCGAAACGCTTCTTCTTGTGATGGCCGTACTGGCCATGGCGGCGATAGCGGTCGTCGTCATCGTCCCCATGACGTCCATGCTCGCGCTTGTGGTTGTCGGCATGGTGGTCGGGACGCGTATAGGGTCGCGGCGCGTTGTAGGTCGCCTGCGTCTCCTCGCGCTCGAACGCCATCAGCTTCTCCAGCTCGCCACGGTCCAGCCAGACGCCGCGGCAGCGCGGGCACATGTCGAACTCGACGCCGGCGCGCTGCACGGCCTGCATGGAGCCGTCGCAGTTGGGGCACATCAGAAGGGGCATGCGGAACCTCCGGTCCAAAGGGATGGATCGGGTGTTCTCGTGTCGGAGGCGGCGCCTTGGGAGGGGGGGCTGAGGCGGCCGGACCCAGTGACATCGAGAACACCCGATGCGGTCCGACATCACGAGCGCTTGCATCGCTCGCCAGAGGGGCCCGGTCCCGCAGAACTAACCTGGGATGGGTCCAAGAGGGTTTCAAGGGGGCCTCGTCCCTTAAGGACGCGCCCCTTTCCCGCCACATTCACGCTAGCTTAAGTGGAGCGATCGAATAAGCTTCGCCTCTGTTTTGATTGGGGGGCTGTATGAGCGGACCAGACACTATCGAAGTACCCAAGCCGAGCGCCGATGTTGGATCGTCGCCGAACGTGACTGACCAGAAGTATTGCCTGGGCTGCGGCAAGACCCTGCACAAGTCGGCGCCGACCTGTCCGCACTGCGGCGCGCCGCAGGCCGATGTCGCCCCGGCGGGCAACAAGAGCCGCGTCGTCGCCATCGTGCTGGCCCTGCTGCTGGGCGGCATCGGCGGCCACAAGTTCTATCTGGGCCGCGTCGGCACGGGCATCCTGTACCTGCTGTTCTGCTGGACCTTCATCCCGTCGATCGTCGCCTTCGTCGAGGCGATCATCTACATCACGATGAGCGACCAGGCCTTCGCCAAGAAGTACGGCTGACAGGCTCCGCGCCGGGCGAAAGCCCAAGCGCCAGATACAAAAAAGGCCCCGGATCGCTCCGGGGCCTTTTCCGTATCTGAGTTCGGATCCGACGCTTACGAAGCGTAGAATTCGACGACCAGGTTCGGTTCCATCTTCACCGGATACGGAACTTCCGACAGTTCCGGAGCGCGGACGAAGGTGGCCGACAGGCCCTTGGCGTCGACCGAGACGTACTCGGCGAAGTCACGCTCGTTCGAGGCGACGGCTTCGAGCACGAGAGCCATGTTGCGCGACTTTTCGCGGACCGCGATCACGTCGCCCGGCTTGCAGCGGTACGACGGGATGTTCACGCGCTTGCCGTTCACGGTCACGTGGCCGTGGTTCACGAACTGGCGGGCGGCGAACACGGTCGGCACGAACTTGGCGCGGTAGACGATGGCGTCCAGGCGCGACTCGAGCAGGGCGATCAGGTTCTCCGAGGTGTTGCCCTTGCGGCGGGCGGCTTCCTCGTAGGTGCGCGAGAATTGCTTCTCGGTCAGGTTACCGTAGTAGCCCTTCAGCTTTTGCTTGGCGCGCAGCTGCAGACCGAAGTCCGAAACCTTGCTCTTGCGGCGCTGGCCGTGTTGGCCCGGGCCATAGGAGCGCGAGTTGACCGGGGACTTCGGACGGCCCCACAGGTTTTCACCCATGCGGCGGTCGATCTTGTACTTGGCGCTATGGCGCTTCGACATAGGTCAGTCTTTCACATCGATCCGGGCCGGCTCCCCTCGAAAGAGGTGCGATCTCAACGGCGGCTTCGGGTCAATCCGTCATAAGGTCATCGCGCCGCGCGGCGAGCCGGCGGCGTGAAGGCGCGGTTTATGGGGGAATGGGCCTGGGGAGTCAATCCAGGCGGCCGCGCCCGAGCATGCCCCGCCGCTCGCGGGACTGTCGCCGGTATCGATGCTGAGCCAGCCGCCACGCCGTCCAGAGGGCCGAATAGGCCACGACCGCAACGAAAGGCAGCGCCAGGAAGATCGGATTGAAGCCCGGCCGCCCGCCATAGCGCCCGGGAACGTCCAGCGCGTCCAGCAAGACCGCGCCACAAGCGCCGACAAAGATCACCGCCATCGACCGCCAGGGCGTCAGCGGATTGATGAGGTCTTCGTTGCTGTCGAAATGGTCTTGGCGCATGAGCCCATGAAAGCTCACAACCGCGCCGCGTGCCACTCCAAGTGATCGCCGATGAAGGTCGCGATGAAGAAGTAGCTGTGGTCGTAGCCATCCTGGCGGCGGACCGTGACCTTGCGGCCGGCCTCGGCGGCGGCGGCCTCGATCAGCTCGGGCTTCAGCTGGCTTTCCAGGAAAGTGTCGGCCAGGCCCTGGTCGATCAGGATCTCGTCGAAGCTCTCTCCCGCGCCGTCCTCGATCAGGGCGCAGGCGTCGTGGGCGCGCCAGGCCGAGCGATCAGGACCCAGATAGGCGGTCAGGGCCTTGTCGCCCCACGGGCAGTTCAGCGGCGATACGATCGGCGAGAAGGCGCTGACCGACTTGAAGAGTTCGGGATGCTTCAGGGCGATCGTCAGGGCGCCATGGCCGCCCATCGAGTGGCCGAAGATCCCCCGCCGGGCCGGATCCAGCGGGAACGCGCCATCGACAGCCGCCAGCAGGTCGCCGGTGACATAGGAATGCATCATGAAATGCGGCGCCCACGGGGCCTGGGTGGCGTCGACATAGAAGCCCGCCCCCTGCCCCAGGTCATAGGCCGGATCGTCGGCGACGCCTTCGCCGCGCGGGGAAGTGTCGGGTGCGACAATGGCGATCCCGTGCTGGGCGGCGTAGGCGTAGACACCCGACTTCACCGTGAAATTGTCCTCGGTGCAGGTCAGGCCCGACAGCCAGACGAGATAGGGGAACGGCCCGTCCCCGTCGGGCGTCCACACCGTGAACTTCATCGGCGTGCCGGTGCTGGTGCTGGCGTGCCGGCAGTAGCGCAGGGTTCCGCCGTGGACGCGATGGGTGGCGAGGGTTTCGACGGTCATCGGACTAGAACGTCACCACCGTGCGGATGCTCTCGCCGGCGTGCATCAGGTCGAAGGCCTTATTGATGTCTTCCAGCGGCAGGACGTGGGTGATCATCGGGTCGATCTGGATCTTCCCGTCCATGTACCAGTCGACGATCTTGGGCGTATCGGTGCGGCCGCGCGCGCCGCCGAAGGCCGTGCCGCGCCACACGCGACCGGTGACCAACTGGAACGGGCGGGTGGCGATCTCCTTGCCGGCCTCGGCCACGCCGATGATGATGCTCTCACCCCAGCCGCGGTGGCAGGCCTCCAGCGCCGTGCGCATGACGCCGGTGTTGCCCGTGGCGTCGAAGGTGTAGTCCGCGCCGCCGTCGGTCAGGGCCACCAGGTGCTGGACCAGATCGCCCTGCACGTCGTTCGGATTGACGAAGTGGGTCATGCCGAACTTGCGGCCCCATTCCTCGCGGGCCGGGTTGAGATCGACGCCCACGATCATGTTGGCGCCGACCAGCTTCAGACCCTGGATGACGTTCAGGCCGATGCCGCCCAGGCCGAAGACGATGGCGTTGGCGCCCGGCTCGACCTTGGCGGTGTTGGTCACGGCTCCAACCCCCGTCGTGACCCCACACCCACAATAACATGCGGTCTTGAACGGCGCGTCCTTGCGGATCTTGGCCACCGCGATCTCGGGCAGAACGGTGTAGTTCGAGAAGGTCGAGCAGCCCATGTAGTGGTGGATGGTCTGACCCTTGTAGGAGAAGCGGCTCGTCCCATCGGGCATGAGCCCCTTGCCCTGGGTGGCGCGGATCGCCGTGCAGAGGTTGGTCTTGCCGCTGAGGCAGCTTTTGCACTGGCGACATTCGGGCGTGTACAGCGGGATCACGTGATCGCCGACCGCCACCGAGGTGACGCCCGCGCCGACCTCGACCACCACGCCCGCGCCCTCGTGGCCCAAGATCGAGGGGAACAGGCCCTCGCTGTCCAGGCCGTCCAGCGTGTAGGCGTCGGTATGGCAGACGCCGGTGGCCTTGATCTCGATCAGGACCTCGCCGGCCTTGGGGCCTTCCAGGTCGACCTCGACGATCTCCAGCGGCTTCTTGGCTTCGAAAGCGACGGCGGCGCGGGTCTTCATCGTCAGGTCTCCAGCGGATTTGCGTGATCTTGGTACGCCGAGCCGCCCGCGTCGATAATCCCGAACCGTGCAAAACATCGTTGCTCAGTTTGAACAATCGGCGCATCGCTGAGCGCATGAGCCGTTGGGACGGGATCGACGAATTCGCAGCCACGGCCGAGGCCGAGAGCTTCTCCAAGGCCGCGCGGCGGCTGGGGCTGTCGACCTCGGGCGTCAGTCGGGCGGTGGCGGCGCTGGAGGAGCGGCTGCAGACCCGCCTGCTCTACCGCACCACACGCCGGGTCAGCCTGACCGACGCTGGCCGCGCCTTCCTGGCCCGCTGCCGGCAGCTCATCCTGGACCGCGACGAGGCCCTGGCCGTGGTCGGCGAGGAGGACGGCGAGCTGAAGGGCCAACTGCGGATGACTTGCTCCACGGCCTATGGCGAGCGGTTCGTCGCGCCCGCCGTCAACGCCTTCGCCCTTGCCCACCCCAAGCTGTCGATCGAGATCGACCTGGACGACGCGGTCCGCGACATCGTCAGCGAGGGCTTCGATCTGGCCATCCGCTTTGGACGGCTAACCGACAGCCGCCTGATCGCCAAGCGCCTCGCCTCGCGCACCCGTCGCCTCGTCGCCGCCCCGGCCTATCTGGCCCGCACCGGCGCGCCGCGCACGATCGCCGACCTGGCCAGCCACGCCTGCGTGCTGGGCGCGGCCGAGACCTGGCCGTTCCGCGACCCAGGTCCCGATGGCGAACGCGAGATCGCCTTCAAGCCGCAGGGCCGCTGGCGCTGCAACAGCGGCCAGGCCGTGCTGGACGCGGCGTTGCAGGGGCTGGGCGTCTGCCAGCTGCCGAATTTCTATGTCGACGCCGCCATAGCCGACGGGCGCCTCGTCCCGTTACTGGAAGCCAACCGCCCCGCCGACGAGGGCGTCTGGGCCGTCTATCCGCACCTGCGGCTGCTGCCGGCCAAGGTCCGACTGCTGGTCGAGCACCTGGAACGCAGCCTCGCCGTGGCGGGCTAGAGCTTGACCACCGCCGGAAAACGGAAACGGCCGTCCAGCAGTTCGGCCCTCGGCAGATAGGCGCGCAGGTATAGGGCGAACGGTCCCGCCTTGGGCGCGGGCAGCCAGTTGGCGCTCTTGTCGCCGCCGGGGTCGGTCCGGCCGATCCACAGATCCAGCGAACCATCGGCCTTGCGCGATAGGCCTGGCGTGCGATCGCCGATCGTGTAGCGCTTGATCGGATTGTCGGTGAAGAAGAACTGCCCGTCGGCCGTCGCCTCGTACATCGACAGCGACCAGAAACCGTCCAGCGGCAGATGGGCGGGCAGGCTCAGGCGATAGAGGCCATCGCCGGTGAAGTTCCCGGCCCCGTCGTCGCCGGCGGCCTTCATGTACATGGCCTCGGCCACCGGCAGCGCGCCCAGCCCCTGCTGGGCAACCACCGCGCGATACAGATAGTCCTGGCCGAAGTCGCCCAGGTTGGGCCGCGGATAGGACCAGCCGCCGGTATAGACCATCCGCTCCTTGGCGAAGACGGCGATCATCCGGGCCTGGTCGACGCCCGCGGCGGCGGCGGCCTCGTCGAACGCGCCGCCACCCAGGAAGGCGGCCGTGCGGCGCAGGAGCTTCTGGTCGGTGGCGGGGGCCGGGTCACTGGCCAGCAGGCTGCGCGCGGCGGCAAAATAGTCGGCCGGCTTGGCGTCGCGATGGGCGTAGGTCGCGACCGGCTCGCCGGCCGCCCCCTTCAGCATGAAGCCGTCCTGGGCCTTGTGGGTGGAGGGCATGTCGTCGCCGCCATCGGTCAGGATCCGGATCAGCAGCCAGGCGTGGGGCGTAGCGATGCGGATGGGGTTTGGTCCGGTCGAGGCCTGGCCCGGCCCGACCAGGGTGAAGGTCCCGCCCTCGCCGCCGATCGTCCGCGTGCCCAGCACGACATTGTTGTTGGTGAACATGTCCATCACCGCCACCGAATAGTAGCGCTTGCCCATCGGCGGGATGGTCAGGGTGGCCGGGCCGTTGCTCAGGTCCAGGAAGGCCGGCGAATAGAGCGTGTCGTTGTTGGGCGTCGTGACCCAGCGGGCCGTGTGGTCCGATAGGGTGCGGGTATGCCGCAGCGTGTTGACCGCCCCGCCCGGGATCTTGAGGATCCGCTCGCGGGTGGTGGCCATCTCGATCAGCGGCAAGGCGTAGAGATAGGCGTCGCGCGCGGCCGTGGCGTCGCCGCCGGCGTTCTGGGCGCGCGCCAGGCTCGGGACCAATCCCAGCGCGCCGGCCATCGCCAGCCATTCCCGACGGTTCACGCCACCCTCCCCGAACATTTGTTTGGACAGGAGTGAACGCCCGAACCGCCCGGGGCGCAAGTCGGCGGAGATCGGGGAAGGGCCACGCCCCTCCCCGCCCCCACAAGGTCAGGCGGCGCTGGCGTAGCGCGCGACCTGGACCACGCTCTGCAGGGTGATGATGGTGGCGTCGACGCGCTCGTGAGCGTCCGAGCCGATGACCTTGCGGGCGACGGCCGTCGACAGGCCCCGGCGCAGGTGGCCCAGGGCCCTGGGCGGCGCCACCAGGATCACCTGGTCGAAGCCGTGGCGGGCGTTCAGGTCGTCGAGGCGCTTGGCCAAGTCGCGCAGGAACGCCTTCTCGGCCCGGTCGCGCGCGTCGCCCGGATGGGTGATGTGACTGGGACCGTCATGCTCATGGTGCTCCTTCAGGCCGGACAGCCATTCGGGGCGGTCGTGCAGCGGGCCGCCGATGCGCGGCTGCTCCAGCAAGCGGGCGCGATGCCCGTCGGCGACGACGATCAGGGTTGTTGCATCGGGGGTCATGCAGAGGCTCCTTGGCTTGACCACGCCAGGACCCTGCGCCCGCCCCGGTCGCCGACGGATGATCGAGGTCAATTCCGCCGCGCCCGCGCGCCCTTAGAGGGAGTGTCCTTAAGGAGCCTCGCCCTTATCCTTCGAAGCCTTCTCGGCCAGCTTGGCCAGCACGCGGCCGCGCCCCTTGCTGAGCGCGGTGATCACGCCCCGGAAAGTGCGCACCTCCTGCTCGGTCAGCCGGGCCCGGGCCAAGGGGACGCGCAGGTTGCGGACCATCGACGGCTTCTTCTCCGGCGGATGGTAGAAGCCCGCCTTGTCCAACTCGCCTTCGAGATGCTCGTACAGGCCAAGCAAGCTGGCCTGGTCGGCCGGCTCCTCGACATTGTGTTCGAACTTCTTCCAGGGCCGGTCGTCCTGGGTCATCTTCCATTCGTAGGCGTTGATCGACACCGCCTGGGCCAGGTTCAGAGACCGGAAGCGCTCGTCGATCGGGATCGAGACGATGGCCTGGCACAGCGCGATGTCGTGGGTCTCGAGCCCGGCGCGCTCGCCGCCGAACAGCAGGCCGACCTTGCGGCCCTGGGCGACTTCCTCGGCCAGATGGCCCGCGCTTTCGCGCGGCGTGTAGACCGGCAGGCGCGTCTCGCGCGGCCGGGCCGTGGTGGCGTAGACCAGCTTCAGGTCGGCGATCGCCGCCTCAAGGCTGTCGAACACCTTGGCGTCGTCCAGCGGCCAGTTGGCGCCCGAGGCGCTGGCCCAGGCCCGCTCCTGCGGCCAGCCATCGCGCGGGCGGACTAGGCGCAGGTCCGAGAGGCCGAAATTGGCCATCACACGGGCCACCGCGCCGATGTTCTCGGCCAGCTGCGGCTCGTTCAGGATCACGCAAGGGGGGACGGGCTTGAAGTCTTCGGTCATCCGCACCCTTTGCCGCCGACCGCGGGCTTGATGCAAGGGGTGCGCAGCCGAAACCGCCACGGCCGCGTTTAGCCCGCATGTCGCGCCGCGCCTTTCTGACCGCCCTCGTCGCCCTGCCCCTCATCCACGCCTGCGGCGAAAAGCCGATGCTGGGCCAGGAAGAGCCGACGATGAAACCGAAGCGGTTGAACAAGCGGATCGAGGCCATCGCCATCCGCGCCCAGCCGGCCGTGCTGGGCGTGGCGGTCGAGGACCTGGGCACGCGCCAGCTGTGGACGTTCAACGGTGATCGGCCCTTTGCATTGGGCGGCGCCGCGCGGATCCCGATCCTGGCGTCGGTGATGGCCGAAACCGAGGCCGGAAGCTTGCCTGAGAGCGAGATCCTGACCGTCCGCGACGTCGACCTGTCGCCGCCTCCGAGCGCCGTCGCCGACGCCTGGCCCGCCCGCCGGACCTGGAGCGTCGCCGAACTGGAGGGGCTGGCCCGCAACGGCGATACAACCGCCTTGGACCTGCTCACCAGACGCGTCGGCGGCCCGGGCGGCGTCAATGGATGGCTTCTGGTCAAGCGCCTGGAGAACGTCAGCGTCGACCGCTACCGCCGCCAGATCGCCACCGACGCCCGAGGCGTGGCTTCGTTTCGCGCCGACTGGAAAGGCGAAGCCGCCTGGCGTCGGGCGGTCAACGCCGTGCCGGCGGAGCAACGCGCCCAGGCCGGCCGAGCGCGAGCGAGCGACCCGCGCGATACGGCCACGCCCGTCGGCATGGCCCGATTGCTGGAAGCCTTCATCAACCGCGAACTGGTCCAGAAGCCTGATCCGGCCAGATTGCTGGGTCGAGACCCCGGCTACCTCGCGAACGCCCTGCCTAAGGACGCGAAGATCATCCAGTCGGCCGGCGCAGCGCCCGCAGATCTCGGCGTATCGCCCACCAGCCACGCCATCGCCTTCGTCGAACTGAAGGACGGCCGCCGCATCGCCTTCGTCGTCTTCCTGACCGCCTCGACGGCGGACGCGGCCACGCGCGAGCGGCTCGTCGCCGATGTCGGGCGCGCGGTGTTGGAAGAGTTCTAGCGGCCCGACTTCAACGTCTCTGGGCCCGCGCCAGGGCTTCCAGCAACTGGGCCGGGTGCAACGGCTTGGCCAGGTGCAGGTTCGCGCCGGCGGCCTGGGCGGCGGCCACGTGCTCCTCCATGGCGTTGGCGGTCAGCATGACCACCAGCACCGGCGGCGCGCCCGAGGCGGCTTCGCGAGCGCGGATAGCGCGGGTGGCGGTCAGGCCGTCCATGACCGGCATCTGCATGTCCATCAGCACCGCGTCGAAGCTGGCCGTCTCCAGCGCGTCCAGCGCAGCCTGGCCGTCCTCGACCATGGTCAGGTCGACGCCGAACGGCTCCAGCACGATCTCGACGACCTTGCGGTTGGTCGGGTGGTCCTCGGCGACCAGGATCCGCATGCCCTCAAGCGAGATCTCCCGGTCTTCCTCGGCGGCCGCCTCGGCCAGGTCGGCGCAGCGTCTCAAGGGCAGCACGACCTCGAAGCGCGCCCCCTCGCCCACGCTCGCCTCGGCGCTGATTCGACCGCCCATCATCTCGGCCAGGGCCGCGCAGATCGACAGGCCCAGACCCGTCCCGCCGAACTGGCGGGTGATCGACTGGTCGGCCTGCACGAAGCGCTTGAACAGGCGCTGGCGCACGGCCTCGTCGAAGCCGACGCCCGTGTCGCGCACGACGAAGCGCACGGCCTCGCCGACGCGATCGACCTCCAGGCGCACCTCGCCCCTGGTCGTGAACTTCACCGCGTTGGCCAGGAGGTTCGAGAGGATCTGGCTGATGCGGCCCGCGTCGCCGTCATAGGTCCCGACCGCGTCGGGCGCGACCGACCAGCGGAAGTCCAGGCGCTTGGCCTCGGCGGCCGCCGCGTGCAGCTCGGCCATGCCGCGCACCAGCTGGATCAGGTCGAACGGCGCGGTCGTCAGCTGGAACTCGCCGGCCTCGATCTTGGAGACATCCAGGATGTCGCCCAGCACCCGCTCCAGCAGACGGCCCGAGGACGAGACCAGGGCGGCCAGCTCGCGACGAGCCTCGGGGTCTTCCTCGTCGACCAGGCGGTCGCCGATGGCGATCACCCCGTTCAGCGGCGTGCGCAACTCGTGGGACATGTTGGCCAGGAACACCGACTTGGCCTGGTTGGCGCGCTCCAGCTCGGCGGTGCGCTCGGCCACGCGGTCTTCCAGCGAGCGGCGCAGTTCCTCGTTGCGGTCGCGCTGGCGGCGAAGGGCCCGCGCCAGGGATCCGATCTCGTCCGGACGGGTCTCGATTGGCCCGGCAGCCGCCGTGTCGCCGTTCTGCTGGGCGTCGGCCAGCGCCTTTAGCGGCTCGGCGACCATGCGGTTGGTCAGGCGATACAGCAGCAAGACCTGCAGGGCCACGCCGATGAAGCCGAACAGCAGCACCCAAGACGCCGTCTTCAG
Organism: Caulobacter segnis; assembly: GCF_019931575.1. Lineage (NCBI taxonomy): Bacteria > Pseudomonadati > Pseudomonadota > Alphaproteobacteria > Caulobacterales > Caulobacteraceae > Caulobacter > Caulobacter segnis. The sequence goes on along the minus strand of NZ_CP082923.1, from coordinate 1,354,804 downwards.
CGACGACCAGACGATGTCGCCCGACGGGAAGGTCATCAGGAACCACCAGCCCGGCTCGACCAGGCGGCCATAGGCCACGAGACGGTCGCCCCGGGGCGACAGCACCGCGCCGACATCGCGCTTCTGGGCGCGGATCCGGTCAACCAGGCGTTTGAGGTCGTTGTCGGTCTCGAACTTGCGCAGCACCCCGACGTCGACCACGCCATCGCGCGCCAGGCCCTGGGCGGCCACCAGCTCGCCGTCATCGGCCACGATCAGGTTGCGTCCGCCCGGCAGGGCGTCGGCCACGGCGCGCAGCAGGTAGCTGTCCAGCGACAGGCTGGTGCCGAACGCCCCCATGAACCGGCCGTTGTAATAGAAGGGCGTCATGCAGGCCGCATTCAGCCCCCGTCCGCTGGGGTCCGAGATCAGCCGCCGCAGCTTGGTGCACTTCATGACCCGGCCCGGATTGTTCTCCGGCAGGGTCAGCTGGGTCATTTCCTCATGAGTGATGGAGAGGTTCGGCGGCGCGTCGCGCCGGTAGTACATCAGCTTGTCCGGCCGGTTCGGGCCGAACATCACCAGCCGTGTCCGGGGCGTGAAGAAGTAGAAGTTGTCGTAGTGTCGGATCTCGGCCTCGCCCGCGGAGGCCACCACGTCGGTCGCGGCCACGAACAGCTCCTGTTCGGGCAGGCTGAGCGTTGCGGCGTCCGGCAGGAACGCGCCGACGCCGTAGACATAGCGGTTGCCGATCCGCGCGCCGTCGAACAGGCCGGGGATCGAGCGCCGGGTGCCGTCGCCCTTCGCGGGGAACAGTCGCTCGAACTGGGCGTGGATCTCGGGATCGGCGCCCATGGCCAGCCGCCGCGTCAGCGCCTCGGCGGCGGCGTCATGCACCTTCACCAGGTCGGAGAACAGACGGTCCTCGGTCTTGACCCGCTCGCCGACATATTCGGCCAGGTGACGGGTCTGGGTGTCGGCGGCGCTCTTGCGCACGAAGACGAAGGCCGCCGCCGTCGCGACGCCGGTCACGGCGATCGACAGGATCGCCACCATGGTCAGCAACCGCCGCGCCAATGGCGCGGTCACGCCCGCGATCGCTCCCGGATTATTGTCCAACGACACTCCCTAGCCCGCGCCCCCGGGGCCGATATCCCCAAACCTTAAGCTTGAACGCTGAAGTTACCCGCGAGGACGAAGCGTCCGGCTTTTCCCCCGCGACGCAACAGTCTATAGCCTCCCGGTCCGCGCCGCTTCCTGGCCCTGTGCGCCAGATCGCCACAGGCGCGCCACCGCCAGAGGAACATCCCCGCAATGGCCAAGATCAAAGTCGCCAACCCCGTCGTCGACATGGACGGGGACGAAATGACCCGGATCATCTGGAAGCTCATCAAGGACAAGCTGATCTTCCCGTACCTGGATCTGGAACTGGACTACTACGACCTGTCGGTCGAGAACCGCGACGCCACCGACGATCAGGTGACCATCGACGCGGCCAACGCCACGAAGAAGCACGGCGTCGCCGTGAAGTGCGCCACCATCACGCCGGACGAAGCCCGCGTCGAGGAATTCAAGCTCAAGAAGATGTGGAAGTCGCCGAACGGCACGATCCGCAACATCCTGGGCGGCGTGATCTTCCGCGAGCCGATCATCTGCCAGAACGTGCCGCGCCTGGTGCCGGGCTGGACCCAGCCGATCATCGTCGGCCGTCACGCCTTCGGCGACCAGTATCGCGCCACCGACTTCAAGTTCCCGGGCAAGGGCACCCTGTCGATCAAGTTTGTCGGCGAAGACGGCCAGACCATCGAGCACGAAGTGTTCAAGGCTCCGGACGCCGGCGTCGCCATGGCGATGTACAATCTCGACGACTCGATCCGCGACTTCGCCCGCGCCTCGTTCGCCTACGGCCTGAACCGCGGCTATCCGGTCTATCTCTCGACGAAGAACACGATCCTCAAGGCCTATGACGGCCGCTTCAAGGACATCTTCCAGGAGATCTTCGACGCCGAGTACGCCGACCAGTTCAAGGCCAAGGGCATCCACTACGAGCACCGCCTGATCGACGACATGGTCGCCTCGGCGCTGAAGTGGTCGGGCGGCTACGTCTGGGCCTGTAAGAACTACGACGGCGACGTGCAGTCGGACATCGTCGCCCAGGGCTTCGGCTCGCTGGGCCTGATGACCTCGGTGCTGATGACGCCGGACGGCAAGACGGTGGAAGCCGAAGCCGCCCACGGCACCGTCACCCGCCACTACCGCCAGCATCAGAAGGGCGAGAGCACCTCGACCAACTCGATCGCTTCGATCTTCGCCTGGACGCGTGGCCTGGCCCACCGCGCCAAGCTGGACAACAACGCCGAGCTGGCCAAGTTCGCCGCCACCCTGGAAAAGGTCTGCATCGACACCGTCGAGGAAGGCTACATGACCAAGGACCTGGCCCTGCTGGTCGGCGACAAGCAAGGCTGGCTGACGACCGAAGGCTTCCTCGACAAGATCGACGAGAACCTGAAGAAGGCCATGGCCTAGGACTTTCGGCTTCGGCCTGAACCAGAGCGCCCCGGAGGTTTCCTCCGGGGCGTTTTCTTTGTTGGTCTATTCCGCCTTACCGCGCTCCATCAGCGCGCCCGCGAAGTCGATCACGCACATCGAGCCCCACTGACGGTGGCCGCCGCAGGCGACGCCGGCGGCGCTGTAGCTGGCGGTGAAGATATTGCGCCGATGGCCCCGCCCGGCGACGCGGCTGTCGATGACCAGTTGGCGGACGATCGCCCGGGCGTCGTCGGAACCGTACGAGATGTTCTCGGCGGACAGGCCGGCGAAAACACCGGCGGCGCGCAGGCGAACGCCCAGACTGCCCGCCGGACCGTGGCCGACATCGCCTCGCGCGGCCTGTCGCTGAGCGTGCTGGCGCGCCGCGACGTCCAGGCGGCGGTCGGACTTCAAGGGGGCCAGCGGCGGCTGACGTTCCAGGAAGTCGATGGCTTCCTCGACCGCGCCCGGCTCCTCCTGCTCGAACGCCCAATCAGGCGCGCGACGCAGCTCACGGGCGTATTCGGCCGGATGGGCGCGGACATAGTTGACCTCGGCCAGCACCGCGTCTTCCAGGTCGTCGGCGTGGGCGATGGCGGGGATCAGGAAGGCGGCGGACAGCAGCGCCCAGGAGTGCGCCAAGGGACGGCACAACATGTGTCGTTACTCTCGATACTGACGTCCCCCGAGGATCGCCAATAGCAGCCGCAGCGGCTTCAAGCGAGGCGCGTGTTGTCGCGTGGCGAAAACAATCCATGAGCGACAATTGACATATACAACCATGAAGCGTTCAATCACACACAAGTCGTCCCCGTTTGGACGCCTTCCCCTGATCCGTCGTCGAGCCCTCCTCCCCGACCGGATCCCCTCCCGCGCCGCTTCCGCCCCTCGGAAGCGGCGTTTTTTTACACCTCGATCCGAGCGCTCCGATGCGCCAGCAGCCTTGCGGCGAAAGGCGATAGCTGGTCTATCCGCGTTTACCTTTTCGGAGGCCGCATGACCCTGCAGAAGCGGATCTGGGACCTGATCGTTCTGGCGATCTTCGTCTTCGCCGCCACCTTCGCGATGGCGCCCTGGTTCGCCTTCCGCGCCCTGAAGGCCGCGGCCCAGTATGAGGACGTGCAGGCGATCGGCGAACTGGTCGACTTCCCGGCCGTCCGGCGCAGCCTCACGGGCCAGCTGGTCGTCGACGCCCCAGCCAACAGGCCGGAGCCGCCGTCGATCTGGCGCGATCCGCTGGGCGTCTTCAAGAAGGCCATCGAGCCGATCGCCCCGCCCGAGCCCAAGGTCGACCGCTATCTGACCGTGGCCGGCGTCTCGGCCCTGACGCGCGGCTATGCGCCGGGCGCCGCGCCGCCGCCCTCGTCGCGCGAGGGCTCGCTGACCGGCCAGATCACCGACGCGGTCAAGGGTCCCTATCCCGGCATCGTCTACTGGGATCCGAACCGCGTGCGCATCGCGGTCAAGCGCCCGGACCGCGGCGGCAAGATCACCGTCTTCACGTTCGAGCGCCGGGCGCTGTTCACCTGGAAGCTGGTGCATATCCGCCTGCCGGCCGACGAGCGGCGGGGCTGACGTCCAGGGGCCTTTGATTTCGTGCTTATCCTTGTTCTCGACATCGTCGCGCGGGTCTGGCCGTTCTTCCTGCTGGTCGCCGCGGGCCTGGCCCTGAGCCGACTGCGCCTGCTGGACGCGCGGATGACGCAAGGCCTGTCGGCCTATGTCTACTGGGTCGGCTTTCCCGCGCTGCTGGTCCATTCGCTGTCGCGCCTGGGACGTCCCGGGCACGACCTGATCCTGGGCCTGACGGCCTATGCCGGAGCCGGTCTCGTCGTCATGGCCTCGGTGGCGGCGGCTGGCCGCCTGCTCGGCTGGACCCGGGCCGAGCGGGCCGGAGCCGGCATGGCGTCAGGGGTCGGCAACAGCGCCTTCCTGGCCCTGCCGATCACGGGCGCGGTCCTGGGGGCCGAGACCGCCCGCCTGGTCGCCGGCGTCGTGGCCATCGATTTCGTCGTAATGGCCGCCACGGGCGTGGGCCTGCTGGGCTGGGCGGCGGGCCGCTCGATCTGGCGCTCGACGCTCCAGGCCTTCCGCAATCCAGTCGTGGCCGCCGCCCTGGCCGGCGTCGCCCTGGCCCTGCTGGACATCGCCCTGCCCCAACCCCTGGACCGCGCGGTCGGCATGGCCGCCGCCTCGGGCAGTCCCGTGGGCCTGGTCGCCCTGGGCGCGGCTCTGGGCTTGAGGGAAACCGAGGATGAAACCGCGCCGTCATGGGGCCCCGTCACCCTGGCCGCGCTAGCCAAGCTGGTCGCCTTTCCCTTGCTAGCCTGGCTGGCCATCGGCCTGACGCCCGCCCCGCCCGCCTTCCGCGCCGGCGCGACACTGCTGGCCGCCGCCCCGACGGCGGTAAACGTCTTCATCCAGACCCGGGCCTATGGCGTCTTCGCCCGAGGCGCGGCGCGCACCGTAGCCCTGACCACGGCGCTGTCCCTGGCGACCCTGGCCCTGGTCGCCCTTCTGCTGAAGGCGGGACATCCTTTAAATTGAGCTGAACGCCCTGTGCGTGTTTGACACCGCTACCCCTGGCCGATATTGCACTTGCGAGTCATTATCGTTCGCATAGAGGCAAAGGCATGTCCCCGTCCTTCCGCGCCCTTCTGCTTGCTGGCGTCGCGCTGGCCGGCGCCAGCGTCTCCGACATCGCCTGCGCAACGGAGAACGGGGCGGCCGAGACCGGCGCGGACGCCGCGGACAGCAACCAGGTGGAAGGCGTGCTGATCACCGGGGCGCGCACGCGCACCTCGGCGGTGACCGGCCTGGACATGAGCCTGCGCGAGACCCCGCAGTCGGTCAGCATCATCAACCAGGACCGGATCAAGGACTTCGCCCTGACCGACGTGAACCAGCTGCTGGCGCAGGTCACGGGCATCAATGTCGAGAAGGTCGAGACCGACCGCACCTATTACAACTCGCGCGGCTTCGACATCACCAACTTCCAGGTCGACGGCGTCGGTCTGCCGCTGATCTGGGGCATCCAGTTCGGCTCGCTCGACACCGTGCTGTTCGAGCGCGTGGAGGCCGTGCGCGGCGCCAACAGTATGATGACCGGCACCGGCAACCCGTCGGCGACGATCAACTACGTCCGCAAGCGTCCGACCCACGAATTCCAGGCCTCGGCAGCCCTGCAGTATGGCTCCTGGAACGACTACCGTCTGGAGGCCGACGTCTCGGGCCCGCTGAACGCCTCGGGGACGCTGGCGGGACGCCTGATCTACGCCAACGAGGACGCCGACAGCTATCTCGACCACTACGGCGTCAACCGGAACGTCTATGGCGCCCTGCTGGCCTGGGACGCCACGCCGAAGCTGACCGCCACCGTCGGCTGGTCGATGCAGGACAACCGCGCCCGGGGCAACAACTGGGGCGCCCTGCCCCTGGTCTACAGCGACGGCACGCGCATCGACTATCCGCGCTCGGCCTCGACCTCGGCCGACTGGACGCATTGGAACGTCAAGGACCAGAGCGCCTTCGGCGAACTGGCCTGGCGCTTCGACAACGGCTGGCAGCTGAAGACGATCGGCACCTACAAGCGCTTCGAGGAGAACGCCAAGCTGCTCTACGCCTACGGTGCGCCCGACAAGGCCACGGGCCTGGGCGTCTACGGCATGGCCGGCGTCTATCCGTCGATCTACGAGAGCTACATCCTCGACGCCTACGCCTCGGGCCCGTTCAAGCTGTTCGGCCGCGAGCACCAGCTGGTGATCGGCGGCCAGACCTCGCGCGCTCACGGCCACGAGTACGAAGACTTCTCGAGCGACACGATCGTCTACGGGCCGGTGACCGACTGGGATCACATCCAGCCGGCCGAGCCGACCTTCCCGGGCGCCTATCTGGCCTCGGACCAGCAGGACCGCCTGACCCGCTTCTACGCCGCCACTCACCTGAACGTCAGCGACAGGCTGAAGGTCGTGGCCGGCTTCAACGCCCTGAAGCTGAAGTCCAAGGGCTTCTCGTACGGGGTCGACACGCCGCGTGACGAGGACAAGGTCAGCCCCTATGCCGGCGTGGTCTACGACCTGACCCAGAACGTGTCGCTGTATGCGAACTACACCGACATCTTCAATCCGCAGTCCGAAGTGGACGTGAACCACAAGACCCTCGCGGCCGCCCACGGCAAGAGCTACGAGGCCGGCTTCAAGAGCGAATGGTTCGACAAGCGCCTCTACCTGACCGGCGCGGTCTTCGCCTCCCGCCAGGACAGTCTCGCCGAGTTCGCCGGGACCTTCGACGACGGCAAGAGCTACTATGTGGGCGTCGACACCAAGGCCAAGGGCTACGAGCTGGAAGCGGTCGGCGCGATCAACGACCAGTGGCGCGTCAGCCTGGGTTGGACCGACCTGAAGATCGAGGACGCCGACGGGAACAAGACCCGCCTCTACACCCCACGCAAGACGCTGAAGGCCTCGACCACCTACACCATCCCGGCGGCGCGCAACCTGACGCTGGGCGCGCAGTTCCGCTGGCAGGACGACATCGAGGGCGCGGACATCGTCCCCATCACCCAGAAGGCCTATGGCGTCCTGGACCTGATGGCCGGCGTCGACGTGACCGAGAAGGTGCGCGCCACGGTCAACGTCAAGAACGCCACCGACAAGACCTACCTCACCAGCCTGATGTGGAACCAGTCGTACTACGCCGCCCCGCGCAGCGTGTCCCTGCGCCTGGACTACGCCTTCTAGGATCCACCATGGACGCCCGCACGCCCCCCGCCGTCGCCCGAAAGACCGAGAACCGGACGTTCCGGCTGCCGCCGGTGCGCCCGATCATCGGCTTCTGGCACCGCTGGGTCGGTCTCGTCATGGCCGGGTTCCTGTTCATCTCGGGCGTCACCGGCGCGGTCATCTCGTGGGATCACGAGCTGGACGACATCCTCAACCCGCACTTGATGCACGCCCGCGCCGAGGGGCCCGCCAAGGCGCCGCTGGAACTGGCCAAGGCCGTCGAGGCGCGCGACCCGCGCGTCCAGGTCACCTTCGTCCCCCTGGCGCCCGAGCCGGGCGAGGCCTACGCTTTCGGGGTCTATCCCAAGCAGAACCCCGCCACGGGCAAGTTGTTCACGCCCGGCTACAACCAGGTCTTCATCGACCCGGCGACAGGCGAGGAGCTGGGCCGGCGCGAATGGGGGGCGGCCTGGCCGATCACGAGCGAGACCTTCGTGTCGTTCCTCTATGTGCTGCACTACAGCCTGCACATTCCGGCCATGTGGGGCGTCGACCGCTGGGGCGTCTGGCTGATGGGCGTGATCGCCGTGCTCTGGACGATCGACTGCTTCGCCGGCGTCTATCTGACCCTGCCCTCGCGCGCCTCGGCCAAAGGCGGCAAGAGCTTCCTCAGCCGCTGGAAGCCGGCCTGGCAGATCAAGACCAAGGCCAGCGCCTACCGGATCAATTTCGACATCCACCGCGCCTTCAGCCTGTGGCTGTGGGGCGTGCTGCTCACCGTCGCCTTCACGGCCTTCTCGCTGAACCTCTACACCGAGGTCTTCTATCCGGTGCTGTCCAAGGTCTCCAAGACCACGCCCGGCCCGTTCGAACTGCGCGCGCCCGCGCCGCTGGACCAGCCGATCATCGCCAAGAAGACCTATGCCGAGGTCATCGAGACCGCCAAGATCGAGGCCAGGAAGCGCGGCTGGACCGATCCTGTCGGCGGCGCCTTCTACGCGCCCGGCTATGGCGTCTATGGCGTCACCTTCCACCAGCCGGGCGGCGACCACGGCGCGGCCGGCGTCGGCACGCCCTATCTCTACTACGACAGCACGACCGGCCTGCCGGCGGGCGAACGCTTACCCTGGGTCGGCACCGCCGCCGACATCTTCGTCCAGGCCCAGTTCCCCCTGCACTCGGGCCGGATCCTGGGTCTGCCGGGGCGGATCCTGATCTCGTTCACTGGCCTGGTCGTCGCCGCGCTCAGCGTCACCGGCGTGGTGATCTGGTGGAAGAAGCGCAAGGCGCGGGTGGCGCGCAAGGTCCGCGCCGCCTGACGGAACCTGGCGGGCTGCTGACACGGATCGTCAGCGGCCCGACCTAGGATGGCGTCAGGAGGAGACGCCATGATCAGCTACATCACCATCGGCGCCAGCGACCTCGATCGCGCCGGCGCCTTCTACGACGCGGTGCTGGGCGCGCTGGGCAGCCAGCGCCTGTGGCGGCAAGGCGATTGGATCGGCTACGGCCCCGATCCCGAGCATGCCACCGTGATGGTCTGCAGCCCCGAGAATGGCCTGCCCGCCAAGGCCGGTAACGGCATCATGGTCGGGCTGAAGGCCGAGACGGAAGCCCAGGTCGACGCCTTCCACGCCGCGGCCATGGCCCACGGCGGCGCCTGCGCCGGGCCGCCCGGTCCGCGTCCGGCCTATGGCGAGGGCTACTACCTGGCCTATGTCCGCGATCCGGACGGCAACAAGCTGTCGGCGTTCCGGAAGAGCTGACGCGTCTGCAGACCCGACGGATCAACCCGGCCCCTGCCCGGTCAGCAGGCTGGAGGTCGGCGGACCGCCGGGCTTGCCCTGGTCGCCAGCCTTCCAGCCCGCCGGACAGGCGCCGATCCGCTGATAGCGACGGGCCTGGACCACCTTGCCGCCGGCGGCCTGCAATGGCTGCAAGGCGAACCGGACCGTGAAGTCGTCGGGCGCCTTCCGTGTCCGCGTCACATAGAGGCCGTAGCGCATGCCACCGGCCTGGCAGCGCTCGATGTGCTCGACGGCGTCGTCCTTGGCGACCTTGCCATAGGGCTCGCACGGCAGACCGTTCACCTTCGGCTCGACCCGCGTGAACGAACCGATCAGTTCGGAATTGGCGCAGACCTGCACCACGCCCGTCTGGCCGCCGGAATCCTCGACGACCTCCACCCGCCACAGCGCGGGCGGCGTGAAGTGCCCTGGGGTCTGGGCCGTCTCGGCCCTCTGGTCGCAAGCCGCCAGCGCCAGCAGCAGCCCGGCGGCCATCAGCGCGCCTCGCGAGGATTCTCTAGCTCTCCGCGACATACGCCCCTCCACATCAGAACTACATTCGTAATTCAGTTGAGCCGGAAGCCGCGACGCCGTCAAGCGGACACGAAAAAGGGGACGCCTCGCGGCGCCCCCTCGTCTCCTCGTCAGCGAGCGCTCGCGATCAGCCAGCGAGCGCCGCCTTGACGGCCGCCAGGCCGTCCTGGGCCTTGCTGTCGTCCGGCGCGCCGCCCTGGGCGAAGTCGGCCTTGCCGCCCGCGCCCTGGCCGCCCATGGCGATGACGGCGGCCTTGGCCAGGTCGGCGGCGCTGAACTTAGCCGTAAGGTCGGCGGTCACGGCCACGGTGACGGCGGCCTTGCCGTCCGAGGTGCCGACCAGGGCCACGACGCCCGAGGTCAGCTGCTTCTTGAACTCCTCGGCGACGCCGCGCAGCTCCTTGCCGCCGACGCCGTCCAGGACGCGGGCGATCAGGGCGACGCCATTGACGTCTTCCGGACCCGAGGCCGCGCCGCCGCCGCCCAGGGCCAGCTGCTTCTTGGCGTCGGCCAGCTCCTTCTCGAGGCGCTTGCGGTCGGCGATCAGGGCGTCGACGCGAGCGCCGACCTCGGCGACCGGGGTCTTGAACTGGTCGGCCAGCGACTTGGCCACGCCCGCCTGGTCCAGCAGGAAGCGGCGGGCCGCCTCGCCGGTCAGGGCCTCGATGCGGCGCACGCCGGCGGCGACACCCTGCTCCGAGACGATCTTGAACAGAGCGATGTCGCCGGTGCGGGCCACGTGGGTGCCGCCGCACAACTCGACCGAATAGGCCTTGGACTCGTCGTTCAGCGACTTGCCCAGCGTCAGCACGCGGACGCTGTCGCCGTACTTCTCGCCGAACAGGGCCACGGCGCCGGCCTCGATGGCCTCCTGCGGCGCCATTTCCTTGGTCTCGGCCGGGACGTTCTGGCGGATGACCGCGTTGACCTCGGCCTCGATCTTGTCCAGCTCCTCGGCGGTCAGCGGACCACCGTGGCTGAAGTCGAAGCGCATGCGCTCGCCGTCGACCATCTGGCCCTTCTGCGCGACGTGCGGGCCCAGCACGTGGTGCAGGGCGGCGTGCACCAGGTGGGCGGCCGAGTGGTTGGAGCGAGTGGTCTGGCGGCGCTCGGCGTCGACCGAGGCCACGACCTGGTCGCCGACCTTCAGGTCGCCCGACAGCTCGACGCGATGGACGTGCAGCTCACCGGCCTGCTTCTGGGTGTCGATGACCCGGTTCTCGCGGCCATTGGCCTCGATCACGCCGGTGTCGCCGGCCTGGCCGCCGCTTTCGGCGTAGAAGCTGGTGCGATCCAGCAGCACCTCGACGGTCGTGCCGCCCGTAGCGCTCTCGACCTCGACGCCGTCGACGACGATCGCCTTGACCACGCCCGTGGTCTCGGTGGCCCCGTAGCCGACAAAATCGGTGGCGCCGGCCTTTTCCTTGATCGCGAACCAGGCGGCCGCGCCAGCCTGCTGGCCCGAGCCCGCCCAGTTGGCGCGCGCCATCTGGCGCTGCTTTTCCATGGCCGCGTCAAAGGCGTCGGTGTCGACGGTCAGGCCCTTGGCCCGGACGGCGTCCTGGGTCAGGTCCAGCGGGAAGCCGTAGGTGTCGTAGAGCTTGAAGGCGGTCTCGCCGTCCAGCACGCCGCCGGTCGACAGGTTAGCGGTGGCCTCATCCAGCAGGCCCATGCCGCGGCCGAGAGTGACGCGGAAGCGCTCCTCCTCCTGGCGCAGGGTCTCGACGATCGAGGCCTCGGCGCGGCGCAGTTCCGGATAGGCCTGGCCCATCTCGGCGACCAGGGTCGGCGCAAGGCGGTGCATCAAGGGCTCCTGCGCGCCCAACAGATAGGCGTGGCGCATGGCGCGGCGCATGATCCGGCGCAGGACGTAGCCGCGGCCTTCGTTCGACGGCGTCACGCCGTCGGCCAGCAGGAACGACGACGAGCGCAGGTGGTCGGCGATGACGCGGTGCGACGGCGCTTGATCGCCCTCGGCCTTCACGCCCGTCAGCTCGACGCTGGCGGCGATCAGGGCCTTGAACAGGTCAACGTCGTAGTTGTTGTGCACGCCCTGCAGGACGGCGGCGACGCGCTCCAGGCCCATGCCGGTGTCGATCGAGGGCTTGGGCAGCGAGACGCGTTCGCCGCCGGCCAGCTGCTCGAACTGCATGAAGACCAGGTTCCAGATCTCGATGAAGCGGTCGCCGTCCTCGTCGGGGCTGCCCGGAGGGCCGCCCGCGATCGACGGACCGTGATCGAAGAAGATTTCCGAGCACGGGCCGCAGGGGCCGGTGTCGCCCATGGACCAGAAGTTGTCGCTGGTCGGGATGCGGATGATGCGCTCGTCCGACAGGCCGGCGATCTTCTTCCACAGCTCGGCCGCCTCGTCGTCGGTGTGGTAGACCGTGACCAGCAGCTTGTCCTTGGGCAGCTTGAACTCGCCGGTCAGCAGGGTCCAGGCGTGGTGGATCGCCTGCTCCTTGAAGTAGTCGCCGAACGAGAAGTTGCCCAGCATCTCGAAGAAGGTGTGGTGGCGGGCGGTGTAGCCGACATTGTCCAGGTCGTTGTGCTTGCCGCCGGCGCGGACGCACTTCTGCGAGCTGGCCGCGCGCGGATGGGCCGGGGTCTCGGCGCCCGTGAAGACGTTCTTGAACGGCACCATGCCGGCGTTGACGAACAGCAGGGTCGGATCGTTCTGCGGCACCAGCGGCGCGGACGGCGTCACGGCGTGATCGGCCTTGCCGAAGTAGTCGAGGAAGGTGCTGCGGATCTCGTTCAAGCTGGGCATGAGAGTCTCAAGTCTAGGCGCCGGCGAGCGGCCGGAGTCGGGCGCTCATAGCGCGGTTTTTCGCGAAGGGGAAACCGACTCGGAGATGGGGACCCGGGATGGGGCGGAAAAGGGCCAGGTTGGAGGCGCGCCCGCCCTGGGTCAGCGGCATCCTCGATGCGCGCGGCGAGGCTGCCTATCGCCCTCTCCGCCGGCCGCGCCCCTTCCTGGAAAGTTCGCCGCCCGCCTCGGGAGGAAAGCCCTGAACAAGAAATAGGCCGCCTGGCATGGGGTCCAGGCGGCCTGAAATCGCGGCCCTCGCGGCGGTCCGGCCGCGGGCGTGTTGAAGGCGGGGACGCCCGGGGTCGGGCGAGGGCCGCGAAACCTTCGTGGGAAGACTATTCTTCCTCGCCGTCCTCGGGGCCGCCGACCAGGAGCTCTTCCTCGATCTTCTGCGACGACTTGCGGACGGCGTTTTCGATGTCGGCGGCGACGTCGGGATTGGTCTTCAGGAACTCGCGGACATTGTCGCGGCCCTGACCGATGCGCTGGCTGCCGTACGAGAACCACGAGCCGGCCTTGTCGATGATCCCGGCCTTGACGCCCAGGTCGATGACTTCGCCCAGCTTGGAGATGCCCTCGCCGTACATGATGTCGAACTCGACCTCGCGGAACGGCGGGGCCACCTTGTTCTTGACCACCTTCACGCGGACGTTGTTGCCGATGATCTCGTCACGGACCTTCACCGAACCGGTGCGGCGGATGTCCAGGCGCACCGAGGCGTAGAACTTCAGCGCGTTGCCGCCCGTGGTCGTTTCCGGGCTGCCGTACATCACCCCGATCTTGTGACGGATCTGGTTGATGAAGATGACGATGGTGTTGGCCTTGTTGATCGAGGCGGTCAGCTTGCGCAGCGCCTGGCTCATCAGACGGGCCTGCAGGCCCGGCAGGCTGTCGCCCATCTCGCCTTCGATCTCGGCCTTCGGCGTCAGGGCCGCGACGGAGTCGATCACGACGATGTCGACAGCGCCCGAGCGCACCAGGGTGTCGGTGATCTCCAGGGCCTGTTCGCCGTTGTCGGGCTGCGACACCAGCAGGCTGTCGAGATTGACGCCCAGCTTGTGCGCGTAAGACGGATCGAGCGCGTGCTCGGCGTCGACGAAGGCGGCGGTGCCGCCGGCCTTCTGGACCTCGGCCACCACGTGCAGGGCCAGGGTGGTCTTGCCCGAGCTTTCCGGGCCGTAGACCTCGATGATCCGGCCCTTGGGCAGGCCGCCGATGCCCAGGGCGATGTCCAGGCCGAGCGAGCCGGTGGAGACGGACTCCATCTCGACCTTGCCCTTTTCGCCCAGCTTCATCACCGAGCCCTTGCCGAACGCGCGGTCAATCTGGGCGAGAGCCGCCTCTAGCGCGCGTTGCTTGTCGCCTTCTTCCTTGCCCACGAGTTTCAAAGCCGCCTGACTGGTCATTGTTGGTCCGCCCTCTATCCCATGATTCCGGTCGCCCGATCGGCGCTTCCAGCGCCGCGTCCCAACGACCTGTGGAACATGTTTAAGGCGTACACACTTTGTTCCATGTTCGCAAGATGTTCTCCACCATAGAAACGTCCGTTTCTGTCGTAGGCCAGAATGTCGCGCGACGAAGCTGGATACGAGGGACGCCCCGGTCCGCGACCGCAACAGCTCCTTAAGCCCCATCATGCAAGCTTCGGCGCATCTGGGAGGATTGCGTCTTGTCGATCGATCCGCGTCGCCTTCTAGGCCTGGCCTTCGCCAGCGCCGATCTTCTCGTGGAGCTGCAGAGCGGCCGCGTGCGCTTGGCGCTGGGCGCCGCGCAGAAGGTCATGGGCAAGTCCGAAGTCGGTTTGATGGGCCAGGCCTGGAGCGAGCTCTTCCATCCCGACGACCGTCCGCTGATGGACGCCATGCTGAGCTGCGCCGACGACGGCGCGCGGCGCGGCCCCGTTGTGCTGCGCCTTGACGGGGAGGAGGAGCGCTGCGTCCGCGTCATCCTGCGCGCCCTGCCGGAGAACGAAGGCCGCGTCTCGTGCGCCGCCACCGCCGCCCAGTCCGCCGGCCCGCCGCTGACCGCCGACAGCCTGCAGCCGCGCGAGTCGTTCGACGACATCGCCCAGGGCCTGTTCGAGGCCGCCCGCGTCACCGGCCTGGAACTGGAACTGGCCATGGTCGAGTTCGCGGGCCTGGGCGCCCTGCGCGAGAGCCTGGCGCCCAACGAGGTCGCCGCCCTGGACGTCCGCGTCGCCAGCGCCGTTCGCGCCGAGTCGCACGGCGGCTCGGCCGCAACCCGCCTGTCGCCGGAACGCTTCGCCCTGCTGCGCCAGCGCGACGACCGGCCCGAGAACATGGTCAAGCGCCTGACCAAGATGGTCAGCGCCGACGTCAACGCCCACGTCGTGCCGGTGGAGGCCGGCGGCGGCGCCCGCGCCATGCGGGCCCTGCGCTACGCCCTCGACGATTTCCTGCGCGAGGGCCTGAAGGACGCCGCGCCGACGACGCTGGCCGAGGCGATGAACCGATCGGTGAAGCGCACCCTGGCCCGCGCCGGCGCCCTGGGCCTGGCCGTCAGCCAGCGCCGCTTCAACCTGGCGTTCCAGCCGGTGGTCTCGCTGGCCACGGGCCTGGCGCACCACCACGAGGCCCTGATCCGTTTCGAGGACGGCAGCAGCCCGTTCGCCATGATCCGCATGGCCGAGGAATTCGATCTGATCGAGGAGCTCGACCACGCAGTCGTCGAGCAGGTCGTCAAGAAGCTGGCCAACGATCACGAAAGGAAGCTGCGGCTGGCGGTGAACATCTCGGGCCGGACGATCGGCAACGAGACCTTCGTCGACCACGTCGGCCGCCTGCTGGCAAAGTACGACGAGGCCAAGGGCCGGCTGATCTTCGAGCTCACCGAGACCTGCGCGGTCGACAATCTGGCCGTCGCCAACCAGCACATCCAGAGCCTGCGGGGCATGGGCTCGCTGGTCTGCCTGGATGACTTCGGGGCGGGCTCGTCCTCGTTCGCCTACCTGCAGCAGCTTTCCCTGGACATCGTGAAGATCGACGGCCGCTACGTCCGCGAGCTGGCCGACAACAGCCGCGACGGGGCGCTGGTGCGACGCCTGGTCGAGCTGTGCCGCGACCTGAAGATCCGCACCGTGGCCGAGATGGTCGAGACCATCGAGGTCGAGGACATCGTCCGCCAGGCGGGCGTCGACTTCGCTCAAGGCTGGCTCTACGGCAAGCCGGCCGACAAGCCGATGCCGGCCCTGCGCCCCAGCGCTCCGATCAAGGCCGTGGCGCGGCGGGCCGGGGCGTCGGACAGCTGGGGCTAGGCCGGACCGTTCCCCCTCCACCCGCTACGCGGGTCCCCCTCCCCCATGAAGGGGGAGGAGAAACACCTTCCATTCAATCTTGGGCCGTTCCGCCTCAGGCCTTGCCGCCCTTGCTGACGATGTAGTCGTCGACCACCCGCTCCAGCACGGTCAGCGGGGTCATGCCCGAGAGCAGGCCCGCGTCGTGGAATTCGCGGATGTCGAACTTCTTGCCCAGGGCCTTCTGGGCCTTGGCGCGGGCGCGCAGCCAGGTGATCTTGCCGATCATGTAGCTGCAGGCCTGGCCCGGCCACACGACGTAGCGTTCGATCTCGGTGATCGTGCCGCTCTCCTCGTCGCCCATGGTCTCGGCCATGTACTTCACGGCCTGCTCGCGGCTCCACTTCTTGTGGTGCATGCCGGTGTCGACCACCAGGCGGACGGCGCGGAACAGGGCGTCGTGCAACATGCCGATATGGCCGCGCGGGTCGTTCTTGTAGATGCCCATCTCGACGGCCAGTTGCTCGGAGTAGAGCGCCCAGCCCTCGGCGTAGCCCGAGAAGCCGACAACCTTGCGGATCAGCGGCAGGCCCTGCGCCTCGTTCGACAGCGACAGTTGCAGGTGGTGACCTGGGACGCCCTCGTGCACCGTCAGGGTGGTCAGGGTGTACTTGGCCTGTTCGGCCGTGTCGCGCAGGTTGATCCAGTAGATGCCGGGTCGCTTCCCGTCCAGCGAAGGCGAGTTGTAGTAGCCGCCCGGCGCGCCGGCCTCGATGGCCTTGGGCACCCGGCGGATCTCCAGCGGGGCCTTGGGCAAGGCGCCGAAATAGGCCGGCAGCTGCTTCTGGATCCAGGCCGCCTTGACGTTCAGGTCCTTGATCAGCTGTTCCTTGGCCGCGTCGGTGTTCTCGTAGATGTCCTTGCCCAGCTCGCGCATGCGGTCACCGACCGTGCCCTTGGTCATGCCGATGCTCTTGAACAGCTTGTCGGCCTCGGCCGAGATCGACGTCACCAGGTCCAGACCCAGCTGGTGGATCTCGTCGGGCTTCAGGGTCGAGGTCGTGTAGTTCTTCAGCGAGACGGCGTAGTAGTCGCCGCCATCCTTCAGACGCCAGCAGCCGGCGTCGTGCGTGGCCTTGGCGCGCACGCTTTGCAGCAGGGCGATCTGGCGCTTCAGAGCCGGCAGGACCGAGTTCTCGTAGACCTTCGAGGCCTCGGCCGCCCAGTCGCCGGCGATGTTCTTTTCCTTGGTCCGGCGCGCGATCGACTTGACCAGCGGCGCGTCGGCCGTCGGGGTGTCGGCGAAGGCCTTCATCTGGATCAGGGCCTTGTCGATGACGAAGTCCGGCGGGATCACGCCGTCGGCGTAGTCCTGCTTGGCGATGGCGCTCTCCTGGTCCATCAGGCGCGCGAAGCCCTCCATCCGCGCCAGATAGGAATCGGCGTCGGCCTTGGTCTCGATGCTGTGCTGGGTGTCCAGGAAGTCCGGCATGTACTGGTAGCTGCCGGTCAGCTGGCTGAGGATGTAGGGCGCGCCCGAACCGCCGCCGCCGTAGCTGAACTTCTTGTTGCCTTCGTCCTGCACCGACAGGACGAACTCGACGGTGTCGTAGTTGACTGCGTCCATGCCCTTGAGAGCGCGGCGGTCGATGCCGCGCAAGGCGGCCAGCTGGTCGGCGGTCTGGGCCGCGCCGGCCTTGATCGCGGCGAACGAGCGGTCGCTCAGCAGGCCCTTGGTCCAGGCCAGATCGCCCGTGTCCAGGCCCAGACCCGTGGCCGTCTCCGGCGACTGGCGCAGCTGCTTGGCCATCATGTCGTCGAACAGAGCGTTCAGCTTGGCGACCTCGCCCTCGCGGGCCAGGGCGAACGACGGCAGGCCGCCCGCGGCCGCGAAGCCCGCGGCGGCGGTGGCGAACATCATGTGACGACGATTGAGCAAGGCTTTCCCTCCCAGGAGCCGAATTGGAGGGCGAAGGCGTAAGCCCCTGCCCAGGTTTGGCGAAATTAATTCCGAGTCATCCGCCGAAATCCAGCGGTCTTTGGCTAAGCCAGAGTCACAAAGAGCTCGTTCTCGATCACCCACTGGCCGGTGACCTTCTTCCAGGTGGCCAGATAGGTCCCCGACTGCTCGGCCGCGTCCTTCCACGCGCCGGCCCAGCGACCGCGCTCGGCGGCGCGGGTCCCCTCAGCGTTCAGGCTGATCTCCTGGGTCGTCCGGACATAGGCCACAAAGCCCTTGTCGGCGAACTGGCTGGCGAAGGCCGCCAGCACGTCTTCGGCCCCCAGCAGCAGCGAACCGTCGCCGGCGATCAGGGTGACGCGCGGATCGAAGAACGGCCGCAGACGCGCGGCGTCCTTGGCCGCGATCAGCTTGTTGGTCAGCTTGCGGCGGGCCGCGATGGCGTCTTCGGGTTTGGTCATGGGCGCGGTCAGGTCTTTTCTCGTGGACCAGCCGATGTAGCTTGCGGCGCGCCACATCCGCAAACTCGAGTCGTCATGATCGTCCCGACCCTGACCACCGCCCGCCTCACCCTGTCGCCGCCCCAGCTGTCGGACTTCGAGGACAGCCGCGCCATGTGGGCCGATCCGCTGGTCGTCAGGCACGTCGGCGGCCGCGCCTTCACCGAGGAGGAGAGCTGGACCCGCCTGATGCGCGCCCGGGGCCTGTGGGAGGTGCTGGGCTACGGCTATTGGGCGGTGCGCGAGACGGCCACCGGTCGCTATGTCGGCGAGGTGGGCTTCGCCGACCTGCGGCGCGAGCTCGAGCCCAGCCTCTACGGCCTGCCGGAGATGGGCTGGGTGCTAGCGGCCTGGTCGCATGGCCAGGGCTTCGGGACCGAGGCCGTGGGCGCGGGCCTCGCCTGGATCGACCAGACCCTGGCGCCCGAGATCGTGCCCTGCATCATCGACGTCGAGAACGCCGCCTCCCTAGCCCTGGCCGCCAAGATGGGGTTCGTGATCAAGGCGCACACGACCTACAAGGGCTCGCCGATCGTGGTGATGGAACGGCGGCGGTAGCCGCTCCTCACCCTTTGCGACTTTCACGCGCGATGCTACCCTGGATGGAGTGGAGGATCGCGCATGCTGGATCTGATTTGCGACAACGCCCCTTTCTGCGTGACGCGCGACTACGCGCCGGCGGCCGAGACCAGCGGAATGTTCAGGAAGGTGGACACCGGCGGTCGACCGATGGCGGCCGTGCCGGAAGCGGTGCGACGACTGGGCGTCCGCGTCCAATATGTGTCCAGCGACCATCTTGGCGACATCGCCGCCCAGCGCCTGCGACAGACCTGCATTGGTTCGGCCTGCGTCGTGTTCCGGATGTCCTGCCAGGACCTGACCTGCTCGTGGCAAGCCGCGCCGGTCGCTAAGACCGGCAAGACGCAGCTCCAGGAAATTCGCCTGACCGCCTCAAGCGCGGACGCGCTCGCCCGCGCGCGGGCGAGCGTCTTTGTCTCCGCGAACGGCGTCCCGATCTCCCTGGCGAAATTGGGAGAGGGCCGCCCCGCGCTTCCCGGCCTCTATTGGGGGCCGTGGACGGCGGACGACACGGTCAAGCGCGCTCGGGATCGACAGCTTCCGGACGGTCCTGCAGTCCCAGTCGCTCCATCACCGCCCTGATCGGCGTTCCGCGCGGCGCCACGACCCAGTCGCGCGGCGCGGAAGCCCTCACGGCCACCACCGCGCCCTTGGGGCAGACATCCAGGCAGTCGACCTCGATCACCGCCGCGCCCGTCTTGCGATTGAGGCCCTTGCCCTTGCCCTTGACGCCCAGCGCCTTGCGCAGGGCCTTTGCCAGCTTCTGGTCGCCGTCCGCGCCGAAACCGCCCTTCAGCTTCTTCGAGCACTTGCGGCACACCAGCACCACCTCGCTCCAATCGGCCTTCACGCGCTTGATCGACTTGTCGCTCATCTTCCGAAGATGGGAACGGCGGCCCAACGGTGCTAGGACGCGCCCATGGTTCGCAAAGTCATCGCCAAAGTCGTCAAGGATCCAACCGCCGAAGCCGATCGCGCCTGGTTCGAGGCCCATCCCGAGCGGCGCTTCCGCTTGCGCGACCCGGCGCTGGTCGAGTTCAAGGATCCGCTGGGCGATCCCGGCGAAGGCTTTTCCTGGCGCGTGCTGATCGCCCGCCTGCCCGACGGCGGCCGCCTGCGCCTGCCGGTCTCGCTGTCGTGGGAGCTGCACAACGACCACGCCAAGGACCAGCACCTGAAAATCCTGTTCGATCAGGTCGCCCCACCCGAGGCCAAGGCGCGGCTGGGCTGACCGGGTCATGCGGAGCGACATGATCCGCACGATCCTTCTCTGGGCGCTGGTCCTGGCCCTCGGCGCCTTCGCTTTGCAATGGCTGGAGTACCGGTTCCTGGTCCACGCCTTCTCCTGGCAGGTCTATATCGGGCTGGTCGGCCTGGCCTTCGCGGCCGGCGGCGTCTGGATCGGCTGGAAACTGGCCGCGCGGGCGCGCCCGGAAACCTTCGTTCGAAATGACGCCGCCCTCGCCGCTCTGGGCCTGACCGGCCAGGAGGTGAAGGTGCTGGAGCGCCTGGCCGCCGGCCGGTCGAACAAGGAGATCGCCCGCGACCTCGGCCTGTCGCCGAACACCGTCAAGACGCACATGGCCAATCTCTATGGGAAACTGGAGGTCAGCCGCCGCACCCAGGCGGTGGGCAAGGCGCGGGACCTGGCGCTGATCCCCTGAACTTGACCGTCGCTCGGACGCGCGAGACGGTCGAACTCACCCGTTTGGGCGATACCGTCACGGTGAAGGCGGCGGCAAGTCTCGCGATGCGTCGCAAGGGGTCGACGCGGAGGAGAAGAGACATGCGACGCACCATCCTGATCTACGGCCTGATCTCGGGCGCGATCATCATCCTGGGCATGATCAGCACCATCGTGCTTTCGGCGCGGCATAGCCTCTGGCTGGGCTACCTGATCATGCTGGTGGGCCTGTCGGCGATCCTGCTGGCCGTGAAGTCGCATCGCGACAGGACCTTGGGCGGCGTCATCAAGTTCTGGCCGGCGTTCCTGATCGGCCTGGGCGTCGCCCTCGTGGCCGGGTTCACCTATGTGGCGATCTGGGAAGGCTATCTGGCCCTCACCCACTACCGCTTCATGGACGACTACACGGCCAGCATCCTGGCGGCGAAAAAGGCGGAGGGCCTGTCGGGCGTCGCCTACGACAAGCTGGTCGCCGAGATGACGCGGATGAAGGCCGACTACGCCAACCCGCTGTACCGGATGCCGATGACCTTCACCGAGATCTTCCCGATCGGTGTCCTGGTCGCCCTGGTCAGCGCCGCCCTGCTGCGCAATCCGCGGTTCCTGCCGGCGCGGGTCTAGACCCGCGTCACCCGCACCGCCATCCACGGTCGGCCGGGCAGCGCCACGGTCGGCCGGTTCGGGTCGTGCAAGTAGTAGGCGTCCTTCTTGGCCATGACGAAGTCGCCCTCGATCGGCGTCACGGTCATGTTCCAGGTGTCCAGCACATCGAGGCGGAACCGCTCGCCGCCCTTCAAGTCGTCCTTGGGCAGGGCGACGGCCCATTGCGTCGGCGCGGCCTCGCCAAAATAGCGCAGATAGTAGGACCCGAGCTGGCCGCCCAGGTGCTGGTCCCACCACTTGTCGATCGGCTCGAAGCCGGGCTTGGGCCCCGCCTCCATCACCGCCTTCAGGAAGGCCAGGCGCGGCGTGCTCTCGCCATGCAGCTTGCCGCCCTTGGCGGTCCAGCCGTCGTCACCCTTATAGATCTCGCCATGGCCGACATAGGTCCCGGCGACCAGGCCGTGCCAGAAGCGCTCGACCATGCCCTTGGGCTTGAGATCGCCCCAGCGCTTGTCGATGTCGCCCTCGTAGCGGACCTCGTCGTAGATCACCGGCTTCTTCCAGACGCTGCGCAGGATCTCGGCCCGGGTGTCGTCCAGCACCGCCGCGCCGTTCTGGATGCTGGCGTGACTGATCCACGCCCGACCGTTGTCGTACAGCTCCCGCCAGTTGTGGATCGAGCAGAGGCGGCCGTACGGGTCCTCGGCCTGGACCAGCTGGCCGAGGCGTTCGAAGTCGGCGATCGACTTGGCCTTCACCAGGTCCCACTCGTTGGCCAGCGACCACCAGACGTTCGAGAACGCCGCGAACCGGGCGACCAGATAGCGGACGTAGCGGTCGTCGCGGGCCGCCGTCATAGCGTGCCAGCCGGTCTTCTCGTCGTAGGGATGGAACAGGATCAAATCGGCCTGGATCCCGAGGTCGCCCAACCGTCGGACCCGGTCCTCCAAGCGGCGGAAATAGACCGGGTTCAGGCGATCATAGTCCCAGCCCTCACCGGTTTTCTCGAACGGGTAGATCGGCTCGGCCGCCACGTTCGGGAAGACGCACATCCGCACCTTGTTGAACGGCGAGGCCTTCAGCGTGGCCAGGGTCTGGTCGCAGAGGGCGTCGCTCTGCTGGGCCCAGGCGTAGGCCGTGGTGCCGACCTGGCGAAACGGCGTCCCGTCGGCATGGGCGAAGTGGTAGCCGTCGGCGACGTGGAGCGGACCATGGTCACCCAGACGCGGCGCGAGCGCGGTCACCGTTCCAGACCGGCCATTCAGCGCCTTGATCGGACTGGTCGTCCGCCAGCGCCAGACGCCCTCGGCCGGCGGGCTGAAGCGGACGCGCCAGGTCCCCTCTCCGTCATGGAAGCCCCGGACCTTCAG
Source organism: Caulobacter segnis (assembly GCF_019931575.1). Taxonomy (NCBI): domain Bacteria; kingdom Pseudomonadati; phylum Pseudomonadota; class Alphaproteobacteria; order Caulobacterales; family Caulobacteraceae; genus Caulobacter; species Caulobacter segnis. The sequence goes on along the minus strand of NZ_CP082923.1, from coordinate 1,332,493 downwards.
CGTCGTCTCGCCGTTCGTGAAGGCCGCGGTCAGGGCGACGTCGAACGGGTTGCCCGCGACGGTCGCCTTCAGCGTGATCTCGTGCACGCCCCAACGCGGGACGGTCGAACCGGCGCCCGCTTGCCGCGCTCGGGCGACCGGAACGGCGAGGAAGGCCAGACCCAGGCCCGTGGCGGCGCGGCGTGTCAGCGATAGGGAGCGCATGACGGGAATAGCGCGGCCACGCCCGGATTCTGCAACCCCTTAAGCCGCCTGCAGCTGCTGCTTGACCCGCTCGGCCAGGGTCTTGATGTCGATCGGCTTGGGTAGGAAGGTCACGCCGGTCTCACCTTCCAGCAGGTCGCTGAACTCGGCCTCGGCGTAGCCGGAGATGAACATCACCGGCGCGGTCCCCAGATAGCCACGCGCCTTCTTCAGCAGGGTCGGGCCATCGATGCCCGGCATGATGACGTCGGAGATCAGCAGGTCGATCGTGCCGGCGTTCTCCTCGGCGATGATCAGGGCCTCCTCGCCGTCGGCGGCTTCCAGCACTTCGTAGCCCCGGGCGCGCAGAAGACGAGCGGCGACGCTGCGGACGGCGTCCTCGTCCTCGACGAACAGGATGCGGCCGGCGCCCGACAGGTCGCGGGCGGCGCGCGGCTTCGGCGGCTCGGCGGCGGCGGCCTCGGCGGCGACCAGGGCGGCCGGGGACGGCTCGTGCACCGGCAGGAAGATGCGGAACGCCGCGCCCTCGCCCGGCCGGCTGTGGACGTGGATCCAGCCGTCGCTCTGCTTGACGATGCCGTAGACCGTCGCCAGACCCAGGCCCGTGCCCTCGCCCACCGGCTTGGTGGTGAAGAACGGGTCGAAGATCTTGCCCATCACGTCGGGCGGGATGCCGGGGCCGTCGTCCGACACCTCGATGAAGGCGGTGTCGCCGTCGGCGGCCGGGAAGCCCAGCTGGATGGCCTCGTCGCGAGTCAGGCGCGCGGTGCGGATGCGCACGACGCCGCCGCCCTTGGCTGCCCGCACCGCGTCGCGGGCGTTGACGGCCAGGTTCATGACCGCCGTCTCGAGCTGACTCTTGTCGGCCCGCACCTGCGGCAGGTCGCGTCCGTAGTCGGTGATCAGCTTGACGTCTTCACGCAGCAGGCGGCGCAGCAGCACCTCGAACTCGCTGATCAGCTCGCCCAGGTCCAACACCTCGCGCTGGACGGTCTGCTTGCGCGAGAAGGCCAGCAGCTTGCGGACCAGGTCGGCGGCGCGCACGCCGGTCTGGCGGATCTCGTTCAGGCCTTCGTACGACGGGTCGCCGACCGGGTGACGGTGCAGCAGCTCGTCCAGGCGCAATTGGATGGCGGTCAGCAGGTTGTTGAAGTCGTGGGCCACGCCGCCGGCCAGTTGGCCGATGGCCTGCATCTTCTGGGCCTGGGCCAGCTGCAGTTCCATCTGCTTCTGCTCGGACACGTCGATCATGTAGGCCACGACGCGACCGTCGGCGCGATAGAGATAGAGATGGGCGATCCGGCTGGCGTCGCGGGCCAGACGCACCTCGAACGGACCGGCGCGGCCCTCGTTCAGGCGGGTCTCGGCCTCGGCGCGCGAGTTGGGGTCGATCAGGTCGCCGAACACGCCGCCAGCCTGGGCGCCGGTCATGGTGGTCAGGGCCGGATTGGTCTCCAGGATCCGCGACTTGAACGGCTCGGCGCCATCCAGCAGGGCCGCGCCGAACGGCGAGGCGCCGGCGAAGGCGTCCAGAGAGCTCGGCGGCGGAGCGGCGCGTTCGACCAGCGGCGCGGGGATCGACAGCTCGGCGACGGCTTCGACCGGGACGATAGGCGTCAGGCGGATCAGCAGGCGGCCGCCGGCCAGGCGCGAGACCTTGGCGGTGTGGTCCACGCCGCTGGCGCGCAGCACGCCCTCGGCCATCTGGCCCTTGCGGGCCTGGACCAGGGCCGCGAACAAGCTAGAGCCCGCCACGCCCTTGGGCAGGCGGCGCTGCTCGCCCATCACCTCGCGCCAGGCGGGGTTGGCGGCCAGCAGGCGACCGTCGGCGGCGGCCAGGGCCGCCGGCTCGCTCAGGGCGTCTAGAAAACCCTCGGCCTGGTCGGCGTCGCTGGCCACCGCGCCCGAGCCCTTGATGGCCACCAGGCCCAGAATCGAGACGCCGGCCACGCCCAGCAGCAGCAGCAGGCCCGCCAGGGTGGTCGGGCCGGCCTTCAGCGCCGGGGCGGCCGAAAACGCGGCCGCGGCCACGAAAAATACCGCCGCGCCCACCAGCCACGGATCGAAGCGCCGGCGCGAGGCGCCGGTCGGAGCTTTGTCCTGAAGCTGGAAATCGGCCATGGGCGGGAAGGTCACCTTTGTTACGGCAAGGCTGCGACTCACCGGTAATCGGAGAAAGAATAGCCTTTCCCGAGCGATAGGTCAGTTGTTGCGGTTTTGTATCAAAGCGGGCGGGCGCGGGCGGGCTGACGGGCCTGGGGCTTCTTCCCGTTCATGATGAAGCTGATGACCTTGGCGACGGCCTCGAAGTGCTCGACGGGGATCTCCTCGTCGACCTCGACACTGGCGTAAAGGGCGCGGGCCAGGGGCGGATCCTCCAGCACGGGCACGCCGTGCTCCTCGGCGACCGCGCGGATCTTCAGGGCCAGTTCGTCGACGCCCTTGGCCACGCAAAGCGGCGCGGGCGTCTCGCCGGCCTCGTACTTCAGCGCGACGGCGTAGTGGGTCGGGTTCATGACGACCACGGTCGCCTTGGGCACGGCCTGCATCATCCGCTGGCGCGAGCGCTGCATCTGGATCTGGCGGCGCTTGCCCTTGATGTGCGGGTCGCCGTCGGACTGCTTGAACTCTTCCTTGACCTCCTGGAGGGTCATCCGCATGCGGTTCATGAACCGCTGGCGCTGCCAGAACCAGTCGAAGGCGGCGGTGGCGACCAGGAAGATGATCACCATGATCAGCAGCTTCTTGGACAGCTTGAGCACCTCGGGGATGATCGAGGCGACATCCAGGCCGACCAGGTTGCGGACCTCACCGATATTGGGCTTCAGCACCATCCAGGCGATGAACGCCGTGACGCCGATCTTCACGATCGACTTGGCGAACTGGACCAGCCCGTCCATGCCGAAGATGCGACCCAGGCCCTTGAGCAGGTCCAGCTTGTTGAGGTCGGGCTTGATCTTTTCCGGCGTCAGCATGAAGCCGGTCTGGGCGACGTTGGCGATCACGCCCAGCGCCGCGCTGACGACCATCACCAGCACCAGCGGCGGCAGAGCGGCCAGGGTCGCCTGCTTCATCACCAGCATCGCGCCGCCGCTGGACAGCTCGATGGTCCCGGCATGGGCGATGAACGGATAGAGCGCGGCCATCAGGTCGCGCGTCAGCCAACCGCCCGCGATCAGGATCACCGATACCGCCCCGGCCAGCGAAGCCAGCTGCGGGATGTCGGCCGACTTGACGACGTCGCCCTTGGCGCGGGCGTCCGACAGCTTCTTGGCTGACGGTTCTTCTGTTTTCGACTCGGGATCCGTATCGTCCGCCATGCCCCGCCCCTAGCTGAACACGTTCAGGAGTTCGCGGTAGCGGTCGGTCCAGACCATGGCGATGCCGCCCAGCGACAGCGCCAGCAAGGACAGGCCCAGGATCACGCTGAGCGGCGAGGCCACGAAGAAGATCTGGAAAGCGGGCATGACCCGGCCGACCAGGCCCGTGGCGAGGTTGAAGACCAGAGAAAACACGATCACCGGCGCGGCCAGTTGGACGCCCAGGGTGAACGACTGCGCCACCGTCCGCACCGCCAGGGTGACGGCGTCGTTGACCGGCACAGGACGGGTGAACGGGAACAGGGTGTAGGACTTGACGATCGCGCCGATGAACAGGTGATGCAGGCCCGTGGCCATCACCAGGGTCAGACCCAGCATCGACAGGAAGGTGGCCACCGCCGTGCTCGAGCCCTGCATCGACGGGTTCACGCTCTGGGCGAAGCTGAGGGTGGTCTGCATCGAGATGATTTCGCCCGCCGTGGTCAGCGAGATCATGAACAGGCGCAGCACCGAACCGACCATCAGGCCGATCAGGATCTCGTGGATCACCGCGCCGACCAGGCCGCCCAGGGTGTTCGGGATCGGCGGCACGGTGTTTGACACCAGCGGCCCCAGCAGTAGCGCCATCAGCAGGGCGAACGCCAGGCGGATGCGCGGCGGCACCGACTGATCGCCGATGCCGGGCATGGTCATGACCATGGCGCCCACCCGTGAGAACACGAGGGCGGCGACATAGACCTGAAACGCCGTAGCGAACGAGTTCACGGGAGGCCCCTGCCCCTTTCCCTACATGCCGGCGATGCGGGCGGCGATCTGGCGCATGAAGCCGCTCATCAGCGACCCCATCAGCGGCAGGAAGATCAGCAGCGAGACGAAGATGGCGACGATCTTGGGGGCGTAGACCAGGGTCTGTTCCTGGATCTGGGTCAGGGCCTGGAACAGGCCGATAGCGACGCCGACGACCAGGCCCACGATCAAGCACGGCGCGCAGAGCTGAAGCGTCAGCCAGATCGCGTCCCGGCCGACATCAAGAACCTCGGCGCCCGTCATACACACCCTCGTGGGAAATCGGCCGTACTGGCCGCTTGGATTCGAGGCTGAAAGATGGGCGGAATATGGTTAACAGGGCGTTAGGGGTTGCCATCCGGAACGCCTGAAACGGGAGGCGCGACGGTGGGTCGCGGGCCTACTGGGCGGCCTCCTCGACGTCGGCCGGCAGGTCCCAGTACGGCGGACTGCCGAAGGCGATCCGCAGATGATCGATCAGCGCCCTCAGCTTGGCCGACGGCGGCTGGGCCTTGGGATAGGCCACGTGGATCTCGGCGGGCTCCGGCTCGCAGCCGACGTCGATGATCCGCAGCGCTCCAGCCTCGATCTCCTGATGCACGAAGAAGGTCGGCAGCAGGGTCACGCCCAGCCCGGCCAGGGCCGCGTCGCGCATGATCAGACCGTTGTTGACCCGCAGCGCTCGCCGCGGCTGTAGGCTCGCGGCTCCGTCGCCCGCGCCGAACCGCCAGTCGGAGACGCGGTTGGTGTAGAGGATCGCCGCGCACTGCTCCAGTTCGGCCAGGCTGGTCGGCGCGCCGTTCTCCGCCAGATAGGCCGGCGAGGCGACCAGGACGCGCCGGGTGCGCGCCAGGCGGATCGCCACCAGCCAGCGATCCCGCACCGGCCCATGGCGGATCACCGCGTCGTAGCCGGCGGTCTCGACATCGACGAAGCGGTCGTCCAGCTCCAGGGTCAGCTCGATCTCGGGATGCCGCGCCAGGAACGGATAGAGCGCCGGCCCCAGATGCAGGTAGCCGAAACCGACCGGCGCGGAGAGACGCAGGGCGCCGACCAGCTCGCCGCGGCGCTCGGCCAGTTCGGACCTGGCCTCGTCCACCTCGTGGGTGATGCGATGGGCGCGGGCCAGGAAGATCCGGCCGTCTTCGGTCAAGGTCATGCGCCGGGTCGTGCGCTGGATCAGCCGCGCCCCGACAGCGCGCTCCAGCTCAGCCAGCCGCTCGCTGACGACCGACCGCGACAGGCCCAGGATACGGGCGGCCTCGCTGAGCGAGCCGCGCTCGGCGATCGCGACGAAGGTCTCGATCCCCTCAAGTTTCATCATTGTCAGGCGATCCCGAAAACCTGGTCCGGCATAGCGACGCTACTGCCGAACACCGTTATGCGCCATCTGTCGCCTCAACTTGAAGCTTCAGGAGACTGAACATGCTGCGCTGGGCGCTTTTGCTGATTGGCTTGCTGGCGGTGACGCCCGCCGCGGCCCAGGTCCCGCCGTTTCCGGCCGGGTTCCAGACCCGCGAGATCACCACCAACGGCGTGACCATCCATGTCCGCAGCGGCGGACACGGGCCGGCCGTGGTTCTGCTGCACGGCTATGGCGAGACCGGCGACATGTGGGCGCCGATGGCCGCCGACCTGGCGCGGGACCACACGGTCATCGTGCCGGACCTGCGGGGCCTTGGCCTCTCGTCCAAACCCGCCGGCGGCTTCGACAAGAAGACTCAGGCCGGCGACGTCGCCGGCGTGATGGACGCGCTGAAGGTCCAGCGCGCCGACCTGGTCACCCACGACATCGGCAACATGGTGGGCTTCGCCTTCGCGGCCCAGCATCCCGACCGGGTCCGCCGCTTCGTGCTGATCGACGCGCCCGTTCCCGGCGTCGGTCCGTGGGAGGAGATCCTCAAGAACCCGCTGCTGTGGCACTTCCGCTTCGGCGGTCCGGACATGGAGCGCCTGGTCGCCGGTCGCGAGCGGATCTATCTGGATCGTTTCTGGAACGAATTCTCGGCCGACCCCAAGCACTTCACCGAGGCCTCGCGCCAGCACTACGCCAAGCTCTACGCCCTGCCCGGCGCGATGCATTCAGGCTTCTCGCAGTTCGCCGCCTTCGACCAGGACGCGATCGACAACCGCGCCTTCCTGGCGGCGAACGGCAAGCTGACCATGCCGGTGCTGGCCCTGGGCGGCGAGAAGTCCTTCGGCCTGGCGATGGCCGCCGTCATGCGCGCGGGCGCCACCGACGTGACCGAAGGGATCGTCCCCGGCTCCGGCCATTGGATCATGGAGGAAAACCCCGCGGCGACCGTGAAGCTGACGCGGGACTTCCTGGGAACGGGCCTGTAGCGGGGCCGCCTTAGCGGATGCGGATGCTGACCGGCACCTGGATGTAGGAGCCAGCGCGGCTCTTGCCGTCGGGGCCCAGCAGGTCGACCTGGAACTGCGAGGCCATCGACAGGGCGGCCTGGCCGACGCCCAGGTCGTTCGGGCTCTCTTGCTGGACAGTGCAGGCGGTCAAGTGGCCGTCGTTCTTGACGAGGCAGTTCAGCAGGGCGACGGCGACGCGCGGCTCGGAAACGGGGGTCAGCATGTCCGACGGAGCCTTGGCCGGCGCGGCGTTGGTCACGACGGCGGCGGCGAAAACGAGCGAAGCGATCACGAGTTCATCCCTTACTTTGTCTTTTTCGGCAGGCCCTTCCCCACCGTGTGTCCCGTTTCGGATCAGGCGGCGTGGGCCTGCTTCAGACGTTGCAGGCCCTGTGCCGCCAGGTCCGTGAGCGAGCGCAATCCCAGCTCGGAAAAGACGTCGAAGGCGCAGGCCAGGGCCGCGCCGGCGCGGGCCAGGCGACCATCGTCACGGCCCGTGATCTCCACCCGGGCCTCGTAGAGACGCGCCAGGTTCATCTGGGCCACGGCCCAGCTGGCCGGATCGCGGGCGCCCGGCGCCGCGGCCAGCTCGGCCTTGAAGGACAGTTCGGCCGCGTCCAGCACCGCCAGATCGGCGGTCAGCTCGGCGCAGCGCGCCAGGCACAGGGCGCGGTTGTTGGCGACCACGGCGCGCAGGGCCAGGGCCGGCTGAACCTTCAGCACCTGGGTGGCGCGGTCATAGGCCGAGACGGCCTGTTCGAAGGCGCGCTCGCTGGTCGAGGCCTCGCCCACGGCCTGTAGGGCCGAGCCCAGGGCGGCATGGACCCGCGCCCAGTCCATCGGGCTGTGGTCGACCGGCAGGACGTCGACGGCCGCGCTCAGCGCCTCGACGCCGTCGGCGAGCAGCGACAGCTCGCCGTCCAGCTCGCCCAGCAGCGCCAGGGCCGAGCCGCGCAGACCTTCCAGTCGGGCCCAGGCCAGCGGCTCGAAGTCGGGGTCCAGCACGCCGGACGCCGCCTTGGCCTCCGACACGGCCAGTTGCGCCAGGGCCCGGTCCTTCAGGCGCTCGGCGCAGGCCAGGATCAATTCGATACGCGCGGCGCGCTGATCGGCCAGCTGGAGGCGGGCCGCCCCGCCCTTCACGCGCTTGGCGGCGGCCAGGGCGCGCAGCGGCGTGTCATAGGCCTGGACCGCGGCCAGGGCCCGGTCGACATCGTTCTGCGACAACGCCGCGCGGCCCTCGAGGCCAGCGGCCAGGGCGGCGCACAGGGCCGTGCGGTGGTTGATGGGCGTGCGGGCCAGGGTCGCCAAGGCGGCGGCCACCAGCCCCTCGTCGCCGAACAGGTCCGCGCCCAGCACGGCCAGAACCGCCTGTTCGCAGCGGGCGGCGGCCAGGGCGTCGTGACGGCGCTCGGCCTCGAAGATCTTCACGGCGGCCTCGGCCTGGACGGCGCCCTTCCTGAGGGCGGCGGCGTCGCCGCTGCGGCGAGCCAACTCGCGCCAGACGACGGCGGCTTCCAACAGGCGCGCCCCGCGATCCTTGGCCCCGATCCGGCCGGCGACCACGTCGGCCGAGCGGGCCTCGTTGGTCAGCAGCCGAAGATCGAGAAGCTCCAGCAGCGAGGTGTCCCCGCCAGTCAGCCCCTCGCGCCAGGCCCCCTTGAAACCGCCTTCGGCGTCGACGCCGAACAACCGCTTCAGATCCCGTCCGAACTCGAACATCGCTTTGCGCACTCCGCCTGCGGATCGTCCCACGTCGGGACAGCCCGACGGAGGTTCAACGCATCATCAGCAAAACCGGAGCCAGCACGCTTAACAAGTGGTTAAGAGGTGTTTACGGCGCGTTAACCATAAATATTTTCCATATTTTTACACCTAGACACCAATTTCAGCCAAAATGGTTGAAGGCGTAGTGAAATGGCACACTTCTTGCTTCAACGAATACAAGGAGAACCGCAAAAGGGGCGAAAATCTTAGAACTTTGTTCACTGAACTAAAAATGACGTTAACCCTAAGTTTTAAAGCCGGGTTTACCTTTCGTTCATGGACACCCTCCCCCCGTTCGTGAAAAACGGTCTAGAAGACGGTGATCTTCGTCGATTCCGGAGCTTCGCCATGGCCGCCGTCACTGTCTGGATCGCCTGCCTCTGCCGTCCCGATCCGGGCTATGGCGGCTGGGCCTGGGTGCGACGCCTGGACGGCGAGACCGGCGCGGCGGCGATCAAGGGCGCGGCCGGCGGAGAGCGCCGAGCCAGCGGCGCGAAGATGAGCCTCTCGGCCCTGGCCGAGGCGCTGGAGGGTCTCTCCGACCTGCCAGCCGACGCGGCGGTGACGCTGAAGTTCCTGGATCCCGACCTCGCCGGCCAGTTGGTGACGTCTGACGGCGACTACGCCACGGCCGAGCCCGAGGCCTGGGCCGCCGCCCGCGCGGCCGTCGCCGCCCGTCCCGTTCTGGAACTGGTTCCCGCCTCGCCCGCTGACGCCGCGACGGGCTTCCTTAACGCCTGGGCCGAGTTCGGCCTGGACACGTCGAAGTCGCGCGGCAGCTTCAAGGCCGCGATCCCCAAGCCGAACCTGATGAAGTTCCCGGGCTGATCGGGAAGTCCCCATTGATCAGTCTGGGCGGCACGCCACGATCAGGTCCGCCGTCGCCGGATTGCAGGCGAACGGGATGTCGGCGAGGGTCGCCAGGCGGATCAGCGCCTTGACGTCGACGTCGTGCGGCTGGGGCGACAGCGGGTCGACGAAGAAGATCAGCACGTCCAGCCTGCCCTCGGCGATCATCGCGCCCAGCTGCTGGTCGCCGCCCAGCGGCCCGCTCTTCAATCGCACCAGATTGAGCTGCGGCAGCGCCTCCAGGATCCGACCGCCGGTGGTGCCCGTGGCGAACAGCGCCTTGTCCTTCAGGAAGTCCGCATGGGCCACAGCCCAAGCGACCAGGGCGGCCTTCTTGTCGTCGTGGGCCACGAGACCAATGGCGAGGGGACGAACGGTCATGACGCGATTCCGGGGCAAGCTGGACGCGCACTCATTTCGCGCCCGCGCGCCGATGGCAAGCGCCGCGCTGCACGCCGCTTGGGCGCCGTGCGTTTTCAGCTTCGCCTCCCCTTGCGCGCGCCCTGCAAGAGGTTCGTCCTGTGCCCATTCGGGAACGGGAGGATCGACCATGACCACGCGAACCAATGACGAGCCGGCGCTGGGGCGCCGATCCTTCCTGCGGGGCGCGGCGTTCCTGGCCGCGGCCGCGCCGATCCTGACCGAAGCCCAGCTGGCCCACGCCGCCGCCCAGACCCCGGCCCCGCCGTCCGGCATGGCGCTGCACGGCCAGAGCCCGAACGCGCCGCCGCCGGGCATGACCCTGATCAACGCCAACGAGAACCCGCTGGGCCCCAGCAAGGCGGCCTGCGACGCGATCGCCCGCGTGGCCCCGCTGGGCGGACGCTATGACCTGAATGGCGAGACCGACCTGCTGGCCCGGGCCTTCGCGGCGCAGAACGGCCTGAAGGTCGAGAACGTCGCCGTCTATGCCGGTTCGTCCGAGCCCCTGCACTACAGCGTGCTGGCCTTCACCTCGCCCACGAAGAGCTTCGTCACCGCCGATCCGTCCTACGAGGCGGGCATGTTCGCGGCCAAGACCAGCCAGGCCAAGATCGTCAAGGTGCCGCTGAGCGCCGACTGCGCCCATGACGTCAAGGCGATGGTCGCCGCCGATCCGCAGGCCGGCGTCATCTACATCTGCAACCCGAACAACCCGACCGGCACGCTGACGACCAAGCAGGACATCGTCTGGGCGCTGGAGAACAAGCCCGCCGGCTCGATCCTGCTGGTCGACGAGGCCTATATCCACCTGACCGAGGCCCAGGACACGCTCGACCTGGTGGCCGCCGGCAAGGACCTGATCGTCCTGCGCACCTTCTCGAAGATCTACGGCATGGCCGGCATCCGCTGCGGCTTCGCCGTCGCCCGGCCCGACCTCTTGGCCAAGCTGGCCCCGTTCGGCCAGAACGCCATGCCGATCACCGGCTCGGCCGCCGCACGCGCCTCGCTGGAGGACGCCAGTCTCATCCCCGAGCGCCGCAAGCTGATCGGCGACACCCGCCGCGACACCCTCGCCTGGCTCAAGGCCAACAACTACAAGGTCATCGGCGATCCGCAGACCAACTGCTTCATGATCGACACCGGCCGCAACGGCAAGGCCGTGTTCGCGGCGATGAAGGCCAAGAACGTCCTGATCGGCCGCACTTGGCCCATCTGGCCCAACGCGGTCCGCGTCTCGGTGGGCACGCCCGAGGAGATGGCCAAGTTCAAGGTCGCCTTCAAGACGGTCATGGACAGCCCGCCCATGGCCCTTGAGGACCACACGCAGCTGGCGCAGCTGGACTACTTCGCCACCCTCTAGTGAGAGGGCGGCGGGCGCCTTACGCCCGTTCCTTGGTCCGTTCGAAGCGCACCTTCGGATAGCGCTCGGCGACGTAGCCGATTTCCCAGGCGGACTTGCCCAGGAACACCGGCTGCTCGTCGATGTCCTGGCCCATGGCCGACTTGTGCTTGCTGACGAAGTCCTCGACGTCGGCCCGGTCGCCACCCAGCCAGCGGGCCTCGGCATAGGGGCTGTTCTCGAAGATTACGTCCAGCTGATACTCGTTGGACAGGCGGTCGGCCATGACCTCGAACTGCAGCTGGCCGACGGCGCCGACGATGAAGTCGCTGCCGATCATCGGGCGGAACAGCTGGGTGACGCCCTCCTCGGCCAGGCCTTCCAGCGCCTTCTTCAGGTGCTTGGCCTTCAGCGGATCCTTCACGCGCACGCGGCGCAGGATTTCCGGGGCGAAGTTGGGCAGGCCGGCGAAGCGCAGCGTCCCGGTTTCGGACAGGCTGTCGCCCACCCGCAGCACGCCGTGGTTGGGAATGCCAATGACGTCACCGGCGAAGGCGTCCTCGGCCAGCTCGCGGTCGCTGGCGAAGAACATGATCGGCGCGTTGACGCTCATGGCCTTGCCGGTGTTCTGGGCCTTCAGCTTCATGCCGCGCGTGAAACGGCCGCTGGTCAGGCGAAGGAAGGCGATCCGGTCACGGTGGTTGGGGTCCATGTTCGCCTGGACCTTGAACACGAAGCCCGACACCTCGGCGTCGCCCGGGGCGACGTGGGTCTCGGTCCCGGCCTTGGTGGCGGCCGCCGGCTTGGGCGGCGGGGCGTAGGCGCCGATGCCGCCCAGCAGCTCGTTCACGCCGAAGTGGCGCAGAGCCGAGCCGAAGAACACCGGCGTCATGTGGCCTTCCAGGAAGCTCTGGACGTCGAACGGCTTGCTGGCCTCGGACACCAGCAGCGCGCCCTCCTCGACCTCGGCCTGTTCCTCGGGGGTCAGGTACTGGACCACCGCGTTGGAGTTAATGGCGACGGGGTCGGGATGGCCCTCCTCGTCGGTCGAACTCTTCTTGGCGTAGGGCACGAACTTCTGACCGCGCAGATCCAGCATGCCCTTGAAGCGCCCGCCCGAACCCGCCGGCCAGTACAGCGGCGCAGGGTCCAGGGCCAGCTTGGACGAGACCTCGTCCAGCAGCTCGAACGGGTCCTGAGCCTCACGGTCCATCTTGTTGATGAAGGTGATGATCGGGATGTCGCGCAGGCGGCAGACCTCGAACAGCTTCAGGGTCTGGGGCTCGATGCCCTTCGCGGCGTCCAGCACCATGACCGCGGCGTCGGCGGCCGTCAGGGTGCGGTACGTGTCTTCCGAGAAGTCCTCGTGGCCCGGGGTGTCCAGCAGGTTGAACATCAGGCCGTCGTGGTCGAACGTCATGACCGAGGCGCTGACCGAGATGCCGCGCTCGCGCTCGATCTTCATCCAGTCCGACTGGGTCCGCCGCGCCTGGCCGCGCGCCCGCACGGCGCCGGCCGCCCGGATCGCCCCGCCAGCCAGCAGCAGGTTTTCCGTCAGGGTCGTCTTGCCGGCGTCGGGGTGGCTGATGATGGCGAAGGTGCGCCGACGGGCGGCTTCAGCGGCGGGGGAATTGCTCATGGCGCGGGACTAGCCCCATCAGCTCTTTTTGTCACCTTCCCCCATTCCCGACGGTCGGCTTTGTCGCGGTCTTCTCCGTCGCCGGTTCCGGCGGCAGCGCCTTCAGCATGGCCAGGGCCGCCTCGGCCTCGCCGCCGCCGTGCGGGCTGCCGGCCAGGGGACGCAGCACGATGCGGGCGTTCTCGTAGTCCTTGGTCTGGACCAGCACCCGGCCGGCGTCCAGCCGCAGGTGGCCAACCTGGGGCGCCAGCAGCATGGCCCGCAGCCGGATGTTGACCATGTTCTCGTTCAGCGGCTCCAGCTGCTTGGCCTCGGCGTAGCCGTGCAGCACGCGCGGATCGTCGGGATCGATCTTGAAGGCCCGTGCGAACAGCTTGCCCGCCTCGCCCAGGATCGCCTTGCGATTGGCCTCGTCGCCTTCGGCGGCCATCAGCCGGCTCTCGCCCAGCACGACCAGGACCTCCTTGTCCTTCGGATCGGCGGTCAGCAGGCCGTTCAGAATGCCCTCCCCCACGGCGCGGTCGCCGAACTGGGTCTCGGCTTGGGCGCGGACCAGCCTGGCGAAGCGATCGTCGGGCCAGCGGGCGGCGGCCGTCCGGATGGCCTGCAGGGCCTTGGGCCGGTCGTCCTTGGGCACGCCCAGCTTAAGGCGCTGGCCCTCCAGCAAGAGGGCGTCGGCCGAGGCCGGCAGCGAGGTCACGGTCATCGACGCCTCGATCGGCGTGGTGCGCGACAAGGCCCCGGCGGCCAGCGGATGGGTCATGTAGGCCTGCAGCTTCTTGCGCAGCGCCTCCATGTCGTCGCCATAGATCGCCTGCCAGGCCTCGGGCGGCTTCTGGCCGCTCCGCACGGCGTCGAGATAGGGGCCCAGCTTCTTGCGGCGCTCGGGCTCGGACAGGATGTAGTGGGTCAGCAGCCAGGCCTGGGCGTAGTAGCTGAAGGTGTCCCACTTGCCGAGTTCGCCGGGGCGCTTGCTGAGCAGGTCGCCCATCGGCACCCAGGTCATGCCCGGCGCGGTCAGGCTGTAGGCGCGGCCCTTGTTGTAGCCGCCGACCACCATGCGCTCGCGCCCCAGGTCCACGGTCATGTAGTATTCGGCATAACCCTCGACCAGCCAGGCCGGATAGGCGCTTGGATAATAGCGCAGCATGAAGTGGTGCACGTACTCGTGCAGCACGGTGTCGTCGCCGCGATTGGGATCGTTCTCGTAGCCGCCGCCGTCGCGCACGGCGATGGCGAAAGCCTCGGTCGGGGCGGTGACGTACATCCCCGCGGTGTTATCGCGCGCCGACGGGATGGCGCGGCGCAGTTGCTCGATGTCCGAGACCAGATAGACCGGCAGCTTGATCGGGGTGGTCTCGTCCTTGGGCCGGCCGTGCAGGCGGCGCAGCAAGGCGTCGAAATCCTCGAGCATCGACGCGTACTCGCGCACTGACCGCTCGCTGCGCCCATAGACGACGAAGTGCTCGCTTTCGGCCCGCCGCCATTCGGCGCTGGCCGTCACCGGGACGGCCAGCAGGGCCAGGCCCAGCAGCGCGGTCGAGAGCGATCGCCTCACTGACCGGACTCTTTGGAGCCGGTCTCGCTGGTGGGCGCCTCGCCGCCGATCTTCTGCAGCAAGGCCTTGGCCTGCTTGGCCGCCTTGCCGCCGTGCGGACTGTTGGCCACGGGCTTGAGCAGCACCGCGGCCTTGTCGTTCTGACCGCGCGCGATCAGGGCCTCGGCCTCGGTAAGGGTGATCTCCGGCACCTGCGGGGCCAGCATGTGCGCCTCGTCCAGCACGTTCAGGACGTTGTCGCTGGGATATTTGGGATCCAGCCGACGGCTCAGCGCATAGCCGTACAACGTCTGGAAACGCTCGGGATCCAGCTTGAACGCCTGGCCCAGCTTCAGCCCGGCTTCCTTGTACAGCGCCTCGCGACGGGCGGGATCGCGATCGCCGATGGCCATGCGTCCCAGACCCGCCAGCTCGAAGCCCTCGGGGTCGTCCGGATGCGCGGCGGCGTAGGCGTCGGCCAGCTTCAGGCCGGTCTCGCGGTCGCCATAGGTCAACTCGGCCCGCGCCAGCGTCAGGCGGGCGATCGGCGCGTCCGGGTAGCGCTCGGCGCCGCGCCGGGCCTGGGTCAGCAGAGCCAGTCCCCAGTCCTTCATCTGCTGCTTGTACTCGGCGATCCGCTTGGCCGTCGCGCCGGGGGCGTCCTCGTCGACCTCCTCGTCGGCCCCGAACAGGCCGGCGCGGCGCAGGCCCTGGCTGACCAGCAGCAGGTCATCCGCGGCCGGGGGCATCGGCGAGAGCTTGATCTCTGGCGTAGGCAGGTTGCTGACCGTGTAGTCGGTGAACTTCAGCGCGCCCATCATGTAGCCGCGCAGCTCGACCTGCAGCTTGCCTGGCGCCATGCCGGTGATCTCGGTCATGGCCTTGATCGGATCGGCCCCGCCGCCCACGGCCTTCATGTAGGCCTGAAGTTGCTCGTAGCGTTTGGGGTCGCTCATGAAATAGTGGGTCAGCAGCCAGGCCTGGGCATAGAACATCGACGGTTCCGTACCGCTGAGTTCGAAGGGCCGCTTGCTGAGCACTTTCTCCATCGAGACCCACGGGCCGTTGCGCAGGTTCTCGCCGCGCATGGCGTTGCGGCCCACCTGGATCTTGTTCTCGTCGATCACCGCGCTGCCGAAGTACTCGGCGTAGCCCTCGGTCAGCCACGCCGGGTAGCCGTACGGGAAATAGCGCAGCATGAAGTGGTGCACGTACTCATGCTGGATGACGTGGTCGCTTTCCTTCTGGCGCCAGGCCACGGCGAAGACGTCGTTGGGACTAGGCACGTAGAAGCCGCCGACGCCGTCCGACAGGCCCGGGATCACCGTGTCGAAACCGCTGCGGGACACCACGAGATAGATCGGCAGCTTGCGCACCGCCTCGCCGTCCAGCGGCATGCCGTGCAGATAGCGCAGCAGGCCGTCGTAGCGCTCCAGCTTGACCACGTACTCCTTCAAGGCGGTCGACGTGACGTCGCCATACACCGTGAAGTGCGGACTTTCGGCGCGGATCCAGCGCCCCTTGGCCTCGTCCGCCAGCGCTGGCCGCGCCAGCAGCGCCGCCGTCATCAGGCCGACGATCGCCACGATACCCTTACGCCCGGCCACGTTCAGCCCCCAGTCCAACCGCAATCTGCGATTGAGGCTAGGCGGGTTCAGGGTTGACGCGCAAGAGCCGTTTCGAGGCGCGACCGGAGCCGCGCCTCGCCGCCGGCTAGAACTTCGCCGAGACCCGGGCGTACCAGAGGCCGCCGTCCGTGTCGTAAGGCGCGTTGCGCGAATAGATCAGGCCGCGCGAGGCTTGGAACGTCGCCTCGGCCGGATAGGTGTCGAACAGGTTCTCGGCCCCGACCGTCAGCTTGATCGCGTCGGTCAGCTGGGCGCTGACCGACAGGTCGACCAGGGTGCGACCGCCGAAGGACTGGATCAGGTCGGCCGTCCCGTTGGCCTGGGCGTCGGTCCACTCGCCCGACCAGCGGGCGCGGACCATGCCGCTGAAGATGCCGCGCGCGTAGTCGAACGACACGTTGGCGGCGTTCTGCGGCAGGCCGTCTTCTAGGTTGATGCGGGCCAGCTTCGAGACCTCGGTCAGCTTCGAGCGGGTGACCTTGGTGTCGTTCCAGTTCCAGGCCGCCGTCACGCCGGCCCGGCCGCCCAGCAACTGGCCGCGCCACGAGGCGACGGCGTCGACGCCCTGGGTGCGGGTGTCGAACGAATTGGTGAAGTAGCTGACCGTCGTCAGGCTGTCGGCGCCGGGGACGCCGGCCGCCACCAGCTGGGCGCGCAGGGCCGGCGTCACCGTGAAGTTCGGCGACACGGCGAAGCGGTTGTCGACCTCGATACGGTAGTAGTCGACCGACGCGGTGAAGCCGCCCTGACGGAAGACGAAGCCCAGCGACAGATTCTTCGACTCTTCCGGCTCCAGCGGCTTGCCGCCCAGGGCCACCGAGATCGGATTGATCGGCGACAGGCGGCCCGAGGTGAACAGCAGCAAGGTGGTGGTGTTCAGGCCCTGCGAGGTGCGGGTGTTGTTGATCTGGCCGGCGGTCGGGGCGCGGAAGCCGGTCGACACCGCGCCGCGGATGGCGAAGTTCGACGTGAACTCGTAGCGCGCGGCGATCTTGCCGTCGGTGGTCTGGCCGAACTCCGAAAAGTCCTCGTGGCGGATGGCGACGTCGGCGCCGAACTTGTCGGTGATCGGCAGGTCGAGATCGACATAGGCCGCGTAGCTGGTCTGGTCCCACGACCCGGCCTGGCTGGGCGCGTAACCCGGAAAACCGTTCGAGCCGCTGGGCAGGCCGGCCGGCGCGCCGGGCCCGACGTCCCACGAATAGCGGTCGCCCGCCTCGATCTCGTAGGTCTCCTTGCGGGCCTCCAGGCCCAGGGCCAGGTTGGCGGGCTTGGCCAGGAACGACCATTCCAGCGGACGCGAGGCGTCCAGGTTCAGGGTCGCTTCCTTCTGGATCAGCGCGCCGGCGTCGAAGCTGGTCGGCGACTGCGGGCCGAACGAGGCGTTGATGCTGTTGTTCAGGAAGTAGTCGACCTTGTCGCGGCCCCAGCCGGCCGAGGCGTCCCAAGACCAGCCCATGGCCTCGCCGCGCAGCCCGCCGTTGATCGAGGCGTTGGTCTCGTCCTGGCCGAACTTCGGCGAGAAGCCGGCGGGATAGATCTGGCTCAGCGACCAGCCCGGGAAGACGGTGCTGGACTTGTACGAGGTGTCGGTCGCCGGGTTGCGCCAGTTGAAGTCGGTGACGCCGTGCATGTCGCTGTACGTGGCGAACGCGTAGGCCTCGACCGTGTCGCCGACCGGCAGGACCAGGTTCAGCGAGCCGCGCCACACTTCACGATCGGGCTGCCCCCAGCGCTGGACGGGATTGGGCACCTTGATCGTCGGGTTGGCGGCCTGGAAGGCGATGGCGTCCGGGCGCTGACGGGTGCGCGAGGTGGCCTCGGCGTTGGTGTAGTCGATCGCGCCGACCAGGCTGCCGCCCTTCCCGATCGCCACGCCGTAGCGGCCGCCGATCTCGGTCTTGTCGCCGTCGCCGGCGTAGTAGCGGCCGAACTGGCTGTAGCCTTCAAAACCGGTCTTGTCCGAAAGGATGATGTTGATGACGCCGGCGATGGCGTCCGAGCCGTACTGGGCCGAGGCGCCGTCGCGCAGCACCTCGATGCGCTCGATGCCGCTGGTCCCCAGCGACGCCAGGTCGACGCCCTGCTGACCGCGACCGCCCAGCACCGCCGACCGGTGGCGGCGCTTGCCGTTGACCAGCACCAGCGTCTGGTCGGGCGAGAGGCCGCGCAAGGTGGCAGGGCGCACGAAGGCCTGGCCGTCGGCGGCCGGCAGGCGCTGGACGTTGAACGACGGCGTGGTGGCCGCCAGCTTGTCCATGATCTCGTCCGAGACGGTGTTGCGCAGCGCCTCCTGGCTGACGACGTCCACCGGCGCGGCCGACTCGAACGCCGTGCGGTCGACGCGGCGGGTGCCGGTGACGACGACGGTGTCGACCTCCGTCGTCGCGGCTTCGGCGGCGGCGACCTGCTGGGCGTGAACCGGGGTGGAAAGGGCCAGGGCGAACGCGCCCCAGGCGACCGTGGACATAAGCTTCATCGTCAACCTGCACTGATGGATATCGGCGCGGGATAACGGCGGGTCTTGTCGAGTCGGCGACGGCTAGACGTCGGTTCGATGAAGTCTCGTACATCGACGTTCTTCCAAACGGTCACGACCGCCCGAAAATGCGTCAAAAAGGCCCTATTCGAAGAATGGGTTTGGAGTCATGCTTCCCCTGTCCTGCACCGACGACGTCAGATCGCCGGGTGGATGGAGGAAATCGAACGATGGCCCTGCTCGACCATCACCGTGTTCATAGCCGGCAGCATCCCGCCGGCAGTGCGTTGTGCGTAGGCGTCACCCTGGCCGGACTGGTTGTCCTGGCGGTGACCCTGAGCTGGTTGTTCACGCTGGTCCGGTTCTAGGCTCTAGGCGGCCAGGCGCCGCCAGACCTGACGGTCGGCTTCGAGGTTGGTGAGAGCGCCGGCATTCTGGCGCTGCAGCAACGCGGCCATGACTTCGATGCTCAGCTGAGCATAGCGCACCTGGACATCTTCGGTGCGGCAGCCGCGACCCGGCGCGATGAACAGGGCCGCGTTGACGTCCGGCGCCTTGGCCACGATCAGGGCCGCCAGGCGCTCGGCCCGCTCGCGGTCCTTGTGATGCAGCAGCGGCTCTTCGGCGAACAGTTCCCGCCCCAGTTCCCCGACATAGTTAAGCGACAGCGCCTGGAAACGCTCGCGCGTGATCGGCGGCGTCAGCTCGGCCGCGTCGAAACTCAGGATGATGTCGTTCATCAGGAAAAGCATGGCGATGACTGGGTGCGTGCGCTCTGGGCGGATTGGAAAGCCTGCTCATTCTGGGTGGAACACGCTTTAGAGCGCGTTTAGGAGCAAGGTTAACGGCGCCCTAGAGTCGAGTTGTCCACAGTTGCACGCCCCAGCTGTTCACACTTCCACGGGCTCGGTCAGGAAGTGGCGGCCATCCCGGTCCTCGATTTCGACCACCCAGACGTCCGGATCGATCCGGGCGGCGCGCTCGGCATAGGCGTCCAGGTCGGGCTCGAACTCGGAACGGACCGGCTGCATCCAGAAGCGCTCGCCGTCGCCGCGCGTGGCCTCGCTGTAGAGTCGCGCCGTTCCGGCCCGGCGATCGACGACCTTGACCAGAACGGCCCCCGCCCGCGTATCGCCCTTGCGGGCCACCATGGCGAAGGCGCCGCCCAGCTCGGCGCGGCGGATCAACGCGCCCACCCAGATATCCGTCGAAAGAAGCATCCGCTAACCGAACCGCAACCACGGGGCTCCATAGTTCGCCCCTGAAGTCTCGAAGCATACGAGCAAATGACGCCGAAGACGCACCAGAAAGGTCGCGGGGCGCGATGGATCGGGGTGTCGATTGGGATCGCGGCGATGGCCGTCCCCACCGCGCTGCTTGCCGCCAACGCCGCCGACCAGCTCTACGAACGTACGCTGATGACGGCGGCCGATGGCCGCTGCCGGCTGTTCACGCCTACCGTTTCGGCCGCCCTCGACTCCTCGCGCGCCCAGGCGCGCGGCGCGACCCTGCGCTCCGGGGCCAGCGAGCTGCAGGTCACGGCCCTGGAACAGCGCGCCCGCGCCAAGGCCGCCGGCGCGGCCTGCGATTCCAAGGACCTGACCCTGGCCGCCTCGCGGGTGAAGGCCGCGTTCGACGGCTATTCGCAGATGCTGAGCATGACCTATCCGGGCGACGTCGCGTCCTGGAAGGCCGAGCGCTCGATCTCGGCGACCATTCCCGTCTGGCGTCTGTCGCAGTCCGCCGGCTTCGGCGCCGACCGGCTGATGTTCGGCCTGGTCGGCCGCGCCAAGGCGGTGACGGCCGTGGCGACCTTCGACAACGGCCAGCGTCCCTACACCGCCCGGATCATCGTCCGCGACGTCAGCCGCACGCTGGGTCCCTACTTCGCCCCCGGCGCCGGCCGCAATCTCTCGGGCAAGGTCGCGCCGCGCAACGCCAGCATCGTCTTCAACGCCGAGACCCGACAGGAAGCCCCGCTGACCCTGCTGCCGACCGGGGCCAAGACCGGCCTGGCCTTCCGTTTCCCGACGGCGGCGGCCGATGCGATCGCTCAACTGGATCCGCGCGAGGCGGTGACGGTGGAATTCGCCTTCGCCGGCCGGGGCGACGAAGTCACCCGCAAGGCCTATGTCGAGGTTGGCGACTTCGCCGCCGGACGCGCCTTCCTGCGCTAAGGCCTAACGGGGCGCGAAGGCGATGACGTTGTCGCCCAGGCTGGTCGGCGACGGGGCGACGTCTTCCTTGTCGTCCTCTTCGGCGGCCAGGATATCGGCCGCCGGTTCCGGACCGATCGTCACCGAGCGCAGCGGCGCCAACAGCACCGGCAGGCGCACGGACACGCTGGTGCCCGCGCCCAGGCGGCTTTCGATCGTCATCTCGCCGCCGTGCAGCTTGGCGAAGGCGCGGACCAGCGACAGGCCAAGGCCGGTGCCCCGGGCGCGCTGTTCGACGCCGCCGGCCTGCTCGTAGGGCCGTCCCAGGCGTTCCAGGTCCTCGGGACTGATGCCGACGCCGGTGTCGGCGACGATGATCTCCAGCACCCCGTCATAGCCGTGGGCCGTGACCGTCACCTGGCCGCCGCGCGGGGTGAACTTCAGGGCGTTGGACACCAGGTTCAGCACGATCTGCTTCAGGGCCCGGCGGTCGGCGTCGACCTCGAGCTCGCCCGGCGGCAGCACGCCCCGCAGCTGGACATTGGCGCCGTCGGCCTGGACGCGCAGCAGGCGCATGGCCGCCTGCACCGCCTCGCGGGCGTCGAACACCCCGCGCTGTAGCTCGAAGCGCTCGGCCTCGATCTTGGACATGTCCAGCACGTCGTTGATCAGGTCCAGCAGGTGCCGGCCGCTCTCGTGGATCAGCTCCGCATATTCGCCATAGCGGTCGCTCAGCGGGCCGAACATGCGACCGCGCATGATGTCCGAGAAGCCCATGATGGCGTTCAGCGGGGTGCGCAGCTCGTGGCTCATATTGGCCAGGAAGCGGGCGCGGCCGGCGGCCAGGGCCTCGGCGTCGGCGCGGGCCTGATCCAGGGCGATCTCGCGGTTGCGATCGCCGGTGATGTCGCGCAGCACGCCGACCAGCTGGTTCGGGGCCACGCGGACGAGGTCTAGCCCCACGACGCGCTCGACGCCCAGCGCCGGGCTGAAGGTCAGGCTGGCCGCGCCCTCGCGATGGGCCACGGCGATGGCCGCGCTCAGGCGCTGGCGGTCGCCCGGCGCGGCCGCGGCGGTCAGGCCGCGATCGAGAAGCTCGGCGGTGGTGACGCCCAAAGGCGCCGCGCCGCGCACCGTCGTCACCTGCCCCTGCCCCCGGATGGCGACCGCCAGAAGCGGCAGGCCGTCCAGCAGGGTCTCCAGCCCGATGATCTCGGACGTGTGACGGTCGTCGCGCGCGCCCTGGCGGCGACGGCCGATCAACAGGCCGGCGGCCAGGCCAAGGCCCGTGGTGACCAGCGCCAGGAAGCCCAGTACGAAGGCCAGCGGGCCGGTTGGTTCCGGCGGGGCCAGACCCGAAAGCTGGGTCAGCGCCGCCACGCACCCGCCGATCAGGGCCAGGGCCGCGCCCTCGGCCAGCCGCTTGGGCTGGTCCATGATCGAGGCCGCCGCCACGGGCGCCAGGCACCAGGCCGCCATGGCGCCGGAGACGCCGCCGGTCAGCACCGCCGCCAGCGCGCCGCCCACGGCCCACAGCACCAGCAGCAGCGATTGGGTGCGCTCGCCCCCGCGCGCGAACATCAAGGCCACCAGGGCCGGAAACGCCCCCGCGCCCAGGGCCGTCCAGATGGGCCAGCCGCCAGCGTTGGTGAAGAAGGCGGCGGCCGCCGCCAGGGCGATAGCCGCCAGCCAGCCCAGGCGCCACGCGTGCGCGGGATCGAACCCCGCCGCGTGAGCGGCCTGGCGTTTGATCGGGTCTGGCGACGTCTCGAATTCCAAAGCGGTCGACTTCTAGCCCGGCGCACAGGTTCGCCGTCGTCAAACCTTAACGCGGAGTGACCGCCGCCTCCAAGGCTGTACAATCGCCAAGCGACCTTTCTTCGTGGACGCGCTGTGGACGGAAACGGAATCGTAAGCGCCGTCGGCCATAGTCTCGGGCTCAAGTCGTCACGGACAGAAGGTCCGGGAGCTCACCATGCCAGAACCGGCGTCCTTGGACGCTTCGATCGCCTCCGCCTTCGCGGATCCCGCCCCGACCGATCGTCGGGCGGCCGCGGAGGAGCGTCGACGCTTGGCCCTGGACGATCGCAAGCGGTCGTTCCTGCGCATGGTCAGCCACGAGCTGCGCACCCCGCTCAACGCCGTGATCGGCTTTTCCGAGATCCTGTCGCAGGAGCTCTACGGTCCGCTGGGCGCGCCGCAGTACAAGGAATACGCGACGATCGTCCACGACAGCGGCGTCAAGCTGCTGAAGCTGGTCAATCAGGTCGTCGAGCTGGCCCGTCTGGAAGGCCACGTCACCGACATCAAGATGACGCCCGAGAACCTGGACGAGGCGATCGAGGACGTGATCGAGAGCCTGCGCGGCGAGATCGCGCGTCGTGACGTCATCATCCATGTGATCGGGCAAGGCGCCCTGCCGGTCGTCCTGGCCGATGGTCGCGGCCTGCGGACCATGCTGATCAATCTCGTGCAGAACGCCGTCACCCACTCGCCCGCCGGGGGAGTCGTGCACATCGCGGCCGTCAAGATCGGCGGCGAGATCGAGATCACCGTCCGCGACCAGGGTCCCGGCGTGGAGAGCGCTGAATTGCCGCGCCTGCTGCAGCCGTTCGAGCAGGGCGGCTCGGCCCTGACCCGGACGAACGAAGGCGTGGGCCTTGGCCTGCCGATCGTCGACCTCCTGTCGCGCGCCATGGGCGGCCAGCTGAAGCTGTCGTCCAGCCTGGGCGCGGGCTTCCTGGCCCGGTTGATCCTGCCCGTGGGATAGGCGCGCGCTTGCCTTGGACCGGCGAGCCCCCTAATTGGCCCGCCATGACCAGCGTGATCGACACCGCCCTCAACGACCTCGCCGACGAGTTCGAGCTCCTCGGCGACTGGGAGGAGCGCTATCGCTACGTGATCGAGCTGGGCAAGGACCTCGAGCCCCTGTCCGACGCCGAGCGCTCGGAAGAGAACAAGGTGCGCGGCTGCGCCAGCCAGGTCTGGCTGGTGACCGAGCCCCAGGCCGATGGAACCCTGAAGTTCCGCGGCGACAGCGACGCCCACATCGTCAGCGGCCTGGTGGCCATCATGCTGCGCCTCTATTCGGGCCGCGCGCCGGCCGACATCGTCGCCTTCGACGCCAAGGAAGCCATGGACAGGCTGGGTCTGTCGGGCGCCCTGTCCTCGCAGCGCTCCAATGGCCTGAAGTCGATGGTCGCCCGCATCCAGCACGACGCGAAGGTCGCCCTTGCCTAGCTATCGCGTCGCCGCGCTGTACCGCTTCACGCGGTTCGACGACCCGGCGGCGATCCAGGGCCCGCTGGCCGCCCTGTGCTGCGGCCTGGGCGTCAAGGGCACCCTGCTGCTGGCCCGCGAGGGGATCAACGGCACCATCGCCGGCGAGGACGCCGCCATCGAGGCGGTGCTTGACCACATCCGCGCCCTGCCCGGCTGCGCGGATCTCGCGCCCAAGACCGCCTGGGCCGAGCGCATGCCGTTCTACCGGATGAAGGTGCGCCTGAAGCAGGAGATCGTCACCCTGGGCGAGCCGGACCTCGATCCGACCGACGCGGGGACCTATGTCGAACCCGCCGACTGGAACGCGCTGATCAGCGATCCCGACGTCGTGGTGATCGACACCCGCAACGACTACGAGGTCGCCGTCGGCGCGTTCGAAGGTGCGATCGATCCCCGGACCGCCAGCTTCTCGGAATTCCCCGCCTGGTTCCGGGGCTGGCGCGAAGCTCTCCCGGCCCCGCCGAAGAAGATCGCAATGTACTGCACCGGCGGCATCCGTTGCGAGAAGTCGACCGCCTTTCTCAAGGCCGAGGGCATCGAGCAGGTCTTCCACCTGAAGGGCGGGATCCTCGACTATCTGGAGCAGGTCCCCGAGCCGGAAAGCCTCTGGCGCGGCGAGTGCTTCGTGTTCGACGAGCGCGTCGCGGTCGGCCATGGCCTGGCGCCCGGGACCCATGCCCTGTGCCGGGGCTGCCGCATGCCGGTCAGCCCCGAGGCCCAGGCCTCGCCGTTGTATGCCGAGGGCGTCTCTTGCCCCGCCTGCCACGACCGCCGCAGTGACGACCAGAAGGCCCGCGCCGCCGAGCGTCACCGCCAGGCCCAACACTGTGAAACCCTGGGCATCGAACATGTCGGCGCGAAATTACCCGTCCGGCCAAGCTGAACCCTTCAGGTCCACCCCGCGTTGACCCGGCTCCCCTTCCCTAGCGAGGAGCCGCCCCATGCACAGCAATCAAGACCACATCAAGCTCGTCAACGGCCTGGTCGAGACCACCATCGACAGCGCCGACGGCTACGCCGAAGCCGCCAAGGACGCCGACGCCTCGCGCTACAAGGACCTGTTCGAGCGCCGCGCCCAGGAGCGCCGCTCGGTCGCCTCGGAACTGCAGGACGAGGTCCGTCGCCTGGGCGGCGAGCCCAAGGACGACGGCACCATCCTGGCCGCCGCCCACCGCGTCTTCCTGAACCTGAAGGACTCCATCACCAAGGGCGACGAAGCGGTGGTCAGCGAGGTCGAGGCCGGCGAGGACCACATCAAGGCCAAGTACGAAAAGGCCCTGAAGGACACCGACGTCGAGCCCCAGACGCGCGCCGTGATCGAGAAGGCCTGGACCTCCGTGAAGTCCGGTCACGACCAGATGCGCGACATCAAGCACATGCTGAAGCACTAGGCGCGCTTCGGCGGCGCCAGGCGAAGGGCGGGATCGAGAGGTCCCGCCCTTTTTCGCGTACGTTTGCTTCGAAACGCCTCACACCGCATATGAAGGCCATGGAAGACGCGCCGCGCCCCATCCTCGACGCCCCTCTCGCTCTTGACGAGAGGCAGGTGAACCTGATCGCCAAGGCCCTGGCCGAGCCGCGCCGCCGCCAAATCCTCAAGGAGATCGGCGCGGCCAGCGAACCCTTCCCCTGCGGCGCGGTCGCCCAGCACGTGCCGGTCAGCGCCGCCACCCTCTCGCACCATATGAAGGAGCTGGAGACGGCGGGGCTGATCAAGATCTGCCGGCAGGGCAAGTTCGCGTTTCTGGTGCTGCAGCGCGACGTCTTGAACGCCTACCTGGCGCAGCTGGCCGAGATCTAGGCCGTCGCGCGCTTCGGAAGCCGCCAGCCGGGCCGCGCGAAGTGGCAGGTGTAGCCGTTGGGAATCCGCTCCAGATAGTCCTGATGCTCGGGCTCGGCTTCCCAGAAGGGGCCGACCGGCTCGACCTCGGTGACCACCTTGCCCGGCCAGAGGCCGGACGCGTCGACGTCGGCGATCGTATCCAGCGCCACGGCGCGCTGCGCCTCGTCCTCGTAATAGATAGCCGAACGATAGCTGGTCCCGATGTCGTTGCCCTGGCGATTGGCCGTCGTCGGGTCGTGGATCTGGAAGAAGAACTCCAGGAGCTCGCGGTAGCTGACCACCGCCGGATCGAAGACGATCTCGATCGCCTCGGCATGCGTGCCGTGGTGACGATAGGTGGCGTTCGGCACGTCCCCGCCCGAATAGCCGACCCGCGTGGCGACGACGCCCGGCCGTTTGCGGATCAGATCCTGCATACCCCAGAAACAGCCGCCGGCGAGCACCGCCCGTTCCGTCGTGGACATTCCGCATCTCCTTCGCAGTTCCCCGCCCATATGGGGGCTAGGCGGCCGCCACCGATAGAACCCATCGCGCGTCGCCGAAAAATTCTCATCGTCGCTCACGTTGAATCACTTCGATGATTATCTAAATGTCGAAGCGTTCGCCGCTCAAGGCGACCGGCCACAGGCCGAACGGAGAGAGACAATGAGCAAGCTTGCAGGCAAGACCGCCGTCGTCACGGGCGCGTCGAAGGGCATCGGGGCGGCCATCGCCAAGGCCTTGGCCGCCGAGGGCGCGGCCGTGGCGGTCAACTACGCCTCCAGCCGCGAGGGCGCCGACAAGGTGGTGGCCGAGATCACCGCCGCCGGCGGCAAGGCCATCGCCGTCCAGGGCGACGTGGCCAAGGCCGCCGACGTCACGCGTCTGTTCGACGAAACCCAGACGGCGTTCGGCGGCGTCGACATCCTCGTCAACAACGCGGGCGTCTACGAGTTCGCGGCGCTGGAGGAGATCAACGAGGCCCACTTCCACCGGCAGTTCAACATCAACGTGCTGGGCCTGCTGCTGGCCACCCAAGAGGCGGCCAAGCGCTTCGGCGCGGACGGCGGCAGCGTGATCAACATCAGCTCGGCGGCCACCACGGTCGATATCCCGACGGCCTCGGTCTACACGGCCACCAAGGCCTCGGTGGACTCGATCACCCGCGTGCTGGCCAAGGAGCTGGGTCCGCGCAAGATCCGGGTCAACGCCATCTCGCCGGGCGCGGTCGAGACCGAAGGCACCCACACCATGGGCATCATCGGCAGCGATCTCGAGACCCAGATGATCGCCCAGACCCCGCTGGGCCGCATGGGCCAACCGTCGGACATCGCGCCGGTGGCGACCTTCCTGGCCTCGCCCGAGAGCTTCTGGATCACCGGCGAGATCATCGCCGTGGCCGGCGGCAACCGCTAGGCCCGACGCGCTCAGGCCATCCGATAGTGCCGCGCCAGGCGCTGCAGGGCGAGTTTCAGGACCGTCTTGCCCGCCCGGCGCGGCAGCCTCAGCGCCACCTCGGCCTGCTCCAGGGCCGAGCCCATCAGACAGACGCGCTCCAGGATCTCGCGCAGGCCAGGCCCCACCTCGGCCAGGGCGCGCGAGATCCGCTGCCGCGTGGCGTGATCGCGTTCGGCCGGCGCCAGGCCCGGCCGTCCGCCGGACACGCGGGGCGTGAGATCCCAGCGCATGGTGGTGCGCCCCAGCGTCCCCAGGCTCTCGAACTCCTCGCGCAGACGCTCGGCCGCGGCGGCCTCGATCGGCGTCAACCACGGCCGCCCCGCGCCGTCGCGGCGACGAGCCAGCCAGGCGATCGGTGACTCGCCGAGATTGCGGCGTACGGTCCCTTTCCCGTCCGCGCCCGTCCCGTCCGGCGCCTCGACCTCGGCCTCGATGACGCCCGGACGGCCGGGCGGCGGAAGGAGGACGGGCTCGGGCCGTTCTGTCATGACCCAACCGCCCTGCGGTCGCGGCTTCAGCGTCGCCTCGCTGGCCAGGACCCGGAAGGCGGCCTCGTCCAGCGCCAGCATCACGCTGCGCTGGCGACTGGGACCCAGGCGTACGCCGTAGCCGACGCCCAGGGCCTCGATCACCGCGCCGGGCCGCGCCAGCAGCCGCATCGCCCGTTCCGCCAGACGCCTCGCCTCGAGGTCCGCGTCGAACATCTCGCTCGGGGACATCGCCATCACGGCATCCCCTCGGCATGGGCCGGCGCCTGGCGCAGACAGGCTTCCAGCTCGGCGAGGCGGCGATCGAACTCAGCGTTCTCGCGCATGTCCTCGATCTTGCGACAGGCGTGGCCGCAGGTGGTGCGATCGCGGCCGAACGCGAAGGCCACCCGGTGCAGCGGCCAGTGGAAGGTGATGTGGGTCAGGTAGATGGCCAGCTGCCGCGCGCGGACGGCGGCGTGCGAGGCCCGCTTGGGCGTCGAGATCTCGGCCGCCGGAACGCCGGTGGCCAGGGAAACGAGATGGGTGACAAAGCCGACCGTCAGGCGGTCGCGACGGGGATCGGGCGTGATCGCCCAGATGTCCTCAAGGGCTTGAACCAACATGGCGTCCTCTCCTCCCGGCCGCGAGAACGACCGGCAGGCGCCACTATAGGTTTATTTTCCCATAGAGAGGAAGATATTCCTATTTCACTCAAGCTTGGCGGAACTAAGGGATTGATTTCGCTAGGCCGCGATAGCCTCAATCCCCACCACTGGACGGGCGTTCGTACGCCGTTCATCCGCGATCGCTCCGCGCGCTGACACCGGCGCCTGAGCGACGAGTCGCGTCGCGGGCGCCTGGTCGAAAAGCGCCTGCATGCGCGCGGCCCATGCCTCGTCCACGATCGTTCCAGCGGCGCGCAACCGCTTACAGGCGCGGATGGCCTCGTCGGCCCCCACCGTGGGGTTCTCAGCCAGAAGATCCGGCGAACAGACAGACCGCAGCGCCCGAACCACCGCGGGCGGCGCGGGCGGTCCATCCCGCAGCCACTGCTCGGCCAGACGGAAGCCGTCGGCGCCGAACAAGCGCATCATGTAGCCGACCTTGGCCTGGATCTGGATCTGCCCCTTCCGATCGACGGCGATCATCGGGAAGGCAGGCGCCAGCGAGGGCAAGGCGGTGTTGGCGTAGAAGGTCATGGCCCAGTAATCGCTGGCGATCCGGACGAAGTGCGCGGCGTCCCGCACCAACGCCAGTCCCGACTCGCGCATCGGCAGGATCTCGACCTTGGCCTTGCGCACGTCGACGGTATCGTTGGAAACGTCCACGTACAGCGAGCCCAACTGAATCGCGTTCTGGAAATACCGGTCGCGCAAAACACCCCAGACCATTCGCCCTTGGCCGCCATTGGCGAAGAACGCCTTCAGCGCCCGCTCGCCAGCCGATCGCGGTCGGTTTAGTCGACTGTTAAGCCGCGACAGGACATCGATCGTGATCTCCAGGCACATGCCATAGGGATAGGGCTTGCCGTAGCGCGCGACCGCCTCGTCCCCCAGCACCCGATCCGTCTCGGCGCGCAAAGCCAGAAACATCGCTTCGAGGGCTGGAAGCGCCGGGATCAGAAAACGTTTGGTCAACGCCGATTGCAGACGATCGGCGCCAAGGTCGAACTCGCGCATGAGACTTTGAAGGGCTAGACGCCTTCGAGGGCGACACCATGCGGCAGGATGGCGCCGCGATGGGAAACCACAAGCGCGGCCAGGGCGTGAGCACGCTGGATCGCCTCCGGAATGGGTATCCCCGCCAGGCGCGACGACAGGTAGGCGGCGTTGAAGCTGTCGCCCGCTCCCGTGGTGTCGACGGCCTTGACCCGCGAAGGCGCCGGCGTGGCGACGCGGCCGTCCGGGCGATGGACGTTGACGGCGTGGCTCTCGTCCCGGGCCACGACCTCGGCGCCCGCCGCAGCCCACTCGCCGGCCAGGTCCTCGGCCTCGCGGCCGTAGAGGGGCCGACTGTCCTCGCTGCTCAGCGAGACGTAACGGCACGCGGGAACGACGCCGTCCAGGGCGGCGCGGGCGGCCTCGGGGTTGGGCCACAGGGCCGGGCGATAGTTGAAGTCCAGGGCCACGGCGATCCCCAGCGAGTGGACATAGGCGAGAATGTCCTTCAGGCGGGCGCGACCGATGTCGCCGATCACCGCCAGGGTGACGCCCGACAGGTAGACGAGGTCGCTGGCCTTGGCCGCCTCGATCAGCTGGTCGGCGGTGTGGGCCGAGAACAGGTCGCGGATCGGGGCCCGTTCGCGCCAGTAGTGGAATTTCCGCTCGCCATGCTCGTCCAGGACGATGGCGTAGAGACCCGGCAGACGGTTCTCGACCTGGCGGACCAGGCGGGTGTCCATGGTCTCGCGGCGCATGGTCGCCAGCACGCCCTCGCTGAAGGGGTCCCCCTGCCCCAGCGCGGTGCAATAGGCGACCTCATCGCCCAGGCGCGCCATGTAGATCGCCGTGTTGAACGTGTCGCCGGCATAGCCCATCCGGTACAGCGGCGCGCCGCCGTCACTCGCTTCCGGCGACAGCTCGACCATGCATTCGCCGAGGACGGTGATCTTGGCCATGTCAGCCCTTCTTCTTGTTCTGCCCAGTCTTGGCCTGATCGTCGATCCAGGCGTCGATGCGGATTTCCAGCACCGACAGCGGCAGCGAGCCGTGCAGCAGCACCGCGTCGTGGAAGCCGCGCTCGTCGAAACGGTCGCCCAGCTTCCTCTCGGCGCGCTGGCGCAGCTCCAGCAGCTTCAGCTCGCCGACCTTGTAGGCCAGGGCCTGGCCGGGCCAGGAGACGTAGCGCTTCAGCTCGACCTCGATGTTCACCGGCGACAGGGCGGTGTTGTCGGTGAAGCACGCGCGGGCTTCATCCAGGCTCCAGCCCTTCCAGTGCATGCCGGTGTCGGCCACCAGGCGGCAGGCTCGCCACATCTCGTAGGACAGCCGGCCGAACAGCTCGTAGGGATCACGGTAGATCCCCATCTCCTCGCCCAGCCACTCCGAATAGAGGCCCCAGCCCTCGCCATAGGCGGTGAAGTAGAGGTTGCGGCGGAACTCGGGGACGCCGACCTGTTCCTGGGCCAGCGAGGTCTGGATGTGATGGCCCGGCGCACCTTCGTGCAGCACCAGGGCGGGCAGCTCGTAGAGCGGCCGCTGGTCCAGCTCCGAGGTGTTGATCATCAGCCCGCCGGCTCGGCCGACCTTGGGATCGCCGCCGAAATAGCGGCCGGTCGTATAGCCCTTCTCGATGCTGGCCGGCACCGGTCGCACGCCATAGGTCAGGCGCGGCAGGACGCCGAAGTGGGCCGGCAGCTGGTCGTCCGCGCGCTTGGCGATCTCACTGGACTTCTCCAGGAGCTGCTGGCGGCTGGTCGCGTAGAAGCGCGGATTCTTGCGCAGCATGGCAATGAAGGCCGGCAGGTCGCCCTGGAAGCCGGCGGCCTTCATGGTCTCCTGCATGCGGGCGCGGATGCGGGCCACCTCGGTCTGGCCGATATGGTGGATCTGGTCCGGCGTCAGGTCGGTCGTCGTGTGCCGGCGAGCCAGGAAGGCGTAGTAGCGCTTGCCGTCCGGCAGGTCGGAAGCCGCCAGGCTTTTGGCCGCGTGCGGGACGTATTCCTCGCTCATGAACCTGACGAAGCCGGCGCGAGCCGGGGCGACCTTGTCGGTCACCGCCTTCTCGCCCTCGGCGACCAGGGCCGCGCGCGTGGCGGCGGGGACGCCGTCGGGCAGCGCCCGCAGCGGGGCCAGCAGCGGGTCTTCGGCCAGCGGCGTGGCGACGGCGCGCTGGGCCCGCTCCAGCACCGCCTGGGCGGTGGGGACGGCCTGGACGAAGCCGCTGGCGACGCCGCGACGGGCGTTGGCGATATTGGCCGCGTACCAGTCGGGCATGGCGTTCAGCAGGGCGATCCAGCGCCGCGCCTCGCCCTCGTCGCGCAGGGTCGTCCCGCTGGCCCGGTACAGCATCATCACGTCGAAGCCGCCGTCGCTGCTGAACGGCATGCGGGCCTCGTCGAAGCTCGCCGCCTCGATCCGGTCGCGCAGGCTGAACAGCAGCAGGTCGCGGGTCAGGCGCTCGTCGTCGGCCAGGCCCTTGTCGCCCATGGCCTTCAGCTCGCCCCGGATCTGCTTCAGCTTGGCGGCGCGGTCGGCGTCGGCGGCCGGCGAGACGTCGGGAAGCTTCCAGCGGGCGTCGGCCGAGCCGCCGGAATCGGGATCCTCGCCGGGGTCGCCCAGGGCCTCGTAGCGGATGACCAGCTTGGTCAGGTTGACGGAGGCGGGGCCAGCCCAGGCGGCCGGGGCCGCCAGCGCGGCGACGCAGACGCCAGCGAGGCAGACCTGCCAGATGGGATCGCGAGTCATGCGGCGCAGCTTAGGGCGCCGGGCCACGCGCGGCGACACGCGAATCGCCGGTCATCGGCCCTGCTGGGCCGACCGGTCGGATGTGTCCAATATTCGGAAGAAACCGAGAATGGAGCGGGCGAAGAGATTCGAACTCTCGACATCCACCTTGGCAAGGTGGCGCTCTACCACTGAGCTACGCCCGCGCTATTCGCGAGATATGGTCTCATCCAGACTTCCCGAAAGCCGGGAGAATGGAGCGGGCGAAGAGATTCGAACTCTCGACATCCACCTTGGCAAGGTGGCGCTCTACCACTGAGCTACGCCCGCATCGGCGAGGCTCAAAGAAGCCCCCGCGACGAGGAGGCGGCTTATGGCAGAGCGCTCAGCGCTTTGCAAGCGCCCTTTGAGGGGTTGCGGACCGGGTTTTTTCCGAGGCTTGATCCACACGGGTTTCAGCCGGGTTTTGGGTCCGGGTTTCTGGGGGCGGAGTTCGAGCGTTGCGTCTTTTCGTGTTCGGTCTGGGCTATGTCGGCGAGGCTTTCGCCAGCGCCTTGCGGGCGCGCGGCTGGGAGATCGCCGCCTCGGCGCGCGACGCCGCCCAGGCCGACGCGCTACGCGCCCGGGGAATCGCCTCGGCCGATCCGGCCGACCGCGACGCCATGGCCGCGGCCCTGGCCGGCGTGAACGCGATCCTCGTGACCTCGCCGCCTGGCCCCGACGGTTGCCCCGCCCTGGAGGCGATCATTCCCGCCCTCGCTCAGGCCCAGGCCTTCCCCGACTGGATCGGCTATCTGTCGACCACGGGGGTCTATGGCGACTTCGAGGGACGCTGGGTGTTCGAGACCAGCCCGCTCAAGGCCCAGTCGGTCGAGGGCGCACGGCGGGTCGGGGCCGAGCGCGACTGGCGACAGGTCGGGCGCGGCATGGGCCTGACCGTGGCCACTTTCCGCCTGCCCGGCATCTACGGCCCCGGACGCAGCGCCCTGGACCGCCTGCGCGCCGGCGAGGGCCGCCGGATCGTCAAGGCCGGTCAGGTATTCAGCCGCATCCATGTCGACGACATCGTCTCGGGCCTGCTCGCCTCGCTGGATCGTCCCCGCGCGGGCGGGATCTACAACCTGGTGGACGACGAACCGGCCCCGCCGCAGGACGTCATGGAACACGCCGCCCATCTGCTGGGCGTCCCCGTCCCGCCGGACCTGCCGTTCAACGAACTGGGCATGTCCCCGGCGACCCGCCGCTTCTACGCCGAGAACAAACGGGTCTCGAACGCACGGGCGAAGGCCGAGCTAGGCTGGCGGCCGGCCTATCCGACCTATCGCGAAGGCCTGGCGGGGATCCTGAAGGCGGGCGGTTAGAGGCCTACTCGTCGTCGATCGCCGGCGCGCGCGGCGTGATCCCCACCGCATCCAGGCCGGCCGCGTTGCGCAGCCGCGCCGCCCGCGCCAGGCGGCGGGAGACCAGATCGCCCTCCTCCGGCTCGGCCAGGCCCTTGGCCTCGGAGACGGCCGCGACCAGACGCTCCAGGTCCTGCGGGCGCGACAGGCGATGGTCGCCGTCCTTGATCAGGGTGAAGACCACATTGTCGGACTTCAGGGCGTTGGCCAGTTCCAGGGCGTGGGTCCACGGCACGTCCGGGTCGGCTCCGCCCTGCAGCACGCGCACCGGGACGTCGATTGGCACGGGTCCCGGCAGGATTGACCACCGCGCCCCGTCCTCCAGCAGCGCGCGGGTGATCGGATAGCCGCCGTCGTCGTAGTCCGACGGCCGGATCCAGAAACCGTCGCTGGCGATGGCCGCCTTGGCCGCGTCCGAAAGCTCGGGCTCCATCAGCTTCTCGGTGAAGTCCGGGGCGGGGGCGATCAACACCATGGCCTTGACCCGATCGGGCCGGGCGATCGCCGCCAGGCACGACAGCCATCCGCCCATGGACGAGCCGACCAGCACCAGCGGCCCTTCGGTCAGTTCGTCGATCACCGCCAGGGCGTCCTCGCGCCAGCGGCTGATCGTGCCGTCCTTGAACGCGCCCTCGGATTCGCCGTGCCCGAAATAGTCGAAGCGAACATACGAGCCGCCGGTCGCCCTGGCCTGTTCGGCCAGCACCTCGGCCTTGGTCCCGGTCATGTCGGAGTGGAAGCCGCCCAGCCAGACGACGGTCGGCCCCTCGCCGTCCACGCGCCGATAGCTGAGCTTCGAGCCGTCTTCGCGCGCGAGCGCGCCCCGGGATTCGGTCATGGCGTCGCCTCGATCCTTTCGCTAACTAAAGCCGCGTTGTTTTCGCGAGAGTCGCGTGCCCGACCTACCCGCCGATTTCACCCTGCTGCAAGTCACGCCGGAGCTGGAAACTGGCGGCGCGGAGCAGACGACGATTGATGTCGCCCATGCGGTGGTGGCGCAAGGCGGCAAGGCCCTGGTCGCGACCAAGGGGGGCCGGATGGCCGCGCGCCTGGAGGCCGACGGCGGCCGCCTGGCCCAGATGCCGGCCCAGTCCAAGAACCCGCTGGTCATGCTGGGCAACGCCGCGCGACTGGTCGACCTGATCCGGCGAGAGAAGGTTTCGGTGGTCCACGCCCGCTCGCGCGCGCCGGCGTTCAGCGCCCTCTGGGCCGCCCACGCCACCAAGACGCCGTTCGTGGCGACGTATCACGGCGTCTATAACGCCAAGTCCGAGCTGAAACGCTGGTACAACGCGGTCATGACCAAGGGCGACCTGGTGATCGCCAACTCCGAGTTCACACGCCAGCACGTGATCAAGGAGCATGGCATCGCGCCCGAGAAGGTCGTGGCCATCCCGCGCGGCGTCGACCTGTCGCGCTTCGAGCCCGGCGTCGTCGGCTGCGATCGCGTCGAGAAGCTGCGCCAGGCCTGGGGCGTCGCGGAGGGCGAGCGCCGGCTGAAGGTGCTGCTGGCCGGCCGCCTGACCCGCTGGAAGGGCCAAGGACTGCTGATCGAGGCCATGAAGCTGCTCAAGGATCGCGGCGAGAACCGGATCCTGCTGCTGCTGGCCGGCGACGACCAGGGCCGCAAGGGCTATCGCGCCGAACTGGAGGCCGCCATCGCCGCCGCCGGGCTGGAGGACGCGGTCAGGCTGGTGGGACATTGCGACGACATGCCGGCCGCCTACCTGCTGGCGGACCTGGCCATCGCGCCCTCGGTGGAGCCGGAGGCCTTCGGCCGCACGGCGGTCGAGCCGCAGGTGATGGGCCGCCCGGTCCTGGCTTCGGACCATGGGGCCACCCGCGAGACCGTCGTCCCCGGCGAGACCGGCTGGCTGGTCAAGCCGGGCGACCCGCAAGCCTGGGCCGACGCCCTGCTGCTGGCCTGCGAGACCGGCGCGGCGGGTCGTCAGGCCATGGGCCTGGCGGCGCGAACGCGGGCTCGGCGGTTATATTCGGTGGACGCCATGTGCGAAGCGACCCTCAAGGTCTATGCACGCGTATTGGGCTTGGAGCGTTCGTCGTGAGCAGGGAGATCAAGAAGGTCCTGGTGATCAAGCTGGGCGCCCTGGGCGACTTCGTCCTGGCGCTGGCCGCGATGAAGAAGATCCGCGAGGCGCACCCCAAGGCCAAGATCACCCTGCTGACCACGCCGCCCTTCGAGGCGCTGGCCAAGCTCAGCCCCTATTTCAATCACATCGAGACCGACGGCCGCCCCGGCGACCTGGGCGAGACGCTGGCCATGATCGGCCGCATCCGCAAGGCGCGCTACGACCGGGTCTACGACCTGCAGACCAACAGCCGGACCAACTGGTACTTCCAGCTGCTGCGCCCGTTCCCGCCGCAGTGGAGCGGCATCGCCTTCGGCTGCTCGCTGCCGCAGAAGGGCAAGGCCCGCCTGCGCATGCACACCCTGGAACGCCAGGCCGACCAGTTGCGGGCCGCCGGCGTGTGGCCCGACGCCCCGACCGAGCCGGGCGGCGCGCCGCCGCCGGATCTGTCGTGGATTCTGCGCAAGCACAAGGAGTCACGCGCCACCGCCGCCCCCGCGCCCAAGCCCTATGTCCTGCTGGTTCCGGGCGGCTCGGCCCACCGGCCCGAGAAGCGCTGGCCCGTCGAATACTACGCCCAGCTGGCCTCGCACCTGAAGGCGCGCGGCCTGGACATCGTCATCATCGGCGGCCCCCAGGAAAGCGCCATGGCGCGCCATATCCAGAAGGCCACCGGCGGCGCGCGCGACCTGACCGGCCGCACCGACTTCGCCCAACTGGCCATGCTGGGCGCCAAGGCCGCCCTGGCTGTCGGCAACGACACCGGCCCGACGCACCTGCTGGCCGCCGCCGGCGCGCCAACCATCGCCCTGTTCTCCGACGCCTCGGACCCCGACCTCTGCGCCCCGCGTGGCCATGTGGCCGTGATCCGCTCGCCGGACCTGCAGGCCCTGCCCGTCAGCACCGTCGCCAGCGCGGCCATCGCCCTGCTGGCGCGCTAGTATCCGGCGTACCGTCCGGGCTTGTGATTGGCGATGATCACCGCGCTCAGGGCCACGGCGCTGGCGATCGACAACAGGAGCTTGTCGAAGGGAATCGTGAAGAAGGCCGCGGCCACGACCAGGCAATCGGCCGCCATCTGCACCTTGCCGGCGCTGATCCCGCGCCGTTCCTGCAGATAGAGCGCCAGCACTCCGACGCCGCCGACGCTGGAGCGGTGCCGCGCCAGGGCCAGGATGCCCATGCCGATGATGGTGCCGCCGAACACCGCCGAGAAGATCGGGTCGACGTGGCTGACCTTCAGCCAGTAGGGCATGCCCCAGGCCAGGCCCGCCAGCAGCAGGTTGGTGGCCAGGGTCTTGAAGGTGAAGGTCCAGCCCAGGGTCCGCTGGGCCAGAACGTAGAACGGCAGGTTCAGGACGAAGAACACCACGCCGACCGGCCAGCCGCCGCTCAGATACGAGATGATCAGCGCCACCCCGGCCACCCCGCCGGTGACCAGACCGGCGGCCTTGAGCAGAGTCAGGCCCACGGCGATGAAACTGGAGCCGATCAGGAGGGCGTGGATGTCCTCCAGGGCGGTGTGGCGATGCTGAGTCATGACGGTCGAGGCAGGGGTCTTGATCCGGGAAAACTCTTCCCCCGCCCGCCGTTTCCGCCCCTTTGAACGCCAAAGCCCCTCCGGGGGTCGGCTCTGGTCAAAAAAACTGGACCCGGCCGGCGTCTCTTTGGCCGCCTTCGCTTGATACGCGGCGGCCGGCGGGTCATATATCAGTTTCTCGCGGCGCGCCCAGCGCGGCGCGCATGCGTTCAGCTGTATCCTTATCAACTGCTCCGGAGCCGCCCTATTCGCCGTCCTATGCAAACGCCGCCCGTTAAAGACGGACCGCGTATCAACGAAGACATCCGCGTCCCCCGCGTCCTGCTGATCGACCAGAATGGCGAGAAGCAAGGCGAAATGCCGACGTCCGCCGCTCTGGAAGCGGCAGAGGAAGCCGGCCTGGACCTGGTGGAAATCGTTCCGAACGCCAATCCTCCCGTCTGCAAGATCCTGGACTACGGCAAGTTCAAGTTCCAGGAGCAGAAGAAGAAGAACGAGGCGCGCAAGCGGCAGAAGGTGGTCGAGCTCAAGGAGATCAAGCTCCGCCCGAACATCGACATTCACGACTACGAGGTGAAGGCCAAGGCGATGACTCGCTTCTTCGAGGAAGGCGACAAGGTGAAGGTCACCCTGCGCTTCCGCGGTCGCGAAATGGCCCACCCGGAGCTCGGCATGAAGCTGCTGCTCAAGGTCAAGGCCGACTTCGACGAGGTCGCCAAGGTCGAATACGAGCCGCGCATGGAAGGCCGGCAGATGATCATGATCCTGGCCCCGCGCTAGGTTCGATCACAGGGTAGACATCGAAACGCCCCGGCCTCGCGGCCGGGGCGTTTTGTTTTGCGCCTTCGCGGGAGCCCTTGGTCTCCCAGGGTCGCCAAGCCGAAGGTTCGGGCGTAAACCCCGCCCCCTGATGTCCGATCCCGCTCACAGCGCTCGCGCCCTGGCCGTCCTGCTCCTGGTTGTCTTCATCAACCTTGTGGGCTTTGGCGTGGTCATTCCGCTGCTGCCCTTCTACGCCAAGGCGATGAACGCCGCGCCGTGGCAGGTGACGACCATGTTCGCGGCCTACAGCCTGGGCCAGTTCTTCGGCGAGCCGTTCTGGGGCCGACTGTCGGACCGCATCGGCCGGCGGCCGGTGCTGATGGTCACCATCCTGGCCAACGCCATCGCCTATGTGGCCCTGGCCTTCGCGCCGAACATCTGGGTCGCCATGGCCGTGCGCCTGGTCGGCGGCTTCGGCAGCGGCAACATCTCGACGATCCAGGGCTACATGGCCGACGTCACCCCGCCCGAGAAGCGCGCGGGTCGCATGGGCCTCCTGGGCTCGGCGTTCGGGGCCGGCTTCGTGATCGGCCCGTCGCTGGGCGGCCTGCTGGCCCATCCCAGCGCCGGCCAACTGGGCTTCCAGATCCCCCTGTTCGTCGCCGCGGGCATGGCCGCCCTGGCCGTGGCCGGCGTCGTGCTGTTCGTGGCCGAGAGCCGCGCCCCCTCGGCGCCGGGCGTCAAGCAACCAGGCCGGCGCGAGGCCCTCGGCCAGGCCGCCGCCCACCCGGTGCTGTCGCGCGTGCTGCTGGTCACCCTGGTCTCGACCGGCGCCTTCGCGGGCATGGAGTCGATCTTCGGCCTGTGGGCCAACGCCCGCTTCGACTGGGGCCCACGCGAAGTCGGCCTGTGCTTCGCGGTGATCGGCGTCATCGCCTCGCTGGGCCAAGGCGTGCTGACCGGCCGCCTGGCCCGCCGCTTCGGCGAGGGCCAGGTGCTGACCACGGGCCTGTCGATCATCGCGATCAGCCTGCTGCTCACCCCATTCGCGCCCCACGCCAGCCTGGCGATGGTCGCGGTCGGCTGCACGGCCTTCGGCCAGTCGCTGGTCTTCCCGTGCGTGGCGGCCCTGATCTCGCGCGCCAGCCCGCCCGACCGCCAGGGCCAGATGCTGGGCCTGAACATGGCCGCGGGCTCTCTGGCCCGAATCGGCGGCCCCCTGCTGGCCGGCCCGCTGTTCGGCCTGGCCAGCGGCGGCCCCTACTGGTTCGGCGCGGCCCTGATGGTCCCCGCCATCTGGCTGGGCCTGATCGTCGTCCGCCGCGCCAAGGCGGCGGCCTGAACGCGCGCCCAGGGATAGACAACAGCCAAGCTCAACCCTAGCGTCGGCGTCGAACAGGTTTGGGGGAGTCGATATGCGTAGGATGTTCGCCGCCGCCGCGATGGCGCTGGCGTTGAGCGCGGCCGTCGCTT